>NZ_JAHXRQ010000314.1 GCF_019392335.1 Mameliella sp. CS4
TGCGCAACGCAGCCTTCAGCGTATCCAGCAAAGGCAGGCTGACAGGCCCCAACGCCAATGAAAGCCAGGTTGCCAACAGACATAACAGCGCCAGCCCAATAAAGAGCGTTTTCGGTTTAACCAACGTCGTCATGGGGCAGGTTTAGCCTGGGACGGATAAAACCCGGCAGACAGCGTCACCAGGCTTTGCGGCAAGCGTGGCCCGAGCCCTCCCACCAGCAGGGTTGGG
>NZ_JAHXRQ010000315.1 GCF_019392335.1 Mameliella sp. CS4
CGTCGCGGAAGGTGCGGATCACGTCGACGCGGTCGTTCGGCAGGATGAAGCCGCCGGCCGAGTTGGTGCCGCGGCTGTCGGTGACGATGGCGACCGCGCGCATGCCGGGCGGCAGGATCGCCGCCATGAAGCCGCTCTCCGGGCGCACCAGCTTCTGGGCGCGGATCGGCTCGCCCGTCAGGAAGCCCGAGCGCACGGACGCGCCCACGGTCTCCTCGAGGGCCTTGGG
>NZ_JAHXRQ010000316.1 GCF_019392335.1 Mameliella sp. CS4
GCTCAGGCCGCGCGACCAGAAGGCCCGCCGGGCCGCCTCGCGGGCGCGGGCGCGGCGCAGGCGGCGCGGCACCAGGGCCATGCGCAGCCGCTCGTTCTGGCTCGCCACCAGGATCGCCGCCACGACGCCCGCCTGCGCCAGCAGGATCGACGCGGCGGTCCAGGCGGTCAGGGCGATCAGCGGCCAGGGCAGGACCAGCGCCGCGACGAGCGCGGTGAGCAGCACGATC
>NZ_JAHXRQ010000317.1 GCF_019392335.1 Mameliella sp. CS4
TCGAGATGTGGATCTTCTGGCGGACGCTCAGCGTCGTCGCCAAGCGTGGCGGCGCCTGACACCCAGGCCCGCAACCGTATCCAGGTCCGCAACGGTATCCGGGCCTGCACCTGTCAATGCGCCGGCGCGCATTCACGGGACGATCCGCGCACGGGACGATCCGAGGTTGCGCAAAACTTTTCCACAGGTCGCGCAGGTTTTCCCGGTTTGTTGCTGATTTGCCGCG
>NZ_JAHXRQ010000318.1 GCF_019392335.1 Mameliella sp. CS4
CGTCTCAAGACGTGGGAGAGTAGGTCGCCGCCAAACCTAGAAAAAACCATACCTCTCTATGCAAAATACGAATATAACGACCATTGGTAAAACGCCAATGTCGCCCCAGATACCGGCAAATCAAGCCGGAATTGGCGCGGGGTGGAGCAGCCCGGTAGCTCGTCAGGCTCATAACCTGAAGGTCGTAGGTTCAAATCCTACCCCCGCAACCA
>NZ_JAHXRQ010000319.1 GCF_019392335.1 Mameliella sp. CS4
CGCGGCAAATCAGCAACAAACCGGGAAAACCTGCGCGACCTGTGGAAAAGTTTTGCGCAACCTCGGATCGTCCCGTGACTGCGCGCTGGCGCATTGACAGGTGCAGGCCCGGATACCGTTGCGGACCTGGATGCGGTTGCGGGCCTGGGTGTCAGGCGCCGCCACGCTTGGCGACGACGCTGAGCGTCCGCCAGAAGATCCACATCTCGA
>NZ_JAHXRQ010000032.1 GCF_019392335.1 Mameliella sp. CS4
TCACGCCGCCGAATGATGGCACGCAAAAGGGGAACAAGCTCGACTTACGACTGGCCCTGAAAAAAGGGGCAGGTCACGGCTCCAACAGGGTGAAACCGGACCCGTTTTCGCGGAAATAGGACCGGAACCCGCTCTCGTTCAGGTCCTGGTTCCGGTATCGGGTGTTGCCCACAAGGATACCGATATCCCCGCGCTGGTGACAGATCTTGTCAAAGGCCCAGGCGGCGGTGCGCCCCACCTTGAAACTGTCCAGCCCCACGAAACCGACATTCCCGCGCGCGGTCAGAGGTGTGATCAGCCCCATGACCGGGGTGCCTCGCAAGAGCAGGGAATCGATTGCATCGGTGATGAGCGGATGTTCCGCGGCGACCAGCGCCACCGAATCGCAATTCGCGCCAAGCTGTCTCAGCCGATCTGCCACGACCTCGGGCGACAGGTCCTCGACAAACTCCAATGTCAGGTCGATCCGGCCATCGGTGTGCTCTTCGGCAGCCTGCCGGAAGGCGGCGCCAAGGTCGCGGTAGAACGGGCGACGCTCTTGCAAGAGCATCACGCCCGGGCGGTGCACCTCTCGCCCGGCATGAACGGAATATTCAATGGCCCCAAGCCCGTAAAAGCCGATCTCCTGCGCCGCGCGCAGCACCCTTTCGCGGGTCGGCTGGCGCACGCTATCGGCTTTGTTGATCACCCTGTTGACCGTCGAAACCGAGACGCCGGCGGCCTCTGCCAGGTCAGGAATTGTCGGTCTCTTCACCAGGTCACGGCCACTTCATTTCGTTTCAATTTGCATCGCACGTGAAGTGAAATGATCTGAAATCACTCTCTCCTTGCCAGCAAGCTTGATTTGATGCGGGTCAACTCGTCAAGAAAACAAACATCGACCGGCGCAGATTTCTGCATGCGTCAGCGGGGCGACAGGGGGCGCGCACTCATGGATGATCTGCAGTACGGCACCCGTGACAAACGTGGCAACTGGACCCCGAACACCCCCTTGGAAATTGCGCCCTTCTGGCTGGGAAAGTTCAACCGGATGGGCACCTTCCTGGTCGATTACTTCTGGCCCTGGAACGCCTTTCACATGGCGACTTCCCTGCTTTACTGGGTGTTCGTGATCCCCGATGCCCAGACGCTGGCGACGCTCAGCTGGGGCTGGCCGCTCTACCTGCTGGCCGTGAACATGGCGGGCATCTTTGCGATCTATGGCGCCATCGAACTGGTCTACTACACCCGGCGCAAGCAGGGCACGCGGTTCAAATACAATGCAAGATTCCCCTCGGAAAACCCGTCAGGCATATTCTGGTTCAAGAGCCAGAACCTGGACAATTTCCTGCGCAGCTTCCTGATCGGCATCCCGATCTGGACCGCCATCGAGGTCTTGGTGCTGTGGTGCTACGGCAACGGCATCCATGCCTTCGGCTGGGTCGACTGGCAGGACAACTGGTTGTGGCTGGGGATGCTGACGCTGCTGGTGCCCGCGATCCACGAGATCCACTTTTTCTGCATTCACCGCCTGATCCACACGCGGTTTCTCTACAAGCACGTCCATTCGGTGCACCACAATTCGATCAACCCGTCCCCCTGGTCGTCGCTGTCGATGCACTGGATCGAACACACGCTCTACTTTGGCGAGATCCTCTGGCACCTGCTGATCCCGTCGAACCCGATCGTGATGATGTTCAACAGCCACGCCGTCGGATACGGCGCGATCAACGGGCATATCGGCTTCGACAAGCTGGAGATCACCGACGCGCGTACGCTCGACAGCCATGCCTACGCTCATCACCTGCATCACAAGTATTTCGAGGTGAACTACGGCGCCGACGGGCTGGTCCCGCTCGATAAGTGGCTGGGTACCTGGCACGACGGCACCAAAGAGGCCCACGAAAAGATGAAGGCGCGTTTGCGCGAGAAAAGGGAGCGTCTCAAAGCCCGCAACAGCCGTATGTCTGCCGAATAAGGAGCCCCGCGTTGAAGGCCATGTGCCGCCCCCGGCGCACTGAGGTCTTTCACATCAGGCAAACCGCCTCGTGCCGTTTGACGGCACCGCCTTCGCGGGCATCCTGCGCGAACCCAACTTCATGACGGAGCACAAGATGAGCATTCGTATCGCCGTGATCGGCGCGGGACTGATGGGGGCCGATCACGCCGCAATCGTGGCAGAGGATCTGCCCGGCGCCACCCTTCAGCTGGTCTGCGACATGGACGCCACCCGCGCCCGGGCGGTGGGTGACAGGCTCGGCGCCGCCGATGTCTCGACCGATCCAGAGGCCGTCATCACCCGCGACGATGTCGACGCGGTCATCATTGCCAGCCCCGATTTCACCCATGCGCCGCTCAGCATGGCCTGCATCCGCGCGGGTAAGCGCGTGCTCTGCGAGAAACCGCTGTCGCAATCGCCGCAGGAGTGCATCGAGGTCATGCAGGCCGAAGAGGCCGCCGGGACAAAACACGTCATGCTCGGCTTCATGCGCCGCTACGACCAGTCCTACGTCGAGATGAAAGAGGCGCTGACAAGTGGCCAGCTGGGCCGCGCGCTGATGATGCACAACTTTCACCGCAACGTGGAAACCCCGGCGGCCGATTTCACCGGCGCGATGGCGATCACCAATTCCGCGCCGCATGAGTTCGACGTGGTCCGCCACGTGCTGGGCTGCGAATATACCGCGATTTCCGCCTATCAGCCCCGGCGGTCGGATGCGTTGGTGGCCCCGGTCGTCATGGTTCTGGAAACCGACGACGGCCAGCTTGTGACCATCGAGGTCAACAACAACGCCGCTTACGGCTATGACGTGCGCGCGGAACTGGTGGGCGAAGAGGGCAGCATCGCGATGAACAACGTCGCCTACACCCGCACCGACATGAAACTGGCCGCCTCCACCCGCTACGAGGCCGACTGGCGCGGGCGCTACCATGAGGCCTACGTTCGCCAGAACCGCGATTTCCTGCGCTTTGTCGAAACCGGCACCTTTCCGGCAACGGCTTCGGACTGCTGGGACGGCTACTGCGCCGCGCAGGTCGCCCAGACCGGCGTCACGGCCCTGGAAACAGGGCAGAAATGCGCGGTCGAGATGATCGCCAAACCGGAGTTCTACGCATGAAACTGGGGTTTGTGTCCGACAGCCTCGGCGGCCTGTCTCTGGACGAGATGCTGGCCCAGGCCCGGCGCATGGGGGTGTCGGGCATCGAGGTGAACACATGCGGCTGGACCACCGCGCCGCATTTCGACCTGCCGGGCATGCTGGGCAACCGCAGCGCGCAGAGGGCCTACCAGCAGAAATTCACGGATCACGGGCTGGAGATCATCAGCCTGAATGCCAATGGCAACCCTCTGCACCCCACCGACCGGACGCAAGGGGATGCCCTGCTGGACACGATCCGCACCGCCGGCGAAATGGGGATCGAGACGGTCTGCACCATGTCCGGCCTGCCCGCGGGCGCGCCCGGCGATACGATGCCGAATTGGGTTGTCTCCTCCTGGCCGCCGGAGACGCAGGAGATCCTGCGTTTTCAATGGGACGAGGTGCTCTTGCCCTTCTGGGAGGGCGTCGCCGCCGTCGCCCGTGAAAGCGGCGTCAAGAGGATCGCGCTGGAACTGCATGGCAACCAATGCGTCTACAACGTGCCCTCATTGCTCAAACTGCGCGAGGCCGTCGGACCCGTGATCGGCGCCAACCTGGACCCCAGCCACCTGATGTGGATGGGCGCCGATCCCCTTGTTGCCGCCGAGGCGCTGGGAAAGGCCATCTACCACGTCCACGCCAAGGACACGCTGCTGAACGCGCCGGTGCAGGCGACGACCTCTCTATTGGAGAACGGCTCTCTGATGGACATCCCGGCGCGCAGCTGGTCCTACGTCACGCTGGGCTTCGGCCACGGAGAGGAATGGTGGCGGCAGTTCTGCTACCGGCTGCGGATGGCGGGCTACGACGGCTGGCTGTCGATCGAACACGAGGACGTCTTGCTCAACGCGCTCGAAGGGTTGGAGAAATCCGTGGCGCTCTTGCAGAACGTGATGCCCTCGTCCCCGGCCGATTTCAATCCGCAGGAGATCTGAGCGCATGCCCCGCGACTACGACCTGACCGGAGGTTATGCCCGCCGAGCGCTGGATGCGGGGCTGGTGACGGAGGACTGGTACAAAACGCCCATCGACCGCAAACAGATGAAGGCCCTGATGAAACGCGCCGACCAGCCTGCGATCCGTGACACGCTGATCCTGTTCGGCCTCATGGCTGTGTTCGCGGGCGCGGCCATCGCTCTGATGCCGTCCTGGTGGTCCGTGCCCTTCTGGCTGGCCTATGGCGTGCTCTACGGGTCGGCGATGGACTCGCGCTGGCACGAATGCGGACACGGCACCGCCTTCAAGACACGCTGGATGAACCAGCTTGTCTACCAGGTCGCCTGTTTCTGCATGATGCGCGATCCGTGGTGCTGGAAGTACAGCCACGCGCGGCACCATTCGGACACGATCATCGTGGGCCGCGACCCGGAAATCGCGATCATGCGGCCTGTCGTGACCTTGAAACTCGCCGCGAACCTGATGGGTCTGGTCGATGTGCCTGACGGGCTGCGCCGCATGGTGGTCCATGCCTCGGGCCGGATGCTGCCGGACGAAGAAACCTATGTCGAAGCCGTCTTTTACCCGAAAACCTACCGCACCGCGCGGATCTGGCTGGCGATCTACGCGCTGACAGGTCTGGCGGCACTCCTGTTCCAGTCCTGGATCCCGCTGCTGCTGATCGGCCTGCCGCGCATGTATGGCTGTTGGCACATGGTCATGACCGGCTGGTTGCAACACGGCGGGCTGGACGACAACGCGCTGGATCACCGCCTGAACAGCCGCACCGTCTACATGAATCCGGTCAGCCGCTTCATCTACTGGAACATGAACTACCATGTCGAACACCACATGTTCCCGCTGGTGCCCTATTACCGCCTGCCGGAATTGCACGCGGTCTGTGCCCATGACTTCCCGGCGCCAAGCCGGTCGATCCCGCAGGCCTACGCCGAGATGCTGCCGGTGCTCTGGCGCCAGCGGCGCGACCCGGATTTTCATCTGCGCCGTCCCCTGCCCGACGGCGCCCATCCTTACCAGAAAGGCCCGCGCGCCAGCGCCGCCTGACAAACCAAGGAGCCCGCGATGGCCGAATGGATTGATGCCTGCGCCGCCGATGATGTCGAGGAAGAGGACGTGATCCGTTTCGATCACGGCGACCGCACCTTCGTCATCGTGCGCGACCATCAGGACAATTACTATTGCACCGACGGGCTTTGCACCCACGAGGACGTACACTTGGAAAACGGTCTGGTGGTCGAGGCCACGATCGAGTGCCCCAAGCATTCTTCGATCTTCGACTGCGCCACCGGAGAGGTCGAAACGCCCCCCGCCTGCGAAAACCTGCGCACCTACCCCACCAAGGTCGAGAACGGCCGCGTTCTCGTCGCGCTATGAGGTAGCGCACCACCCCGGACCCTGATCCGCGCCCCTGGCCGTTCCGCTTGCCCGGTCAGTCGGTACACTCACAAGAAAGGACCTCGCATGACATTCCAACTCGCCGCCTGCGCGGAAATGCTCTGGCTGGACAAACCTATCGCCTGGCGCGCCGCGCGCCTGCACGAAATGGGGTTTGGCGTCGGTCTCTGGAACTGGCCGGCGTGGGATCTGGATGCGCTGGAGAAAACCGGCGCCAGTTTCACCATCATGAACGGCTACCTGCGCGGACGGCTGTCGGATGCAGAAGGCGCCGACCTGCTGGTTGAATCCGCCCGCGAAACCGCGCAGGTGGGCAAGCGGCTGGGCGTCGCGCGGCTTAACCTGCATGGCACCGGCCTGGGCGACGGCGGCCTGCCGATCCCGCAGCACACCGCCTTTGCGCCCGGCATGTGGTTGCGTGCCCGCGATACGCTGCACCGGATCTGCGACATGGCCGAGGAAGAGGGCGTGACCTTTACCCTGGAAAACCTCAACCTGCGCGAACATCCCGGGTGTCCGTTCAACACCACCGCGGATGTCCTGTCGCTTGTCTCGGCGGTGGACAGGCCGCAACTGCGCATCAACCTCGATCTCTATCACACCCAGATCGGCGAGGGCGACGTGATCCGCTGGGCCGAGGCCTGCCTGCCCTGGATCGGAGAATACCAGATCGCCGACAATCCGGGCCGGTTCGAGCCGGGCACCGGAGAGATGAACTATCCCGTCATCGCCCGCGCGCTGGCCGACATGGGCTATGACGGCCCGGTCGCCTTCGAAGGCTATGCCAAGACCGATCCCGAAACCGCTCTGGACGCTTTCCGCGCGGCCTTCACTGTCTGACAACACGGACCAGCCCCGTGAGCGTTGGGCACACCCGTCAACGCCGTGAAGACATCCCGGTCCATGTCGTCGCCTGCCTGACCGGGGCCTCAGACGCCGGGCGGGATCAGGACAAACTTGCCGACATGGGTCTTGGCCAGGAAATCCTTCTGCGCCGTCACGATCTGGTCCAAGGGATAGGTCCGCGCCACCAGCGGGCGGATCTCGCCTCGTTCGATATAGCCGATCAGGTCGGGAAAGACCGGTTCATCCCAGGCGGTGGTTCCGATCACCTGCCGGTCGTGCAGGTACAGCTCGCGCATGTCCAGCGGCACCACGGGGCCTGCGATAGCCCCGGAACTCACCAGCCGCCCACCCCGGCGCAGAACCGCGAGCCGCGCCGGAAACCCGTCACCGGCGACATTGTCGACCACAAGGTCGATACTGCCCGCGCCCAGCACCGCGATGGGGTCGTCCGCGCGCGTGATGCAGCGGGACGCGCCCAGTTCGCCCAGCAAGTCCATCTTGTCCGGGCTGGTCTGGGCAATGACCTCGGCCCCGCGCCGCGCCGCCAATTGCACCGTGGCCGAGCCGACGCCGCCCGAGGCACCGCTGACCAGCACACGCTCTCCGGCACGCAACCCGGCGCGCCGCAGCATATTTTCGGCAGTGCCGTAGGCGCAGGGAACAGAGGCCAGCTCCGCATCGCTCCAGTCGCAGTCGACGGCAAAGACCTCGGTCGCGGGCACCTTGACGTATTGGGCAAAGGCGCCGTCGAAATCAGAGGCCATCCACACCGTGTCCATGTGATCGAAACCGCGCGTCCGCATGCAGGGGCGCACCAACACCCGTCGACCGATCAGCGCCTCGTCCGCGCCCGGACCTGCCTGCACGACCCGCCCGCAACAATCGGTGCCCTGGATCAGCGGAAAGGGCGTCGCCGCGTTCCAGCCGCCATCGACGCGGTCCTCGGGCGGCCCATCGGCCGCCGCCGCGGTGTCCGTCGTCACCCCGGAGGAATACCACCCCAGACGCGTGTTGATCTCGGTGTTGTTCACGCCTGCGGCCAGCACCTTCAACAGCACCTCGCCGGACCCTGGCACGGGGATCGAAACTTCGCGGTACTCCAGCCGGTCGTATCCGCCGTTGCCCGTGGTGACGACCGCCATCATGGACGCCGGCAAGGGGGCCTCAGACACCCTCAAGCCCTTTCAGCGTCAGGTTGGTCACAAGCTGCGCGTATTCTTCGCGCACATCGCTGCCCGCGCCCCCGTTCCACATGTAGTACCAGTTCAACATGCCAAAGACGGACATGGTGACAGACCGCAGCTTGCGCGCATCCGCCGCCAGCGGGTCGGGCGCGATCTCGGCCAGGATGGCCGAGAGATGGTTGACCATGTCGCGCTGATAGGTGCGCAGAACCTTCTGCTTGTCCTCTGGCAGGGCTTCCAGTGCGGAAATCTGCACCTTGTGATGGTCATCCGCGCCCTGGTAGGCGCGCAGCACCGCGCGCACCGTGTCCAGCAGCCGGTCCTGGGGGGTGGCCTCCGGCGCGGGGTCGACACAGACGCGCGCGTGCAGAGCGGACAGGTAGCTGTCCAGAAGGTCGAACAGCAGCGCATCCTTGCCCGCGTAATAGTGATAGATATTGGCCTTCGAGATGCCACAGCCCGCCGCGATCCGGTTCATCGAGGCGCGGTCGAACCCTTCGGCGGCAAAGACCTGGGCCGCGCAATTCAGGATTTGCGCGCGTTTCTCGTCATGATCCTTGGCGATGGGGCGTGCCACGGTCTCTCCTCGCTCCCTGACCCGGTCTTTTACCGGGGCTTGGCGGGGAAATTAACTGACCGATTGGTCGGTGACAACATCGGACCGGACAGGGCCCCGTCAGGCCGCCGCACACAACCTGTCCAGCCCCGGCGCGGGCAGGCGCCGCAACAGCCGCGCCGTCCCGGCCCGGCAGGCGGGACCAGCCCAGGCCGCGGGCAGGACGAAATCCGGAAGCTCCGGCACTTTCAGCACGATACGCCGCCAGCTGTGCACGATCAGAACCCGCAGGGCCGCCACCTGCAGCGGGTCCGGGGCGCTGGCGGCCTCCAGCTTTGCCTCGGCCCGGGCCAAACGGGCCGCCAGGTCGGCCGACAGGGTCACGGTCATGGAATCGCAGGTCTTTTCACGCATCCAGCGCGGCAAGGGCCTGTCGGGATCAATAGGTGTGGCAAAGGCTTCTGCCCCTCGCGGGGGGTGCGCTGTCAGGACCGCGTGCGGCGTAACCCAGACATCGTTGCGCGTCCATTCCAGCGGAGAGGCCGGATCGGTGAGCACCAGGAAGGCCGCGCTGGCGGGCGCGTCCCTGGCATAAATGCGGGGGCTGGCGGCCACGGTCTGCACACGGCCCTCTGCCGTCAGGCGATAGAGACTGGACCGGCCCGCGCGTTCGCTTTCGATCCAGCCGTCCTTGCGCAGGCGGTGCAGGGCCACGCGCATCGCCTCGGGTTTGATCCCGACACGGCTCATGATCTCGCCCAGAACGCTGCCCGGCAGGGCCGACCCATCCTGCGCAAGATCACCGAAGACAGTGACCAGCAACGACCAGACACGCGGGGGAATATCCCCCCGCAGGTCGCTGACCACTGCCTCGAACGCTGTGCTGTCCATCGTCTCCTGTCTGCGCTCAGGCGCTGTAGGCGTTCATCGTCAGCAGGTCGTATTCTGCCACCTTCTCACCATCCTGGTTCGTCAGCGTCACGTGCCAGCGCACTTCGCCATACTCGTCCGTCCGGCGGGTCTTTTGCTTGACGGTCAGGCGCACGTTCAGCGCATCCCCCGCCACCACCGGCTTCATGAAGCGTAGCCCGTCCAGCCCGGTATTGGCCAGCACCGGGCCCTCGTTCGGCTCCACGAACATGCCCGCCGCGAAACTCAGCAGCAGGTAGCCATGCGCGACCCGGCCCGGGAAAAAGGGATTCCGCGCCGCGGCCTCCTCGTCCATGTGGGCATAGAAGGTGTCGCCGGTGAACTCGGCGAAATGCTCGATGTCCGCCAGCGTGATCTCACGCGGACCTGCGTGCAGCGTTTCGCCGATGGCCAGGTCGTCAAATCCACGGGTAAAGGGGTGCGCGGGCGCTTCCACTTCCTTGGCGCCGGGGACCCAGCGATTGCCGATGGCGCTCAGCATATCCGGGCTGCCCTGGATCGAGGTCCGCTGCATGTAGTGCATCACGCCGCGCACGCCGCCCATTTCCTCACCCCCGCCCGCGCGGCCCGGGCCGCCGTGGACAAGGTGCGGCATCGGCGAGCCGTGCCCGGTGCTTTCCTTCATGCTGGTGCGGTCGTTGAAGTAAAGCCGCCCGTGATAGGCGCCCGCGCCCAGCGCCACCTCGCGCGCGACCGCCGGATCATGGGTGATGACCGAAGCCACCAGCGACCCGCCGCCGCGATTGGCGATTTGCACGGCGTGGCCCAGATCGCGATAGCCCATGACCGTGGACACGGGGCCAAAGGCCTCGGTATCGTGGATGCGTTCCGCCTTGTCCGGGTCGGCGCAGTGGAACAGCATCGGCGGCAGAAAGGCGCCCTTGGCCCTGTCCGCGCCATGCACCTCGAAGTCGTCGGGATCGCCAAAGACCCGCTCGGCCTCTGCCCCGATTACCTTGGCCTTTTCCAGCACGTCGCGTTTCTGGCCGTTGGACACCAGCGCGCCCATGCGGGTGCCTTTGTCCCGCGGATCGCCGATCGGCGTCTTGGCCAGTTGCGCGCTCAGCGCCTCGATCACCGCGGGGACTTGGCGCTCGGGCGCGATGATGCGGCGGATCGCGGTGCATTTCTGCCCCGCCTTCACGGTCATCTCGCGATGCACTTCCTTGACGAAGAGATCGAACTCGGGCGTGCCCGGCTCTGCGTCCGGCCCCAGGATCGAGGCGTTCAGGCTGTCCTGCTCGGCCACGAAACGCACCGACTGTTGCAGGATATGCGGGTTCGACCGCAGCTTCAGCGCCGTATCCGCCGAACCGGTAAAGCTCACCGCGTCCTGGCAGGTCAGCCGGTCCAGCATGTCGCCCAGGCCACCGGCCACGAATTGCAGCGCGCCCTCGGGCAGCAGACCGCTTTCCAGCATCAGCCGCACCGCCAGTTCGGTGACGTAACAGGTGGCCGTCGCCGGTTTCACGATCGCGGGCACCCCCGCCAGCAGGGTCGGCCCCAGCTTTTCCAGCATCCCCCAGACCGGGAAGTTGAAGGCGTTGATATGCACAGCCACGCCTTGTAGCGGCGTACAGATGTGATGGCCCAGGAACTGCCCCGAGCGCGACATCTGCTCGACCTCGCCGTCGAGGTAGACATGCCCGTCCGGCATCTCTCGCCGCCCCTTGGAGGCAAAGACAAAGAGCGTTGCAATACCGCCGTCGATGTCCAGCCCGTGGTCGCGCGCCGTCGCCCCCGTGTTGAAGGACAGATCGTAGAGCGCCTCTTTGTGCTGCGACAGGTACTGCGCCAGCGCCTTGAGCATCTTGGCCCGCTGGTGGAAGGTCATGGCGCGCAGCGCGGGCCCGCCCTTGTCGCGGGCGAAGGCCAGCATCGCCTCGACGTCCAGCGCGTCGTTGCCCGCGTGGCCCAGCACCTCGCCGGTCACTGCGTTTTCAAAGCTGCGTGCGCCCGTTCCCGGTGCGACCCATTGGCCCGCCGCATAGCTCTTGATCTCAAGAAGGCTCATCCTTCCCCCCTGTCCTGCCGGTCGCGCCCGGCGGTTTGTTGAATGTCTGTCTCAGGCCGTTTCGGTCAGGCCGTCTCTGTCAGGCCCAGCCGGGTCAGCGCGGCGTCCAGCCGCTTTTCCCATTCGGCCCGCATCTCCGGTGCGCTGGCATGGCGCAGGCCCCAGGCCTGCAATTGCGCCATCCGCTCCTCTGACGGGTCGCCAAAGACCGCCGCGACGCGCGGGCGCCAGTAGCTCAGGCTGTCGGCAATCGCCGCCCCCTGCCCCTCAGCCGTCAGCCGTTCCAGCCCTTCCTCGGCCAGTTCGGTGTGGCGCCGTTCCACCGGCAGGACCTCGCGCAGCGCCTCGGCCAGAGGCTGGTAGGTGACGCGCGCCATGTCCTCCAGCTGTACCGAGACCGCGTGGCCCATCAGCAGGTTCATCACGACCGCATCGACCCAGCCCTCCAGCGGATAGTTGAAGACCGACAGGCGCATGTCATGGGCGGATCTGGCCGACCCCGGTGCCGTGTCGCGCGGCAGCCGGTCGGTCCAGGGATGGTGGCCGACGTAACGGTCGGTATTGGCCCCGAATTCCCCCATAAGGCGCAGCACCTTGTCCGCGTGATCGGTCTTTTCCAGTACGATCCGCGCGGCGGCGATGCGTTCCTTGATCCCCGGCCCGTCGTTGATCACGTCGGCAAAGCCCGCCGCGCCCGCCAGTTCGCTGTCGACGAAGATGCTCATCAGCTTCATCAGTTCGGCGCGGTAGCGGGGCGGCACGTTGGCCGGATTGGTCAGCCGCCCGCCCTGGGCCAGGTAGTCGGCAATGTTCATCTCGTCCGTCATGGCGTCCCCCTTTACTGGTCGTAATCCACGACCACGCGGTCGGTGAGCGGATAGGACTGGCAGGACAGGACGTAGCCGCGTTCGACCTCGTAGTCCTCCAGCGCGTGGTTGGCGATCATCTCGACCTCGCCCTCGATCACCCGGCACTTGCAGGTGGAACAGACCCCGGCCTTGCAGGCATAGGGCGCGTCCATCGCGTTCTCCAGCGCCGCGTCGAGGACAGAGAGGTCCTTGTCCATTTCAAAGCTGCGCGTGGTGCCGTCCAGCGTGACGGTGGCCTGCGTGCGCGCCGCCTGCGTGCCCGCCTCGGCGCTGGTGGCCTTGCGGGCCAGGCGCCCGGGCTGGGCCGAGGCGAATAGCTCGAACTTGATCTGTTCCTCGGACAGGCCGTGGTCCTTCAGCGCCTTGGCAATGCCCAGCATCATCGGTTCCGGCCCGCAGATAAAGGCTGTGTCGACATTCTCGACGTCGATCCAGTGTTCGAAGAGGGCCGCGCATTTCTCGGCGTCCACCCGGCCCTGGAACAGGTCGATGTCCATCGCGTCCGATTCCAGCACGTGGATTATGTTCAGCCGCCCCATGTAGAGGTTTTTCAGATCCTCCAGTTCCTCGCGGAACATGATCGAGTTCACGCCCCTGTTGGCATAGACCAGCGTGAAATCAGACCGGGGTTCCGTTGCCAGCACGGTCTTGAGGATCGACAGCACCGGGGTGATCCCCGACCCGCCCGCAAAGCCCAGGTAGCTGCGCTGCGCAGTGGCGTCGAGCGGGGTGTGAAAGCTGCCCATCGGCTCCATCGCTTCCAGCACCATACCCGGTTGCAGGTCCTCGTTGGCCCAGGTCGAAAAGGCGCCGCCATCGACCTTCTTGATGCCCACCTGCAGTACGCCCTCTCCCCGGCCGGCGCAGATCGAATAGGACCGGCGCACCTCGGTGCCGTCGAAATCGCGGCGGAAGGTCAGGTACTGCCCCTGGATAAAGTCGAAGCTTTCGCCGTTCGCCGGTTCCAGCGTCACGACAACCGCGTCGCGGATGGTCTTTTTCACGTCACGGACGGTCAGTTCATGAAAGCGCGGCATGGGCCTCACTCCTCAGATGCACTTGAAATAGTCGAAAGGCTCCAGGCAGTCGGTACACCGCCAATGCGCCTTGCAGGGGGTCGAGCCGAACTGGCTCACACGGGTGACGTTCCTGGACCCGCAATGCGGGCACTTTTCCGGTCCGCCCGCGGGTTGCGGCGGGGCGATCCCGTAGTCCTCCAGCCGGGACCGCCCCTTCTCGCTCAGCCAGTCCGTCGTCCAGGCCGGAGCGATCCGCGTCTCGATCTTGACGTCTTTGATGCCACGGTCGCGCAGCGCGGTCTCGATATCCATCGAGATCACGCTGGTCGCCGGGCAGCCGGAATAGGTCGGCGTCACTGCCACGGTGACGGTTTCCCCCTCCAGCACGACCTCGCGCACGATGCCGAGGTCGACGACAGAGATCACGGGGATCTCGGGGTCCGGCACCTCGTCCAGCCAGCCCCAGATCTGATCCACACTCACGGTCATGGCGGTTTACCAGCGCGCCCCGGGATAGGCCCGTTGCAGCCACTGCATCTGCGTCAGCATGTGGCCTAGGTGTTCCGAGTGACGGAACCCGGTCTTGCCACCCGCATGGGCAAAACCGCTGTCGGGAATGACCAGCGTCGCCTCGCTCATGGTCTGCTGCACGGCGGCGTCCCAGCCCGCGCGCAAGGACGACGGTTCCGGCGCGATGCCCTCGGCTGCCATGATCCCGCTGACCTCGTCATCGGTGAACATCTCGCCGACATAGGGCCAGAGCAGGTCCAGCGCCGCCTGCATGCGGCGGTGGCTCTCGCTGGTGCCATCGCCCAGACCGATCACCGTGTCGCGCGACCGTTCGACGTGATAGGTCACTTCCTTGACCGCCTTCGCCGCGATCCCCGCCACGCGTTCGTCCGAGGACTGGGCCAGTTTCTCCAGCAGCAGCACATGCGCCTGGTCAAAGAGATACTGCCGCATCATCGTCTGGCCGAAATCGCCGTTCGGCTGTTCCGCCAGCAGGACATTGCGAAAGTCCCAGGCATCGCGCAGCATCGCCAGGTCATCGGCCGAGCGACCTTCGCCCTCGACCTCTCCGGCAAGGCCAAGCCACATCTGCGTCTGCCCGATCAGGTCCAGCGCGGTATTGGCCAGCGCGATGTCCTCTTCCAGCACCGGCGCATGACCGCACCATTCGCTGACCCTGTGACCAAGCACGAGGGTATTGTCCCCCATCCGGCAGAGGAATTCGAAAAACGCCATGTCGCTGGTCATTACATCGCCCCCACTTCCTCGGGGATGTCAAAGAAGGTCGGGTGGCGGTAGACCTTCGACTCGGAGGGCTCGTAGAGCGGGCCTTTGTCCGAGGGCGAGGAGGCCGCGATATGCCGCGCCTCGACAACCCATATGCTGACACCCTCGTTGCGGCGCGTATAGACATCGCGGGCGTTCTTGATCGCCATTTCCTGGTCCGGCGCATGCAGGGACCCGACGTGGCGGTGGCTCATGCCATGCTGGCCACGAATAAAGACCTCCCAGAGCGGCCACTCATGGCGCTTGGGTTTCATGGCTTGATCCGGCGTGTCCGGATAGGCTGCGTTCGGGGAACTCATCTCAACTTCCTCCCAATCTCGAAACCGGGTGTACCCGGAGGGCCATCACTCGGCGGCAACCTTGCGGGCCGCCTTCTTCTCGGCATGGGCCAGCAGACCGTCGCGCACCCATTTTCCGTCGTCCCAGGCCGAGTTCCGGGCCGCCAGGCGCTCCTGGTTGCAGGGGCCATTGCCCTTGAGCACGTCGAAGAACTCGGACCAGTCGGGCTGCGAAAAGTCGTAGTGCCCGGTGTCCTCGTTCCACTTCAGGTTCTCGTCGGGCACGGTCAGGCCAAGGTATTCCGCCTGCGGCACCGTCTGGTCGACGAACTTCTGACGCAACTCGTCGTTGGTGTTCATCTTGATCTTCCAGGCCATCGACTGTTCCGAATGCACGGATTCCTTGTCCGAGGGTCCAAACATCATCAGGGACGGATACCAAAAGCGGTTCAGCGCATCCTGCGCCATCTTCTTCTGCGCCGATGTGCCCTGCGCCATCTTCATCATGACGTCGTAGCCCTGCCGCTGGTGGAAGGATTCCTCCTTGCAGATGCGGATCATCGCGCGGGAATAGGGCCCAAACGAGGTCCGCTGCAAAGGCACCTGGTTCATGATCGCCGCGCCATCGACCAGCCAGCCGACCGCGCCCATGTCGGCCCATGTCAGCGTCGGATAGTTGAAGATCGACGAATATTTCATCCGCCCGTCCAGCAGCATCTCTGTCAGCTCGTCGCGGGTCACACCCAGCGTCTCGGCGGCGCAATAGAGGTACAACCCGTGCCCCGCCTCGTCCTGCACCTTGGCCAGCAGGATCGCCTTGCGCTCCAGCGTGGGTGCGCGGGTGATCCAGTTGCCCTCGGGCAATTGGCCCACGATTTCCGAATGCGCGTGCTGGCCGATCTGGCGGATCAGCGTCTTGCGATAGCCCTGGGGCATCCAGTCCTTGGGCTCGATCTTCTCGCCCGCGTCGATGCGGGCCTGGAAGGCGGCAAGCTTCTCGGGGTCTTCCTGTGTCGCCTCCGACTTGATCATCTGTGCATACATGGCAGAACCTCCCTGCTGATAGACTTCAAACCCGTTCGAGGACGATGGCCGCCCCCTGCCCGACACCGACACACATGGTGCAGAGCGCGTAACGTCCCCCATTGCGCCGCAACTGGTGGGCCGCGGTCAAGACAAGACGCGCGCCCGACATGCCCAGCGGGTGCCCCATGGCGATGGCGCCGCCCTGCGCGTTCACGCGAGGATCGTCATCCGCGACGCCCAACTCGCGCAACGTCGCAAGCCCCTGGCTGGCAAAGGCCTCATTCAATTCTATCACATCCATCTGGTCGATGCTCAGGCCGCAGCGGTCCAGCACCTTGCGGCTGGCGGGTATGGGGCCGATCCCCATCACACGCGGCGCCACACCGGCCGAGGCCATGCCCAGCACCCGCGCCATCGGCGTCAGGCCCTGCGCCTTGACCGCCGCCTCACCGGCCAGCAAGAGCGCCGCCGCCCCGTCGTTCACGCCGCTGGCATTGCCCGCGGTTACAGTCAGGTCCGGGCCGTTCACGCCCTTGAGCTTGGCCAATTTCTCGGCCGTGGTGCCGGGGCGCGGATGTTCGTCGGTGTCGACGATGACCGGATCGCCCTTGCGCTGGGGCACTTCGACGGAAACGATCTCATCCGCGAACAGCCCCGCCGCCTGCGCCGCCTCCCAGCGGGCCTGGCTTCGCGCGGCAAAGGCATCCTGGTCCGCCCGGCTCACGCCATAGTCTGCGGCCACGTTGTCGGCGGTCTCGGGCATCGAGTCGGTGCCGTACATCGCCTTCATCTTCGGGTTCACGAAACGCCAGCCGATGGTGGTGTCATAGACCGCGTTTGCCCGGGTAAAGGCGCTGGTGGCCTTGGGCATGACAAAGGGCGCGCGGCTCATGCTTTCGACGCCACCGGCGATGCAGAGGTCGTAGTCCCCCGCCTTGATCCCGCGCGCGGCAAAGCCCACCGCATCCATGCCGCTGGCGCAAAGACGGTTCACCGTTGTCCCCGGCACAGCTTCAGGCAACCCGGCCAGCAGCGCGGCCATGCGCGCCACGTTGCGGTTGTCCTCGCCCGCCTGGTTGGCCGAGCCATAGATCACCTCGTCGACGGCGCTCCAATCCACCGAAGGGTTGCGCGCCATAAGCGCGCTGATCGGCAAAGCCGCCAGGTCATCAGCCCTGACCGAGGACAAGGCCCCGCCATAGCGCCCGATCGGCGTCCGCACTCCGTCACAGATAAACGCGTCCAAGACCGACACTCCTCCCATTAATCGACCATGCGGTCGGAATACGTCAGGTCAGAGATTCGCGCAAGGAAAAGTTACAGAAATAACCGAATTCCATATTTGAGTAACGTGTCATACCCAACACCGGAACGCCCCCTTCCCGGCACGGCAGTCAGCCTGTTCCCCGGAGCCCTCCCTCGCGTGATGCCGGTAAAAGCCGGACCGGTTGGCGATGCAAGGGGCCGCAGGCCCGCGCAAGGCGCGGCTTGCCCTTGCATCGCCGGGCGGTCTGGCTCAGGCAGCACGAACGCGAGGGCGGGCGCAGGGAAACAGGCGATGCTTGTTCCCGGGTGACTCTGGAAGCCAGAAACAGGCGCAGCCTGTCCAAACGGGTCGGCGGGCGGGCGCCTTTGCGGCGCATGCCGCAAACAGTCCCGTCCCGGCGACCGCAAAACGAAAAAGGGCGCCCCGGTGTCCCGGAGCGCCCCCTTCAGATCAGCAAACCCGCCGCGATCAGGCGTCGACGCGGTCGGCGTTCATCACCTTGGTCCAGGCCGCGACAAAGTCCTTCACGAACTTCTCGGCGCCATCGTCCTGGGCGTAGACCTCGGCGTAGGCACGCAGGATCGAGTTCGAGCCGAACACCAGGTCCACGCGCGTCGCGGTGAACTTGACCTCGCCCGTCTTGCGGTCCTGAATCTCGTAGGTGCCATCGCCACCGGGCACCCACTTGAAGCCCATGTCCGTCAGATTGACGAAGAAGTCCGTTGTCAGCGCACCCGCGCGGTCGGTAAAGACGCCATGCGCCGTGCCGCCGTGGTTGGTGCCCATCGCGCGCATGCCGCCCAGCAGGCAGGTCATCTCCGGCGCCGTCAGGCCCATCAGCTGGGCACGGTCCAGAAGCAGCTCCTCTGCGCTGACGATATAGTCCTTCTTCAGCCAGTTGCGGAACCCGTCGGCGACCGGCTCGAGCACGTCAAAGCTGTCGGCGTCGGTCATCTCGGCACTTGCATCGCCACGGCCCGGCGTGAACGGTACCTCGATGTCGAAACCCGCCGCCTTTGCGGCCTGCTCGACACCGACATTGCCGGCCAGCACGATGACATCGGCAACCGAGGCGCCGGTTTCCGCCGCGATCGGTTCCAGCGCCTGCAGCACTTTCGCCAGGCGGGCCGGCTCATTGCCCTCCCAGTCCTTCTGCGGGGCAAGCCGGATGCGCGCGCCATTGGCACCGCCGCGCAGGTCCGACTGGCGGAAGGTCCGCGCGCTGTCCCATGCGGTGGCGACCATCTCGGCGGTCGACAGGCCGCTTTCGGCGATCTTGGCCTTGACCGCGGCCACATCGTAGCCGGTCGATCCCGCAGGGATCGGATCCTGCCAGATCAGGTCCTCGGCCGGGGCATCGGGGCCGATGTAACGGTCACGGGTGCCCATGTCGCGGTGGATCAGCTTGAACCAGGCGCGACCAAAGCAGTCCTCGAAATAGGCCTGGTCGGCCATGAATTTCTGGCAGATCTCGTTATAGACCGGGTCCATCTTCATGGCCATGTCGGCGTCGGTCATCATCGGCATGACACGCTTGGACGAATCCGTGGGATCGACCGGCATGTCCTCTTCCTTGATGTCGATCGGACGCCACTGGTTGGCGCCGGCGGGCGACTTCGTCAGCTCCCACTCGTAACCGAAGAGCAGCTTGAAATAGCCCATGTCCCACTTGGTCGGGTTGGTCGTCCAAGCGCCCTCGATCCCCGAGGTCACAGCGTTGGTCGCCTTGCCGTTCAGGTTCGGGTTGATCCAGCCAAAGCCCTGGCTCTCGACGTCAGCACCCTCGGGCTCTGCGCCCAGTGCATCCGCGTCGCCGTTGCCATGCGCCTTGCCGACGGTGTGGCCGCCGCAGGTCAGGGCCGCGGTTTCCTCGTCGTTCATCGCCATGCGGGCAAAGGTCTCGCGGACCTGCGCGCCGGTCTTGATCGGGTCGGGCTGGCCGTTGACGCCTTCCGGGTTCACGTAGATCAGGCCCATCTGGACAGCCGCCAGCGGGTTCTCCATCGTGTCGGGCTTGGCCACGTCGTCGTACCGATTGTCCGACGGTGCCAGCCACTCGCGCTCGGCCCCCCAGTAGGTGTCCTTTTCCGGATGCCAGATGTCCTCACGACCGAAGGAGAAACCATAGGTCTTCAGGCCCATCGATTCATAGGCCATGTTGCCCGCCAACAGGATCAGGTCGGCCCAGCTCAGCTTGTTGCCGTACTTCTTCTTGACCGGCCACAGCAGGCGGCGCGCCTTGTCCAGGTTGCCGTTGTCCGGCCAGCTGTTCAGCGGAGCAAAGCGGATGTTGCCGTGACCGCCGCCACCGCGCCCGTCCGCCAGGCGGTAAGAGCCGGCAGAGTGCCACGCCAGACGGATCATCAACCCGCCATAGTGGCCATAGTCCGCCGGCCACCAGTCCTGGCTCTCGGTCATCAGCGCCTTGACGTCGGCCTTGACCGCGTCGAAATCCAGGCTCTTGACCTCTTCGCGATAGTCAAAGTCCGCGCCCAGCGGATTCACCTTGCTGTCGTGCTGGTGCAGGATGTCCAGGTTCAGCGTCTTCGGCCACCAATCGGTGACCGTGGTGCCGGTCTCGGTGATCGCACCGTGCATGACCGGGCATTTGCCCGCCATATCATTGCCGTCCATGATGTTCTCCCTTGGTCAAAACGTCGGTCCGGACCTTTGCGGCCCGACCCGTTCCTTGTCTCTCTGCGGGGAGACAGCGTATCGCGCGGGGCCCTCGCCGGCCCGCAAGGCGACTCGCCCTCTCTTACCCTAGAATGCTTCTAACAAGTGCCGACCATATGTTTAAGTTGTATTTTCTCATCATCGCAATAACTTTTCCCTATGAAGAATCTGACACTCCGCCAACTCCGCTATTTCGAGGCACTCGCCCGGCACGGCCATTTCGGGCGCGCTGCCGCAGCCTGTTCGATCTCGCAGCCCGCACTCTCGGTGCAGATCCGCGACCTCGAGGCCGACCTGGGCGCCCCCCTCTTCGAACGCGGCGCCCGACAAGTGCGGCTGACGGCCCTGGGCGAGGCCTGCCTCAGCCGGGCGGTGGAGATCCTGCGCGCGGTCGACGAATTCGATGACCTCGCCCGCGCCGCACAAGGCGACCTGGTCGGGCGCCTGCGGCTGGGCGTGATCCCGACCGTCGCCCCCTACCTGCTGCCCGCCCTCTTTGCCGAGCTGAACCGCAACCACGTCGGGCTTGACCTGCATGTGCGCGAAACGCTCACCCCCCGGTTGTTGGGCGAATTGCACGAAGGCAAGATCGACGCCGCCATCCTTGCCCTTCCGGTCGGCGAGGCCGGCCTGCACGAGGTGGCGCTCTTCGATGAAAGCTTTGTCTTCGTCCGGCCAGAGGCCGAGGCCAACGCGCCCGTGCCAGACGGAGAAGCGCTGCAAAAGATGCGCCTGTTGCTGCTGGAAGAAGGGCATTGCTTTCGCGACCAGGCGCTGAGTTTCTGCAAGCTCAGTTCCGCCACGCCGCGCGACGGACTGGACGGGTCCTCGCTGACGACGCTGGTGCAGATGGTGGGGGCCGGCCTGGGTGTAACCCTGATCCCGGAAATGGCGGTGCCGGTCGAAACCCCTGCCGCCCGCGTGTCCATCGCCCGCTTTGCCGAGCCGCAGCCGACACGCACCATCGGCATGGTCTGGCGCAACTCCAGCCCCTTGTCCGAGCAATTCCGCCATTTCTCGGAAACCGTCCGCAGCGCGGCAATGGTTGGACGACTGGCCCGGACATGACACAGAAAACCCCGGGAAACCTTTGTTTCCCGGGGCGTTATGGTCAGATCTTCTGTTTGGCGGGGAGCGACCTGACCACCATGTCACAAAGAATTACTCACGAGGCCAGACGAAAATCGCCGCGCGGCTGCACCGCCACGCCCTCATCCATCAGCTTGCCGATCTCGCCGTCGGACAGTTTCGCGACATCGGCCAGGATCTCCTCGGTGTGCTGACCCAGTTGCGGGGCCGGGCGCGGCACCTCGCGGTCGATTCCGGCGAAACTGAACGGCGAACCGGGCACCCGGTACCGGCCGATCCCCGGCTGCTCGATTTCCGAGAACATCGGGTTCTCGGTCGTCAGGTCCGCGTCCTCGCGCAGGGCCTGGGCAAAGCTGCGGAACTGCGACCAAGTCACGCCACCCTTGTCGAAATCCGATGCAAAATCACTCACCTTGCGCCGTGCGAACCAAGGAGCCAGCACTTTTGTGATCTCGGCCCGATAGGTCCAGCGGGCTCCCTCCTGCATCAGGTCCACGCCCAGCCGTGCTGCCAGGTAGCCCATGTCCTGCTCGGTGCCGGTGACCTTCATCAGGTTCCTCCACTGGCGCGGGGTCAGGGCGATCACCATGACGCGCCGCCCGTCGGCACAGACGAAGTCCTGCCCGTAAGCGCCATAAAGCGAATTGCCCGCCTTGGCCCGGTCGGTCCCGTTGACCGCGACCTCGCCGATGATGCCAAGGTTGCCCAGCATTGCCGCCGCCGCGTCTTTGAGTGTCAGATCAACAAACTGCCCCAACCCTTTGCGAAGGCGCGTTCTTTCCGCAGCCAGAAGGCCGGAGACCACCATGTTTCCTGCGATGCAGTCCCAGGCCGGCAGGACATGCGCCACCGGGTCGGACGTCCCTTCCGGACCCGTCGCCATCGGGAACCCCAGGCTGGGATTCACCGTGTAGTCCACCGCCGGCCTCCCGTGCCGATCGCCCCGCAAGGAGACCATGCACAGGTCCTTGCGGCGGGCTTGCAGCGTCTCGTAATCGGTCCAGCCCTTCGCGGCGAGGTTGGTGATGAACAGCCCCGCGTCCTCGCCCGGGGCGCAGATGATTTCCTGCGCGATCTCGCGCCCGCGCGGGCTTTTCACGTCCAGCGCGACAGAGCGTTTCCCCTTGTTCATCCCGGCCCAGAAAAGGCTTTCTCCGGAGGATGTTACAGGCCAACGCTTATAGTCCATTCCGCCCTGCGGCAGGTCGAAACGGATCACGTCCGCGCCCATCTGCGCCAGGGTCATGCCCGCCAGGGGCACCGCCACGAAGGCCGAGCTTTCGACCACGCGCATGCCGTCCAGAATGCCGCTCATGTCTCCCACTCCATTCTTGCCTGAAGCCCGAGGTAATCCTCGAAGGTGGCGGTCCCGACCTCTATGGCCCCACCCGCCGGGTCCAGGGCGCCCACGAGGCGCAGGTCGGAATCGTGGAACATCGGGTGCACGACGCGATACTTGAACCGCGACGGCGCCTTGCCGGTGTGCCGCTCTGCCGCTTCGATCGCCATCGTCGCCTGCATCGGCCCATGCACGACCAGCGCCGGGTACTTTTCCACCTGCTGCGCGTAAGGCAGGTCATAGTGGATGCGATGCGCATTGTAAGTCGCTGCTGAATAACGGAAAAGCCGAACCTCATTCATCGGCACGCGCTCATCGTAGGCCGTCCGCTCGGGCACCGGCACCTGCCGCGGAGGGCGGAAGGTCTTGGGGATGTCGAGGTAGACGATATTCTGCTCTTCCTCGATCACGCCGCCCTGTTCCCCGGTGGTCACATGGTCGACGGTGACAAAGGCCATCGGCCCGGTCTTGCCTTCCTTCTGCGTCACCGCCCGGATGGTCGAGACCTTGGTCAGCCGCTCTCCGACGTGAAAGACGCCGCCAAAGCGGACGTCACCACCCGCCCACATGCGGCGGCGAAAAGGCAAGGGCGGCAGGAATCCACCCAGCGCCGGGTGCCCGTCCTCGCCCAGTTCGCTCATCGGGACAAATTCCGGAAAAGCGACCCAGTGCCAGAGGCTTGGCAGCTCCATTCCGGCCCGCACGTCACGGACCGGAGACAGGTCATGGCTGACCGCGGCGTTCAGCATCCCCGCGAGGTTGGGCGTGACGCCCCCCTCGCGGGTTTCGCTGCGACCGATCCAGTCCGTATAGTCCGGCTCCACGAGGGACGCGGCGCTCATGCCGCAGCCTTCATGCCCAGGACTTCGGCCATCGTCCGCCCCATCGCAGAGGGGTTCGGCGCCACGGTGATGCCTGCAGAGGAGAGGATCTCGACCTTTTCCTGCGCGCTTTCGCCAAAGGCACTGATGATCGCGCCCGCGTGCCCCATCTGCCGCCCCTTGGGCGCGGCAAGACCCGCGATATAGGCCGCCACCGGCTTGGTCATGTGGTCGCGGACATAGGCGGCTGCCTCTGCCTCTTGCGGGCCACCGATTTCGCCGATCATCATGACAGCATCGGTTTCCGGATCGTTTTCAAAGAGTTCGAGGATGTCCTTGAAGCTCGACCCGTTGATCGGATCGCCGCCGATGCCGATCGAGGACGAGATCCCGATGCCCAGCGCCTTCATCTGGCTGGCCGCCTCATAACCCAGGGTGCCGGAGCGTCCGACGATGCCAATGCGGCCCGGCATGTAGATATGCGGCGGCATGATCCCCATGAAGCCCTTGCCGGGGCTGATGATGCCCGCGCAGTTCGGCCCGATCAGGCGCATCTTGCGGTCACGCGGGTAGCGGCGGAGAAAGCGTTTCACCCGCATCATGTCCTGCGCCGGGATGCCGTCGGTCACGCAGACCGCCGTCTTGATGCCCGCGTCGGCGGCCTCCATCATCGCGTCGGCGGCGAAGGGCGGCGGCACGAACAGCAGCGAGGCCTCGGCGCCGGTCTGCTCCACCGCCTCGCGGACGGTGTTGAAGACCGGGCGGTTCAGGACGGTGCTGCCGCCCTTGCCGGGGGTGACGCCGGCAACGACCTTGGTGCCATATTCGATCATTTCCTGCGCGTGGAACTGGCCGATCCGGCCGGAAAGCCCCTGCACGACGACCTTGGTATCTTCGGTGATGAGAATTGCCATTGTCCGGGCTCCTTATTCGGCGGCGATGGTTTGCGGGCGGGCGGCGACGGCCTTTTCCGCCGCTTCTTCCAGCGTGTCGGCAGAGATGATCGGCAGGCCGCTTTCGCGGATGATCTTCTGCCCTTCCTCGACGTTGGTGCCGCTGAGGCGCACCACGACAGGCAGTTCGATGCCGACTTCCTTGTAGGCCTGGATCACCCCCTTCGCGATCCAGTCGCAACGGTTGATGCCCGCGAAGATGTTGACGAGGATCACCGCCACATTCCGGTCCGAGAGGACGGTGCGGAAGGCCTGGCAGACCCGTTCGGGCGAAGCGCCTCCGCCGATGTCGAGGAAGTTGGCAGGTTCCCCCCCGGCCAGCTGGATCATGTCCATCGAGGCCATCGCCAGACCGGCCCCGTTGATGATACAGCCTATGTCGCCATCCAGGCCGACATAGGCCAGCCCGTTGTCATAGGCAGTTGCCTCGCGCGGGTCCTCCTGGGACGGATCACGCAGGGAGGCAATGGCGGGATGCTTATACAGCGCGTTGGAATCAAAGGACATTTTCGCATCCAGCGCCACCAGGTCGCCCGATCCGGTGATGACCAGCGGATTGATCTCGACCATCATCGCATCCAGGTCGCGATAGGCGCGATAGCAGGCCCGCAGGAAGGTCGAGAACTGGTCGACCTGCTTGGGTTCCAGCCCCAGGCGAAAGCCCAGCTCGCGCGCCTGGTACAGGGCCAGCCCCACCGCCGGATCGACGACCGACCGCACCAAGCTGTCGGGATCTTCCTCGGCCAGGTCTTCGATCTCCATCCCGCCGTGGCCGGAGGCGACGATCATGATGCGCTCGGTCTTCCGGTCCAAAACAAAGCCCAGGTAAAGCTCCTGCGCGATGTCCGAGGCTTCCTCGACCCAGAGCCGGAAAACTCCCTTGCCGTTCGCGTCGGTCTGCTTGGTGACAAGCTGCTGGCCCAGCAGGCCGCGGGCGAAGTCTGCCACTTCCTGCTCCGACTTGCAGACCTTGACGCCGCCCACTTCGCCGCGTCCGCCAGAGTGGATCTGCGCCTTGACGACCCAGGCGTTCCCGCCCAGTTCGCGGGCGCGGTAGGCCGCCTGCTCCGGCGAATAGGCCAGGCCGCCGCGCGGCACGGGGACGCCAAAGCTCTTCAGGATTTCCTTGGCCTGATGTTCATGAATGTCCATATTCTATCCTCCCTCTGCGCGGGTTATTCTGCGGCGATGCCGGTGCCCTTGGCGGCAATCGCCTTGGCCACGTCGATCACGTTGCGGGCCATCTTTTCGCTGGCGGCGTCGATCATCTTGCCGTCGAGGCTGGCAGCACCCTTGCCCGCGGCCTCGGCGGCCTTGAGCTCTTCGATGATGCGTTCGGCCTTGGTGACTTCGGCCTCGGGCGGGCTGAAAACGTCGTTGGCCATCGCGATCTGGCTGGGGTGGATGGCCCACTTGCCCTCACAGCCCAGCGCGGCGGCGCGGCGCGCGGCGTCGACAAAGCCCTGGCCGTCAGCGAAATCGCCAAAGGGCCCGTCGATGGCGCGCAGCCCGTAGGCGCGGCAGGCGATGACCATGCGGGTGATCGAGGCATGCCACTGATCGCCCGGATAGTTCGGGTTCAGCCCGCCGATGTTCACCGTGCGCGCCCGCATCGAGGCGGCGTAGTCGGCCACGCCGAAATGCAGCGCCTCCAGCCGCCCGCCGAATTGCGCGATGGCCTCGACATTGGCCATGCCCAGCGCGGTTTCGATCAGCGCCTCAAGGCCGACGCGATGGGTCAGCCCGCAGGCCTGCTCGATCTGGTTGATCATCGCTTCGACCATGTAAAGGTCGGCGGGCACACCCACCTTGGGCACCAGGATCGTCTCGACCCGGTCGCCGGCCTTTTCCATGATATCGACCACGTCGCGGTACATGTAATGGGTATCCAGCCCGTTGATCCGCACCGAAACGGTCTTGCCCTTGCCGGCCCAGTCGATGTCGTTCAGCAACTCGACCGCGTTCTTGCGCGCCTGATCCTTTTCGGGCGGGGCCACCGCATCCTCGAGATCCAGAAAGACATAGTCGGCGGCGCTGTCGGCGGCCTTTTCGACCATACCGGGGTTGGAGGCGGGCACCGCCAGTTCGGAGCGGTGCAGGCGTTGCTTGCGCAGCGGGTGCAGGGTGTGAGACATGGATTTCACCTTTCTTCAAAGCATGAGGGGACCGGCCGCGCCCTTGCGGGGCGCGCTCAAAAGGTCCCGGGTATCGGGATTGGGTTACTCGGCGGCCACCGCGAGGGGCTGCCGATATTCGATGTCGCCTGCGAACCAGGCCTGGGCGGCGCCGACGCCGGATCCGGGCACCACGGCGGCGCCTGCCCGCATCAGCGCCAGTTCAGCAAGGCTGAGCGCGGTCAGCGCCATACCTTCGTTGAAGTCGCCAAGGTGGCCGATGCGGAAGACCTTGCCGTTCAGCCGGCCAAGACCGGACCCGAAGGAGGTATTCAGATCGTCGTAGGCGATGCGCAGCACCTCGCGGGCATCCACGCCCTCGGGCACGCGGATCGCGCTGACCGTGTTCGAGTAATAGCTGTGATGCTCGGCCACCAGATCGAGACCCCAGGCCTGCACGCCCCGGCGGACGCCCTCGGCCAGCCGCGCATGGCGGGCAAAGACAGCCTCCAGCCCCTCGGCAAAGATCCGGTCCAGCGCCGCGCGCAGCCCGTGCAGCAGCGGCGTCGGCGGGGTGTAGGGAAAGTAGCCATCGGCGTTGAAGGCCCGCATGTCAGCGAAATCGTAGTAGGCGCGGCGCATGGTGGCGGTCTTCGACGCCTCCAGCGCCTTCTGGCTGACCCCCAGGATGCCCAGGCCCGCAGGCATCATCATGCCCTTCTGGCTGCCGGTCACGGCCAGGTCGACGCCCCAGTCGTCCATGCGGAAATCCATCGAGCCGATCGAAGAGACCCCGTCGACAAAGAGAAGCGCGTCGTGAAAGGTGCTGTCCAGCGCGCGACGCACCGCCGCCACGTCCGAGACGACGCCGGTCGCGGTCTCGTTGTGGGTGACGAAGACGGCCTTGATCTCGTCATGTACGTCGCGGCCCAGGATGCGCTCGAACTCGCCCACCGGCGCGCTGGCGCCCCAGGGCAGGTCGACGACCACGGGGTCCAGCCCCAGCATTTCGGCCATCTTGACCCAGAGGGTCGAGAACTGGCCATAACGCGCCATCAGAACCTTGTCGCCGGGGTTCAGCGTGTTGGTGATCGCCGCCTCCCAGGCCGAGGTGCCGGAGCCGGGAAAAAGCATGACCTCACCCGTCGCTGTCTTGAACACGCGCTTGAGGTCGGAAAACAGGCCAAGGGTCAGGTCGCCGAAATCGCTGGCGCGCATGTCCTGCTGCGGGACGTTCATCGCCTGACGCACGGTCTCCGGCACGTTGGTCGGGCCGGGAATGAAAAGGTGGCTCTGTCCGGTACGCATGGTGCTCCTCCCTTGCGGTTGAGACTCACCATGCGTCATACATTCGAAAATCGGAAACAAAGCCGGGTCCTGCTGTAAATGCGAGATTTTACAAACACCCATAATTGTCAAAATGTAAAATTTAGTATACTGTAAAATACCATGAAGACTTTCATCGGACCCCGCCTGCGCCGCTTGCGCATCGAACACGGCCAGACCCAGGTGCAGATGGCCAAACGCCTGGGCATCTCGACCTCTTATGTGAACCTGCTGGAAAAGAACGAGCGCAGCGTTTCGGTGCCGGTCCTGCTCAAGCTTTTCGAGGCTTATGGCGTTGACTGGCGCGACATCGCCGAGGATGACGACACAGCACAGCTGGCCGACATCCGCGCCGTCCTGCAGGACCCGCTGTTCGAGGGCGCCCGCCCCGACCTGCCGCAGTTGCGCGCCGCCCTGGCGCATAGCCCCGACCTGGCCGCCTGCTTTCTGAAACTGCACCGCGCCTTCATGGCGACGAACGATCAGCTGATGAGCGTGGCCAGCTCTGGCGAGACCGGGCAGCGCGTGCTGCCGCAGACCTCCGAGGCGGTGGTGCACAATTTTTTCCGCAGCAACCGCAATCACTTCGAGGCACTGGAACAGGCTGCCGAGGGCTTTTGGTACGGCGAGAACGTCGCCCCCGACGACATCTATCCGGCGCTGAAACTGCGCCTGCGGCACCGCATGGACCTGCGCGTTCGGCTGGTCCCGGTGGCCGAGATGCCGACCTCGCTCAGGGAATACGACGAAGAGCGCCGCGAGGTCCGCCTGTCCGAGGCGCTGGACCATCCCAACCGGGTGTTCCAACTGGTCCATGTGGCCGCCCTGGTCGAACAGAAGGACCTGCTGGACGACATCCTTGGCCGCAGCGGCCTGACCGACGCCAAGGGACGCGCGCGTTGCCGGGTGGAGCTGGCCAACTACTTTGCCGCCGCCGTGCTGATGCCCTATGAGCATTTCCTGGCCGAGGCGCTGGAGAGCAAGTACGACTTCGACCACCTGGCCACCCGGTTCGGCGTCAGTTTCGAACAGGCCTGCCACCGCGCCACGACGCTGCAGCGCAGCGGCGCGCGGGGCGTGCCCTTCTTCTTTTTGCGGATCGACAAGGCCGGGAACGTCACCAAGCGATTCAACTCGACCGATTTTCACCTCGCCGAATACGGCGGCGCCTGCCCCCGGCTGGAGGTGCACACCTGTTTCCGAACACCCGGCCTGATTCTACCGCAGGTCGCCGAGATGCCCGACCGGTCGCAGTTCTTCGTCTTTGCCCGCACGGTGGACCGCCCCAGCTTTGCCCGCCACAGGCAGGACGTGCGACTGGCGGTGGCGATGGGCTGCGCGATGGAACACGTCGGCAGCATCGGTTACGCCGAGGAGTTGAACGTCCGGCAGCCACATGCGGCCGAGATCGGCATCAACTGCCGTGTCTGTCCCCGCGCCAATTGCGACCAGCGCGCGCATCAGGCGGTGGTCCTGTCCCAACCGGTGGACGAGAACCGCCGCGGCGCGACGCGCTACGCGGTCTGATCCCCTTACCTAGACCTTACCGCTTTGTACGAAATGCCGGATTCCCTGTACGTTTTGTACAAAACGTACAGGGATTGCCTCAGACCCAGTCCAGCACGACCTTGCCGGACTTGCCCGACCGCATGACCGCAAAACCCTCTTCGAAGCGGTCGACCGGGAAACGGTGGGTGATGACCCGGCTGACATCCAGCCCGTTTTCCAGCATGGCGATCATCTTGTACCAGGTCTCAAAGATCTCGCGCCCGTAGACGCCCTTGATCGTGATCGCCTTGAAGACGATCCGCGACCAGTCGACCGGCGATTTGCCCGGCGGAATACCCAAGAGCGCGATGCGCCCGCCCATCACCAGCGTCTCGACCATCTGGTCCAGCGCCCGCTGGTTGCCCGACATCTCAAGCCCCACGTCAAAGCCTTCCTTCATGCCCAGCCGCGTGACGACATCCTTCAGCTCTTCCTCGGCGACATTCACCGGCACCACGTCCGCCACCTGCCCCGCCAGGGCCAGCCGATCCGGGTTCACATCCGTGATGACAACATGCCGCGCGCCGACATGGCGCGCCACAGCCGCCGCCATGATCCCGATGGGGCCCGCGCCGGTGATCAGCACATCCTCACCCACCAGGTCAAAACTCAGCGCCGTGTGGACGGCATTGCCCAGCGGATCGAGGATCGCCCCGATCTCGTCCGGGATGCTGTCCGGCAGCGGCACCACGTTGAAGGCCGGCAGGCGCAGGTACTGGGCAAAGGCCCCCTGCTCGTTCACGCCGATGCCGCGCGTTTCCGGGTCGAGGTGGAACTTGCCCGCCCGCGACTGGCGCGAGTGCTTGCCGATCAGGTGCCCCTCGCCGCTGCACCGCTGACCGATGGTCAGGTCATCCACGTTGCGGCCGATCTCGACGATCTCCCCGGCAAACTCGTGCCCCGTCACCAAGGGAACCGGCACGGTCTTTTGTGCCCAGTCGTCCCAATTCCAGATATGGATGTCCGTCCCGCAGATGCCCGTGGCCTTGATCTTGATCAGGACGTCATCCGGCCCGATCTCGGGCACCGGGACGCGCTCCATCCAAAGGCCTTCCTCGGGTTTCGCCTTCACCAATGCCTTCATTTGATTGCTTGTCATCGGATCACCCCCAGATCGCGGCCAACCTGCCCGAAGGCCTCCAGCGCCTTGTCGAGATTCTCGCGCGTCAGGTCCGCACTCATCTGCGTGCGGATACGCGCCTGCCCCTTGGGCACCACCGGAAAGAAGAAACCGGAGACATAGACGCCTTTATTGAACAATTGCGCCGCCATCTCCTGCGCCAGCTTCGCCTCGCCCAGCATGACGGGGACGATCGGGTGTTCCCCCGGCAAGAGGTCAAAGCCCAGGTCCGTCAGACCCGCGCGCCAGTAGGCGGCATTGTCAAAAAGCCGTGTGCGCAGATCGTCGCCTTCTTCGACCAAGCGGATCGCCTCGATCCCGGCGGCCACGACCGCCGGCGGCAGGGCGTTGGAAAAGAGATAGGGCCGCGCGCGCTGGCGCAAGAGGTCGATCACCGGCTGCGGACCGGCGATATAGCCGCCGATGGCCCCGCCCAGCGCCTTGCCCAGGGTGCCGGTCAGGATATCCACGTCGACACCGAAATGCGCCGGCATCCCCTGCCCCTTCGGCCCCATGAAGCCGGTCGCGTGACAGTCATCCACCATGACCAGCGCATCGTATTGTTCCGCCAGCGCGGTGATCTCCGGCAGCTTCGCCAGGTAACCGTCCATCGAGAACACACCATCGGTGGCGATCATGATGAAGCGCGCGCCGTCTTCGCGGGCCTGTTTCAACTGCGCCTCAAGATCCGCCATGTCGGAATTGGCATAGCGATACCGCCGCGCCTTGCAGAGCCGGATGCCGTCAATGATCGACGCGTGGTTCAACGCGTCCGAGATCACCGCATCCTCCGGCCCCAAGAGCGGTTCGAACAGCCCGCCATTGGCATCGAAACAGGCGGCGAACAGGATTGAATCGTCCTTGCCGAGGAACTGCGCCAACCGGGTTTCCAGCTCGCGGTGCAGGTCCTGCGTGCCGCAGATGAAGCGGACAGAGGCCATGCCGTACCCTTTAGGCTCCATCGCCGCCTTGGCAGCGGCGATCAGGTCGGGATGGTCAGCCAGCCCAAGGTAGTTGTTGGCGCAGAGACAGATCTTTGTTTCGCCATCCACCATGATCTCACCGCCCTGCGGCGAGGTGATGAGGCGCTCGCGCTTCATCATGCCGTCGGCCTCGATCTGGCTCAGGGTCTCGGTCAGATGGGTCAGGAATCGGTGTGTCATGTTAGCCTCCATTGCGGAAACGCTAACATGACGGATGGAATTCCGAAATAGGGGATTTTCGGAATCGCGGATTTTTATCCGTTATATTGCCGCATCATGCATCCTGTACCACCAGGAAGGCCCGCGCCGGGACAAGCGCCGCGATCCGATGCGGCACGTCAGCGGCATAGCGCGCGGTGTCGCCTGGGCCGAGCCGGTCGCATCCCGCACCGCTTGAAACCTCGACCTCGCCTTCGATCACGCTGAGATGCTCGCGCGCGCCACGCGTGTGCGGCAGGCTGTCCAGTACACCGCCAGCGGCAAAGCGCAGCTCGTAAACCTCGTGCCGCCCGGCCTCTTCGGGCGGGGACAGGATGCGGATGGTGCACCCAGCACCGCGGTTTTCGATCGTGGGCACATCCCCGGCGCGCAGCACCTCGATCTGGCGGGCGGGCGCGTCCTCCAGCAGACCGGCAAAATCGACCTGCAGGGCACGGGTCAGGTTCCACAGCGTGGCGATGGTGGGCGACGACTCCCCCCGCTCGATCTGACTGACCATGCTGCGGGACACGCCCGACAGCTTGGCCACGGCGTCGAGCGACAGCCCCTGCGCCCGGCGTGCCTCGCGCAGGCGGGTGGGAAGTTTGGCCAAGATGGCGTCAGCGTTTTCCGTCATACCGGATGAGTACCAACGCGCCGCCTGTGGAGCAAGCCTGCTTTCCTCTGGCACGGCGCCATGCAAGCATCGCGGCGGACCAGAGGGGAACAAGATGACCGACGACCATGTTTCGACGCATGACGCCGCACCGGACGTGCGCAACGATGACATCCTGATCTACGTCGACGGCGAGATCGTCCACCGGGACGAGGCACGGGTGTCGGTCTATGACAGCGGCTTCCTGTTGGGGGATGGCATCTGGGAGGGGCTGAGGCTTTATGACGGCAATATCCCCTTCCTGGATGACCACCTGGACCGGCTTTACGAGGCCGCGCTCTATCTGGACCTCGACATCGGCAAGACGCGCGCAGAGCTGACGCAGGCCATTTGGGACACGCTGGCGGCCAACGGTATGACCACAGATGTGCACATCCGCCTGATGGTGACGCGCGGGCGCAAGCGCAAACCCTTTCAGCATCCGCATCTCAGCGTTTATGGCCCGACGATCGTCATCATCGCGGAGCACTCGAAACCCGACGACAGCGTCATCGACCGGGGCATTTCCCTGTTCACCGTGCCGCACCACCGGGGATTGCCCCTGACCCAGGATGCCAAGCTGAACTCGCATTCCAAGCTGAATTGCATCATCGCACTGAACCACGCCGTCCGCGCGGGCGCGGACGAGGCGCTGATGCTGGACCCCTTCGGCTTTGTGAACACGACCAACGCCTGCAACTTCTTCATCGTGCGCAAGGGCGAGGTCTGGACCTCGACCGGGGACTACTGCATGAACGGCATCACGCGGCAAAAGGTGATCGACATTTGCCGCGACAACGGCATTCCCGTTTTTGAACGCAACTTCTCGCTGGTCGACACCTATGGCGCCGACGAGGCGTTTCTGACCGGCACCTTCGGCGCGCAGACCCCGGTGTTCGAGATCGACGGGCGAGTGATCGGCGGCGGCAAGGCGGGACCGATATTCCACCGCATCCGGGCGCTCTACAAGGAGATGATCCGGAACGGCGGCTGAGCCGTCAGGCGAAATCCAAATCGGTCGCGACCAGCGCGGTCACCCCGGAAAAGGTCACGCTGGTCTCGCCCAGCGGATCGAAGATCAGGGTCAGCTCTCCTCCCGGGCCAACCGTGACCTTGGCCGTCAGCGCGGCGTCGGCGGAATTGATGGCGCCGCTGCTGTCCACGTCGAAATCGGCGAATGTGTTGTAACCTGCGGGCGCGCCTATGATCCGGGCCAGATCCGAACCGCCAAATCCGAAATCATCGAGGACGTCCTGCCCGAAAACCTCCGTGAATACAAAGGTATCGGCCCCGTCTCCTCCGCGCAGGAAATCGTTGTCCGTTCCGCCATCCAGCGTATCGTTTCCCTCCTGCCCGGCCAGCACGTCGAAACTCGCGCCCCCGGAGAGGGAGTCACCGCCCTGCCCGCCTACAAGCGTGTCGTGACCGGCCAGCCCGCTGAGCGTGTCCGCCCCCTCTCGCCCACGTATCAGGTTGCCACCCGCATCGCCCGATATACTGTCGTTGCCACTGCCGCCCGTAACGTTCTCGAACGCGGTGATCCGGTCATTGCCAGCCGGCCCGCTGGTCGTCCCCGCGACGAGGTCCACCGTCACCTGCGTCGCGTAGGCCGAGAAATTCAGCGTGTCGATCCCAAACCCGCCGTCCAGCTTGTCGTCGCCTTCACCCGAATAGACGACGTCGTGCCAGCCTTCGGCATAGAGCGTATCCTGCCCGGGACCGTCCGACAGGGTGTCATTGCCCAGCCCGCCCATCAGAACGTCATTGCCAAGCTGCCCCGCCAGAACGTCATTGCCCGCGCCGCCCTCGATGATGTCGTTGCCGCCCCAGCCTTCGAGGTGATCATGCCCGGCCTCACCGTAGATGATATCGTTCCCGGTGCCGGCAAGGATCCGGTCGTCGCCTTCCTCGCCCGCGATCCCGTCATCGCCGCCAAGACCGATCAACAGGTCATTGCCAGGGCCGCCAAAGAGGTCGTTGATGCCGCTTGTTCCTTCGACCGTATCGTTGCCTACCCCCATGCGGACTCCGTCGATGCCGATCAGGACGTCAAAAGCGAAGTCCGGGTCCGTCGCGACGATCTCATCATTCCAGAGCCGAACCAGAACGTCGCCCTCGGCATCCTCGAAATGTACCGTGTCGAAGCCGCTCAAGGAGCCATCCAGCGTGTCCGATCCCGGGCCGCCGTCCATCTCGCTGAGGTGAACCCCACCGACCAGCCTGTCATCTCCCGGACCGCCCCACATCCCGTTCCCGGCCTCGCCGCCGATCAGGGTATCGTTACCGGAGCCGCCGACCACATGCTCAAACTGCATCGAGACCTGGTCGCCAACCGCGATCGGATCCGTTGAAGACAAGACCGCCCAGTAAGACCCGCCGTTGGAGAAGTCGAGATGCACACCCGAAGTAGAAAGCGAGTAGTCGAGCGTATCGTAATCGGTGCCGCCGATGAGCGTGTCCGGCCCGAGCCCCGGCACCAGCCAGTCGTTACCGGAACTGCCGTCGAGGTAATCCGCGCCATCTCCGGCGATCAGGGTGTCGTCGTTGGTTCCACCAAGAAGACGGTCGTTGCCGCCTTGCCCTTCCAGCAGGTCATTGCCGCCGTACCCGTTGAGCGTATCGTTCCCCGCAAGCCCCAGCAGCCAGTCGGAATAGAGGCTGCCGTTGTTCAGATCATTGCCATCAGTCGCATTGCCGATGATCACCCCGTTGTCGCGATTTGCCATACTTCCCCCCTTACTGTTGCTTCAGCCTTTCCCACGCAGGCATGGAAATCCTCGCCCACACGGACAGTGCGGCATTGATCCAACGCAATGATGATCCGGAACGGCGGCTGAGCCTTCAGGCGAAATCCAGATCGGTCGCGACCAGCGCGGTCACCCCGGAAAAGGTCACGCTGGTCTCGCCCAGCGGATCGAAGATCAGGGTCAGCTCTCCTCCCGGGCCAACCGTGACCTTGGCCGTCAGCGCGGCATCGGCGGAATTGATGGCGCCGCTGCCGTCCACGTCGAAATCGGCGAATGTGTTGTAACCTGCGGGCGCGCCTATGATCCGGGCCAGATCCGAACCGCCAAACCCGAAATCGTCGAGGACGTCTTGCCCGAAAACCTCCGTGAATACAAAGGTATCGGCCCCGTCTCCTCCGCGCAGAAAGTCGTCCTGGGCGCCGCCGTCCAGCGTGTCGTCCCCCTCTTGCCCCGACAGGATGTCGAACTGACCGCCGCCGTCGAGCTCGTCGCCGCCCGTACCGCCCAGCAAGAGATCCGGACCGTCCAGCCCCAGGAGCGTGTCGCTGCCACCCAGGCCGCGCAGGGTGTTTCGGAGCGTGTCTCCAATGACAAGATCGTCGCCGCCCCCGCCTGTCGCGTTCTCGAAATTGGACAGCAAGGTGAACTCCGAGGCGCCCGCAGCCACATGGTTGAGCAGGTTGATGGTGACGGCCTCTGAAAAGACGGAAAAATTCGCAGTGTCGATCCCGGGGCCGCCATCTATGACATCACGGCCCAAGCCGACATAGACCACATCATCGCCCGAGCCCGCATCCACCGTGTCCCACCCCGGACCGTCCGAGATCGTATCATTGCCGTCGCCACCCAGGATCGTATCTGCCCGGTCCTGCCCGGCGATGACATCGTCACCTGGGCCACCGTCCATTTCTTCGGCCCCGTCACCGCCGTACATGACGTCGGCACCATCGCCACCGAACATCGTGTCGAACCCGTCAAGGCCATGCAGCGTGTCATCCCCGCCCAGCCCCCGCATCACGTTGTTCAGGTCCGAGCCGATCAGCGTATCCCCGAACAGGGCCGATCCGGTGACGCTCTGGAATTCCGCAATCGTGTCACCCGTGGCGGTGCCGCCGGTGGCGCTCTGGCCGCCCCGGTCCAGATCGACGATCACGGCGGCCGTGCTGCCACTGTAGTCCAGCGTGTCGTCTCCGACGAGGCCGCCGCCATTCAGAACGTCGGCGCCTGGCCCGCCATCGACAAGGTCGCTGCCCGCGCCGGCGAGAATCGTGTCGACCCCGTCCCCGCCCAGGACCGTATCGTCACCGGCAAACGCGGTGAGATGATCATCACCCGCGCCACCAACCAGAAGATTGTCACCCTGGGTTCCCTCAAGGGTATCGTTGCCGCCGCCGGTCAAGACGCTTTCGAACCCCGTGATCGTGTCCCCCGCGACGATGGGGTCTGCCGACACCAGCCGCCCGTTCCACAGCCGTACAAGCACATCGCCCGAAGCAGTGTCGAAGGACACCGTGTCGTCGCCGCCGCTGCCGCCATCCATCACGTCCGCGCCGGAACCGCCTTCGATGAAATCGCTGCCTGAGTCCCCGGTCAGGGTGTCGTTTCCGGCCATGCCCCGAAGCGTCACGCCGGTCTGGAAAGCCGTGATATGGTCATCGCCCGCCCCACCCAGAATGACCTCGAAATCCACGCCTCGGACCTGGTCGATCTCTGCAATTGGATCGGGCGAAGAGACAATCGACCAGTAAAGCAAACCGCCCAAGGGGGCGGGTCCGGGATTGATGTCCAGCGTGAAGCCCAGGGTGGTTGCCGAGTAGTCGAGAGTGTCGGTCCCTCGTCCACCGACAAGCAGGTCCCGTCCGGGACCTGGAACCAAAAGATCGTCCCCCTGATTGCCATCGAGATCGTCCAGACCGGGCCCGGCGATCAGCGTGTCGTTGCCTTCGAGCCCGAGCAAACGGTCGTTGCCCTCTCCACCGTCCAGTTTTGTATCGAGATCGGTATTGGCAGAGACACTGTCGTCCCCCGGACCCAACAGGATGGTTTCGAGGTTCGACGGAACGACGCCGGTCCCAATGCCGTCGAGCTCTAGCCATTGATATGTCAGGCTCATTCCAACATTGGCGGTGACGCCCGTCAGATCGAATGTGTCTGTCCCGGCGCCTCCGTCCACGACATCCGCCCCTGCGGAAAAAATCAGCCAGTCGTCATCCTCGCCTCCGCGCAGCGTGTCGTCACCCTCGCCGCCGTCAAGCGTATCGTTGCCCGGCCCGCCTTCCAGCGAGTCGTTGTCTTCGTTCCCGTCGAGCGAGTCGTCACCTTCGACCCCGTAGATGACGTCATCGCCGGCCAGTCCGGCGATGACGTCGTCGAGCGGTGTGCCATAGATCAAGTCGGGGCCCGCCGTGGGCGCCACAAGGTCTGCCATGCCAATGGCTTTCTGTCGCGTTCCGATGATCATGCCGCTGTCACGATTCGCCATGTCTTCCCCTGGGGTCGCCCGGCAGCCCCGGTGTGCCGGGTAAGTATGCAAGTCTAGCACCCGCGCGCGCCGGCACGTTGATTCATCGCAAGAACCGCATATTTTCCGACCGCCAGGGCACGGCCCGCACTGCGGTATACAATATTTCGATCACACTGCTAAAACGAAACGAAATCGAGCCATGTTGACAATTTATGTATACAAGATACCTTCCCTTGAACTTTGGGAGGAGACCTATGAATCGGCAGGAACGCAGTGCCCAATACGCGCGCGCCCTCATCGAATTGCGGTCGCTCGTCCTGAGCGGCAGCTTTGATGGCGGCGAGCGTCTGGCCGAGATCGCGCTGGCCGAGCGCCTGAATCTCTCCCGCACTCCGCTGCGCAAGGCGATGGACCGGCTGGTCGACGAAGGCCTGCTGGAACGGATCGAGACCGGCGGTTGCCGGGTGGCCCAGTTCACCAAGGCCGACATCCACGACGCGATAGAGCTGCGCGGCGTTCTGGAAGGCACCGCCGCCCGTCTGGCCGCCGAACGTGGCGCCCTGCCAGAGCTGGCCGAGCGTATGGCCGGGGTCCTGAACCAACTGGACGAGGCTGTGTCCGGCACGCTGGACTTCAAGGCCTATGTCGCCCTGAACGGCGAATTCCACGACCTGTTGGCCAATCTTGCCGGCAGTGCCGTTGTCGCGCGCGAAGTCGCCCGCGCCGGACGCCTGCCGGCGGCCTCGCCCTCGGCCTTCATGCAGGGGCAGGAATTGATCCCCGATTTCCGCGAAAGCCTGACCCGCGCGCAAAGACAGCACCGCGGCATCTATGAGGCGATCATGGACCGCCAGGGCAGCCGCGCCGAGGCACTGGCCCGGGAACACGCCCGGCTGGCCCGCAACAACCTGGATTACGTGACAATGGAAGAGCCGGCGCTTGCCGAAAGAGTGCCCGGCCTCTCGCTGATCGCGGAATGACACAACTGGTACAGGGAGAGAGGAAACAACCATGCCCAGTCTCAACGACGCAATGAAGAAGTGGAACAACCCGGTCGAAATGCTGCGCAATTCGCAGATCGGGATGTATGTTTACCCGGTGGTGACGCCGGAATTCCAGAACTGGCGCAACGAGCAGGCCGCCTGGCGCGAAAGCGCGGTGCTTTTCGACCAGAGCCACCATATGGACGAGGTCATCGTCGAAGGTCCGCAGGCGACGGAATTTCTGTCGCACCACGGCATCAACTCGTTTGCCAATTTCGATCTGAACCGCGCCAAGCACTTTGTCCCGGTCACGCCCAACGGCCATGTGATCGGCGACCACATCATTTTCCGCGAGCGCGAGGACAAGTACATCCTGGTTGGTCGCGCGCCGACCTCGAACTGGCTGATGTTCGCCGCCGCCTGGGGCAAGTGGAACGTGCGCCTGCGCCACGACCCCCGCAGCCCCAGCCGACCCGAGGGCGAGCGCGTGCTGCGCGAGCACTATCGCTATCAGATCCAGGGACCCGAGGCCTACAAGATCTTTGAAAAGATGAATGGCGGCCCGATCCCGGACATCAAGTTCTTTCACGTCGACTGGATCAACATCGGCTCCAAGAAGGTGCAGGCGCTGCGCCACGGCATGTCCGGCGCGCCGGGGCTGGAGGTCTGGGGGCCGTACAAGGACAAGGACTACATCCACTCGGTGATCCTGGAATCCGCGAAAGAGGCGGGCGTGAACATCGTGCAATGCGGCAGCCGCGCCTATTCGACCAACACGCTGGAATCCGGCTGGATCCCCTCGCCCCTGCCCGGCATCTACACCGGCGACGGCATGCTGGCGGACTACCGCGACTGGCTGGGCGCCGACATGTACGAGGCGGCGGGCGCCATCGGCGGCAGCTTTGTCAGCGAAAACATCGAGGACTACTACGTCAATCCCTTCGAGCTGGGCTATGACTTCTACATCGGCTGGAAGAAGGACGACTTCATCGGCAAGTCAGCGCTGGAGAAGATCAAGGCCGAAGGGGCGCACCGCAAGAAAGTCACCTTTGAATGGAACCGCGAGGATGTGCTGAAGGTCATCGCCAGCGGGTTCGAGGAAGGGACCCCCTACAAGTGGATCGACTTCCCGCAGCCAAACTATGCCTCGTCCAGCGCCGACATGGTGATGCAGGGCGACCAGATGGTCGGCATGTCGATGTTCAACGGCTATAGCTGGAACGAACGCTGCATGCTGTCCCTGGGCGTGGTGCACAAGGACGTGCAGGTGGGCGACGTGCTGACCCTGCGCTGGGGGGAACCGGACGACACCGCCAAGACCTCGACCGAAAAGCACAAGCAGGCCGAGATCCGCGTGCGCGTCTCACCCACACCCTACGCAAAGGAAGCCCGCGAGAACTACGCCGACAGCTGGCGGACGAAAGCGGCCGAATAAGAGAAATTCCTGCGCCTTCGGGCGGAATGAATTTGTTTCCCGGGCAAGGTCATGCACTACTTTGCCCGGGGACGGACCGTGCCGGGGAGGGCCGGTCGCACCAACCGGGAGGAAAATCAAATGAAAATGACCCATCTGTTCGCGGGCGCCGCGCTTGCCGTGGCCTCTGCCATGAGCACCCAGGCGCAGGAGCTGAAATTCGCCAATTTCACGCCTCCGTTCCACACCATCAACGCCAGCGTGATCGAAAAGCTGAACGCCGATCTGTCGGCGGCCACCGATGGCGCGGTGACGGTACGCGGCTATCACGGCGGCGAACTGGGCGCGGGCCCGGTCGAACAATACGTCCGTGCCGTGCAGGGCGTGGCCGACATGGTCTGGGGGCTGCCGGGCTACACCTCGTCGCAGTTCGGCAAGACCATGATCGTCGAAATGCCCAATGCCATCCCGCTGGATCAGCCGGGCTACGAGGCGCTCTGGGCAGCCTTTGACGAGATCAAGGGAGAGTTCCCTGCCGCCAAACCGATCGCGCTCTGGACCTCGGAACCCAATATTTTCATCATGAAGGATGTAGAGATCCGCACCCCCGCAGACCTTGCAGGGCTGAAAGTGCGCGTCGCGGGCGCCACCGCCGCCGAAGTGGCCGAGGCCCTGGGCGCGACGCCGGTGCAGATGCCGATCAACCAGGTCTACAACGCGCTGCAGACCGGGCTGATCGACGGCGTGATCACCGGTGCCTCGACCCTGTCGGACTTCAAACTAGACGAGGTCGCCAACAGCTATACCCTGGGCGCCAACCTGGGCCGCCTCGCCTTTTACACGGTGATGGGCCAGTCGTCCTATGACAAGCTGTCGCCTGACGCCAAGGCCGCCGTCGACGCCGTTGCAGGCATGGAGGTCTCCAAATCCGCCGAAATGGCCTGGAACGCGACGGCAGATGCCGCGCTGGAGGCCGCCCGCGCGGATGACACCAACGTGGTGATCGATCTCAGCCCGGAAGAGGCCCAAGCCTTTGCCGATGCCGTGGCCGACGTGGTCAATGGCTATGTCGCCGAGGTCAATGGAGAGGCCGCGCTTGCCAAGATGCGGGGCGAGTGAGTGCTGAACGCCCTCAGGAAAACCGCGGACGGGCTGATCCGCCTGTCCGCGGGCATCGGCGCACTGGCGCTGATTGCCGAGGTCGGCGTGATCCTGGTCGACGTGATCGGGCGCGCCTTCGGCCATCCGATGTTCGGCAGCCAGGACCTGATCACCATGATCATGGTCATGCTTGTCTTTGGCGGCATGGCGCTTTGTGACCGCAACGGCGGCCATATTGCGGTCGATCTGTTCCAGAAGACCTATCCACCGCTGATGAACCGGATTATCGACATCTTCTCTGCCCTGCTGGGTGCGGTGATCTTTGCCTTCATCGCATGGGCCGTCTGGGAAAGCGCGAAGTTGAGCCAGATGCTGAACCTCTCCACCAATCTGTTGCGCCTGCCCAAGGTCTGGTTCCAGTGGGGGCTGTGTGGGTTCGCCGCCCTCACCGCGCTGGGAATGCTGTTGCGGGCGGTGGAACTGACCCTGTCCCGACGCGACGTGCGCGGCGAATGGAGCAAGTCCACATGACAATTGGCGCCATCGGCCTCATGGGCATCGCGGCTTTGCTGATCCTGCTGATGCTGCGTATTCCCGTGGCCTTTGCCATGTTCCTGGTGGGCTTCCTTGGAATCTGGCACCTGAACGGCTGGAATGCGGCGATGGGGCTCTTGGCCTCGGAAACCTTCACGCTGGCCTCGAACCCGGAACTGGTCATCATTCCGCTGTTCATCCTGATGGGCAATATCGCCACGGTCACAGGGATGAGCCGACAGCTGTATGATGCGGCCTATGCGGTGATCGGCCAGATCCGTGGCGGTCTGGCCTCGGCCACGGTGATCGGCTGCGGCGGGTTCGCGGCGCTGTCGGGGTCTTCCGTCGCCTCCGCCCTGACGATGGGCAAGGTCAGCCTGCGCGAGATGGACCGTTTCGACTATGATCCGCGCCTGTCGACGGGCGTGGTCGCCGCAGGTGGCACCCTGGGCATCTTGATCCCGCCCTCTACCGGCTTTGTCATCTATGCCATTCTGACCGAACAGAGCATCGGTCGGTTGTTCCTCGCCGGCGTTCTGCCGGGCCTGCTGCTGCTCAGCGCCTTCATCCTGACAATCACCGTGATGTGCTGGATACGGCCCAGTTTCGGCCCCGCCGGACCACGGACCACGATGGATGAGAAGAGCCGCAAGCTGCTGGGCGCGCTGCCCATCCTTGTCGTGATCCTGCTGACCATCGGCGGCATCTATGCCGGGCTCTTCTCCCCGACAGAGGCGGCGGGGGTCGGCGCCGGGCTGGTGATCCTCTACGGGATCGTGACCCGCACCCTGACGCTCGGCGCGTTCTGGGAGGCATCCAAGGACAGCATCGTGACCACCGCCACGGTCATGCTGATCCTGATCGCCGCGCATATGATCAACCCGTTCCTGGCGCTCAGCCATATTCCAACGGTCGTCGGGGAATTCCTGGCCAGCCTCGAAGCGGGCACAATCGGCACCCTCATCGTGATCCTCTTTGTCTACCTCGTTCTGGGTTGCTTTCTCGAAGGTTTTGCCATGCTGGTGCTGACCCTGCCGATCTTCTTTCCGGTCATCATCGACCTGGGGATCGACCCGATCTGGTTCGGGGTGCTCGTGGTCCTGACGCTTGAAATGGGATTGATTTCACCGCCCGTCGGGATCAACGTCTTTATCGTCAAATCGGTGGCGCCCAAGGTCGAGCTGGGGACAATCTTTCGCGGCGTCCTGCCGTTCTGGCTGGCGATGATCGCGACACTGGCGGTGCTTGTCGCCTTCCCTCAGATATCGCTGATCCTGCCAAATACGATGTTCAACTGACGTGACAACAGGCCAGTCGATCCCGCGCAACCTGAGACATCTGCGTCTCTTGCCTGCGATTGCAGAACACCGCTCTCTGACGGGAGCGGCCCAGGTCAGCGGCCTGTCCCAGACCGCCGTCACCCATGCCTTGCACAAGGTCGAGTCCGCGGTTGGCAGCCCCTTGTTCGATCGCAACAGCGCCGGAGCCTTTCCGACGGAACGCGGCGTGGTGCTGCTGGCCAGGATCCGGCGCGCGCTCGACCGGCTGGACCCGGCCCTTGACGCCCTTGCCCCCGGCCTGTCGCGTGTCGCAACCCACTCCCAACTGACTGCCCTGATCGCCACTGCAAACAGCGGCAACGTCACCCTCGCTGCCCGGCAACTGGGCCTGGCCCAACCCACGGTCCACCGTGCGGTGAGCGATCTGGAACGCGCGGCTGGCCGTTCGCTGTTCGATCGCGCACGCAGCGGGTTGGTTCCCCGCCGGACCTGCCTGTCGCTTTGCAGGGCCGCGCGACTCGCCTTCGCCGAACTGGACCAGGCAGAGGCGGATCTGGCGGAATTCGATGGACGCGAAGGCGGGCGCGTGGTTCTGGGCGCCCTGCCCTTGTCGCGATCCAACCTGCTGCCGGCGGCACTGGTTGCGTTCCGGAAGGAACGCCCCGAAACGCCGGTCATCGTGCACGACAGTCGTTACGAGGATCTCCTGGCCGGGCTTGTTGCCGGAGACGTCGATGCGATCATCGGAGCCCTGCGCGATCCCGCACCGGTGGCAGAGGTCGAGCAACGTCCACTTTTCGACGACCGTTTGTGTTTCGTGTCCAGACCCGGGCATCCGTTGACCAAGGACAAGGCCCCGACAATCGCGAGTCTGCTCCAATGGCCCTGGGTCGTCCCCCGCATGGGCGCCCCGGCGCGTCGTCAATTCGAAGAGGTCTTTTCCAACCACGGGTTGAGACCGCCGGAAAACGTCATCGAAAGCGGCTCCGTCCTCCTGATGCGCGAAACCCTGCGGCAAAGCGAGATGCTCGGGTGCATTTCCGGGTGGCAGGCCGCCGCCGAGGTTCAACACGGCCTGATGACGCCACTTCCAATTCAACCGGATGTTCCAACACGCAGGATCGGCGTCACGCTGCGCCGCGACTGGATGCCCACCACGGCCCAACGCCGCATGCTGGAACTGCTGACCGAGGCCGCGCGGAATTTTTGATCCAGAACAACAAAAGCCCCGCCGGAAGAACCGGACGGGGCTTTTATATTCGTATTTTGCATAGAGAGGTATGGTTTTTTCTAGGTTTGGCGGCGACCTACTCTCCCACGTCTTGAGACG
>NZ_JAHXRQ010000033.1 GCF_019392335.1 Mameliella sp. CS4
TGGCCATCCGCCGCTTCCTGCGCCCGGTCTGCTACCAGAACCTCCCCGACGCCCTGCTGCCCGGGGACCTGCGGTAAGAAACGTCCCGAAGGCCTGTCCGGTTGCGGGCAGGCCCTCGGGGGCTGTGCGAACAGGCGATCGCGGCTATCCTGCGGTGCGACTGCGCCCAAGGAGCCGAGCATGACCAAAAAACCGATCGTCTATCACATCCCCGTCTGTCCCTTTTCGCAGCGGTTGGAAATCCTGCTCGCCCTGCGTGGCACGCCGGAGGCCGTTGAATTCCGTGTGGTCGACATCACTAGGCCCCGCGATCCAGAATTGCTGCGCAAGACCCGTGGCACCACGGCCCTGCCGGTGCTGGAAACTTCAGACGGGCGGATCCTCAAGGAGAGCCTCGTCATCCTGCGCTACCTCGACGAAGCGCTGCCGGGCGGTCCGCTGCGCCGGGTGGACCCCTTTGAACATGCAGTGGAATCCATGCTGATCGCCCGCGAAGGCGCGTTCACCACGGCGGGCTATCTCTTCGTCCTGAACCAGGATCGCGATCAGCGGGCGGGGCATCGCGACAAGCTGTTGGGTCTCTATCGCGACATTGACGGTTTTCTGTGTGAGCATAGCCCCGAGGGGCCATTCCTGTTCGAGGATTTCGGCCTGGCCGAGGCGGTGTTCACGCCAATGTTCAAACGCTTCTGGTTCCTCGATTACTACGAGGGTTTTGCGCTGCCCGAAGGACCGGAATACGACCGCGTCCGGCGTTGGCGCGCTGCCTGCATGGCGCATCCGGCCACCGACCAGGTCTCTGAAGAGGAGATCGTCAAGCTTTACTACGATTACGCGATGGGGGCCGGGAACGGGGCGTTGGTCGAGGGGCGGAAAATGTCCAGCTTTGCCTTCGAACCGCATTGGCGCGATCGGCCGATGCCGCCGCGCGACAAGTACGCAGGCAGTGCCTCGGACGCGGTTCTGGGGCTGGTCTGACGCCGGTCAGGCCAGCGCCTTTTCATCCTCCAGCAGGCAGGCGACCTGCCGCCCCTGACGGTGTTGCAGGTCAGGCCGGATGCGGGCGCAGGCGTCGATCCGTTTCGGGCAGCGGGACTGGAACAGGCAGCCCCGCGGCAGGTCCATCGGGCTGGGCAGATCGCCGGTCAGGATCTGCGGTTGCTGTTTCACGCGTGGGTCGGGCACGGGGACGGCAGACAGCAGCGCCTGCGTGTAAGGGTGGCGCGGGTTCGCCACCAGCGCGCCCGCAGGCGCCATCTCCATCATGCCACCCATGTACATCACCAGGATGTCGTCCGAGATATGCCGGACCACGCCCAGGTCATGGGCGACAAAGATCAGCGTCAGCCCCATTTCCGCCTGCAACTCCTTGAGCAGGTTGATGACCTGTGCCTGAATCGAGACGTCAAGCGCCGAGACCGGTTCGTCGCAGAGCAGGATCTGCGGTCGGGCGATCAGCGCCCGGGCAATCCCGATGCGCTGGCACTGGCCGCCCGAGAATTCGTGCGGAAACCGGTTCATGTTGCGCTCGGCGATGCCCACGCGGTCCAGCATTTCGATCACCTTCTGCCGCCGTTGCCGGCTGTTCAGCTCGGGGCAGAAGTAGATCAGCGGTTCCGCCACGATCTCGCGGATGGTCATGCGCGGGTTGAGCGAGGCCATCGGATCCTGAAAGATCATCTGCATCCGCCGGCGCAACCTTTGCAGGTCGGCGCGGCGGGCATAGTCGATGGGTTTGCCGTCCAGCGTGACGGTGCCGCTGTCATGCGGACCCAAACCGGCGATGGCGCGGATCAGGGTGGACTTGCCGCAGCCGGATTCGCCCACGATGCCCAGCACCCGGCCTGACATGAGGTCAAAGCTGACGCCGTTGACCGCGTGCAGGCGCCGGGGCGGGGACCAGGGGAAACGTTGGCCCCGACGCACCGGGAAGGTCACGCGCATGTCTTTGACGGAGAGGATGGGATCGCTCATGTCAGCTCCTCGACCGGGCGGATACAGGCGCGGCCCTCGCGGAATTCGGGCAGGCCGTCGTGGCAGGCGGGAATGGCATCGACGCAGCGCGGCGCAAAGGGGCAGGCCCGGGGTGCTGCGGTCTGGTTCGGCGGGCTGCCGGGAATGGCCGAAAGCGTGACGTCGCCTTCGGTGATCCGCGGCACGGCGCGCAGAAGGCCCCGGGTATAGGGATGGCCCGGCGCATCGAAGATCGCAGTGGTCGGCGCCGCCTCCATCACGCGGCCACCGTAAAGCACCATCGTGTCGTCGCAGAAGCCCGCGACCACGCCAAGGTCGTGGGTGATCAGCAGGACGGCGGTACCCAGGTCGCGCTGGATCTCGTCCAGCAGTGCCATGATCTGCGCCTGAACGGTGACGTCCAGCGCGGTGGTTGGTTCATCGGCCAGGATCAGGCGCGGGCGGCAGATCAGGGCCATCGCGATCACGATACGCTGGCGCATGCCGCCGGAAAACTCGTGCGGATAAGCCTTGAGCCGGTTCTTGGCGTCGGGGATGCGCACCGCCTCCATGACCTCGAGCGCGCGCTTGCGGGCATCGGCCCGGCTGGCGCCTTCGTGCAGTTCCACGATCTCGCCCAGCTGGCGTTCGATGGTCATGTAGGGATTGAGCGAGCTCATCGGGTCCTGAAAGATCAGCGCGATCTGGGCGGCCCGCAGGGCATTCAATTGCGAGGCGGGCAGGGAAAGCAGGTCCCGCCCGTCGAAACGGACCTGGCCCGCGACCTCGGCGTTTTTCGCCAGCAGCCCCATGATGGCCAGGGCGATCTGGCTCTTGCCGGACCCGCTTTCGCCGACGAGCGCCAGTTTCTGACCCTCGGCCATGTCGAAACTGACGTCGTTCACCGCATGGATCAGCCCGTCGCCGGTGCGGAAACGGATCTGCAGGTCTTCAACGGAAAGCAGGCTCATCGGCGGTCCTTGGGGTCGAGCGCGTCGCGTAGGCCGTCACCGATATAGTAGAGCGAGACCTGTGCAATGACGAAGAAGGCGGCGGGGAAGGCCAGTTGCCAAAGCGTGCCGAAGGTCATGGTGCGCGCGCCTTCGGAGATCAGTGCGCCCCAGCTTGTGTTCGGCTCCTGGATGCCGACACCCAGGAAGGAAACGAGGCTTTCGGCCATGATGACCTCGGGGATGACGATCGAGGTGTAGATCACGATCACCCAGAGGATGTTCGGTGCCAGATGCTTGAAGATGATGGCGAGGTCGGACATGCCCAGCATCCGCGCGGCATCGACGAATTCGCGGTGTTTCAGCATCATGACCTGCCCGCGCACGATCAGCAGACCGGCGGTCCAGTTCACGATGATGATGACGATGATCATTTGCGTCAGCGAGCGGCCGAAAAAGGCCTGCCAGACGACAAAGAAGATGATGTAGGGGATCGAGATCCAGATCGTGTAGAACCCGGTGATGATCTGGTCGAGCCTGCCGCCGAAATAGCCCGCAAGCGCGCCCAGCGTCGCCCCCAGCAGGACCGCCAGCGGCCCGGCGACAAACCCGACCATCAGCGAGGTGCGCGTGCCCTGAACGACACGGGCATACAGATCGCGGCCCAGGTCATCGACGCCGAACCAGTGGCCGTTCTCCAGGCTGGGCGCGCCCTCGGTCTTGATCCGTCCCAGAACGTTCCAGTCGATTTCCTCGAAGCTCCAGCGCGCAAAATACTGGCCGAAGAGGGCAAAGAGCAGCAGTGCCAGCAGCATGAACACGGAAAAGACCGCCAGCCGATGGCTCAGGAAACGGCGCCGTGCATCCGCCCAGAACGACCGCGAGACGATCATCTCTTCGGCGACGGGATCGGCGAACTCCTTGGAGTTGAGGCGTTTTTGGGTGTCGGTCACAGGCTGCTCCGCACCTTGGGGTCGATCCAGGCATACATCAGGTCGAGCATGAGGTTCAGGGTGAAGGTCAGCAGGCTGTAGAGGATCGCAAGCCCCAGCAGCATGGAATAGTCGCGGCTATAGGCGCCGTCGATGAAATCCTGCCCGATGCCGCCGGTGGAAAAGAACACGTCGATGAAGACGGACCCGGTGATCATGTAGACAAAGACCGGCCCCATGTAGGTCAGCGTCGGCAAAAGCGCCGGTTTCAGCGCGTGCCGCCAGATGATGACCCGCTCAGGCAGGCCCTTGGCGCGGGCGGTCAGGATGAAGGGCGCGTTGAGCACCTCCAGCATCGAGCCGCGCGTCAGGCGGGCAACGCCGGCCATGTACGAAGTCCCCAGCGCGATGGCGGGCATGACGATGTATTCCCATTGGCCGCCGTTCCAGCCACCGCCCGGCAAGAGCCCCCAGGACAGGGTAAAGAGCAGCACCAGGATCGGCGCCAGCACGAAATTCGGAAAGATCTGCGAGAAGATCGCCAGGCCGGTCATCGTGTAGTCCCAGATCGAATTGTGGCGCAGCGCGGCAATGATCCCCAAGGGGATGCCCAGCACCAGCACAAAGACCGCCGACCAGAAGCCATAGGTCAGCGTGACCGGAAAGCCCTGCACGATCACGTCGTTCACCGTGCGGTCCTTCTGGGCAAAGCTGGGGCCGAAGTCGAAGTGGAAGACGATGTTCTTGATGTAGGTCCAGAGCTGGACGTAGAGCGGCTGATCCATGCCGTAGCGTTCCAGCACGTTCTGCATCACCGCGGGCGGCAGCGGCTTTTCAGAGGTGAAGGGCCCGCCAGGGGCCAGCCGCATGAGGTAGAAGGAAAAGACGATCAGCACCAGGAGCGTCGGGATCACCGTCAGCAATCGGCGCAGGGTGTAGTTGAACATTTGGGAACCGGACCTGGGGTTCGAGCAAGGTGACCCCGTCCCGGGCCTGACCCGGGACCTCTGCGCCGGTGGGACCGGGCAGAGGCCCCGGATCTGGTCCGGGGCGGGGGATGCGGGAAGGCGGCGTGGCGCTTATTCGGCGACCTTGTAGAGGTCCTTGGCGTACCAGTTCTGCTCGACGTTGTTGACCGGCCAGCCCTTGATCTGGTCGCTCAGCATCATGTTGATCGAAGCGTGGTAGATCGGGATCACCGGCATGTCCTGGGACAGGATCTCTTCGACCTCGAAGTAAAGCGGGTTGGTATCCTGCGAGGACTTGGCCTCTGCCATCAGCTCATCGACGCGTGCGTTGGAATACTTGCCGTCGTTATAGCCAGACTGCGAGGTCAGCAGATCGAGGAAGGTGGAGGCCTCGTTGTAATCCCCGCACCATGCGCCGCGGGCCAGTTCAAAGTTCTGGTTGCCCCGGGTTTCGAGGAAGACCTTCCATTCCTGGTTCTCAAGCGTCACGTCCACGCCCAGCTTCTGCTTCCACATCTGGCTGGCCACGATGGCGATCTGCTGGTGGCTTTCAGAGGTGTTGTAGAGATAGGTGAAGGACAGCGTGTCGCCGTCCGGACCATAGCCCGCGGCGGCCAGCAGTTCCTTGGCCTTGGCGTCACGCTCGGCCTGGGTCATGTTGGCGTAGTCGACCTCGGGCACCTCGAAACCGTCGGTGGCGCCGGGGGTGAAGGTATAGGCCGGGAATTGCCCGCCCTGAAGCACCCGCTCCACGATCACGTCACGGTCCAGCGCGTAGGACAGCGCCTGGCGGACCCGCGCGTCCTGGAATGGCTCGGGGCCGTCCTTGAGGTTGAAGGTCATGTAGTAGTTGCACAGCCGCGGCAGGGCATAGGCCTGGTCGGGGAATTCCTCTTTCAAGGTGGGGAACTGCCCCGAGGGGATGTCGGTCTTGTCGACCTCGCCTGCGCGCCAGCGGGTCAGGCCCTGCGCCTCGTCGCCGATGACCAGTGTCACGACCCGTTCCAGCACGGTCTTGTCGTTGTCCCAGTACATCTCGTTGCGCTCACGGACCGAGCGTTCCTTCGGCACATGTTCGGTCAGCACATAGGCGCCGTTCGAGACGATGTTGCCGGGACGGGTCCATTCCTGGCCATGTTCCTCGATCGCCCATTTCGGCGCGGGGAAGGTGGTGGCATGGGTGACCATCTTGGCGAAATAGGGCAGCGGCTGGCTCAGCTGCACCACCAGCGTGTGATCGTCGGGGGCGGAGACGCCGAGGTCGGTGATCGGCTTTTCGCCTGCAATGATCGCGGCGCCGTTCTGGATCGACATCAGCTCCATGTACCAGGCGTAGGGCGAGGCCAGTTCCGGGTCCACCGCGCGCTGCCAAGCATAAACGAAATCGCTGGCTGTGACGGGTTTGCCGTCCGACCACTTGGCATCGTCGCGCAGGGTGAAGGTGTAGGTCATGTTGTCTTCGCTGACCGTGTGGCTGAGGGCGACGCCGGGCACGATCTCGCCATCGGCGTTCTGGTTGTAGAGCCCTTCAAAGAGGTCGCGCACCACCTCCGAGCCGTTCACGTCCTCGACCACCTGTGGGTCGAAGGAGGAGAATTCGTCAAGCACGCGGTAGGTGAAGGTCTGGTCGGCTGCCAGCTGGGTGCCCTCGGGGACGTCGGCGGCAAAGGCGGCGGTCATCAGCGTGGTCGACAAAAGAAATGGAACAATCGCGGAACGATATTTCATAGTTTTCCCCTTGGTTGGATGCTCTTGCGGCAAAGCGTGCCCGAGTTGCCGGACCTTGCAAAGGCTTTTCTCGATGCCTGCAAGCCCGTCGTCGGGTCAACCGTGGGGTGAAACGCGGTGGGAGGTCAAGGGAGGAAGGCGGCGGTATGGCGGGATCACGCCGTAGCTGTTTCCACCTGGTCTGTCAGCGGTGGTTTTCAGCGGGCGCAGGCCAGGGGAACATGCGCCAGACTGGCCCAGAAGGCGGCGACCTCTGCCATGGCCCCGGCCTCGATGACCATGGCGCGGGGATGGGCGCCCTCCTGCGCCAACCCGATGGCCAGATCGGGGTCGCTGGCAAGGGTGAAGAACAGAATTTCGTTTTTGTCCAGCGTGTTGATGGCGGGGGTTGGTGGGTCCAGCAGGGTCCGTATCTGCCTTTCCAATGCCCCGGTCATGGGCCGGTCCGGGCAAATCTGCCGGGGCGCTTTTCCCGGTTCGACGACGGCGATCAGCATCTCCTCGGCAGCGTCGAGAAGATAGGCCCAACGGTCGGGTATAACCGCGTCCGGCGGGGCCAGCCCAAGCTGGCGATAGAGCGCGTCGACGGCAATTCCGGGTTGCGCGGGATCGGGGGGCTGCGCGGGCGGGGCAGACCTGCACTGCAACTGCTGGTCGCCGGGCAGCAACCGGGCAAGGGTCCGGGCTACGGTCTCCAGATCCGTGAACATTAGAGGGTGGCCCGCCAGCGCGCGCGCCTCCGCCGGGGCAGTGTCGGGCAGGCTGACAAGGCGCGATAGCTGTCCTGCCGCTGCTTCCAGCCGCAAAAGGGGCTGCCCGCCGTCGAGGATGGTCAGGTCACGCGGGGCAATGCAGGCAGCAAGGGCGTCCAGGACAAAGCCCTGCGCCTCTTCTGCCGTAGGAGCGTTCAGGGTCTGGCTGTCGGTGCCCAGGGCAGCGGCCCGGGCCAGGATGGTCGCAATCGAAGGATGATCGGTCATGTCACGCTTTCCTGGTCGGCGAGGCGCCCCAGCGCCGCGCAGATCGTAGGCACGTCGGCCCGGGGCCCAAGTACCGCGCAGATCACTTCGGATGGGTCGCGGGGGGATTGCAGGAACAGTTTGCTGCCTCTGGGGCCGCTCAGGACCGCTAAGCCGAAAACCGGCAGCTCCGAACGGAACAGGGTGCATGCCGTGGTGCAGAGATCGTCAAGACGTTCCTGTCCCTGGTGAATGGCGCTGGCGAAGGTCAGCACCGTGCCTGCCGACGTGTCGGCAAGCATCACCAGTTCGCAATGGGCGAAACCGGCACGGAAACTGGCAAGATCGTCACGGGTCATCGGGCAGCCTCTGCTGCCTCTGTCATGACCTGCGCGGGGTTAAGGTCGCCTTACCCCCGGAAGGTATTCCGGACGTCAGGCGGTACGATGCTCGGGCCTTGACCGGGCGCCCTGCGATTTGCTGCGCGTGATCCGGCGGGGCACGATCCTTGGTTCTGTGCCTGTATCAATGTCGGCACCGGCAGCAGGCGATGGCGGCGGATTTCGGTGCACCGGAGTCACTGTCGCGGCGGCGCGCGGTGTCTCAACCGGGGCAGGCGGGTCCAGCCCCTCGAGCGCATGACAGAGAAAACGCACCAGGGCGGCGGCGCCCGTTGTCTCCAGCACATCGTCATTGTCGCGGCCCGCCAGCGCGCCGGTCAGCGAGATCGGCAGAACGTCACGGAACAGCGCCCCGGCCTCTGCCCGGACCCGCGCAACAACGCGCGCCCGATCCCGCTCTCCCTGCATCTTGTCGATGCGGGTGATCAGCAGCAGGCTCTTTGTCCAGAGCTGCGGCGGCACCTGTTCCCAAAGAGCGGCCTCGGACTGGCGCCAGGCCTGGTTGGCGGGGGTGCACCAGATCGCCAGGTCGACCTTGGGCAGGAAGGTGTCCCAGAAATCCGGTGCCATGTTCGGGTCCGACGTTCCGGGCAGGTCGATCAGGTCGCAGGCCTGCAGGATATCCGCGTCCAGCCGGGCCAGGATCATCTGGGTGTCCTCGGGCGAAACCGCCGTCCAGTCCTCGGCGGGCAGGGGCGTCGCAGCGCCGTCCAGGCCGATGCGCTGGGCGCCGGGGGTGCCCAGCTGATACCAGACCGGGGGCAGCTGCGTGGCCGTGACCTGCACCGGAGAGCTGTTCTGCCCCAACAGCAGGTTGGCCAGGGTGCTCTTGCCCGCGCTGAATTCTCCCATCAGGGCAACGCGCGGCTTGCGGGGGCTCGGGTCGGTGGGGCGATCGTCTGTCATGATGCGGACCTCTGCAGTCGGTTCCGGGGGCTTTGGGCGTGCGGGGGGACGGTGCTGTCCTGCGTGAGGCCGGTCAGGATCTCGCGCTGGCCCTGGATGAACCCGGTCAGCGTGTTGCGCAGCTCTTGCGAGAAGGGCGCGGCACACTGGTGGTGCAGGGCCTCGACCACGGGTTTGGTTTCCTCGTGGATCAGGCGCGAGAAGTCGTCGGCAAAGGCGTGGTAGCCACGCTGACGCCGCCAGAAACGCGCCCACCAGCTGCCCCGCAGGTCCAATGCGATGGTCTGGCCCAGGCTGATCGGCGCGGGGGCCGAGGGCAGCGGCGGCGGTTTGATCGCGGGTCCTTCGGTTTCCAGCGCAAAGGCTGTCCGGTAGAGCGCGCCGATGTCCTCGGCCGCCCCGGCCAGAACCTCTGTCCCGGCCTTGCCCGCGCCCTGGACAAAGACCTTGTAGGCGCTGCGCAACAGCATCCGCAGGCCCGAGGGATCGTAGGTCCAGACCTCTCCCTCGCCATACTGTTCCAGGTGCTTGACCAGGGACCCGGTGGCCCGCCCCAGAAAGGCGCGGCGGGCATTGTCGGACCGGCTGGCAAAGGCCTCGTGCATCCGGGCAAGATGAGACTCCAGCGCCGCAGAGGCGCGGTCCTCGATCCGGTCGAGTTGGTGGGCGATATCCGCCGGTGCCATCGTCAAGTTTTTCGGCTCGAAGCCGCCGGAGCCGTCGCGGGACCCGCTGGCGGCCTTGCCCGTGCGCAGGTTATCCAGCGCCACGCCCAAGGTTTGTTCAAGGCGGGCCCCCACCCCCTGTTCGATCCGCCCTGCAATGGCGTCACCAAGCGCGGGCAGTCCGGAAAGCCGCCAGATGATCTCTTGCGGGGGCAGGTGGGCCAGCGCGCCGGTGACATGCGCCTCGGCCCAGTTGACCAGCGCCTCGGCGCTGTCACTGCCCAGATCGTCCAGGCGGCCCGCCACGGCGTGATGACCCCAGTAGCCAGAGCCGAAGATGATCTCGGCCTCCTGGGGGCCATCGAAGCGGCGCAGGGTGGCAAGAATGCTGGCCTGGATTTCGGGAACGGCGCTTACCGGGTCTGCCAGTTCGTCGATGCGGTTCACAAAGATGATGACATCGCGCGATTTCACGTTCGAGATCAGCCGGATCAGGCCCAGATCCACGGAGGACAGCGCCTGTTGCGCGGACAGGACCATCACGCAAAGCCGGCTGCCGCGCAGCGCGTTGATGGTGATCTGTTCGCGGATCATGAAGGTGTCGTTGACGCCTGGCGTATCGCGAATGCACAGGCCCAGGGGCAGGTCCGGAGCGGGGAACCAGAGGTCCGCCGACTTGGTGATATCGGCAAAACGGCCCTGGTCGGGGCTGCCATCCGCCTCTTCCCAGAAATCGTCGCCAAGGCAGACATAGCGCTGGATCAGCTCCTGGTCGAAAGTGTCATAGTCATGGGTCTGGCCCAGCAGCATCTGGAACTTGCGCCCCAGTCTTGCCTTGGATTTCTCGCGCATCTCGTCCAGTTGCGCGCGGACCTTTTCCAGCTCCGTGTCCGCCCCGGCCCGCGCGGCGATTTCGCCCACGCGACCGCCCTGGCGGATCAGGTGGTCCCATTCCTCGTTGGTAAAGAACCGAAAGGCGGCGCGGCGGTCCTGCGGTTTCAGCTGCGGCGACATGTGCAGCGAGGTCACGACAGAGGTCCAGGGGTTCACATCCGCGGGCAGCAGGTCCGGCCAGCCGGTGAGCGCGTTCACCAGCGTGGTCTTGCCCGCCTTGACCTGCCCGATAAAGGTCACGGAGGGCTCGAAGCTGCGGATCTGGCGGCGATATTCGCGCGCCTGATGGGCGATGCTCTCTTCGCTGCACTGTCCCAGTTCGGCAAAGCGCAGGTCGATGTCGGCCAGCCGTTCGGCCAGGGCGGAAAAGCCGTCAAAGGCGGTGGGCGGAGTGTCGTTCGGGTCCGTCGAAACCTGTGTCATCGGTCTTGTCTCACCTGTGTATCCTCTTGCGGGATCTTGTGGGGCCGTCACGCGGCCATGTGCTGCTCGACATCCTGCCGGACCTGAAGCAGCAGCTGCGCCGCATCGGCCAGTTGGTCTGTGCCGCCTTCGATCCGCAGCAGCAGCGCAAGGTCCTGCGCCTCATCGAACAGCGCGGCGAGGTCGGGCAGGTGTTCCTGCAGGCTGTCGGCGCTGGCCGCCCTGCTGGACAGCGTGGAAAATGTCTCTTCGAAAGCGGTGAACAGGGTATCCTCGTCGCAGCCGCTCTCGAGGGTTGCGGAGAGGTCATTCGCCGCGTCGCGTACCGCGTGAAAGACCCGGGCGAGGTCACGCGCGGCCTCGGGCGGCAGGGTGGCGGGGTGCGGAATGATCTCTGCGGGCTGTGTCTGCTCTGCAAGGACGATACGAGGGGCCGGCGCGCCATAGCGGTGCAGCAGCATCTGGGCGGCGTGGATGTCCTGCAGGCTGGCGTCCTCGATCACCCGGTCGAGATGCGCCACCAGCGGGGCCAGCCCTAGGGCGGTGGCGGGACTTACTTGGAACTGCCCGTCGAACTCCGTGTCCTGGGGCCGGGCAGGGTGGTCGCCGGTCAGGACCAGCAAGGCATGGTTGTGCATCCGATCCGGTGCCGCTTGCCACAGGTCGCGCTCGAAATCGCCCCAGTCCCGCGAACACCAGAGCGCGAGGTCCAGGCGCGGCGCCGCCCAAGCCAATCCCGCGCGCAGATCCGAGGCGCTGGCATCGGTGACAAGCAAAAGAAGGCTGCGGCCCGAGAGAGCGGGGGCGGGCGATGTGATCTGCAGGAAGACGGGGTCTTGAGCAAGGAGGTCGGGCGTGGGCAGGCCCTCGGTCTCGATCCGGCTGCCGTCCGCCAACATGGCGTCGGTCCGGGCGGTCGGGCCGTGGTTAAGCTCCAGTGTTGGCAACGGCTGCGTCCCCAGATCGGGCGGCAGTCCGCCCAGGGCGGCCAGGATTGCCCGTTTTCCCGCGCCCGGCAGGCCCAGCAGGCCGATGCGCACCGGCGCTGCCAGTTTCCCGGCCAGCGCGGCGCAACTGGCCTGCGCCTTGGCGGAGAGCCGGGCGTCGGAGCAGAGTGCTTTCAGACCGGCAAGGGTATCGTCATGCACGGAGCGCTGCAGGGTCACGGGCCGGCCCTCCGCTTGACGGGGATCAGGCCACCCAGCCCGGCGATCCCGAGGCGTGGCAAATGCGCGGCCAGCTGTCCGGCGCGGCGCGCCGGGCGGCGGGCCACTGCACTGTCGGGGCAGGGGATCATGCGGATCACGACCAGTGAGACATTGTCCTGGTGCTCGGCCTGCTTTGCCTTGACCGCGGCCAGCAGGGCACGGGCCACGGCGGCGCTGCCCGCCTGCGGGCGCCGTCGCAGGATCTGTCCGATCTCGGACGCATCAAGCACGTTCAACCCGTCGCTGGCCAGCAGGACGATGTCGCCCGGCTGCAGCGTCACGGCCTCTGCCGGGCAATCGACCAAGGGCACGTTCTGGCCGGTGACGGCGGAGGTCAGGCAATGGCGTTGCGGGTGGTCGCGGGCGGCCTCGGGGGGGATCGCACCGCGTTCCGCCAGGAGGTCCAGTTGCGCGCCCATCGAATGCAGTATGTTCAGCTGCCGCAACGCGCCGTCGCGAAACAGGTAAAGCGGGCTGTCCCCGACAGACAGCCAGCGCAGCCCGGCGGCGTCCACGCGCAGGCCCACAAGCGTCCCGCCCGTGTCGGCGCTGATGCACTCCGCGTCGATGTGCTGTTTCAGGCGGGCATTGGCGCTGTCCAGAGCGGCACGAAAGCCGGGGTCGCCCTCCGATGGCGCGCGGGCTGCGGCCAGGTACATCTCGGCGAACATCTCGCTGACAAGAATGCGGCTGGCGAGGTCGCCGTCATCATGTCCCCCCATGCCGTCCGACAGCACGGCCAACCCGGGCATGTCCCCCTCGGGGAACTGCGCGATCAGCGCGTCTTCCTGTCGGCTGCGCAGCCCCAGATACTGGCCCGAGGCCGCGTCGGTGGCCAGCTCAGCCATTGTCCTGTGCCCCGCCGTCCGGGGCGGCCCAGGACATGCCGTCGCCGCAGAAGGCCACGAAGCGCAACACGGTCTTGCCGATGCGGATGCTGTCGCCGTTGTTCAATTCCTCGGTGCTGAGCAGGGGCCTGTCGTTCAGGCGCACGATATTGGCCTTGCCGCCGTGGCCGATATAGCTGCGGTTGTCGTCCTCGTCATAGGCGATGGCCAGGTGGCGATCTCGGGAAATGGCGGTGTCGCCGAAATCCAGGGTCACGGTCTGGTCCGGGTCGCGGCCCACGGTTGACAGGCCTGCCGTCAGCGTAAAACTCGCCCCGCGCCCCGGCCCGTCGATCACGACGATCCAGCCAATGGGAAAGAAGGGGTCCGCGCTGGGAGTGCTTGCGGTGGGGCCGTTCATCGGGTCCGGCCCGGCGGGGTCGGAATGAAACCCCAGGAGCCGCGTCTTGACGCGTTGCGAGCCGGGTCTGGGCGCCTCGGGGGGCTCTGTTCCAATCGTGGTGGCGCTGCGCGCCAGCGCCGGGGACTCTGCGCTGCTGGGTGAAGGCGTGGTGGGTTCTTCGGGCCTGTCCGGCTCCAGGTCCCAGATCCGGGGGCTGGCGGGTGCGGCTGCGTCCAGGTCGAGCGGCGGCAGATCGACGGAATCGGACGCGACGGCTGCGGCGGGCGCGGCCCATTCCTGCCGGGGTGACGGTTGCGGCCGTTCCGGACGGGGCACATGGTTGCGTGCGGCGCGGGCGCTGTCGATGTCGCAGTTGCGCGGGTCCTGTTCCCCGGTCATGCGCCCGGCAAGATCATCCCAGGGGTCGCGCACGGGCGCCTCCTGCGGCGCTGTGTCCGGCGTGGGACCGGAAGCCGGGCGTCTCCGCGCGATCAGGTTCTTGATACCCTGCATGTCCTTCACCCTTTCCTCAAAGGTTCGTTTCCAGCGCCTGCCGCTGGCCACGGCCCGACCAGGGCAGAAGCGCGCTCAGCGAAAAGCGGCGGCGGCGCGGTGGCGGCGTGGCCTGTTCTTCTTCTGCAACTTCTTGCTGTGGTGGGTCCGGTTCGGCCTCGCGGCCCCAGTCGGCGGGATCCTCGTTCAGGATCGCCCAGTATTCACGTTCGGCGGCCCGCTTTGCCTCTTCGGGGTCGGGACGGGGCGCGCGCTTGACGGGGGCGCTGCGCCCGACACTGTCCTCGGCGATGGCGGCATGGTTGATGGCGACCATCTCGGCGATCTTTGTCTCGATCTCCGGGTCCACGGGCACCGGGTCCACAGGCGGCTCTGCGGCATGCGCCTGGGCCGCAGGGGACAGCAGCGACGGGCGCCGTCCCGCCAGCGCATCCAGCCAGTCGTCGGCGCTTTGCAATCGGTCCTTGGAGAACAGGTTCAGGCAGCGGTCGATCGCCGCCAGAAGGCGCGGATCGTGTTGCGGGAACCGCCCGGACAGGGGGCGGAAGGGATCGGGGCGCTGTTCGGCCACGGCGGCCAGCCGCAGACTGCTGTTCGGCGGCGGGCTGCCTTCGATCAGGTGTACGAAGGTCGCCGCCAGGGCATAAAGATCGCTCGACCGCGACTGCGCGCTGCCGGCGATGTAGAATTCCTGCGGGGAATAGCCGTCCTTGACCGTATGAACCCGGGACAGCACGCGGCTGGCCTGCGTCGCGCTTTGCCGTGCCGCCCCGAAATCGATCAGGACCGGCGTTCCCATCGTGTCCAGCAGGATGTTGTCCGGGGAAATGTCGCGATGCAGGATGCCGTTGCGGTGGACATAGCTGAGCGCCTGCAAGAGCAGCACCGCCAGTTCGCGCAGAGCCTCGGGTGTCAGCGCGTCGGGGTGCCGGTCCAGCAGGTCGAAGAGATCGGTGCCCTCGACGAAATCCAGCGCCATGTAAGCGGTGCCGTTGGCCTCGAAGATCTGGTGTACGCCGACGATGTTCGGATGTTGAAGCTGCGCCAGCGCGCGCGCCTCTTTCTGGAACAGTTCGACCGCGCGGGTGAAATCCATGTCATAGCTTTGCGAGCGCAGGCGCACGTTCTCCCCCCGGCGGCAACAGATGGCGTTGGGGAAACACTCCTTGATGACGACACGGCGGCCCAGGCTGTCGCGTGCCAGGTAGGTGATGCCGAAGCCGCCGGAGTTCAGGTAGGTGTCGACCGTGTATTGTCCGTTGCACAGGGTCGTGCCCGGGGGCAGCCCGTCACCGAGGGCTTCGGCGGGGTGGGAAACCGGAATCTGCGACTGGTATGTCATACCTCGATACTCCTGTTCGAACGGGACAGGCTGCGGGTGGGGCCGGATGCGGTGCAGGGTTGCGTTCAGACCCGAAATCACCAGCCGTTGCGGGCCGGGCGGTGTCCGAATTGGGACGAAAATGCGTCGCTTGGATCGAAGGAAATTCAATCTTTATAGGTAATTGCGACAGTTTTCGCGTTGGGTGCCTGATATCGGAGCTCTGGGGACTGAGAAGAGAGCTGCGACCGAATTGCCGCGATCCATAAAAAACAGGTCGAGTCCCGCGTGACCTGTGTCCTTCAGCCTGCACCGCTCCGCTTGCCAAGGCAGAGGGCGCGCAGGTCACTATCCCGGATCACCGGACGGGCGAGGCCCCGGGCTGAACTGCCCGAAGGCGGCCGGCTTTCCGTCCAGGCGCCGTTGGCCATGATCAGTTCATGGCGATCAAACAGCAGCTGGATGACTCCCACGCCGGGGCCGGGAAGACGCGCCACGCCGGGCAGGGTACACAGGCGCGATGCCTCGACCAGAAGCTCGGGCTGGCCCTGTCCTGGGCCGCCGATCAGCAGCCTTTGGGCCGGGGCGGTGCGCAAGGCGCGGTCCGGCGCGCCACGGCCGAGTGTCCCCTTGCGCAGACGCACCGGTGTTGCATGGCCCTGCGCTGTTTCGGGCCGGATACGCAGGCAGCTTCGCAGGACCTGGTAGCCGTTGTCGCGGGTCAGGATCTTGTCCCCCCGGCGCAGATCCTCGATCCGCACGTGACCGCGCAGCGTCTTGATCCGCGTGCCGGCCAGCAGGCCACCGACAGGCGTTGGCGGCGCCGGGGCGCCGTCGTTCAGCGTGACAGGCTCTGCCGACAGGCTGTCCAGCCCGGCAAGAAAGGCGCTGCGGTCCATAGGTTCCCCGACCCGAGGCGTGATGAAATGCCCGCAGGCTCGGCCCCAGAGATGGAGATTTGATCAACGCGACCCTGCGAAACATGCGGGATTTGATCCGGATTCGAAGGATCAGACGTCGTGCATCGCGCCGCCGGACAGGTCGGTGATCTCTTGCGAGGCTTCGGCCACGCGGCGGCCCAGATCCGCGATGCGTTCGCCGCTGAACCGGACCGTGGGGCCGGAGACGGATATCCCGGCGCAGGGTTCTCCCTGGTCGTTCAGGATCGCGGCCCCGATGCAGGACATCCCGGCGTGCCGTTCCTCGCGGTCATGCGACCAGCCGCGCGCGGCGATGCTGTGCAGGTCGGCGGTCAGGCCGGACAGGGTGACATGGGTGCTGGCAGTGAAGGGCGTCAGGTCCATGTCCTCGATCAGCCGCTGCTGCGCCTGCGGGCGCATTGCGGCCAAGATCGCCTTGCCGATGCCCGAGGCATGCATGGCGGTCCGGGTGCCCGGCGGAAAGAAGGCGCGGATCGGGTTCGGCGTTTCGACCTGGCCGACAAAGACCACCTCGCGCCCGTCGGGAACGGCAAGGTTCGCCGTCTCGCCGGTTTCCTTCATCAGGCGGCGCATCACCGGGCGGCCGACCTCGACCACGCTGTTGCGTTTGAGAAAGGCGGTGCCGGTGCGCCAGGCCTCGATCCCCACGGCCCATTCCTGGCGCTCCTCGTCGAAGGTCACGAAACGGTGGTTTTCGAGCGTTGTCAGGATGCGGTGGGTGGTGGCGGTGGGAATGTCGATCTCGCGCGAAAGATCGCTGAGCGTCGTGCCCTCATCGCGGGCAAGCGCGGTCAGCACCCCCAGCGCGCGGTCCAGTGCCTGAAGCGTTCCGGCAGAGCTTTCCTTGAAGGCCGACTTGGGCCGGCCACGGGGGCGTTTGGGGCTGTTCATGCGCGCAAGCCTTTCGAAAAAGTTTTTCGCCGCAAGTGCGAAGGTGGAAAATGAGAAACTGAATATCATTCAATTTCATGTGCTTGCTATCAGCATCTCAGAAATGAAAAAGCTTTTCAAGAAAATTGCGCGACTCGGGCTCTTGGCGGATATTGAGTGACAAGAAGGAGACCACGCCATGACCGACCAGAACCCGGTTTTCATCCCCGGCCCGACCAACATGCCCGACCGCCTGCGTCGCGCGATTCAGATCCAGACCCGCGATCACCGCGCGCCGGACTTTGTCGATACCTTTGCCCCCGTGCTGGAAGACACGAAGAAGGTCTTCGGTTCGAGTGAGGGCAAGATCATCACTTTCCCCGCCAGCGGCACCGGCGGCTGGGAAGCCGCCGTCACCAACACGCTGAGCCCCGGCGACAAGATCCTTGTCGGTCGCTACGGCGTCTTTTCGAACAAGTGGATCGACCTCTGCCAGCGCCACGGCCTGGATGTTCAGATCGTCGAAACCCCCTGGGGTGAGGGCGCCCCGGCCGACAAGTTCGCCGAGATCCTGGCCGCCGACAAGGCGAATGAAATCAAGGCCGTCCTGACCACGCACAACGAGACCGCGACCGGCGTCCGCTCGGACATCGCCGCCGTCCGCCGTGCGCTGGACGGGGCCGATCACCCGGCGATGCTCTTTGTCGATTGCGTCAGTTCGTTGGCCTCGATGCCCTTCGAATTCGACGCCTGGGGTGTGGATATCGCTGTCAGCGGCTCGCAAAAGGGCTTCATGCTGCCTACCGGCATGGCGATCCTCTGCGTCTCGCCCAAGGCGCTGGACGCGATCGAAAACGCCGGGCTGTCGCGCACCTTTTTCGACTTCCGCGACATGATGAAGGCCAATGCGACGGGCGGATTCCCTTACACTCCGCCGCTGCAACTGATCTACGGTCTGCGCGAAAGCCTCGACATGCTCTTTGAAGAAGGGCTGGAGAACGTCTATGCGCGCCATTTCCGCCTGGCCGAGGGCGTGCGTCGCGCCGTCGATGCCTGGGGCCTGAGCCTTGTTGCCAAGACGCCGGACCTGTATTCTGATACAGTCAGCGCGGTTTGTGTCCCCGAGGGTTTCGACAGCAACGCGCTGACCGATCATGCTTATCGCGCCTACAAGGTGTCCTTTGGCGTCGGTCTCGGTCAGCTGGACGGCAAGGCCTTCCGCATCGGCCACCTGGGCAGCCTGACCGATGTCATGGTCCTGTCGGGGCTCGCCAGCATCGAGATGGCGATGGCCGATCTGAACTATCCGATCACCCTGGGCAGCGGTGTCGCCGCAGCGCAGGAATACTACCGGACCAGCCGCGTTGCGGCGCTGAAGTCCGCAGCCTGAGGAGGTACAGATGCTTGACGCGATGACCCTGGCCGAAGCGCTGACCATCGAGGACATGCGCGCCGCGCATGAGCGCATCCGGCCCCATATCAACCGAACGCCGGTCCTGCAGTCGCAATACCTGAACGAACTGACCGGCGCGGATCTGTTCTTCAAGTGCGAGAACTTTCAGGAGGCGGGCGCCTTCAAGGTGCGTGGTGCCTGCAACGCGGTCTTCGGTCTCTCGGAAGAGGCAGCCCGGCGCGGTGTCTGCACCCATAGCTCCGGCAACCACGCGTTGTCCCTGTCCTACGCGGCGGGGCGGCGGGGCATTCCCTGCAACGTGGTCATGCCGCGCACCGCGCCGCAGGCCAAGAAGGACGCGGTGCGGCGCTACGGCGGCACGATCACCGAATGCGAGCCTTCGACATCCAGCCGTGAGGCCGTCTTTGCCGAGGTTCAGGCCGCGACAGGCGGAGAGTTCGTGCATCCTTACAACGACCCCCGGGTGATCTGCGGGCAGGCGACCTGTTCGGCGGAAATGCTGGAACAGACCGGCGGCGTGGATGCGGTTGTTGCGCCCATCGGTGGCGGCGGCATGATCTCGGGCACCTGCCTGACCCTGTCGAACCTCGCCCCCGAGGTGAAGATCTACGCCGCCGAGCCGGAACAGGCAGACGACGCCGCACGCAGCTTCAAGGCCGGGCATATCATTGCTGACGACGCGCCCGAGACCATCGCAGATGGTCTCAAGGTGCCGCTGAAAGAGAACACCTGGCATTTCGTCTCCAACTTCGTGACCGATGTGCCGACGGTGTCCGAACAGGAGATCGTCGACGCGATGAAGCTGACCTGGAAGTACCTGCGGGTCGTCATGGAACCGTCCAGCGCCGTGCCGCTGGCCGCGATCCTGAAGAACCCCGAGCTGTTCCGGGGCAAGCGCGTGGGCGTCATCATCACCGGCGGCAACGTCGATCTGGACCGGCTGCCGTGGACATTGGGATGAACACTCACCCGGCCGCGTGACGTAATCTAGGGCGGGGCCTGCCCCGCCACACCAAGACAAGGGAGCTACCCCATGAAAGACGTGACCAACCTCGACGAATACGAAGTCGGCTTCGACATTCCCGCCGCCATCGGCATGGATGAGGCGGACATCCAGACCCCCTGCCTGGTGCTGGATCTGGACGCGCTGGAACGCAACATCAAAAAGATGGGCGACTACGCCAAGGCGCATGGCATGCGCCACCGCGTGCATGGCAAGATGCACAAGTCGGTGGACGTGGCCAAGCTGCAAGAGGAACTGGGCGGCGCCGTCGGCGTCTGCTGCCAGAAGGTGTCCGAGGCGGAGGTCTTTGCCCGGGGCGGCATCAAGGACGTGCTGGTGTCGAACCAGGTGCGCGATCCGCTGAAAATCGACCGCCTGGCCCGCCTGCCCAAGCTGGGCGCGCGCACCATCGTCTGCGTCGACGACATCGACAACGTGGCGGAATTGTCCGAAGCCGCGCAGAAACACGGCACGCAGATCGAGTGTTTCGTGGAAATCGACTGTGGCGCGGGCCGGTGCGGCGTGACCACGACCGAGGATGTGGCGGCCATCGCCAAGGCTATCGAGGCCGCGCCGGGACTGAAATTCACCGGCATCCAGGCCTATCAGGGCGCCATGCAGCACCTCGACAGCTACGAGGCCCGCAAGGAGAAGCTCGACGTGGCCATCGCGATGGTCAAGGACGCGGTCGAGGGCCTCAAGGCCGAGGGCATCGAGTGCGAGCTCGTGTCAGGCGGGGGCACCGGGTCGTATTATTTCGAGTCCAACTCGGGCGTCTACAACGAGCTTCAGTGCGGGTCCTACGCCTTTATGGACGCGGATTATGGCCGCATCCTCGACAAGGACGGCAACCGCATCGACCAGGGTGAGTGGGAGAACGCCTTTTTCATCCTGACCCAGGTCATGAGCCACGCCAAGGCGGACAAGGCCATCTGCGACGCGGGCCTCAAGGCGCAGTCCGTCGACAGCGGTCTGCCGGTGATCTTTGGCCGCGACGACGTGGAATACGTCAAGTGTTCCGACGAACACGGCGTGATTGCTGACCCCAAGGGCGTGCTGAAGGTGCGCGACAAGCTGAAGCTGGTGCCGGGCCATTGCGACCCCACCGCAAACGTCCACGATTGGTACGTCGGCGTGCGCAACGGCAAGGTCGAGGCGCTCTGGCCGGTGTCCGCGCGCGGCCGCGCCTACTGAGGCCGCGGTCGGGCCGCGGCCCGACCTGACCCAATGACAAAGCGCCGGGCCAGTCCCGGCGCCGTCACATCGTAAGAAGGACAGGAAAGATGAAGGATATGCCCGAGACAAAGGGCCTTGTCATCGTGGGCGAGGCAGAGTGCGAGCGACTGGTTGGCCGCAAGGAAGCTTTCGAGGCGGTCGAGGCGGTCTTTGGCGCGATGGCCAAGGGCGATGCATACAACTTCCCGGTCGTGCGCGAGGCGATCGGCTATGCCGATGCCCTTTACGGTTTCAAATCCGGCTTCGACAAGGCGGGCAAGGTCCTGGGCGTCAAGTCCGGCGGCTATTGGCCGGGCAACATGGACAAGGGTCTGACCAACCACCAGTCCACGGTCTTCCTCTTCGATCCCGACACCGGGCAACTGGCCGCACTCGTAGGCGGCAATTACCTGACCGCGGTGCGCACGGCGGCCTCGTCCGCAGTGTCGATCGCGCATCTGGCGCGCAAGGATGCCAAGGTTCTGGGCATGGTCGGCGCGGGCCACCAGTCGCAGTTTCAACTGCGGGCAGCCGCCGAACAGCGCGATTTCGAGAAGGTCGTGGCCTGGAACCCGCACCCCGAGATGCTGCCCAAACTGGGTGCCGTGGCCGAGGAACTGGGCCTGCCCTTCGAGGCAGTCACGCAAGAAGAGCTGGGCGCCCAGGCGGATGTCATCATCACCATCACCTCGGCCTTTGAGCCATTGTTGATGAAGGACTGGATCAAGCCGGGCACGCATATCGCCTGCATGGGCACAGACACAAAGGGCAAGCAGGAGGTCGATGCCGCGCTGGTCGCCGCGGCGACGGTCTTTACCGACGAGGTGGCGCAATCCATCAGCATCGGAGAGGCCCAGCACGCCGTGGCCCACGGCTCGCTGACCGAGGACCGGATCACGCCCATCGGGGCCGTCATCAACGGCACCCATCCCGGGCGGACCTCTGACGATGAGATCACGTTGTTCGATGGCACCGGCGTGGGTCTGCAGGATCTCGCCGTGGCATCTGTCGCCGCGCGCCTAGCCGAGGAGGAGGGCAGCGCGCAGCGGGTCAGCCTGTAACAGGGCGCCGCATTGATGCGACAGGCGGGTTCCGGATATTTCCGGGGCCCGTTTATCGTTTTCGGGGCACGCGGATGCTGGACGCGGGCAGCGCGGATTGTCAGTGTGGACCAGGTGGCGCCACGGCATGAAAAGGAAAGAGCATGAGCAAACCGAAGGTCCTGTTATCGCGGCGCTGGCCCGAGGCGGTCGAGGCGCGGGCGTCAGAGCTCTATGACGTCACGTTGAACAAGACCGACACACCGATGACCGCTGCGGACTTCCGCAAGGCCCTGGCCGAACACGACGCGGTCTTGCCGACCGTCACGGATCACCTGGGGCCGGAGGTTTTCGAGGGCGCACCCCGGGCGCGTATCCTGGCCAACTACGGTGCCGGCTTCAGCCATATCGACACCGCGGTCGCTGCGGGGCAGGGGATCGTGGTGTCCAACACGCCAGACGTTCTCAGCGAATGCACGGCCGACATTGCCATGACGCTGCTCTTGATGGCTGCCCGCCGCGCCGGCGAGGGTGAGCGTGAGCTGCGCGCCGGGGCGTGGACAGGCTGGCGTCCGACGCATCTGGTGGGCACCAAGGTGTCCGGCAAGGTGCTGGGGATCGTGGGCTTTGGCCGGATCGGGCAGGAAATGGCGCGGCGCGCGCATTTCGGGTTTGGTATGACCGTGCTGGTCCAGAACCGGTCGCCGGTGGCCCCCGAGGTGCTTGAGCGCTTTGGCGCGCGGCAGGTGGACAGCCTGCGGGATCTGCTGGGCGCCAGCGATTTCATCTCGCTGCATTGTCCGGGCGGGGCGGCCAACCGCCACCTGATCGACGCGCAGGCGCTGGAGGCGATGCGGCCCGGCGCCTTTCTCATCAACACGGCGCGGGGCGAAGTCGTGGATGGCGCCGCGCTGGCCCGGGCGCTGGAGGCGGGCCGGATCGGCGGCGCGGGGCTGGATGTCTTCGAGGGTGAGCCCGCGATTGCGCCCGACCTCAAGGCCGCGCCGAATCTGGTCATGCTGCCGCATCTGGGCAGCGCAACGCTCGAAACGCGCGAGGCGATGGGCTTTCGCGTGTTGGACAACCTCGAGGACTTCTTTGCCGGAAGGGAGCCGCGCGACCGCGTGGCCTGAGCGGTTTGACCTGTGACATGGACCGGGACGGGCAGGGGGGCTAACCTGCCCACCGTAAACAGGAGCACCCATGTACGCAGTCACCGTCCGTTTCGAGATCAAGCCCGAGGCCGAGGCGGCCTTTCTGGATCTGGTCCGCCAGAATGCCCATGCTTCCGTGCGGGATGAACCCGGATGCCGCCAGTTCGATGTCTGCGTCGACCCGGAGCGCCCGCAAGAGGTGTTTCTGTACGAGATATATGACGACCGGGCCTCTTTCGAGGCGCATATGACCACCTCTCATTTCATCAGCTTCGATGCCGCAATCGATCCGCTGGTCATGTCGAAGTCGGTACAGACCTTTGCCAAGGTCTTTCGCTGAGCGCGGAAACCGTGACGGGGAATGACATGCGGATGAGAGGTTTTGACCCTCACCGTCTCAGAGTTGATAGAAAATCACGCATCCATGAGGCGGGCCGCTTGACCGATGGGGGGGCAGCGGCGGCATATCGGTCCGACCGCACGGGCGCGCAGGATTGCGCCGCGGCGGCCCTTTGAGGGAGAGAGACATGACACTTGGATTTGCCATTCTGGGGGCTGGCCGTATCGGCCAGGCCCACGCCCGCGCGATCTCGGCCACGCCGGGGGCCTCATTCGTCGCGCTGGCCGAACCGTTCCAGCAGGCCGCCGACGACATGGCGGCGCGCTATGGCTGTGACCTGCGGACCATCGACGAAATCGCCAACAGCGACGATGTGCATGCTGTGGCCATCTGCACCCCCACCGACACCCACGCGGACCTGATCGAGAAATTTGCCCGCGCCGGCAAGGCGATCTTTTGCGAAAAGCCCGTGGACCTGTCCGCAGAGCGGGTCAAACAGGCCTTGGCCACGGTGGAGGAAACCGGCGCCAAGCTGATGGTCGGGTTCAACCGCCGTTTCGATCCGGACTTCATGTCGGTCAAGGCCGCCATCGACACCGGCACCATCGGCGATGTCGAAATGGTGGTCATCACTTCGCGCGACCCCGGCCCGCCGCCGGCCTCTTACATCAAGGTCTCGGGCGGCATTTTCCGCGACATGACGATTCATGACTTCGACATGGCGCGCTGGCTGCTGGGCGAGGAGCCGGTGACGGTCATGGCGCAGGGGTCGGTCCTGGTCGATCCCGAGATCGGCGACCTGGGCGACTACGACAGCGTCAACGTGATCCTGAAGACCGCCAGCGGCAAGCAATGCGTGATCACCAACTCGCGCCGCGCAACCTATGGTTATGACCAGCGAATCGAGGTGCACGGGTCCGAGGGCATGGCCGCCGCCGCGAACCGGCACGAAAGCACCGTTGAGGTGGCTGGAACCGGCGGTTACGGGCGGCCTCCGCTGCTCAACTTCTTCATGGACCGCTATGCCGCCGCCTATGCCAACGAGATCGCTGCTTTCGTCGCAGCAGTGAACGAGGGGGCCGCGCTGCCCACAACGGGCGAGGATGGGCTGAAAGCCCTGCAACTGGCGGATGCGGCTCTGGAATCGGCCCGATCAGGCAAGGCTGTGAGCCTGGCGTGATTCTGCTGACGCGCCCGGGACACCCGGGCGCGCGCCTTGCCAAGACACCCGCGAAACCGGTCAGATTTCCTTTCCAAATCCCGGCTCGAACGCGGGTGTGAGCGCTCTCAGCAGCGCAAACTTTGTTTCCTAGTGGATTATTCTGGACAATTCCGGTTGAAGCTGTTCCCTTGTAGGGGCGGCATTCAAGGCAGTGGACACAAGGCTTTGGACGTCGTAAACCGACCGCACGGGCGGGAAATGCATTGCGATATAATGCACCGCGTGCAAAATTGTGCATAGGCTTGGCGGAAGCCGGGTACATTCTGAAGGGGAGGTCAGGATGAAGACGCGCAGAGCGGCCCTTGGGGCGATTTTCGGAACACTCATGGCGGCCACGTCGGCGGCGCCTCTGGCGGCTCAGGACGTGACGCTGGTCCTGCACCAGTTTCTGCCGGCGCAGGCCAATGTGCCCAAGCTGATCCTTGACGTCTGGGCCGACAAGGTCGAGGCGGACAGCAACGGTCGGATCGAGATCGAACGCTATCCCGCCATGCAACTTGGCGGCACCCCGCCCGAGCTGATCGACCAGGCCATCGACGGCGTGGCCGACATCGTCTGGGCGGTGAACGGCTTTACCCCGGGGCGGTTTCCGCACACCGAGGTCTTTGAACTGCCCTTCATGACCTATGACGCCGAAGCGACGTCTTACGCCTACTGGAAGATGTTCGAAGAACACATGGCCGACACGGATTTCGCGCAGGTCAAGATCCTGGGCACCTGGGTGCACGGCCCCGGCATGCTGCACACCTCCGACCCGGTGGACGAGCCCGCCGACCTGGAGGGGATGAAGATCCGCGGCGGGTCGCGCATGGTGAACCAGTTGCTGGAACTGCTGGGCGCTGAACCCATCGGCCTGCCGGTCACCGCGATCCCCGAGGCTCTGTCCAAGGGCGTGATCAACGGCACAACGATCCCCTGGGAGGTGACGGCGGCGCTGAAGGTCTCGGAGCTGGTGGACAACCACACGGAATTCGACGGTCCGGCGATCTACAACCTGACCTTCGTGCTGGCCATGAACAAAGAGCGTTACGACAGTCTGCCCGAGGACCTGCAGAAGGTCATCGACGACAACTCGGGCCTGGAATTCTCTGTATTCGCCGGCGGCACGATGGCTGCGGCGGACGGTCCCGCGCGCCAGATCGCGGTGGACAGGGGCAACAATATCATCACCATCAGTGCAGAGGACGCCGCCCGCTGGGAGGAACTTGCGCGCCCGGTCTACGATGCCTGGATCGCCGACGTGGCGGACAAGGGCATCGACGGGCAGGCGCTGATCGACCAGGCAAAGGCCCTCATGCAGGAATACGCAAAGTAAGCCGCTTCCCAACAGGGAAAGCGGCGGTCATTCAGGGAGGTAAGACATGACCACACGCAGAACCGTTCTTGGCATCGCCGGGGCCGCGCTGGCCGCGATGATGACGACCACTTCGGCCATGGCGCAGGAGGTCACGTTGACCCTGCACCAGTTCCTGCCGGCGCAGGCCAATGTGCCCAAGCAGGTGCTGGACGTCTGGGCCGACAAGGTCGAGGCGGATTCGAACGGCCGCATCGAGATCGAGCGCTACCCTTCGATGCAGCTGGGCGGCACGCCGCCGGAACTGATGGACCAGGCCATCGACGGCATCGCCGATATCGTCTGGACCGTGGTCGGCTACACGCCGGGCCGCTACCCCTCGACCGAGGTCTTTGAACTGCCCTTCATGGTGTCGGATGCCCGCGCGGCCTCCTACGCCTACTGGAAGATGTTCGAAGAGCACATGGAAGACGGTGAATTCGCCGATCTCAAGATCCTGGGCACCTGGGTCCACGGCCCCGGCATGTTCCACACCAACGCTCCCGTGCGCGTGCCTTCCGACCTTGAAGGCATGAAGATCCGCGGCGGATCGCGCCTGGTGAACGACCTGCTGACACGCGTCGGCGCCGAGCCGATCGGTTTGCCGGTTCCGTCGATCCCCGAGGCGTTGTCCAAGGGCGTGATCGACGGCACCACCATCCCGTGGGAAGTCACGTCGGCCCTCAAGGTGCCTGAGCTGGTCAAGAACCACACCGAGTTCGACGGCCCGGCCCTCTATAACCTGACCTTCGTCCTGGCAATGAACAAGGATCGCTACGAGAGCCTGCCTGAGGATCTGCAGAAGGTGATCGACGACAATTCCGGTCTTGCCTTCTCGATCTTCGCCGGTGGTACCCAGGCCGATGCGGACGGCCCCGCGCGCCAGTTTGCCGTGGACATGGGCAACAACATCGTCACCGTAACCGAGGAAGAAGCCAAGGAATGGGACGCCCTGGTGAACCCGATCTACGAAAGCTGGGTTGCCGACATGAAAGAGAAGGGCGTCGACGGTCAGGCCCTGATCGACGAGGCCAAGGCCCTGATGGCGGAATACACGCCCGATATGGACACCTGGGGCAAGTAAGCCTCTGAAACCCGGGGCCGCGGAGAATTCTGCGGCCCTTCACGAAACAAGGGGGGACGTCAACGATGGCCGGTTTGCACCGCATCGTATTGGGAGTTGCGCGCTTCATGGCGCTCTTGGGCGGGGTCATCCTGACAGCGCTGATCCTGATCACCTGCATTTCGATTGTCGGGCGCGCCGTGAATTCCGGCCTGCACTCGGATCTTGTCATGGGCATTGCGCCGGGGCTGGCCAAATGGCTGATCGACGACGTCGGCGTCGGGGCGATCCGGGGGTCTTATGAGCTGGTCGAGGCCGGGATGGCCTTTTGCATCTTCGCCTTCCTGCCCTTCTGCCAGGTGACGATGGGGCATGCTTCCGTCGATGTCTTCACCAACATGCTGTCGCGCAATGTGAACCGCGTGCTTGATTTCCTGATTGCGTTGCTGTTCGCCGTCGCCCTGGTGACGATTGCGCTCCAGCTCTACGAGGGGATGCTGCGCAAGATGCCGAACGGGTTCGGTGCGGCGCAGACCTCTCTTCTGCTCGAATTTCCGATCTGGTGGGCCTATGCGGCCAGCTTGTTCGGCGCCGTTTTGGCGGCCATCACCTCTGTCTATGTCGCCATCGTGCGGCTGTTTGAACTCTTGTCCGGGCGCGTGATCGTGCCGAATGCCGTGGGAGCGGATCATTGAGTAACCTCGAGATCGGGATCTATTCCTTTCCGGCCCTGCTGCTGCTGATATTCCTGCGCGTGCCCATCGGGCTGGCCATGTTCGGCACCGGCTTTGCGGGGTTCTGGCTGGTCATGGGCAGCACGCGGCTGCCGCTGGCACAGCTCAAGGACCTGTCCTATTCGACCTTCTCCAGCTACTCGCTGTCGATTGTGCCGATGTTCCTGCTGATGGGCTATTTCGCGACCCTCGGCGGGATGAGCCAGGCGCTGTTCAAGGCCGCCGAAAGCTGGCTGGGCCACCGTCGCGGTGGCGTCGCGATGGCGGCCATCGGCGCCTGCGCGGGCTTTGGCGCGATCTGCGGATCGTCGCTGGCCACCGCCGCCACCATGAGCCGCGTGGCCCTGCCGGAACTGAAGCGCTACGGCTATCAGGGCGGGTTCTCGACCGCGACATTGGCCGCGGGCGGCACGCTGGGCATCCTGATCCCGCCCTCCGTGGTGCTGGTGATCTATGCCATCCTGACCGAACAGAACATCGCCAAGCTGTTCCTCGCGGCCTTTGTTCCGGGTGTGCTGGCGGCCATCGGCTACATGATCGCGGTGTCGATCTACGTCCGGGTGAACCCGGAATCCGCTGGCGTCCGAGAGCCCGTGCCCTACGCCGACCGCCTCCGTGCGATCCTGGATGTCTGGCCTGTGCTCCTGGTCTTCATCTCCGTGGTCGGTGGCATCTACGGCGGCATCTTCACCCCGACAGAGGGCGCCGCGGTGGGCGCGCTGGGCACCGGGGTCATCGCGCTGGTCAACGGCGGGCTGACATGGCGGACCCTGCTGGACAGCTTCACCGATACGGCCCGGTCCTCGGCCATGATCTTTTTCATCGTCTTCGGCGCGGCCTTCTACAACCTGTTCCTGGCGCGCACGCGGGTGCCGCAGGAGCTGTCGAACTGGGTGGTCGAACTGGGCATGTCCCCGATCGCCGTGCTGGCGGTGATCCTGGTCATCTACCTGCTCTTGGGCTGTTTCATGGACAGCCTGTCGATGATCCTGCTGACGATCCCGATCTTCTTTCCGGTGATCATGGCGCTGGATTTCGGCATGAGCCCCGAACACGCGGCGATCTGGTTCGGTATCCTGGTCCTGATCGTGGTCGAGGTCGGGTTGATCACGCCACCTGTCGGGATGAACCTCTTTGTCATCAATGCGATGGACCCGGAAACACCGATGGTCGAGACCTACAAGGCAGTGCTCTACTACGTCATCTCCGACCTGGTGCGCGTCGTCATCCTGGTGGCCTTTCCGGCGATCACCCTCTTCCTGATACCGGGGTAGGGCGCAGCCCGGGTTGCGGCGCGCCCCGCGCCACGACCATTCCCCGGAGATCTTTCAAGCCCAATGTAACGCGTCTGGCGCGAGGAGTAAGCTATGCACATCACGGATAAAGTTGCGGTCGTTTCGGGCGGCGCAAGCGGGTTGGGCGCGGCCACGGCGCGGCGTCTGGCCAGCGAAGGCGCGCGGGTCGGCATCCTGGATTTCGACGCCGAACGTGGCGCCGCCGTCGCGGCAGAGATCGGTGGGCATGCGGTACAGACCGACGTCGGCGACGAGGCTTCGGTCGCCGCGGCAATGGCTGAGATCGTGGACAAGCTGGGGGCGCCCCGGATCGCCGTCAGCTGTGCGGGCGTCGGACTGGCCGCGCGGATCGTCGGACGCGAGGGCAAGCTGTCCACGGATGTCTTTGAAAAGACGATCCGGGTGAACCTGATGGGCACCTACTTTGTCATGTCCTACGCCGCGCGCGAGATGATGGCGCTGGAGCCCGAGGACACCGGTGAACGCGGCGTGATTGTCAACACCGCCTCGGTCGCCTACCAGGACGGGCAGTTCGGCCAGGCGGCCTATTCCGCCTCCAAGGGGGCGATCGCGGCCATGTGCCTGCCCGCCGCCCGCGAAATGGCGAAACAGGGCGTGCGTGTCATGGCCATTGCTCCGGGCCTGTTCAACACCCCCATGATGGAAGGTCTGCCGGAGGACGTGACCGCCGGGATCGTCGCCAACGTGCCTTTCCCGCATCGCCTGGGCGATCCGGCGGAATACGCCCAGATGGTCAGCCAGATCGTCGCCAATCCCTATCTCAACGGCACCACCATCCGCCTCGACGCGGCGGTGCGCCTGCCGCAGCGCTGAGGAGGCGGAGATGAGCAAGTACCGCGCCCATTCCGTCACCCGCGAAGACCGGGCCGACGGCACCATCATCCTGCGCTCTGGCTACGAGCTGACCAAGCCCGCGGCAAAGACCGGCGACTGGCTGGATCACTGGGCAAAGGAAACGCCCAAGGCGGTGTTCCTCGCCGAACGCGATGGCGCGGGCTGGCGCGAGGTGAGCTATGTCCAGGCGCGCGACAGTGTGCGCCGCATGGCCTCCAGCCTGCTGGCGCGGGGCATGAACGCCGACACGCCGATCCTGATCATTTCCGGCAACGGGGTGGATCACGGCTTGCTGACACTGGCGGCGCAATACATCGGTGTGCCGACCGTGCCGCTGGCCGAGCAATATGCACTGATCCCCGGTGCCTGGCCGCAGCTGGAACATTGCGCGCAGCTGGTCAAACCTGCGATGGTCTTTGCCGATGACGGCGAGCGTTTCGCCACCGCGCTGGCGCATGACCTCTTTGACGGGATGGAACGCGTCGTGGCCCGCAATCCGCAGGCGGGCGAGACGGAACTGACCGCGCTGCTGGGCGATAGCGACGACGTGTCGGTGGACAAGGCGGCGGCAGAGGTCGGGCCCGATACCGTGGCCAAGTACCTGATGACCTCCGGCTCCACCTCTCATCCCAAGGCCGTCATCACCACGCAGCGGATGATGTGCGCCAACCAGGCCCAGCTTGCCGATGCGCTGCCTTTCCTGCGGGACCGCGCGCCGCGGATCGTCGACTGGCTGCCCTGGAACCATGTCTTTGGCGGCTCGCACAACTTCAACATGATGCTGGCCAACGGCGGCGCGCTCTATATCGACGCGGGCAAGCCGATCCCGGCCAAGATCGCCGAGACGATCGAAAACAACCGGATGAAGAACGGGACGCTGGCCTTCAACGTGCCGGTGGGGTTCGCGATGATCCGCAACGCGATGAAGGCGGACCCGGAGCTGCGCAAGAGCTATTTCGAAGATCTCGACATGCTGTTCTACGCCGGCGCCTCGCTGCCGCAGGACGTCTGGGACGATCTAGAACAGATGGCGCGCGAGGTGCGTGGCGCGGTGCCGTTGATGAACTCGTCCTGGGGACTGACCGAAACCGGTCCGGCCTGCCTGATCCAGCACGAACCGACGCATATGTCGGGGATCATCGGCGTGCCCATGACCGGGGTCGAGGTCAAGCTGATCCCGGATGAGGACATGCGCTGCGAAATCCGCGTGCGCGGACCCAACATCATGCCGGGCTACCTGCATGACGCGGAAAAGACCGCCGAGGCCTTCGACGAAGAGGGGTTCTTTCGCACCGGGGACGCGGTGAAATTCGTCGATGACAACGACCTGAACAAAGGCATGCGCTTTGACGGGCGGATCTCCGAGGATTTCAAGCTGTTGACCGGCACATGGGTGCGGGCGGCGACGCTGCGGCTGGAACTGCTGCAGGAATACGGCACCCTCGTGCAAGACATGGTGATCTGCGGGGCCGACAAGTCGCAGGTGGGGCTGATGATCTTCCCCTCGGCAGAGGCGCTGGCGCTTGCCGGGGACGGGGCGGAACAGGACGGGGCCTTGATGAGCGATGCCCTGTGCGCGGCCCTGGCCGAGAAACTGGCGCTGCGCGCCGATCACGGGTCTGCGGCGCGGGTGAACCGTGTGATGGTGCTGGCAGAACCGCCCTCGCTGGGCGATGGAGAGATCACCGCCAAGGGCAACCTGAACTATCGCAAGGTGCTGGCACGCCGGGCGTCGCTGCTGGACCGGCTGTACAGCGACGATGATCCGGCCGTGGTCCGCCTGTAGGAAAATGCCCGGATGACGGGCAGGGGGCCGGGTTTGCGGTGCAAACCCGGCCCTTTTTGATCTGGAACAAGGTGAGCCTTTCCAAAGGCGCTAGGCTGGGAAATCGAATCTTCTGCCGCGAACAGAAAGTGATGCCATGCAAAGCGACCGCCTCATTGGCCATGCCCCGCGCGCCCGTGCCTTCGGAGAGAAATTCTACGAGACCGGAGGGACCTGCATCGGCTGCAAGGAATGCACCGGCCTCTGTCACGCCCTGATCGAGGCGCTTGTCGTCCCCGACAGCGTGCTGGGCCGCGGGGACTGACCCCCTGAACCCCTGTTCGTGACGTTACGTCCCGCCTTGGAAAGGCGGTTCTTTCCTGCGCCTTCGAATTGAGCTATGCACTATAGTTCATAGGGCATATGGCGCAAACGGAAGGACCTGAGGTGGCGGATCGGGCAGTCCTCGATATCGAACCGGCGGAAAGCGGCCCGGTCGCGGGCCTTTTGACCCGCGTCGGGCAACGCGTGCGGCAGGCGCGCGAACAGCGGGGCATCTCGCGCCGGGTGCTGTCGGAATCCTCTGGTGTGTCGCCGCGTTACCTGGCCCAGCTGGAAAGCGGGGCAGGCAATATCTCGATCGGGCTGTTGTGCAAGGTGGCAGAGGCGCTTGACCTGCGCATTGAATGGCTGGTGGGCGAAGAGGATCCCTGGACCTCCGAAGCCCTGCACATGGCCGAAATGTACCGGCAGGCCGAGGGGCCAGTTCAGGCGCAGGTGCGCGAATTGCTGCTGGAGTCGGCCCCCGGCGGGCGGCGCGCGCAGCGGATCTGCCTTGTGGGTCTGCGCGGCGCGGGCAAGTCGACGCTGGGCCGACTGGCGGGCGCGGCGCTGGACGTGCCCTTTGTCGAGCTGAACCGCGAGATCGCCGAGGTCGGCGGGATGCCGGTGGGCGAGATCATGGCGCTTTACGGGCAAGAGGGGTATCGCAAGCTGGAAGCGGATGCGCTGGACCGCGTGATCGCGACCCATGACCAGGTGATCCTTGCAGTGGGCGGTGGCATCGTGGCAGAGCCGAGCACCTACAACCGCCTCCTGGCGCATTTTCACACCATCTGGCTCAAGGCCGCGCCCGAGGAACACATGGCGCGCGTGCGTGCGCAGGGCGATGAACGGCCGATGGCGGGGCAGCCCGAGGCGATGGCACAGCTCAAATCCATTCTCCAGGCGCGCGAGGCTTTGTATGAACGGGCCCACGCGCTGCTGGATACCTCCGGCGCCGCGGTAGAAGACACGCTGGAACGGCTGCTGGCCCTCATCGGGCAGGAGCGTTTCCTTGGCTGACGACACCCTGACGGAACGGCTGCGGATGCCCTTCCGGGACGCGGCGGAGGCGGTGTTCCTGCATGGCTCGACCCCTTGGGAGGTGGACGAGGCGATGGAGGAGTTCGGCTTTGCCGCCGGTCCCTTCGAGATCGAGGATCGGATCGGGCTGGACCTGGCCTGGGCCCGGCGCAAGGCTGGAAAGGCGCCCGAGGGCCTGCCGATCCTGGTGCGGATGATGGAGCTGGGCAAGCTGGGGCGCAAGACCGGGGCCGGCTGGTATCGCTATCCCGGTGGCAACGGCAAGGTCGACGACCCCATCGTCGCGGACCTGGCGCTGGAAGAGGCGCATTTCCACCGGATGGACCGGGGCGATTACACGCCGGAAGAGATCCGGGAACGGCTCTTGGTGGCCCTTGTCGCGGCGGCCCGGGAGTTGCAGGCCGAAGGGGTTGCGGCCAGCGACATCGACGCGGTCTCGGTCGAGGCGTTGGGATTCCCGGCAGACCGGGGCGGCGTGCTCTGCTGGGCGGCGCAGGACCCGGCGGGGCTGGCCGCGATGACACGGGCCGTGCTGGACGAGGGCAAGGTGCCCCTGAGGCGGGTTGAGGGGCCGCGCCCCTAGTTCAGGTCCTCCAGCAGCCTGCCGTGGCGGCGTGTCTCGGCGATCACCTCGCCGAAGGTGGTCAGCCCTCGCGCCTTGAGCATGGGCAGCATCCGCACCAGCACCTCTGCCGTGGCGCGCGCATCCCCCAGGGCGGTGTGACGCAGCGGCTCGGGGATGGTGACGCCCAGCCTTTCGCAGAGCGCATCAAGCGTATGGGTTTCCGAGGCCCCGAACAGCACCGCCGAGAGCAGCACGGTGTCCAGGATCGGGTGATCCCAGACCACGCCCATCCGCCCTTTGTGGCGCTGCAGAAAGGCCATGTCGAAGGGCGCGTTATGCGCCACGATGACAGAGTCCCGGGCAAAGCCGTGGAACAGCCGTCCGGCCCGCGCGATATTGGGCTGGCCCGCCACCATCGCGTCCGTGACCTTGTGAACCCTGGTCGAGGCGGGCGGGATCGGGCGACCTGGATCGACCAGCTGGTCGATCTTTTCGCCTTCGACGATCCGGCCATTGACCACGCGCACCGCGCCGATCTGCACGATCTCGTCCTTATGCGGCAACAAACCGGTGGTTTCCGTGTCGAAAACGGTGAAGGTCAGCGCCGAAAGCGGCGTTTCGTCCAGCTTGGCGCCGCTGCGTCCCTGCATCAGGTCGAAATCATAGACCAGCGGGCGCGCCGCCTCGGGTGAGATCTCGATATGGGCCGCGTCGATGATCATCATGTAGCCGCCGCCCTCGGTCGGTTTCATGCGCGCGTCATAGCTCTGCTTTCCATCCAGCCCTTCCAGCGTTCGGCTGATTTCCTTGCCGCATTTCATCAGCGCGTTGCGGGCGGCGCGCAGGCTTGCGGGATCGAAGTAGTCAGCCAGCGGGGCGTTCAGGCGGGGCATGGCTTGCTGGGCCAGCACCTCGGCGGCCTGTCCGTCGTACAGCACGATCTGATCGTCGGCATTGACCAGCAGGGTGGCCACCGGGATCTCTGTCAACAGCGCGGTCAGCCGGGCCTTTTCCGCCGACAGGCGCTCGGTCTCGGCGGCGATGCGTTCGGCGGTGCTGACCGCGCTGTCCGACAGCGCGGAGGTGATCGCACTGGCCGCCGGGGCGAGGTCCCCCAGGTAGCGCGCGGCATCGGTGTCCACCTGCAACCCGGCCCCGGCATGGGCGCGGGCACGCAACTGCCCCGACAGGCGTTCGATCGGTTTCGCGACATTCTCGTCAAACAGCAGCCAGACGCCCGTTGTCAGCGCCACGAGGCCGAAACTGGCCAGGATACCGGCAAAGACAAAGCCGTTCGCGGGCGTGCTGGACAGCGCGCGGGCATGGCCCGCGTAGAGCGCGCCAAGCGTCAGGATGGTGCCGCCCAGGGCCAGCAGGCAGAAAAAGAGGAAGATACGCAGGCGCAGGCTGAGCTTGCTCATGGGATCAGACCTCTGCGCAAACCGTCTTGACGATAGGGTCCTCGGGACCGACGTCGCGCCACAGCGGGTCCGAGCCATCGCCCAGCACCGGGTCGGCGCGGCGCAGTCCGGGGCAATCCACCATGACCTGCACGACCTGGTTGGTCCGCCAACGCCCATAGAAATAAAGGTTCACCAGGTAGAGGCCGTCCTGTTCGGTGTTTTTCAGCGGGTTGGCGGTATCGGCGGCGACAAACCGGTCGGTCAGCGGATAAATGTAGGTCCAGGGCCGCCAGATCGCGCGGCTTTCGACCGTTTGCGCCACGCTCAGCCCGTCGGGCAGGTTGTCCACGGTGCGGCCGTACCAGCTGTACTCGCTTGCGATGGCGGCGATCAGCATTGCGCCCCCGGCGCCCAGCGGCACGAACCAGCGCGGCAGGCGCCGCCCCGAGATCCAGTTCAGCAGCATCATGATGCCCGCGCCGAAGAACCCCGCGACAAAGACGGCGATCAATTCCAGAAACATACTCTCTCCTCCTCCCCCGTGCTCTCCTCCGAGCGCGGGCCGCTGTTACGACAGCATTCCCTTGCCGTGACCCACCGCCGATTGCAGCGATTTGACCACGACAAAGGCGTCGCGCAAATGACTGCGCTCAAAATCCGACAGGTCGGCGGGGGCCAGGTAGTTGTCCGGCGCATTGCCGGACTTGATCTGGCGGGCCTGCTGTTCCAGCCGGGTTTCGGCGATCAGGTCGTAGGCGTCCAGCAGATCCTGCCCGCCGGACTGGCTGAGCACACCGGCGGGAATGGCCGCTTCAAGCCTCGCGCGCGTGTTGACCGGGGTCAACCTCCCCTGCAGGGCATAGATGCGGCCCAGGTCGACCACCGGCACGACGCCGTTGTGTTTCATGTCCAGCTGGTTCTTGTGCTCGCCCGACCGGATCGTGGCGAAACCCCGCAACAGGCCCAGGGGCGGTGTGTGTTTCAGCGAGTTCGAGATCATGTGTGCCACGAAGATCGAGTTCTTGGCGGCCCGCGCTAGGGTCGTTTCCTGCAGGTCCTCGAACAGCGTTGTTGTGCCGCCGATGGCGCGCAGGTCGAACATGACACTGGCCAGCATCTGCGCCTCGGGCGAGGGCTTGGCGATCCAGCTGTCGAAATACTGACGCCAGACGCGGACCGGCTGGCACCAGCGCGGGTTTGTGGCCATCATGTCGCCGGGGCAATAGACGTAGCCGCAGGTGTTCAGCCCGTCGCAGACGAAGGTCGCCAGCGCCTCGAAGTAGGGCATCTGGTCGTCGGTTACCTCGTCCGAGAGGATCAGAACATTGTCCTGGTCGGACACGCCGGTCTGTTCCTGCCGTCCCTGGCTGCCGCAGGCGGCCCAGAGGTAGGGCACCGGCGGCTTGCCAAGCTGGTCCTCGGCCAGCGCCAGCAGGCGGCGGGTGGCCGTGTCGGCGATGTCGGTGATCAGGCGTGTGACCACCTCGTGCCGGATTCCCCCGGCGACCAGTTGCACCAGCAATTGCGGAATGCGGGCGGTGACGCGGGCCATGTCCTGCGCGTTGGCCGCGCGGGCGATCTCGGACACGAGTTCGGCCGAGGTCATGGCCTGAAAGCGCGTCAGGTCGGTCTGGGTGACGATGCCCACCAGTTCGCCGTTCTCGGTCACGGGGACATGGCCGATGCGGCGTTCCATCATCATGTGCAGCACGTCCGAGCCGATGGCCGAGGGCGGCAGGGTCATGGGATCGGCGGTCATGATCTCGGACAGCGGCGTGTCGTAGGGCAGGGCACCGCCCACCACCTTGCCCGACAGGTCGCGGATCGTGGCGATGCCGCGCAGCTGCTTGCCCTCGGTGATGCAGACAGAGGAAATGTGCCGCGAATGCATCAGCTGGGCGGCGAATTGCACCGGCGTGTCCGGCGGGCAGGTCAGCGGCGCCGGGGCCATCAGCGTTTCGACCCGGCTGGTGGACAGGTCGGCGCGCCGGGGTTTCGGCGCGCGCTGGCGATCAAAGAACTTGCGCGCGGCGGGCTGGGTTTCCAGCAGTTTCTGGAACTGCTCCGCGGGCAGGACCAGCAGCAGCGTATCCTCGCGCGTGCTGGCGCTGGTCGCGGCCAGCCCGTCGCGCATCAGCCCGCGTTCGCCAAAGGAGTTGCGCGGCCCCAAAAGAGAGATCTGAACGCCGTTCTGGTCGCGCACCTCCACCGCGCCCTTGTGGATCAGGTAGAGCCCGTCCAGCGTTTCTCCCAACGTGTAGATCGCCTCTCCGGCCGCCATCGCCTGCGGGCGAAAGGCGGGCAGCAACTCTTCCAGAACCTCGGGGTCCAGCGCGTCATAGGGATGAACAGCGGAAAGAAAGCGAAGCAGGTCGGCGTGGTCGATGGGCATCAGGCGTCCTTGCTGGAAGGAGGGGAGGAAACGGCGTAGCGGGTCAGGACAAGGCCCGAGGCGAACCGGCGCACCCTGAGCTGGTCAAGCCGGATGTCGGCGGCGAGGTCCATCTCGCCAAAGAGCTTGCGGCCCCGGCCGATCAGGACGGGGACCAGGGTGATTTCCATGTCCGCGATCAGGCCTTCGCGCAGGAAGGACCGGATGACCTGCCCGCCGTCCACGTAGACGCGCTGCCAACCTTCCGAGGCAAGCCGGTCCATAAGGGCGGCAGGGGCCTCGCGGCTGAGCGTGACTCGGGTGCGCAGGGCGTCTGGGATGTCGTCCTGGGTCAGGCTGCGGCTGAGCACGGTGACCGGCTTTGCATAGGGCCAGTCGCCGCCGAAACCCAACACAGTGCGAAAGGTGCCGCTGCCCATCACCAGACCGTCGACAGAGGCCATGAAGGCGTCGAAACCGTGGTCCTCGTCCGGAGCATGGTAGGGGGTCAGCCAGTCGAGGCTGTCGTCCTTGCGGGCGATATAGCCGTCGAGGCTCATGGCGATGAAAACATGCCCGGTGGTCATTGGTCGTGTCCTCCGATCCAGAGGTGGCGCCGCGTTTGGCCACGCATACCGCCGGATCCGGGCGAAGGACATGGGGCGGGCAGTCTCAGGGGGAGAGGGGCGGCCCGTCGATGGCGCCGCGCACTGCGGGCTTGTTCCGCGCCCGGTTGCGGCGACTCGATCTCAAAATCACAAAAAGAAAAGCCCCGCCCGGCAGAGAGCCGGACGGGACAAAGGCGCAAGGGTCGGGCTGCCGATGCGACAGCCCACCCCATATCAGTGACCGTCCACGGCAACCCCGGCGCCGCGCGGCACGCGGACCGATTCCACCAGCTCTTCGATCTCTTGCGGGATCGGCTGGGTCATCTTCGACACCGTGAAGGCGACGCAGAAGTTGATCAGTGCACCCACGGCCCCGAAGGAGGTCGACTTGATGGTGCCCAGCAGCGGGTTGGCATCCGTAAAGGAGTTGGTGTCCGGGATGAAGAACCAGCCCTTGTGCAGGAAGATGTAGATCAGCGTGACCAGCAGACCTGAGACCATGCCCGCAACCGCGCCCTTGTTGTTCACCTTGGTAAAGATGCCCATCATCAGCGCCGGGAAGATCGAAGCGGCGGCGAGGCCAAAGGCCAGTGCCACTGTTTGCGCCGCAAAGCCCGGAGGGTTGAGGCCCAGGTAGGTGGCCACGGCAATGGCAACCGCCATAGCGACCCGTGCGGACAGCAGTTCACCCTTTTCCGAAATCGACGGGTTGATGGAGCCCTTGATCAGGTCGTGGGAGACAGCAGAGGAAATCGCCAGCAGCAGGCCCGCAGCGGTGGACAGGGCGGCGGCAAGACCGCCAGCCGCGACCAGACCGATGACCCAGCTGGGCAGGTTGGCGATTTCCGGGTTGGCCAGAACCAGGATGTCACGGTTGAAGTTGGTCAGCTCGTTCGCATCACCCCAACCGGCCGCCTGCATCTTGGCCACGGTATCGGCATCGCCATCGTTGAAATAGGCGATCCGTCCGTCACCGTTCTTGTCTTCCCAGCCCAGCAGGCCGGTCTTTTGCCATGTGGCCATCCAGTTGTAACGCTCGTCACCTTCGATCATTTCGACCGAAACCGGATCCCCAGATGCGCCGTTCGGCCACATCATGTCGGTGATGTTCAGGCGTGCCATGGCACCAACAGCCGGGGCCGTGAGGTACAGCAGCGCGATAAAGACCAGCGCCCAGCCAGCGGACCAGCGTGCATCAGCAACGCGCGGCACGGTGAAGAAGCGCATGATGACGTGGGGCAGACCGGCGGTGCCGATCATCAGCGACAGGGTGAAGAGCACCATGTTGAAGGTGTCGCCGTGGTGCGCCGTATACTCGTTAAAGCCCAGTTCGGCCACGATGGCGTCCAGCTTGGCCAGCAAAGGCTCGCCGCTTGCAGCGTGCTCGCCAAACAGACCCAGCGCCGGGACAGGGTTTCCGGTCAGCTGCAGCGAGATGAAGACGGCCGGGATGGTGTAGGCCATGATCAGCACGACGTATTGTGCGACCTGCGTGTAGGTCACGCCCTTCATGCCGCCGAACACTGCGTAGGCGAACACCACGCAGGCGCCGATCAGCAGGCCGGTGGTATTGGACACCTCCAGGAAGCGGCCAAAGGCGACACCAACGCCGGTCATCTGGCCGATCACGTAGGTGAGCGAGGCCACAAGCAGGGCAATCACAGCCACGACGCGTGCGGTCGGGCTGTAGAACCGATCGCCGATGAACTCGGACACGGTGAATTTGCCGAACTTGCGCAGGTAGGGCGCAAGCAGCAGCGCCAGCAGCACGTAGCCACCGGTCCAGCCCATCAGGAAGGTCGAGTTGTCATAGCCGGTAAAGGCGATGAGACCGGCCATGCCGATGAAGGAGGCCGCCGACATCCAGTCCGCCGCGGTCGCCATGCCGTTGGTGACAGGGTGCACGCCGCGTCCCGCGGCGTAGAATTCCGACGTGGACCCTGCGCGGGCCCAGATCGCGATGCCGATGTAGAGCGCAAAGGACGCGCCCACGAACAGCAGGTTGATGGTAAACTGATCCATAACGTCTTACTCCTCCTCGACGCCGAATTCACGGTCGAGCTTGTTCATCCGCCAGGCGTAGAAAAAGATCAGCGCCAGGAAGACGATGATCGAGCCTTGCTGGGCAAACCAAAAGCCCAGGTCGGTGCCGCCCACGGCGATGCCGGACAGCAGCGGGCGCAGCAGGATGCCAAAGCCGAAAGACACCAGCGCCCAGATGATGAGGCTGATGATGATGATGCGCACGTTGGCCGACCAGTAAGCCGCGTCGGACTTCTGGGTCGCCTCTGCGCCGTGATTAGTTTGATCCGCCATGATGCGGGTCCTCCTCTTTCCTCCAGGAACCCGCCGCGCTGGGGTCGCGGCGGGCGGTTTGTCTGGCCCCGCCTCAGGCGGTGGCCGTCTTTACGATCGCGGCAAGCTTGCCCGCGATGTCCTCGATCTCGCCCATCGCATCGATACCGATCAGCGCGTGTTGCGCGGCGTAGTAGTCGATCAGCGGGGCGGTCTGGGCGTGGTAGGCCTCGAGCCGTGCGGCGACGGTCTCGGCGTTGTCGTCGGCCCGGCGCTTGAATTCCGTGCCGCCGCATTTGTCGCAAGTGCCTGCCTTGGCGGGCTGCTTGAAGCTGTCGTGATAGCCTTCGCCGCAGGCGCCGCAGGTGTAGCGGCCGGAAATGCGAGTCACCATCGCGGCGTCGTCCACCTCCAGGCTGACGGCGGCGTTGATCTTCTGCCCGCTCTCGGACAGCAGACCGTCCAGCGCCTCGGCCTGAACCGTGGTGCGCGGGAACCCGTCGAGGATCACGCCCTTGGCGCAATCCGCTTCGGCCAGCCGGTCACGCAGGATGGCGATGACGATGTCGTCGCTGACCAGCTCGCCGGCCTCCATGACCGCCTTGGCCCGTTGCCCGGCCTCGGTGCCCGCCGCAACGGCGGCGCGCAACAGGTCGCCGGTCGACAGCTGCACCAGGCCGAATGTCTCTTCCAGCATGCGTGCCTGGGTGCCCTTGCCGGCCCCCGGAGGGCCCAGCAGGATCAGCACTGGGGCGGTGGCGGGGGTGTTTGCTCCATCCATCATCGGTCAGGCCCCTTTTTCTTGCGCTACCGCTTCGCTGCTTGAGCGCGGGCGGTTCATACGATTTTCGATGAGGTCGTCGACGACGGAGGGGTCGGCGAGGGTGGATGTGTCGCCGAGGGCGCCGTAGT
>NZ_JAHXRQ010000034.1 GCF_019392335.1 Mameliella sp. CS4
TCGGCGGCCTCGCAGGCCCGGTCGACCAGCGCCGGCGTGCCCACCGAATAATCATGCACCGGGCCATGCGCCGGCTCAGAGCGGAAGGTCGTCTCTCCAGAGACCCACTCGCCCGCAATCAGGTGACGCCCGTGAGGGGTGAATGTGCTTTTGTCCAGCATGTCGAGAACTCCTTACTTGCCCCATTTCAGGGCGATGAGGTCCAGGTCGCCCGCCAGTTGCAGCAGACGCTCCCGCGTGCGCGGGGTCATGGGTTTCAACGGATGGCGGACGTGATCGGATCCAATCACGCCGCCTTCTTTCATGACCACCTTGCAGGCACGCAGCCCGCACTGGCGGTTTTCATGGTTGATGAGCGGCAGGCACTTGGTCCATTGCGCCAGCGCCGCGTCGGTGTCGTCCGCAAGATAGCTGCGGATGATGACGCCGATATGCTCGCACTGCAGGCCCGAGGTCATGGTGCCGGTACAGCCCGCATCAAGATCCGCCAAGAGCGTCACCGCCTCCTCACCATCGAAGGGCCCGACGATGTCCTTGCCCCCGGCCTCGATCAACGCTGCCAGCTTGTCGGCGGCAAAGGGCATTTCCATCTTGAAATAGCTGACGTTTTCCAGCTCGCGCGCCATGCGTGTCAACAAAGGCACCGACATCTGGCACCCCGAGAGCGGCGCGTCCTGCACCATGATCGGGATCGAGATCGCGTCGGACACCGCGCGGAACTGCTCATAGATCCCGGCCTCGGAGGGAACCAGCCCGACACCGTGATAGGGTGGCATCATCATGACCATCGAGGCGCCCAGCGCCTGCGCGGCCTTCGCCCGCGCGACCACGATTTCAGTGCTGAAATGGCTGATCGTCACGATCACCGGCACCCGGCCCGCAACATGTTCCAGGCTGATCCGCATCAGCGTGGCACGTTCCTCATCCGACAGGACGAACTGTTCGGAATAGTTGGCGAGGATACAGATCGCATCGCCCCCCTGGTCGATAATGCAGTCCAGTACGCGGCGCATCCCCTCTTCGTCGACACGGCCATCGTCGTGGAAGGGCGTGGGCGCAACGGGGAGAATGCCGGTCAGCGGCGTTTTCATGGCGGGTCCTTTCAAACTCTTCGGCGCCTGCGCGCCTTTATTCGTGGAACGGGGCGACACTCACGCGGCGGCCCAGCAGGAAGGCGTCGGCCACATGGCGCATGGGCGAGAGATCCACGTCGCTGCCCCCCGTGGCGACCAGCTCGGCCATGCGGGCGTAAAGGCGCGGGTATTCGCCCGCCAGCGCCGGGCCGTCTGCGCTTTGCTCGACACCGTCGATGACCATGCGCGCGCCGCCGTCATGCAGGGCCAGCATGCCCGCGTCCGTCTCGGCCTCGATGGTCCAGATCTGGTCGCCGTCCTGGCGCCAGTCAAAGACCGCCCCGACCTTGGCCCCTGCCGGGTGGGCAAAGCGCAGCGCGGCACCGATGGGGCCCTGCTTGTTCTCGGGCACTTCCAGCGTGGCCTCGGTCAGGTGGATCGCGTCAGGCAGGATTTCCGTCAGGATCGACAGCGCATTGATGCCCGGATCGAAGACCCCCAAGCCGCCCGGTTCCCAGATCCAGTCCTGGCCCGGGTGCCAGCGGCGCACGTCCTCTTTCCAGGTGATCTGCAGTCGGCGCAGGGTCTTGTCCGCCAGCCAGGCCTTGGCCGCGCCCACCATCGGTGCCTCGCGCGAGTGCCATGTGGCATAAAGCGAGACCCGTTGCGCGCGCGCCATGTCGATCAGCCGGTGACATTCCGACAATGAGGCGCCGGGTGGTTTTTCCAGCATGACGTGCCGACCGGCCGCGATGGCGGCGGCGGCATAGTCGAACCGTGGCACCGGCGGCAGGCAAAGCGAGACCACGCGAATGTCACTGCGCCGCTCCAGCAGTTCGGCGAAATCGGTGAAGCTTTCGACCCCCTCGACGCTGCCCTTGCGCGAGACGGTGGCGGCAAGATCCCAGTCCGGCGAGGCGGCGATGGCCGGAACGTGCTGATCCAGCGCGATCTTGCCGATTCCAACAAGTGCGATTTCCATCAATGCGAGTCCCTTCCGACCGGGGCGCCACGGCAGCCCTTGAGAAAATCCAGGTCGGCGCCGGTGTCGGCGCCCTGAACATGCTGCTGGTGCAGCCAGGCATAACCACTCTCCGGGCGCTCATGCGTGGGTTTCCAGTCCGCAAGGCGGGCCTGCAGTTCCGCGTCGGAGATATCAAGGTGCACGCGCCGCGCGGGCACGTCGACCTCGATCATGTCGCCGTTTTTCACCACGGCCAGCGGGCCGCCTGCTGCGGCTTCGGGCGAGGTGTGCAGGATCACGGTGCCGTAGGCGGTGCCGGACATGCGCGCATCCGAAATGCGGATCATGTCCTTGATGCCTTTTTTCAGCACCTTGGGCGGCAGGCCCATGTTGCCGACCTCGGACATGCCGGGATAGCCCTTTGGCCCGCAGTTCTTGAGCACCATGATGCAGGTCTCGTCGATGTCCAGGTCGTCGTCATTGATCTTGGCCTTGTAGTCGTCGATATCCTCGAAGACGACCGCCCTGCCCCGGTGCTGCATCAGGTGTTTCGACGCGGCGGAGGGTTTAAGCACCGCGCCCTTGGGGGCGAGGTTGCCCTTGAGCACGGCGATCCCGCCCTGGTCGGTCAGCGGTTTGTCGACCGGCAGGATCACGTCCTCGTTCCAGTTCTTCGCCTCCTTGACCTCGTCCCAGATCGTGCTCCCCGAAACGGTCAGGGCCTCCTTGTGCAGCTTGCCGCCCTCGCCCAACCGTTTCAGCACGACCGGCAGGCCACCGGCGTAAAAGAACTCCTCCATCAGGTAGTCGCCCGAGGGCTGGAGGTTGAGGATCGTCGCCACGTCCCGGCCGCAGCGGTCCCAGTCGTCCAGCGTGATGTCCACGCCGACACGGCCCGCGATGGCCAGGAGGTGCACCACCGTGTTGGTCGAGCCGCCCACGGCGCCATTGGTGCGGATCGCGTTTTCAAAGGCCTCTCGGGTCAGGATATCCGAGGGTTTCAGATCGTCCTTGACCATCTGCACGATGCGGCGGCCCGTCAGCTGCGCCATGACGCGGCGGCGGCTGTCCACCGCCGGGATTGCCGCGTTTCCGGACAACGCCATGCCCAGCGCCTCGCACATCGAGGCCATGCTGGAGGCGGTGCCCATCGTGTTGCAGGTGCCCGAGGAGCGGGTGACCGCCGCCTCGGCATCGAGAAATTCCTGCTGCGTCATCTCGCCGGCCTTCACCGCCTCGGAAAAGCGCCAGAGGTGGGTGCCCGCGCCGACGCGTTCGCCCTGGAACCAGCCGTTCAGCATCGGCCCGCCGGTCACGACGATAGACGGCAGATCGCAGGAGGCGGCAGCCATCAGCAGCGAGGGCGTGGTCTTGTCACAGCCGACCATCAGCACGCAGCCGTCCATCGGCTGGCCGCGGATCTGTTCCTCGATCGACAGCGCGGCGAGGTTGCGGAACATCATCGCCGTGGGGCGAAAAGTGTTTTCCGAGGCGCTGAAGACCGGCACCTCGGCCGGAAAACCGCCGGCCTCCCAGATGCCTGCCTTCACCTTTTCCGCCAGTTCGCGCAGGTGGCCGTTGCAGGGAGTCAGTTCCGACCAGGTGTTCAGGATGCCGATGATCGGGCGCCCGTCGAACAGATCCTCGGGGTAGCCCTGGTTCTTGAGCCAGCCGCGATGATAAATCACGTCCTTGGTGCTGCCGCCGTACCATTCCTGGCTGCGCAGCTTGCGGGGCCATTCTGCCGGTTTGAACGCCATCTGCTTGCCTCCTCTCTTCAGGGAGATGCCTGCGAAAGTGCCCCGGGGTTAGCGCCGGGGTACTTTCGCCACGCATCGTCACCCTTGTTTCGATTTGTTGTAGACGTCGAAGATCACGGCAGCGAGCAGCACCAGGCCCTTGATCATCTGCTGATAGTCGATGCCGATGCCCATGATCGACATGCCGTTGTTCAGCACACCCATCAGAAAGGCGCCGACAACGGCCCCCACGATCTTGCCGACGCCACCCGACATCGAGGCCCCGCCAATGAAGACGGCGGCAATCACGTCAAGCTCCAGCGCGAAACCCGCCTTTGGCGTGGCCGAGTTCAGGCGTGCGGCAAAGACCATGCCCGCGATCCCGGCCAGGACGCCCATGTTGACGAAAGCAAGGAAGGTCAGGCGCTCGGTCTTGATGCCCGAGAGTTTCGCCGCCTTTTCGTTGCCGCCCAGCGCATAGATGCGCCGGCCCGTCACCGTGCGCCCTGTGAAGAAGGCATAGATGATGGTCAGCACACCCATCGTGATCAGAACGTTGGGCAGACCGCGGAAGGTCGACAGCTTGAACAGGATGAAGATCAGCGCAATCGCGACAATGCCGATGCGCGCGATGAAGAAGGCCTGCGGTTCGCCCGCCATGCCATAGGCCTTGTTCTGGGCGCGTGCCTTCAGCTCCATCCAGACGATCAGCCCGGCGGCAACAAGGCCGGTGCCCAGCGCCAGCACGTTGACACGTTTCTGACCCAGCAGGTCGGCAACGGTCTGACTCACGCCCGAGGGAAAGATGTCCGGCACGAACCCGTTGGCCAGCATCTGGAATTCACGCGGGAACGGACCCAGCGACTGGCCTTCGAGCAGCCAGAGCGAAGCGCCCCGGAACACCAGCATCCCCGCCAGCGTGACGATGAACGACGGGATCTTCCAGTAGGCGATCCAATAGCCCTGCGCGGCGCCGATCAGGCCGCCCGCGACAAGGCAGGTGACCATGGTGACCGCCGTCGACAGTTCCCATTCCACGATCATGACGGCGGCCAGTGCGCCGACGAACCCCATGACCGACCCCACCGAAAGGTCGATGTTGCCCGAGACGATGACAATCAGCATCCCCAGCGCCATGATGACGATATAGCTGTTCTGCAACAGCAGGTTGGTGACGTTCACCGGCTTCAGAAGCGTGCCCTCGGTGACGATCTGGAAGAAGGCCATGATCGCGATCAGCGCGAACAGCAGCCCGTATTCGCGCAGGTGGCGGACGAGGTATTCGCCGATCCCCTGCTTTTCGGGCGCCTCGGCCCCGTGCTCTGCAATGTCCATCAAGAGGCTCCCTTATTCGGTCACGATGAGCGACATGATGCGCTCCTGGCTGGCGTCTTCGGCGCTCAGTTCGCCGACGAATGCGCCTTCGTTCATTACGTAGATGCGGTCACACATGCCCAGGAGTTCGGGCATCTCGGAGGAGATCATGATCACGCCCTTGCCCTGTTTCGACAGGTCGTTGATGATCCCGTAGATCTCGAACTTGGCGCCGACGTCGATGCCGCGCGTGGGCTCGTCCAGGATCAGCACCTCGGGCTTGGCAAAGAGCCATTTCGACAGGACAACCTTTTGCTGGTTGCCGCCCGAGAGGTTCATCACGCGCTGGAACACGCCCGGCGTGCGGATGTTCAGCGCCTTGCGATACTCCTCGGCCACGCGGGTCTCGGCGCTTTCGTTCAACACCTGACCGCGCGCCACCTCTTCGAGGTTCGCCATCGTGATGTTGCGCTGGATGGTTTCCTCAAGGATCAGGCCCAGCGACTTGCGGTCCTCGGTGACATAGGCCAGCCCGGCCTCGATCGCCTTGCTGACGGTGCTGACGTCCACCGGCTTGCCGCCAACTTCGACGCTGCCCGAAATATTGCGCCCGTAGGACCGGCCAAAGATGCTCATGGCCAGTTCCGTCCGTCCGGCCCCCATCAATCCGGCGATACCCACGACCTCGCCGGCGCGGACGGCCATGTTGACGTCCTCGATCACCTGCCGATCGGTGTGCAGCGGGTGCCAGACATTCCAGTCCTTGACCTCCATCAGCACCTCGCCCGCGCGGCGTTCGCGCGCCGGGTACCGATGCGCCATGTCGCGGCCCACCATGTCGCGCACGATGTTGTCCTCGGTGATGTCCTGGGTCTTCGCGTCCATCGTGGACACGGTGGAGCCGTCCCGGATCACCGTCACCGAGTCCGCGACCCGGCGCACCTCGTTCAGCTTGTGGCTGATGATGATCTGGGTGACACCCTGCTGTTTGAGTTCCAGCATCAGGTCCAGCAAGGCCTGGCTGTCGGATTCCGACAGCGCCGCCGTCGGCTCGTCGAGGATCAGAAGCCGCACTTCCTTGGACAGCGCCTTGGCGATCTCGACCAGCTGTTGCTTGCCCACGCCCAGCTTGTCGACAAGCGTGCTGGGTGGTTCCTTCAGGCCAACCTTTTGCAACAAGGCCTCGGTGCGCTTGTTGGTCTCGCGCCAGTTGATGATGCCGCCGCGCGCCCGCTCGTTGCCCAGGAACAGGTTCTCGGCAATCGACAAGAGCGGCACAAGCGCCAGTTCCTGGTGGATGATGATGACACCCTTGGCCTCGGAGTCGGAAATGTCGCCGAACTCCGCCAAGGCGCCGTCGTAATGGATTTCGCCGTCGTAGCTGCCCGCCGGGTAGACCCCGGACAGGACTTTCATCAGGGTCGACTTGCCCGCGCCGTTTTCACCGACAAGGGCGTGAATCTCGCCGTCCTTCACCGTCAGGTTGACCGTGTCCAGCGCCTTGACCCCAGGAAACTCCTTGGTGATCCCGCGCATTTCCAGAAGCGCCGTCATCCCCACTCCCCAATTTTCTGGTGATTGCCAAGGTCCGCCCGCCGCCGTGACGCCGGACGAACCCCGGGAGTAACCGGTTACTGGACCTGGTCCATCGTGTAGTAGCCGGAGCCGATGATCACATCTTCCCAGTTGGACAGGTCGACCGAGACCGGTTCCAGCAGGTAGGAGGGCACGACCTTGACGCCGTTGTCATAGGTGGTGGTGTCGTTGATCTCGGGCTCGCCGCCTTTCAGCAGGGCCTCGACCATGCCGACGGTCACGCGCGCCAGTTCGCGGGTGTCCTTGAAGACGGTCGAATACTGCTCGCCCGCCAGCATCGACTTGACCGAGCGGATCTCGGCGTCCTGACCGGTGACAATCGGCATTTTCAGATCGCCCGAGCCATAGCCCACGCCCTTGAGCGAGGAGATGATGCCGATGGACAGGCCATCGTAGGGCGACAGGACGCCGTGCACGCGTTCGTCGGTGTAATGCGCCGACAGCAGGTTATCCATGCGCGCCTGCGCCACCGCGCCGTCCCAGCGCAGGGTGCCGACCGTGTCCATGCCCATCTGGCCGGACAGGATGTTGATGGTGCCGTCGTCGATCAGCGGCTGCAGGACCGACATCGCGCCATCGTAGAAGAAATAGGCGTTGTTGTCGTCCGGCGAGCCGCCGAACAATTCGACATTGTAGGGGCCGTCGCCAAAGCGCTCCTTGAGGCCGTCCACAAGGCTGGTGGCCTGCTGCACGCCGACCTTGAAGTTGTCGAAGGTCGCGTAATAGCTGACGTATTCGCTGTCGCGGATCAGGCGGTCATATGCGATCACCTGGATATCCGCGTAATAGGCGTTTTCCAGCGCGCTCGACAGGGTGGTGCCGTCGATGGCGGCGATCACCAGCACGTCGACGCCATTGGTGATCATGTTCTCGATCTGCGCCAGCTGGTTGGGAATGTCGTCCTCGGCGTATTGCAGGATGGTTTCATAGCCTGCGGCCTTGAATTGTTCGACCATCGACTCGCCGTCAGAGATCCAGCGCGACGAGGACTTCGTCGGCATAGCGATGCCAACGGTTTCGGCCACGGCGCCATAGCTGGACAGCGCCACTGCCGCCGAAGCGAGCAGAAGTTTCATGTTCATTGGTAGCCTCCCAAGGTCGGCGCCCGCCCTCCTGCGGCGACGCCTGATCTGTGTTTCGGACCCAGTGGATCCGGACGCGACCGTAAGACGGGGCTGTATACCTGTAAAATTCCGATTATGATGACCTCCATATCAAAAACGATATGGAGCTGCGCGATGGACATCGCCCGCCGGATCAAACCCGCGCACCTGGACCTGGTGCTGAAGATCGCCGAGACGCAGCAGCTGCAACTGGCCGCGCAGGCGGTCGCGATCTCGCAGCCCGCCGCCTCGCGCATCCTGGCCGAGATCGAGACCAACATCGGCAGCCCCCTCTTCGTCCGCCACCCCAAGGGCATGGTCATGTCGCAGGCCGGAGAGGTCTTTGTCCGCCACGCGCGGGTGATCCTGGCCGAGGTACGCACGCTGGAGGACGAGTTGCGCCATATCCAGTCCGGCGACCTGGGCGAGGTGCGGGTGGGCTCCGTCACCGGCCCGGCGGTGGGTGTCCTGATGCCCGCCGTGCAGGCGGTGCAGCAGGACAGTCCCGACCTGGAAATCAGCGTCGACGTGGCGCCCTCGCGCGTGCTGATCCGTGACCTGGAGGAAGGACGGTATGACTTTGTGCTGGGACGCATTCCGCCGGGCCACGACAGCCGTTTGTTCCACGTCCACCCGGCCCGGACCGAGGTCGTGGCCCTGCTGGTGCATGACAAGCATCCGCTGGCGTCCCGCCAGGACGTCGAAGTGTCAGAGCTGACCGGCTACCCTTGGGTGATGCAGGAACGCGGCATGCCGATCCGAGAGTCTGTCGAGGCCGCCTTTCACACTGCCGGGGTTCCGATCCCGCCCAGGGTGCTCAACAGTTCGTCCCTGTTGGTGGCGCTGGCGCAGGTGGCGCGCGTTCAGGCCATCGTGCCGCAGTCGAACGAGGTCAAGGAACTGCTGGTGCGTTCCGACATCGGCGCCAACCTGACCGCGCTGCAACTGCGCCGCTCGATCGTCGTGCCGCCCTACTTCGTCCTGCGAGACGGCAGCCGCAAGCTTTCGCGCGCCGCCGAACGCCTGTTGCAAGAGGTGCTGGCACGGATCTGACCGCCCAGCGGTTTGTCGGGAACGGGCCTGCCTGCCCGTCACGATCTGCGGACCGGCGGTCATATGCGTCGAGGCCCGGGTGCTCAGGCAGTCTCAGCCCCCTGTTGTCGCTGACACGCGCGCGCCAGATGCAGGCTGCCCCGCCGGTGTGTCTTGACTGGATATGCGGCGAAGGCGTCAGCCGGGAATCTCGAGTTGGAGCGGTCGCGGCCACTTCGAACCTTGGCCCCGTCGATCTTTGGAAGCGTCATCTTCCGACCCTTGCGCCAAATGATTTGCGGCACAGGTCGCGACACAGGCCCACGTGCAAGCCCTTGATATGGCTTACGCTCATGGTTTCTATGGTGAAGAAAATGGTGCGGTCGAGAAGACTCGAACTTCCACGGGAGTTACCCCACAGCGACCTCAACGCTGCGCGTCTACCAATTCCGCCACGACCGCACTGTCCTGACTTGGTGGGAGGCTCTCTAGCGAAGGCCGGGGACGATGTGAAGAGGAAAAACGACAAAAACCTGTTCCGCTCCGAAACTCCTGATGTGTCGCATCAGGCAAGCGCGCCTGTGTCGCACGGACGCCCGGATCAACACCCCACCACCCAGACCAAACCGCTTGAGCCGCGCCTCAGGCGCATCATGAAACGGGCCGCGGGTCATCACCCGCACCGGGTACAGCGTGAAAGGCCTGGCCACGCCGTGGGCATCCCAGCAGAGCATGCGCATCTCGGCCGCTGGGCGTGCGGTCCGGCCCTCGGACGGCAAAGCGCCTCCGCGCGGCGCGCTGGTGGCGCTTTCCTTCGAGGACCATTATGTGCTGATCCGCAGGACGCGCGGATCAGGCTTGCAGGCGATGCGGCTTTCGGATGCGATACGCGAGGAGGGCGGCACCACGGGCGCAGAGGTCCACAGGTTTCACTGGGTGGTCCCTGGACCGGCTGACCGCCGCGCGCCGCAAAGGAGACCGGGCGATCCTAAGCATGACAGGCGGGGTCGAGACACCGGTCAGCCGGGCATGGCTGCCCAGAATCAAGGAGGCGGGGGTCTTGCCCCGGTGACAGGCATGGAATGGAAGATCAGCGAGGGGCTGGTGCCCTACGAAGAGGCGCTTTCCTTCATGGAGGACCGCGCCAGCGCCATCGCCGAAGGGCGGGCAGACGAATGCATCTGGCTGCTTGAGCACCCGCCGCTCTATACCGCCGGGACCTCGGCCCGGATCGAGGACCTGAAGGACCCCGACCGCTTTCCGGTCTACACCTCCAAGCGTGGCGGGCAGTATACCTATCACGGCCCCGGTCAGCGGGTGGTCTATGTCATGCTGGACCTCAACAAGCGCGGGCGCGACATCCGCCGGTTCGTGCAGGACCTCGAGGCCTGGGTGATCGCGACGCTGGCGGAATTCAACCTTGTCGGCCACATCCGCGAAGGCCGCGTCGGTGTCTGGATCGAACGCCCCGAGAAACCCCCGCTGGCGGACGGGCGCATGGCCGAGGACAAGATTGCCGCCATCGGCATCCGCCTCCGCCGCTGGGTCAGCTTTCACGGCATCTCGATCAACGTGGAACCGGAGCTGGAGCATTTCGACGGCATCGTGCCCTGCGGCATCAACGATTTCGGCGTGACCAGCCTGGTGGACCTGGGCCTGCCGGTGACGATGGACGACCTTGACGTGGCGCTCAGGGCGCAGTTCGACGCGGTCATGGCGCAGCCCGCCGCAGATCCGGCCTGATCCGGCAGGTTCGGCCGGGCAGCGATGCGCCACCCGGCCGGTCCTTTACGACACCAACTGCATGTGCGCGAGTTCGAAAGGCAGTCCGTTGTCGTCGGTCGGCCGCCGGGACAGTTCCCGGAACCCCAGCGCCGTGTAAAAGGCACAGGCCTGTTCGTTGCGCGTATAGACATCCAGCGACAGGGTGCCCTTGAGCGTCAACGCCCGGTCGACCAACCGTCGCCCGATACCCTGCCCCTGGCAGCCGGGGCTGACAAACAGCCCGCCGATAAAGCCGTCCAACAGGCTGATGAACCCGACCGGCGTATCATGCCGGCAGGCGACCCATGTTTCGGATGAAGGCAGATAGAGGTCCTCGATCAGCTTGCGCTGTTCGAGAAGGCGCGCCCTGCCAAGAAAGGGATGCGCTGCAAGGGAGGCGTCGAACCAGACGGCCGACAGGGGGGCGATGTCCGTGGCCTTGTCGAAAGGCCGGATCACCAGGGGATCGTTCTTCATGAGAACTCCACAGAATTTTGGATATGGAAAAAGGTCCGGCACGATCTGGTGCCGGGCAAAGCCGCGTAATGCGGTTCAGACTGAACCTCTGCGCATATCTCTCCTTCTGCCGGTGGATCGAAGGTAGGCCCCGCGCACCCCGGATGCAATGGCAGGAACGTGCTGCCACAGCAGCCATGCATCGCAAACGAAAAGGGGCAAGGACTGCTGTCCTCGCCCCCGGGGGCAGATCAAATTTCCCCCGCCAATGTCTTAAATGTCCTGGTGCTTGCAAATCGTTCCTCGGTCCGGGCCGGAGTGGCAGCAGGCCCGGACCGGCTGTCTCAGAGCTTGCCCGAAAAGACGTGAAAGAGGATGTCCTCGCGGGCGATGCCCTGCTGGGCCAGTTCCGCATCCGAAAGCGCGCGCAACTCGTCGATGCGGGCGGTGCGCTGGCGGTAGCGGCGGTCAAAGGGCGTCTCGAAGGCGCGCGACAGGCGCTGGCGCAGGGTGGCACGGCTGGAAACGAAGCTGTTGTCGAAATAGGCCATCTTGAGGTCCCCCGTCTGGGTGATGCGGTGTGCGGCAGATGGGTTCAATCTAGAGAGGGGCGGCCTGCCCCATAAGTCGGGAATGCCGGACCGTCCGGAATACCGGACCCTGCCCCCGCGACCGCAAGGCAGGGATGAAAAAAGGGGGCGCACTCACAACGCCCCCTTAGAAAATCATGAAAAGAATGGATGGGCGGAAAGCCCGGAAAAGGATTTGGTCAGTGAAACCTTGTCACCGCGTCGCGCGGCGTCACGTCACCGGGTCAGGCCTTGCCCGAAAAGACGTGAAAGAGGATGTCCTCGCGGGCGATGCCCTGCCGGGACAGTTCGGCATCCGACAGCGCACGCAGGGCCTCGACCCGGGCGGTGCGCTGGCGGTAACGGCGGTCGAAGGGAGTCTCGAACAGGCGCGCAAGACGCTGGCGCAGGGTGGTGCGGTTGGCGGCAAAGCTGCTGTCGTAGTAGGCCATCGTGATCCCTCCCCTCGGGATGTTCGTGTTCTCGATGACCGGACATTAGGCCGACGGGCCCGGCGGACCAAAGTCGGGAAACCCTGACCGTAAGGGATACCTGACCCTCTCACCGCAGGTTGCGGCAAAGGATGTGGCGGACGCTGTGAGGGGCTGGTCGCGGTGCAGGTGGTCCGGCCGGAGGAGACCAAGGCGCATCGGCACGGGTATCTTGTCACGCTTTCGCCCCAGACCCTGACCGGACGGTTGACGCCGTCGTCTGCGCCCTGCCCGACCGGCGTTCGAGACTTCGGACAAGGACCGGCTGCGTCAAGATCGTAAGCAACAGCTGCACTCCCTGCCCTATTCCCCCGCCGGACCTGTCCCCCGCGACAGGCGACCAAGGTGCGACAAAAAGATTTGATCTGCGTCAAATCCGGCCATTGCCGCCCTATTGGTCACATTCTAAAACGTGAAATGAACGTCGCTCTCGGGTGGATTCCCTTCCCAAGAGCGACGCCCAGGGATCAGCAGGAGGCAAACAATGGCAGATGCAGCCATTCACGGCCACGAGCACGAAGACAACCGCGGGTTCTTTACCCGCTGGTTCATGTCGACGAACCACAAGGACATCGGGATTCTGTACCTTGTCGTCTCGGCGTTCGTCGGGCTCATTTCGGTCGTTTTCACCGTTTACATGCGCATGGAGCTTATGTCTCCGGGCGTGCAATACATGTGCATGGAGGGCATGCGCTTTCTCCCGGCCGCGGTCGAGAACTGCACGCCCAACGGGCACCTCTGGAACGTGCTGATCACCGGCCACGGCATCCTGATGATGTTCTTCGTGGTCATTCCGGCGCTGTTCGGCGGGTTCGGCAACTACTTCATGCCGCTGCAGATCGGCGCGCCGGACATGGCGTTCCCGCGGATGAACAACCTGTCCTTCTGGCTGTATGTCGCGGGGTCCACCCTGGCGGTCTGCTCGGTCTTCGCACCGGGTGGCAACGGCCAGCTCGGCTCGGGTGTGGGGTGGGTCCTGTATCCGCCGCTTTCGGTCAACGAATCCGGCATGTCGATGGACCTGGCGATCTTCGCTGTCCACGTCTCGGGCGCCTCGTCGATCCTGGGCGCGATCAACATGATCACCACCTTCCTGAACATGCGCACCCCGGGCATGACCCTGTTCAAGGTGCCGCTGTTCTCTTGGGCGATCTTCGTCACATCCTGGCTGATCCTGCTGAGCCTGCCCGTTCTGGCCGGCGCGATCACCATGCTGCTGACCGACCGGAACTTCGGCACGACCTTCTTTGACCCCGCCGGTGGCGGTGACCCGGTGCTGTACCAGCACATCCTGTGGTTCTTCGGCCACCCCGAGGTCTACATCGTGATCGTGCCCGGCTTTGGCATCATCAGCCACGTCGTCGCGACCTTCTCGCGCAAGCCGATCTTCGGCTACCTGCCGATGGTCTGGGCGATCATCGCGATCGGCGCGCTGGGGTTCGTCGTCTGGGCGCACCACATGTACACCGTCGGCATGTCGCTGACCCAGCAGAGCTACTTCATGCTGGCGACGATGGTCATCGCGGTGCCAACGGGTGTGAAGGTGTTCAGTTGGATCGCCACCATGTGGGGCGGCTCGATCGAGATGAAAACCCCGATGCTCTGGGCCTTCGGCTTCCTGTTCCTCTTCACCGTCGGCGGCGTGACCGGCGTGGTGCTGAGCCAGGCGGGCGTCGACCGTGCCTATCATGACACCTACTACGTCGTGGCGCACTTCCACTACGTGATGAGCCTTGGTGCCGTCTTTGCCATCTTCGCGGGGGTCTACTTCTACTTCCCCAAGATGACCGGCCGGATGTATTCCGAGTTCTGGGGCAAGATCCACTTCTGGACGATGTTCATCGGTGCGAACCTGACCTTCTTCCCGCAGCACTTCCTGGGTCGTCAGGGCATGCCGCGCCGCTACATCGACTACCCCGAGGCTTTTGCCACCTGGAACTACATCTCCAGCTGGGGCGCGCTGCTCTCCTTTGCATCGTTCCTGCTGTTCTTCGGGATCATGTTCCATGCCCTGACCCGCGGCGCCCGCGCCAACCAGGCAAACCCCTGGAACGAATACGCGGACACGCTGGAATGGACCCTGCCCTCGCCGCCGCCGGAGCACACCTTCGAGCAGCTGCCGAAGCAGGAAGACTGGGACAAGGGCCACGCCCACTAAGGGACGCCCTCACCTGAAACGCGAAAGGCCCCGGAGCGATCCGGGGCCTTTTTCATGTCCACGGTCGTTTCGCGCGGGTCAGTCCCCGTCGCGCCATTCGTAGATGTAGCGGAAGCTTCCGACCGAATTGGCACAGACCCGGACCTCGAACCGGCTGGCTGTGTCGGGTCCCCCGTAGCCAAAGCCGCTGTCAGGCCCGATGAGGACACCCGCCCCCTGTGTGACGTGACCGCCTCTTGCCGAAACCGAAACGGGCCCACCTTGCGCCGTGCGCACCAACGACAACTCTTCGTTGTCCGGGCTCTGGCAAGCATCTGAATGCGAGACGGCCAAGGTATAGTCGAGGCTGGCATCGCCCCAATCGGCCTCGAACGCCCCCTTCAAAGTAGCGCTCACCTCGTACCTCTGTCCCGGCTCGAAAAACTCCGGGGGGCTCGCCCAGGAATAGGATACGGAAAACGACCCCGAGGGATCGCCGCATCGCGGCTTGGACACCGTCCACTCGGCCACGCCGTCGTCGATCGTACCGGCCTCGTCATAGCACTGCGAGAAGTGCGGCAGCGTAACCTTGGCGGCCGTTCCGACCAGAGCCCAGTGCCCGACCGTGGGCGCGACGGTGCGCGCGCCCGGCTTGGGGTCGGCGGGCACCGGCTGCTTTGGTGGGTCCTTCAACGGCATGCGCTGGGAAACCTCGGCGCAGCGACCCGTGACGACCGGCAGAACGTAATGCGACAGCGCCATGCTCTGCAGCCGGGCCTGCGCCACGTCCAGAAGGTCGATACCCAACTCGTGGTTCCGCCGGGCCTCGATCTTTGAAAGCGCCGCGTCAAAGGCACGATCCGCAACGGCCTTGGCGTCGTCGCGGACGTTTTCGATGATGCGCAGCCGATCGTCGTTGCCGACGTCGCGTTCGGGCACCGCGCCCGACACGTCAGATGGGCCAAAGATATCCTCGTAAGCCTGGCGAAAGCGCCGGTCCGCCTCGGCATGGGCCGCGTCCCGCGCGGCCATCGCATCGCGCATCGCCTCCGCCGCCAGGGCCATCTCGGCCTCGATCTCTGCCACGTTGCGCTCTGCCTTGTCACGCAACAGGTCCTGCGACCGCTGCACGATCGCCTCGTCCCAGCCGTTCAGCAGCGCGTGCTGCACGATCTCCTGCACCCAGCGCGCCCGGTTCTGCGCCACGCGCTGCCGGTTCGCTTCCAGGATCGCGTCAGGGGTCAACACGACCTTGCGCCCGGTGTTGGCCCCGTCCAGCACCACCTTTCCCCAGCCCGAGGCCAGCAAGAGGATCAGGTCCCATTCATCCGGCATCTTCCAGATGCCCAGGAGCGACATGGCGTAATCGTCGAACAACGCTTGGATGTCCGGCGGCAGATGCGCATCCAGATACAGCGCCGTCAGCACCGCCTTGCGGCAGTCGTCCGCGCCCGCCGCCTCCAGGATCCGCTGCAGTTCCATCAGGTCCTCGCCATGATACCGGTCGAGATCCCGTACCGACGGGACAACCCATCCTTCCGCATGGGCGCGCGAGATCTGGGTGTCTATCGCGCGCCGCGCGTCGAAGACATCGGCCATCCCGGCAGTGGCTGACAGGATCAGCACCAAAGCCGCCGCGGCCAAGCCGCGCGCCTTCCGTCCCCCGTCACCTCTCTGCAATCCGCTGCTCATGGTCACATCCTCCTGAGATCTGAAACGCAACTTATCATCTTGCCGGGACGCCGGACTTTGACCCACAACAATTCTGCTGTATATCCCGCATGATGACTTCCGCCCGGGGTGAGACCGGGAACCTTTCCGACGGACCAATGCCTTACCACTGGACAACGCCCCCCCGCGAAGCCTCCCAGGTCCTGCAGCTCTGGCCGCACAATTCCCTGTCGGCCGAGGGTTTCGCAGCCATGATCCTGGGCTTCTTCCTCTTTGCCTCGGTGCCGCTTTACAGCGTGATCGGGACGGCTGTGCTATGGGGCCTCCTGCCCTTCATGCTGGCAGCGACGGCGGCGCTTTATTACGCGTTGCGGCGCAACCGGCGTGACCGCCGCATCCTGGAGGTCCTGACCGTCACACCCGAGGTCACGCATCTGACCCGGACCAACCCCAAGGGCGACACCCAAGACTGGGAAAGCAACACCTACTGGGTCAAGGTCGCCTGCCACGAGTCCGGCGGACCGGTGCCCTATTACGTCACGCTCAAGGGCGATGGCCGCGAGGTCGAGATCGGCGCCTTCCTGAGCGAAGACGAGCGCCGCGCCCTGTTCAACGACCTGACCGACGCGGTGCGCCGCGCGGCCCATCCCTGAAGGGCGACAGCATGGCACAGGTCCCCGCAACCCCGAAATGGCACCGCGCCGCGATGCGGCTTTCAGTGGCCCTGAACCGCGAAGGCTGGATCGACCGGCTGACACCGGCCCCCAGCGAGGCCGCCGCCCTGCGCCTGCGCGACGCGCTGGCCGCCCGGGTGCCGCCGCTGCGCAAGCGGGTGGTTTTCCTGATCCCACTTGTGGGGCCGGACCACGTGGGCGACTGGGAGGCCGTGGCCGACAGGCTCTCGGCGACGCTGGACTGTTTTCTGGCGCAGGACGATCCCCACTGGCAAGCGGTGATCTGCTGCCAGGAACGCCCGCCGCTGCCCGACGACCCTCGCATCAGCTTCCTGCCCTTCTCGGCGCCCGAGCCCGGGAATGACAAGTGGCTGAAGCTGGCGGCGCTGACCGCGCATCTCGACGAGATGGACCTGCCGCCCAGCTATGTCATGAGTTTCGACGCCGATGACCTGCTGCGCCAGGGCAGCGTGCGCGAGATGCTGCGCCGCCAGGCGCCGGGCGGCTACCTGGTGCAGTCCGGCTTTGTCATGGACGATGCGACCGGGATGATCGCCCTTGCGGACCGCCCCACCCTGCGTGAGCCTCTGCGCAAACCCTTCTGGAAGCTCTGCGGCTCTTGCGCGGCGCTGGCCCATGATCCGGACCTGCCGCAAAGCACCGCCTTCCTGCAGGCGATGACCCAGCACGAACACCGCATGTTCCCCTACCTCGCCGCGCTGGCGGGGAGGACGCTGGCGCCGCTGTCGCAGCCGGCGGTCCTTTACGTCCTGAACCACGGAGAGAACTTCGGCGCGCGGCGCGGGCGGGTCAGCTTCAAGACACGCTTCGTGGAACGGTTCCGGATCGACGACCCGTCAGAACTGGCGCTGATCGCCGATGGCTTCCCCATGCCGGATGTCGGCGACGACCCGGCCGAGGCCACCGCCTGACCACCGCAAAGCAAAAGGCCGCCCCGAAAGGCGGCCCTTGTCGGTGGTCCCGCAAGACCCGAGCCGGTCAGGCCGACAGCCGGTCCTTCACCCGGGGTCCGACCGATCCGAAATCCATCTGGCCGGTGTATTTCGACTTGAGCACCCCCATGACGCGCCCCATGTCGCGGATCGATTCCGCGCCGACCTCTGCCATTGCCGCATCGATCGCCTTGGCGACTTCCTTGTCGTTCAACGCGCGCGGCAGGAATTCCTCGATCACCTCGATCTCGGCGGTTTCGCGTTCGGCCAGGTCCAGCCGGCCCGCCTCTTCATAGCTCTTGGCGCTTTCGCGGCGCTGCTTGACCATCTTGCCAAGAATGGCCAGCACCTCGGTGTCATCGACCCCGGTTTCATTGCCTTCCCCGCGGACGGCGATGTCGCGATCCTTGATGGCGGCATTGATCAGGCGCAACGTCGACAGGCGGTCCTGCGCCTTGTCTCTCATCGCTTGCTTGACCGCCGCGTTCACCTTTGCACGCAATTCCATGACCTTATCCCCTTTGGGTTCATGAAATTGTGACCCTACTTCAGGATGCCCCCTGTTGCAAGCGCAGCATTTTCGCGCCAACCCCCTGATAACCAATGATTTTTGTTTTCCATCAAGCACTTGACCAGCGCCCCGCCCGGCCTTAGGTTCCGGCCAATTTGCCGCCATCCGGAGATCTGCCATGCCTGCTGCCCACGCACGCCCGACCGCCTGCCTTGCCCTTGCCGACGGGACGCTTTTCTATGGCACCGGCTTCGGCGCAACCGGCCAGACGACGGCGGAACTCTGTTTCAACACCGCCATGTCCGGCTACCAGGAGATCATGACCGATCCGTCCTACGCCGGCCAGATCGTCACCTTCACCTTTCCGCATATCGGCAATGTCGGCGTGAACCCGGACGATGACGAGACCGGCGACCCGGTGGCGGCGGGCATGGTGGTGAAATGGATGCCGACGCAAAGCTCGAACTGGCGCGCGGCACAGGAACTGGGCGACTGGCTGGCGGCGCGCGGGCGCATCGCCATCGGCGGCGTCGACACCCGCCGGCTGACCCGTGCCATCCGCCAGCAAGGCGCGCCCCATGTCGCGCTGGCCCATGATCCCGACGGCAATTTCGACACCGAAGCACTGGTCGCCGCCGCGCGCGGCTTTCCGGGTCTCGAAGGGCTGGACCTGGCGCTGGATGTCACCTGTGCGCAAAGCTATCGCTGGGACGAAATGCGGTGGGCCTGGCCGGACGGCTACCAACGGCAGGAACAGGCCCGGCACAAGGTCGTCGCCATCGACTATGGCGCCAAGCGCAACATCCTGCGCTGCCTCGCCTCGGCCGGCTGCGAGGTCACGGTGCTGCCCGCCACCGCCACTTTCGACGATGTCATGGCGCATGAACCCGACGGTGTTTTCCTGTCGAACGGTCCCGGCGACCCTGCCGCCACCGGCGCCTACGCCGTGCCGATGATCCAGCGCCTGCTGTCCGACACGAAACTGCCGGTCTTCGGCATCTGCCTCGGCCACCAGATGCTGGCTCTGGCTGTGGGCGCCAAGACGATCAAGATGAACCACGGCCACCACGGCGCGAACCATCCTGTCAAGGACATGGACACGGGCAAGGTCGAGATCACCTCGATGAACCACGGGTTCGCCGTCGACAGCCAGACGCTGCCGCAAGGCGTTCTGGAAACGCATATCTCGCTCTTCGACGGGTCCAACTGCGGCATTCGCCTGGCCGACCGCCCGGTGTTCAGCGTGCAGCACCACCCCGAGGCCAGCCCCGGCCCGCAGGACAGTTTCTACCTGTTTGAGCGCTTCGCCGCCTCGATGGAGGCGGCCTGAGCGCGCGTTTTTCGAAAAAAACAGCGCTGTGTTAACCGTTTGGCGGCCATTTGCCGCCAGACTGCCTTGTTTGGTTAAGCTTTCGTTTACCAAAGCCATGTGAAGGTTCCGGTAACCGAGTTTACCGGGACGAGGCATGTCAGAGCACCGCCTCCATCTGGCCGAGGCCAAGCTGGCCCAGGCAAAGGGCCGACGTGGCCAGCCCATCAGCCATATCCTGATGGAGGACGGTCGCGTTGCACCGACCGACATGCTGCGCGCGATGGCCGAGGCCAGCCGCATCGGACAATCGGCGCCGCAGGTCGTGGTGGCCGAAGCCATCGCCTCACGCGAGGACGTGCTTGAGGCGCAGGCCCAGCATTTCGGCGCCCTTGTCCTGCGCCGCCGCGACAGCCCGCCCGACCCTGCCGTGCTCGGCCACCTGCCGCCAGAGTTCTGCCTCGAACACGGGGTCCTGCCCTGGATGCGGGTGGGCGATACGCTGCTCTTGGCCACGTCACGGCCAGATGATTTCCCCGAGTTGCTGCCGCTCTTGCCACCCGACATCGGCCCCGTGGTCATGGCGCTGGCGCTGGAGGCCGACATTCATGCCGAGATCTCTGCCCGGGCTGGCGCACAACTGGCCGAGGCCGCCGAGACATGGGTGCCTGACGAAGACAGCTGCCGCGATCTGAACCGGATGACGCCGCGCACGCGGATGCTGGCCATTGGCGCCGGCCTGGTCTGTCTGCTGTTGCTTGTGCTGGCCCCCCGGCTGCTGTTCGGGGCCGCGCTGACGCTGGCGCTGGGGTCCCTCGTGCTGGCGCAACTGATGAAACTGGCGGCGCTCGCCGCCCTGCCCCGGAGCGCTCCGCCGGTGCACGCCACCCTGCCCGCCGATCCGCCGCTGGTCTCGATCCTGGTGCCGCTCTTTCGCGAAGAGGACATCGCCCAGACACTGGTCAAACGCCTGTCGCGGCTCACCTATCCCAAGGCGTTGCTGGATGTCGTGCTGGTGCTTGAGGCCGAGGATCAGCTGACCCGCGAGACATTGGCACGCACGCGCCTGCCGCCCTGGATGCGCACGATCACCGTGCCGCCGGGCCGGATCACAACCAAGCCCCGGGCGCTGAACTATGCCTATCGGTTTACCCGCGGGCAGATCGTGGGCATCTACGATGCCGAGGACGCCCCCGCTCCCGACCAGATCACCCGCGTCGTCGGCCATTTCGACCGCGCCCCGCGTGAGGTCGGCTGCCTGCAAGGGATCCTCGACTACTACAACCCGCGCGCCAACTGGCTGTCGCGCTGTTTCACCATCGAATACGCCAGCTGGTTCCGCATCCTGCTCCCGGGCCTGTCCCGGCTGGGTTTTGTCGTGCCACTGGGTGGGACAACAGTCTTTTTCCGCCGCGAGGTTCTGGAAAAGGTCTGCGGCTGGGACGCCCACAACGTGACCGAGGATGCCGATCTGGGCGTGCGCCTCGCCCGGCACGGATTTCGGACAGAGCTGATGTCCAGCGTCACCCGCGAAGAGGCCAACAACCGGTTCTGGCCGTGGATCAAGCAACGCTCGCGCTGGCTCAAGGGATACGGGATCACCTGGTGGGTCCATAGCCGCGACCCGCGCCGGTTGTGGCGCGACCTGGGACCGAAACGCTTTGCCGGGGTTCAGCTGCTCTTCCTGACGACCCTGGTGCAATTCGCGCTCGCGCCGGTTCTGTGGTCCTTCTGGCTGATCCTGATGGGACTGCCGCACCCGCTGGACCCCCACCTGTCACGGCCGCTGATCCTGGGTCTTACGGCGCTCTTCCTCAGCGCAGAGGCGGTGTCGATCGTGATCGGCTTGGCCGCGCTGGCACGCAGCCCGCACCGCGCGCTTTTTGCCTGGGTGCCGACGCTTTTCGCCTATTTCCCGCTGGGGACATTGGCGATCTACAAGGCGCTTTGGGAAACGCTGCGCAATCCCTTCTACTGGGACAAGACCCAGCATGGCCGCTCGGCCCCGGACCGCCCGGGCGGGGATGTCCCGCCCGAGGGGTAAGCCCCGTCACACCGCCATGTGCTCGGCATTGTCCTGCTTCAGGCGGGTGATGAAAGCGGTCGAGATATGGTCGCGCAGCGCCCGGTAGGCGGCATCCTCGTCACGCTTGGAAATCGCATCGACGATGGCCTGGTGTTCGCCCAGCGCGATCTCTCCGCGCCCCTTGGCCGCCAGCGAGGTTGTCGCCATCAGCGCCATCGACCGATAGACGAGGTCCAGCTGCTGCACCAGGTAGCGGTTGTGCGAGGCCAGGTGGATCATCCGGTGGAACCGCCGGTTGGCCCGCGCCATCGCCGCCGGATCGTTCAACAGCGCGCGGTCCTCCTCGATCATGTCCCGCAACACCCGAACCTCCTCCTCGGTCGCGTGCCGCGCCGCCAGCCGTGCGGCCAGCCCCTCCAGCTCGGACCGAACGGCGTAAAGCTCGGCCATCTGGTTGTGATCCAGCGAGGCCACGATCAGCGACCGCCCGTCCCGCGCCAGGAGCGACTGGGTCTCCAGCCGTTGCAACGCCTCGCGGATCGGCGTGCGCGACACGCCGAAACGTTCTGCCAGTTCGCTTTCCACAAGGCGGTCACCCGGCTTGTAGATACCTGAATCGATGGCTTCGAGGATCATCGTATAGGCATCTTTTTGTGCCGGCTTGACCTCACTCATAGAACCCTCCCTGCGTCCACCGCGCAACGATAGCGCCAGCGGCATGGCAGGTTCAAGCTGCGCCGATTGCCGCGCGACCTACCAAAAGGTAGGCATATGCCATGACCAAGGACAGATTTGCCCATGTGCGGGCCTGGGTCTTTGACCTGGACAACACGCTTTACTCGCCCGCCGTGCGCCTCTTCGACCAGATCGAGGCGCGCATGAACAGCTATGTCATGCGCGTGACCGGCGCCGCGCGGGATGAGGCCGCCCAGCTGCGCCGTGACTACTGGGCGCGCTACGGGACCACGCTGGCCGGGCTGATGACCCATCACGAGGTCGACCCCGAGGACTACCTGGTGGACGTGCACGACATCTCCTTTGACGCGCTGACACCCGATCCGCATCTTGCGGACCTGATCGCCACCCTTCCCGGCCGCCGCATCGTCTATACCAACGGCAGCGCGCCCTACGCGGCCCAGGTGCTCAAAGCCCGCGGGCTGGAGGCCGCCTTTGACGCGATCTACGGTGTCGAACACGCGGGTTACGCGCCCAAACCCCGCCCCGAGGCATTTGAGCGTGTCTTTGCCCGCGATGGGCTGGACCCGGCGGAGGCGGCGATGTTCGAGGACGACCCGCGCAACCTTGCCGCCCCGCACGCGATGGGCATGCGCACGGTTCATGTCGCGCCAGAGGCCGCCCCGGCAGACCACATCCACCATCACACGGATGACCTGGCGGGCTTCTTGCGCGGGCTGAAGTCGCGGGCCGGGAAATTGATCCAGTAAAGCTTCATATCGCATGCGACATTAAGCACCTGTTCGAGAGGTGCCGAAATGTTATCTCGTCTCCAGAACAAATCAGGAGATGTGAATATGTCGATTGCCGAAACCCCCGCCACCACGGACATGCCGCGCAAGGCGATCTCGCCCGAACAGGTGGCCTACCTGATTGCCGCGCTGCTGGTAGGGACTGGCGCCGCCATGACCGCGCTCTTTGGCCTTGCGGGGCTCGCGATGACGGCATTGGCCCTCGTCCCGGTGGTCTACGTGGTGCTGATCCTCATCTCCGTCGGCAAGTAAGACGTCGCATGCCCTGATGCGGTCGCGGATGCACTGCCCCCGCGACCGCACACCGCGCCCCGCGCGACAGCGATCCCGATACACTTTCGCCTGCGCCCGCCCTAGGGTCTCGGCAAAGGAGTCGTGAAGATGGATTATGATATCGTCATTTCGGGCGGCGGCATCGCGGGGCTGACCGCGGCGGCGGGTTTTGCCTCGGCCGGGTTCTCGACGCTCATCGTCGACCCCACCCCGCCGGTGACAGAGCGCGAAGCCGAAGGCGCGGACCTGCGCACCACGGCCTTCCTGCAACCGGCACAGTCTTTCCTGGAGGAAATCGGCCTCTGGCCGCGCCTCGCCGATCACGCCATGCCGCTGCAGGTCATGCGTATCGTCGATGCCGGTGGACCCGTGGCTGAGCCGCGCGTGACCCGCGATTTCGATGCCGAAGATCTTTCGGACAAGCCCTTTGGCTGGAACCTTCCCAACTGGTTGCTCCGCCGGGAAATGGCGGCCCGCCTGGGCGAGCTGGCCAACGTCGATTTCCGCCCCGGCACGGGCACCAAGGCGCTTTTCACCCGCGAGGGCGAGGCCCGCGTGACGCTGTCGGACGGCAGCAAGGTGCGCTGCCGGATGGTGGTGGCCGCGGACGGGCGCGCATCGCCCATGCGTCAGGCGGCCGGGATTGGGGTCAAGACCACGCGGTTCGGACAAAAGGCGCTGGCCTTTGCCGTCACCCACCCGATCCCGCATTGCAATGTCTCGACCGAAATCCACCGCACCGGCGGCCCCTTCACCCTGGTTCCCCTGCCCGACCTCGACGGCCGCCCCTGTTCGGCGGTGGTCTGGATGGAGGACGGCCCCAAGGCACAACGCCTCTTCGACCTGGCCCCTGCAACCTTCCAGGCGGAAATGTCGGAACGCTCTTGCTTTCTCTTCGGCCCGCTGGAACTGGCCTCGCGCCGCTCGATCTGGCCGATCATCGCGCAAGAGGCCGATCGGCTCTCCTCCCAGCGCCTGGCCCTGGTGGCCGAGGCGGCGCATGTGGTGCCCCCCATCGGCGCGCAGGGTCTCAACATGAGCCTCAAGGACATTGCTGCCTTACGGGATCTGGCAATGGCCCGCCCCGAGGGGCTGGGCGATGCGCAGATGCTGGACGCCTATCACCGCAGCAGGATCACGGATATCCGCGCGCGCGTCGCCGGGATCACCGCGCTCAACCGCATATCGCAGCTGTCTGCGCAACCTCTGCGTGACATCCGCGCCAAGGGACTGGACGCGCTCTATGGCCTCAAGCCTGTGCGCACCTCGCTCATGCAGATGGGACTGGGCGCACGCGGATAGGAGAAAAGGGGGCGCTGCCCCCTCTGGGCCGGCGGCCCATTCACCCCCGGAGGTATTTGACGCCCAAAGAAGACAAAGGCGCGTACCCGGTGTTTCTTTGGGCCTAAAATACCTCCGGGGGAGTCGCCAGAGGCGACGGGGGCAGAGCCCCCTTCTTACAGAACCTGGTCCACCACCTTGCGCAACCGGGCGACAGTGGCCTCGACATCGTACAGCTTGTCCAGCCCGAACAGACCGACGCGGAAGGTCGAGAACTCCGGCGGCTCATCGCATTGCAGCGGGACACCGGCGGCGATCTGCATGCCGTGCGCGGCAAAGGCCTTGCCGGTCTTGATCTCCGGATCGGCGGTATAGCAGACCACCACGCCCGGCGCGCCATAGCCCTCGGCGGCGACGGATTTCCCGCCCTTCTCGGCAAACATCGCGCGCACCGCGTCGCCCAGCGCCCATTGCGCCGCCTTCAGCTTGTCAAAGCCATAGGCGCGGGTTTCGGCCATCGTGTCGCGGAAGGACCGCAGCCCGTCTGTCGGCATGGTGGCGTGGTAGGCATGGCCGCCGTTCTCGTAGGCCTGCATGATCTGGTACCATTTCTTCAGATCGACGGCGAAGCTGTCCGAGGTGGTCTTGTCCAGCCGCTCAAGCGCGCGTTCGGACATCATGACCAGCCCGGCACAGGGGGTCGAGGACCAGCCCTTTTGCGGCGCCGAAATCAGCACATCGACCCCGGTCGCGCGCATGTCGATCCAGGCGCAGCCCGAGGCGATGCAGTCCAGCACCATCAGCGCGCCGACCTCATGCGCGGCCCTGGCCAGCCGGGTCACGTAGTCATCCGGCAGGATCACCCCGGCCGAGGTTTCGACATGTGGGGCAAAGACCACATCGGGGCGCGTCTCGGCGATCTTGGCCTCGACCTCCTCGATCGGCGCGGGGGCAAAGGGCGCGTCGGACGCGTTGCCCGTGCGCCGTGCCTTCATCACCGTGGTCTCTCCGGCGAAACCGCCCGCCTCGAAGATCTGCGACCAGCGGTAAGAGAACCAGCCATTGCGCACCACCAGAACGTCGGCACCACGCCCGAACTGACGCGCCACCGCCTCCATCCCGTAGGTGCCGCCACCGGGCACCAGGGCCACGCCATCGGCGGCATAGACCTCTTTCAGCATGGCTGAAATATCGCGCATCACCTCCTGAAAGGCGGCGGACATGTGGTTGAGCGAGCGGTCGGTGAAGACGACCGAGAATTCTTCCATCCCTTCGGGATCGACTGTGTCAAGCAAGGCAGCCATAGGGTCCTCCATGTTTGCGCCAAGCTCTATCCCGCCCGGCGCGCGGCGAAAAGGCCAACAAAAGGGGCAGAGATGAAAAACGGCGGCGCGAGGCACGCGCCGCCGTGTCCACAATGCCGCGTTCGGACCCGAATGATCAGTTGCCGACCAGCTCTGCGGCGGGGTTGTAGCCCGCGACCACAACGACGTCGTTGGTGCGGATGAACTTGAAGGTCACGTCGCGCGCATCCGGCAGGCCGAAGGTGACGTTGTCGCCCTCCTGCAGCAGCATCACCAGGCGCGCGGGCTCGGCGGTGTCCTCGGTGACATAGGTCGCGACCAACTCATAGCCGGCCTCTGCCTCGGTCCAGTAGAGGCTCATGTCGATGCCGGCCTCGTGCAGGGTCGCGCCGGCGGCGGGGGCGTCCAGGGTCACAGTCCCCGCAAGGGCGGCGGTCGAGGTCAGCGCAAAGGCGGCGGCGGTCAGGAGCTTGTTCATGATGGTCCCCATGTTCGTCTTGGTTGCACGGCGGGTCCGCGTCCGGCAGGCCCGATCTAATTCTGCACTGCAGCATAGACCATGCCAAGGCGGCGGTACCATGCTCAATACCGCATAGCCGCCATGAGGATTTCACCCAAGCCACTGTATGCAAAGGAATACTTTTGGCGCCCGCATACCCCGTGCTGTCAGCCCAGCGGCCCGGGGCGCCGCTCCTCGCTGAGCAGCACATTGGCGTCCAGATTGCCGACCCCGGGCAAGGTCATGATCCGCCGCCGCAGCACGCGCTCGAAATCCGGCAGGTCCCGCGCCACGACGCGCAGGCGATAGTCATAGGCGCCCAGCACATGTTCCACGGTCTGCACCTCGGGGATGGCGCTGACCGCGCGTTCGAAATCCTCAAGACTGACACGCCCCTTTGTGGCCAGCTTGACCCCCAGAAAGACGGTCACGCCAAACCCCAGCGCCGCCGTGTCCACATCCAGCCGGGTTGCGCGAAAGACCCCCGCCTCGCGCAGGCGCTTGATCCGCCGCCAACAGGCGGGCTGCGACAGGCCCAGGTCCCGCCCCAGCGCCCCGGCAGAGGCCGTCGCATCCTGTGCCAGCGCGCGGATCAACGCACGATCAGTGTCGTCCAGGGCGATCACAGCGGCAACGCCTCGCGGTCCTTGACTCGGGCGACATGCATCAGTGCCTCGATGTCGGCGATATGCGGCAGGGTCAGCAGACGGTCGCGGTAAAGCTGCTGGTAATGCGCCATGTCCCGCGCGATCACCGACAGCCGCACGTCCACCTGCCCCAGAAAGGTCTGGATCTCCAGCACCTCGGGCACCTCGCGCGCGGCGGCGATGAACTCGTCGAAGGCGCGCGGCTGGGTCTTGTCCAGCGTCACCCGCAAGGAGACCTCGACCTCGTAGCCCAGCGCCCGCCAGTCGATCACCCCGCGCAACCCGTGCAAGACGCCGCGCGTGCGCAACCGCTCCAGCCGCCGTGCCAGGGTCGAGGCCGTGACCCCTGCCCGGTCGGCCAGGGCGCCGCCCGCCATCTCGGGCTCTGCCATCATGTGGCGCAGGATGCGCCTGTCCGTGTCGTCGAGCATGAATTCACCGCCAATCGGAAAAATAGCGCATGATGTTTCTTCTTTCTGACAAATACTCAAGAAAAACGCAAACACTCTCGCGCCGCCGGGCGTAGATTGCCGACCAGAACAACAAGACCAAGGAAGAAGTGCCAACATGCGCGTTTACTATGATCGCGATTGCGATGTGAACCTGATCAAGGACAAGAAAGTTGCCATCCTGGGCTACGGCAGCCAGGGCCACGCCCACGCGCTGAACCTGCGCGACAGCGGCGCCAAGAATGTCTGCGTGGCGCTCCGCGAAGGCTCGCCCTCGCGCGCCAAGGCCGAAGGCGAAGGCCTGCAGGTCATGGGCATCTCCGAAGCCGCAGCCTGGTGTGACGTGATCATGTTCACCATGCCCGACGAACTGCAGGCAGAGACCTACAAGAAATACGTCCACGACCACCTGAAAGAGGGCTCTGCCATCGCCTTTGCCCACGGTCTGAACGTGCACTTCGGCCTGATCGAGCCCAAGCCCGGCGTCGACGTCATCATGATGGCGCCCAAGGGCCCCGGCCACACCGTGCGCGGCGAATACACCAAGGGCGGCGGCGTGCCCTGCCTCGTGGCCGTCGACAACGACGCCACCGGCAAGGCGCTGGAAATCGGCCTGTCCTACTGCGCCGCGATCGGCGGTGGCCGTTCGGGCATCATCGAGACCAACTTCCGCGAGGAATGCGAAACCGACCTCTTCGGCGAACAGGCGGTTCTCTGCGGCGGCCTGGTCGAGCTGATCCGGATGGGCTTCGAGACCCTGGTCGAAGCCGGCTACGCGCCGGAAATGGCCTATTTCGAGTGCCTGCACGAGGTCAAGCTGATCGTGGACCTGATCTACGAAGGCGGCATCGCCAACATGAACTACTCGATCTCGAACACCGCCGAATACGGCGAATATGTCTCGGGCCCGCGCATCCTGCCCTACGACGAGACCAAGGCCCGGATGAAGGCGGTTCTGACCGACATCCAGACCGGCAAGTTCGTGCGTGACTTCATGCTGGAAAACGCTGTTGGCCAGCCCTCGTTCAAGGCGACCCGCCGCATCAACGACGAACACCAGATCGAGGCCACCGGCGAAAAGCTGCGCGGCATGATGCCCTGGATCTCGGCCGGCAAGATGGTCGACAAGTCGAAGAACTGATCCGGGACGGCGGGCGCGACGCCCGTCCGAAACCGGAACACCGACGCCCCCTTTCGAGGGGGCGTTTTTTTGTCCGCGGCGCATGCCGGGTCCTGTGAATTTCCCGTCTTCCTTGACCGTCAGTCCGGAGCAGCATTTAAAGGTGCGGCCCAACAGGCAAACCGCCTCTAAACCAAATACTTTTTTCGGACCAGCATTGGAGAACCAGCCATGACAGTTCTTTCATCGACAACCTCCACCGTCACCGTTACGGCAAACGATCCCACTTTCTTACTGGCGGGAAACAGTATCGTCACCACGGGAGGCGGCACCGACGCTGTGATCGACAGCAACCTTGGCGCTTTCAATTTCTACAACTACGGCACCATCATCAGCCATGACGATGGTCTTGCCCTGACGGGCGAATTTGACGCCTTATTTCTCAACGGCAACACCGGCCTCGTGCAAACCGCCGACAGCGCCGTCATTGTCTTTGCGGGCAACGGCAACACGGTCACCGTCATCAACGAAGGCAGTCTGGCGGGCGAACAGGAAGGCATCCTGTTTTCCGGAAGCGACCTTGGAGACCGGGCCATCGTCCAGAACTCCGGCTCGGTCACCGGCGAACTTCAGGGTGTCAATTCCTTTCGGCAGCTTTCACTGCACAACAGCGGAACGATCTTCGGTGTCAACACCGGCGTCAACCTGACCACTACGTCGGACAATTCTCGCATTGCCAACAGCGGCAACATCCTGTCCGACAGTGTCGGCTTGAATATCCGCGGCGACAGCACCACGGTTGTCAACAACGGGCTGATCGAAGCCGCGGACGGGATCAACCTGACGAATGTCGTGACCGGCTTCGTGCTCGAGAATTTCGGCACCGTTGCGGGCACGTTGCATTCGATCACCCTCAACGCCGGTGACGATATCGTCCGAAATTTCGGCACGCTCGCGGGGGTGGCCGGGTTTTCCGGCGGGCACGACATTTTCATCAATGGCGGCACCGCGTCGAACACCGTGCAGATGGGCACCGGCAACGACCTGGTGCGCGCGGTTGGCAGCGGCACATTTGGCGGAACGGTCTTCGGAGAGGAAGGGCTGGACACGCTGCTCGGGGCCGACAGCGCGGATCGCCTCGATGGCGGGGTCGACGACGACCTGATCGCGGGGCATGGCGGCAACGATACCCTTCTGGGAGACGCGGGGAACGACACGATCTTTGGCGGCGCGGGCGATGACGACATGGACGGCGGCGCCGACGACGACGTGATGAACGGCGGATCCGGCGGCGACAGCCTCACCGGCGGCATCGGCAACGACGTGCTGATCGGCCAGGACGGCAGCGACAGCCTGGACGGTGGCGCCGACAACGACACGATGGACGGAGGCAACGGCGGCGACATCCTCGAAGGCGACGATGGCAACGACATCCTGCGAGGACGTGCCGGGGAGGACGATCTGGCGGGCGGGTTGGGCCGTGACTTTCTGACCGGCGGGCAGGATGCGGACAACTTTGTCTTCCGCGCTCTGGCCGAGACGGTCGTCGGTGCCAACCGCGACCAGATCATCGACTTTGAACCGGGTGTGGACATGATCGTGGTTGCGGGCCTCTCGCCGGGGGTTTTCGAGTTCAGGGGCACGGCTGCTTTCGATCCCTCCGGCAACCCGGAATTGCGGCTGCTGGAAACCGCCACAGGGTCGACCATCGTGCAGCTGGACGCCGATGGCGACGGCGCGGCGGATGCGGAAATCCGGGTGGCCAATGTCACCGGCCTGACGGCGGATGACTTCGTCCTGTAGAGTGCTCGCCTCATAGGCGTCAGGGTCGGTGAAGGACCAGGGCCAAAGGCGCGCAGCCGCGTGGCATGATGCTCTGGATCCTTGCCGGCAAGATGGTTGACACCTCCATGAACTGATCTCGTTCTTCAGCAGCAGGCCCGTCACGAACGGGTCTGCCCAACGGATCACAAACACCGGAATCTGCGACAGGCCCAGAATGTTTTGACAGCTCAGCCCTTTTGGGAGGACCATGCATGTCTTCCGGGCCGATAGCAGGCACCCCTCACGATTGCTTCGTCACGAGTCCCCGTTACCGCCCCTGCCAGGCTCCGCGCATTCTTTGCAAACAGGAGACGAGACCATGGCAACCTTCGTGATCAGCACACTGACAAACGCGCAAACCAACCTCGCGATAAACGACGAATACTATTTGCTCGAAGGGGTGACGCAGTACTTCAGCACCTCCACGCTCAACGTGACCGGCACAAACACGGACGTGTTTGTGCTTGGGACTTTGATTGCCACCGGTGGCGATGTGATAGCTGATGCCGGGAATGCCAGTTCTGTCATCTACATCGGCCCGAACGGTCAAGTCCTGGCACCGGATATCTTTCGCCCCTTCAATTTCACCGGAAACAGCGCCTGGGTGACCAACCATGGCACCATTTCTGGCGGTCAGTCCGAACTGGCCGGGGCGAACAACACCTTCGTCAATACCGGGACGCTGAACGGCACCAATGGGGGTCAGACGATAGCGGCACTGCTGATGAACGGGGACAACGCGCGGATCGTCAACAACGGGCTGATGACCTCGACCTCCGGCTCGGTCATCAAACTGGGCGGCACCTCGGAGGTCAGCAACACTGGCACGATCAGCGGCACCCTGGACGCAATCGTAGCCACATCCCTAAGCATTTCGGAAAGCCTGACCCTGTTCAATTCCGGCACCATCACCGCGCCCGACGATGCGATTGGTGCGGGAAGCGGGGCGGATAGCGTGATCAATCTAGGCACAATCTGGGGCGATGTAGCGCTTGGCGCAGGCGCCGACACCTATCGCGCTAATGGGTCCGGGGGCACCGAAGGACTCGTCGAAGGCCAGGCAGGCAACGACACGCTGTTGGGCGGCGATCTGGCTGACGACCTTGACGGTGGCGGCGATGATGACAAGCTGGTCGGGCGCGGCGGTGACGATATTCTGGCGGGCGGCGGCGGCAATGACGTCATCCTTGGCGGTGCAGGCAATGACGACATCGACGGCGGAGCCAACAACGACACGCTGAACGGCAATGCCGGCGACGACACGATCCTTGGCGATCTTGGCAACGACATCCTGGTCGGTCAGGATGGAAGCGATTTCCTCGACGGCGGCGCCGACAACGACACGATGGACGGAGGCAATGGCGACGACGTGCTTGAGGGCGGCGACGGCGACGATATCTTGCGCGGCCGCGCGGGTGAGGACGACCTCGCGGGCGGGCTGGGCCGCGACTTCCTGACTGGCGGGCAGGACGCGGACAACTTTGTCTTCCGCGCGCTGGCTGAAACCGTGGTCGGCGCCAATCGCGACCAGATTTTGGATTTCGAACAGGGCGCCGACAGCATCGTCGTTGCGGGCCTCAGCCCGGGTGTGTTCGAGTTCCGGGGCACCGCCGCGTTTGCCCCTTCGGGCAATCCGGAACTGCGGCTCTTCGAGACGCCGACCGGCTCGACCATCGTGCAGCTGGACGCCGATGGCGACGGGATCGCTGACGCCGAGATCCGCGTTGCCAACGTGACGGGGCTGACGGCGGAAGACTTCGTGCTGTAGAGCGCGCGCCTCACAGGCGTCAGGGTCGGTGAAGGATCAAGGCCAAAGGCGTCTAGCCACGCGGCATGATGCCCTGGATCGTTGCCGGCAAGATGGTCGTCCCCTCCAGGAACTAAAACCGCCTGCCGGGCCCTCCGGCCCAGGCAGATCATCGGAACGCCCCCTCGCGGGGCGTTCCTTTTCGTTTGGAAAGCCAACATCCAGAGTCGACGCTCAGCACCAGGCACCGATGACGGACATCTTTTCTTGATCGTGGACACCCGATCATGAAGGTTAACCATACGTTAATTTAACGCCGACGGCACATGTCGGCCGATTTTGGAGCGACCATGGCCATCAGCATCATTTCCAGCAGCACATCCACCGTGTTCCTTACCTCGACCAACGTTGGCATCCTTCCCGAGGGAAACTCGGTCTATTCCACGAGCAATGGCATCGTTCTGACCAGCCCCACCCTCGCGGATCTCGTCGTACGGGGGGCCGTGGCAGGCTTGAGCGGGATTCTTGCCGCGGATGTCGGCGACGGCAGCGGACGCGTCAGCATTGTCGTCGGTGAAACGGGAACGGTCGACGGCGCCAACCGAGGCATCCTCAGCAACCGCCTCGCCACAAGCATCGACATCCAGGGGTCGGTGACGTCACAGGGAAGCTCCACTGTGCGGCTCGACCCCCCCGCGAGCGGAACCAGTGTGTTCGAGTCCACGATCACGATATCGGGGCATGTCTCCGGTATCGGGGATGGGCTCCTTATCAATCAGGCCGAAACCAAGATATTCAACTCGGGACTGATCGCCGCTGGCACGGGGATCCGGATCAATGAGGCAGACACCCGGATCGTCAACACGGGCGAAATCATCGGGAATGCCTTTGACAATTCCAACAGTAACGCTGGCCGGGCAATCATTGGCAGCGACGCGCTCGACATCATCAATTCGGGCATTCTCAGCGGCACGGCGTCTGACGTTGTGCTGTCGACGTCGACCACGGCTGTCGACAGAGTGCAGAACACGGGTCTGATCAACGGCGGCGTGAACCTGAACGGCGGCAACGACACGGTCATCAACGGCGGCACGATCGGCGGCGATGTCGTCCTTGGCGATGGCGCCGACACCTATCGCGGGATCGGCACCGGGGTCGCCACCGGTGTTGTCCTTGGCGAGGGCGGCAACGACACGCTGGCTGGCGGCGACCTGGCGGACAACCTCGATGGCGGCGCCGACGCCGACACGCTGGTCGGGCGCGGGGGCGACGACACGCTGGTCGGCGGCGCGGGCGACGACCTGATCTTTGCCGGGGCGGGCAGCGACACCGTGACCGCCGGGACCGAGAACGACACGGTGCGCGGCGGCGCGGGCGACGACACGGTGTTCGGCGGATCGGGCAATGACGATATCTTTGCCAACGAAGGCGACGACGACCTGATCGGCGAGGGTGGCAACGATTTCATCCAGGGCGGCACCGGCAACGATTATATCGAAGGCGGCGCCAACAACGATACGCTGAACGGCAATGCCGATGACGACACCTTGTTCGGCGACGGGGGCAACGACGTGCTGGTCGGGCAGGACGGCAGCGATTTCCTGGATGGGGGGGCCAACGACGACACGATGGACGGCGGCGATGGCGACGACATTCTCGAAGGCGGCGACGGCAACGACATCCTGCGCGGCCGCAACGGAGAGGACGACCTCGCCGGAGGACTGGGCCGCGACTTCCTGACCGGCGGTCAGGGCGCGGACAACTTCGTCTTTCGGGCGCTGGCCGAAACCGTGGTGGGCGCGAACCGCGACCAGATCATCGATTTTGAACAGGGTGTGGACCTGATCGTGGTGGCGGGCCTGTCGCCCGGTGTCTTCGAGTTCCGCGGCACGGCGGCATTCGCCCCCTCCGGGAACCCGGAATTGCGGCTTGTGGAAACCGCCACCGGCTCGACCATCGTGCAACTGGATGCCAATGGCGATGGCACGGCGGACGCCGAGATCCGGGTCGCGAATGTCACAGGGCTGACGGCGGATGATTTTGTTCTCTGAGGCCGCCGAGACCCTCGTCAGACGAGACAAGATCCTGCAGAAAGCGCTTGATTGGGCGGTCTGGGTCGGGGTTTCCTGACCGGTATTGCCCCCCGGCGCGACGTCAGGTCCGCGCGGGCGACATAGGCGAATTGGCCGACCAGGGGATCCTGCCCGCCCGCAGGCGGATACGCGGACCCGTCTTCGCACAAGCAACATATTTGAAAAGGAATACGCATCATGGCCAGCTTTGTTATCAGCGGTTCGTCCACCACAGCGCAAACCCTGACCGGCGGTGAAACCGGGGTCGTGTCCGGGCCGAATTCGCAACTCGTGGTGACAGGAGACCCGATCAGTACGTCCGGTGCGGGCACGAACTATGTCTATGTCGGCGGACTCGTGCTGGCGAACTCCGTCTCCGCCACGGACAATGCGATCGTTGCCACAGGCGCGCGGACCGAAATCAGCGTGGGGCCCAGCGGAGTCTTGCAGGCCCTGAACGACGACACGGTCAGCATGCGGATGACCAGCGACGCCACCCTCTTGAACGCGGGCACCATCCTGTCAGGTGAGGATGCGGTCGACATCCGGACAGAGGATGGATTCACAAACACCGACATTTCCAACAGCGGTCTGATTCAGGGGAGCTCGGACGGTCTGGCGGCGGATGCGGGAACGGCCCCGTTGTTCATGATCAACACCGGCACGATCATCGGCCAATCCGGTTTCGGGATCTATGCCAATTGGCAATTGAGCAGCACCGGGACCGCCACTTTGAACAACAGCGGCACAATTATCGGGAACAGCGGCAGCTACACCGCCTTCAATGGAACCGGCATGAACATCATCAATAACGCCGGGCTGATGGTCGGGGATATCTTCTTGGACAACAACAACGACGTCTACAGGGGCACCTCGGGCGAGGTGCAGGGCACGGTGTATGGCGACGAGGACAATGACCTGCTGATCGGCGGCGAGGCGGTGGACCTGTTCGACGGAGGCGCCGACAACGACACGCTGATTGGCCATGGCGGCGATGACAGCCTGGAGGGCGGCAGCGGCCTCGACGTCATCCTGGGCGGCGCGGGCAACGACGAGATCAACGGCGGCACCGACAACGACACGATGAACGCCAATGCCGGCGATGACACCGTCTATGGCGAGGGCGGCAATGACATCCTTGTCGGGCAGGACGGATCGGACCTGCTCGACGGCGGTGACAACGATGACATCCTCGATGGCGGCAACGGCGACGACATCCTCGAAGGCGGCTCTGGCAATGACATCCTGCGCGGCCGCGCGGGCGAGGACGACCTGGCCGGCGGGCTGGGCCGCGACTTCCTGACCGGCGGTCAGGATGCGGACACCTTCGTCTTTCGCGCCCTGGCTGAAACCGTGGTCGGCGCCAATCGCGACCAGATCCTTGATTTCGAACAGGGCGTGGACAGCATCGTCGTGGCGGGCCTGTCGCCCGGTGTCTTCGAGTTCCGCGGCACGGCGGCATTCGCCCCCTCCGGAAACCCGGAATTGCGGCTTGTGGAAACCGCCACAGGCTCGACCATCGTGCAACTGGATGCCAATGGCGATGGCACGGCGGACGCCGAGATCCGGGTCGCGAATGTCACCGGGCTGACGGCGGATGATTTTGTGCTCTGACCGAGAACGCGGGGCCGCGCCCCCTGCCCTCATGAACATCTGAGACCCGGGCGCCTTGACCGGGTCGCTTTCCGGGCCTTCCGGCACCCCCATTGCCGAAACGCGCGTCTCTTCGCTTTCCCAGCCCCACGCACACAACCCAAAGCTGAAACCTTCAGACACTCATTTGGCCGCCGCGCGATGACCCTTGGACGACGCCGGCAGGCGTGTAGGGTGAAAAGGTTAACAACTGGAAAAAAACCTGCAATTCATAACGTCCAAAGGGAATATCAGATGGCACTCTTCATCCGCACCACCGACCAGACCACCGGCGACACCATCAGCACGGGCGACGATTACATCCTGCGCGAAGGCGTGCTGGTCAGCGACCAGGATTCGGACGCGCTGTTGATCGACACGACCGGTGGCAACGCCGTTCAGATCGGCGGAAGCCTGTTCGCCTCAGTCGCTGCCGAAGGGCTCAAGGTCAATGCCGATAACGTCAATGTCAACATCCTGACCACGGGATCGGTTGCCGGGGGCGGTTTCGGAATCGAGATCATCGGAACGGATGCGTCGATCCTCAATGCGGGCGCGGTCCTCGGCGCCAATTTCGCCGGCGTCATGGTCCAGGACACCGCCATTGACAGCATTTTTGCGAATTCAGGCTCGGTCAACGGCGATTACGGCTTTGTCCTGCGCGCCGATGGCACCGCCGTCTCCAACAGCGGAACCATCATTGGCCAGATCGACGCCTTTTCATCCACCGATGTCTCGCAGGCCGCGGACCTCTCTCTGGACAACAGCGGCCTGATGCGCGCCGACGAACGGGTCGTCGACCTGGATTTGGGCGGGCACCGTATCGTCAACTCCGGGCAGATGGCGGGCGGGATCAACGGCATCCGCATCGGCCAGAACGACAACGACATCTACAATTCCGGGACGATCAACTCTGCCCTCGACGCCATCTCGATCGGGGCCAACGGGAACAAGATCGTCAACGACGGCGCGCTGATATCCAGCGATGGCAATGGGGTCAGGGTCTCCGGCAGCGACACGACGGTCGGTGACCTGATCACCAACAACGGGCAGATCCACGCGGGCAACAATGCGATCCAAAGCGAAGCCGGCAAGACGCGGGTACTCAACACCGGCGAGATCGTGGCCCAGAACGATGGATTGGCCGTGGGAGGCACCGGCGCTTGGGTCGTCAACAGCGGGACGATAACGGCGGGCGAAGAAGCGATTAACGGCGATGGCGGCATGAAAATCATCAATTCGGGCACCATGACCGGCGGTTTGAGCGCCATCGTCCTGGGCTCGCGCGCGGCCGGTTCCCGTATCCTGAACACGGCAACGGGCAATATCGCCAGCGCCACATGGGGCATTTACGTGTTTGACAACACTGATGTTGTGATCACCAACCATGGCACCATCGCAGGCGCCTCTACAAACGCAGCTGTCGAGTTTCTGAGCAATGCCGGCAGCACGGCAAAGGTGGTGAACACCGGCACCCTGACCAGCGGCATCCGCGGCGCAGACGGGCGTGAGACGGTCAACAACACCGGACTGATCGAAGGTTCCGTCCAACTGAACGCCGGCGACGACGTGGTCATCAACGGCGGCACGGTCACACGCGATGTCGATCTGGGCGGCGACAACGATCTGTTCCGCGCCACGGGCGACGGCGTCGTGATCCAAGGGGTCATCGGCGGGACCGGCGACGACACGCTGATCGGCGCCAATGGCGACGACCTCTTCCGAGGCTTTGCCAACGACGACCTTTTGGCCGGACACGGCGGGGACGACACGCTGGACGGCGGCGTGGGCGCCGACACAATCTTTGGCGGCGCGGGCGACGACTCGGTGATCGGCGGAACCCAGGACGACACGCTCAACGGCGGCGCAGGCAACGACACCATCCTTGGTGACAACGGCAACGACCTGCTGATCGGGCAGGACGGGGCGGACCGGCTGGAAGGCGGCGATGACAACGACACGATGGACGGCGGCAACGGTGATGACGTTCTGGAAGGCGGCGCCGGCAACGACATCCTGCGGGGCCGCGCCGGCGAGGACGAGCTGGCCGGGGGCCTTGGCCGCGACTTCCTGACCGGCGGCGTGGGCGCGGATTTCTTCGTCTTCCGGGCGCTGACAGAGACCGTCGTGGGCGCCAACCGTGACCAGATCCTGGATTTCGAACAGGGCGTCGACCTGATTTCGGTCGCGGGCCTCAGCCCGGGTGTGTTCGAGTTCCGCGGCACGGGCGCTTTCGCCCCCTCGGGCAATCCCGAGCTGCGGCTCTTCGAAACGCCCACCGGCTCGACCATCGTGCAGCTGGATGCCGATGGCGACGGCAACGCCGATGCCGAGATCCGGGTGGCCAATGTGACCGGGTTGACGGCGGATGACTTCGTGCTCTGACACTCTCGCGCGCCGGGACGGGCCTGATCGGCGCGCGACTTCACCTCTCTGACCGGCAGTTCGACACCGGCCATCGTGGACGGCGGAGAGCTTTACGTGTCCCAGGGTGTGCAGATCATCTCGACCGCTGGCGCCGGCTTTCGCGGCCCCTGACTTGAACGAATACGATATCCGTGTCGACGACGCGATCATCGGCCAGCACGGCATCCGCTGGAATTCGCAGGGAGGGATCGACGGCACCATCACGGTCGGTCAAACGGGCGTCGTTCACGGCTTTGATTTTGGCGAAGCGATTATCGTCGACCCCGCGCCGGCCAATTCATCCGGCCGTTTTTCTCTCTTCAACGCCGGAGAGATCTCCAGCGCGACGGATCGCACCGTTTACCTGGGCAATCAATTTCGCGCCAACGTCGAAAACACCGGACTGATCCAGTCCGGCGCGGGAAATGCCGTTCAGTTCGACCTCACGATCAACGCAAAAGTGACCAACACCGGTACGATCGCAACCTCCTCTTCCATCAGCCCGGCAATCCTCTATAGCAAGGACCCAGATCCCGGTCTTCTAGGGTCAGGACCCATTGATTTGGTTTGACGTGCATGATTCACCGTTCGAAAACGAGTGGTGACCATGTCTGATCT
>NZ_JAHXRQ010000035.1 GCF_019392335.1 Mameliella sp. CS4
CTCTTCATCGAGGAACAGCCCATCACCAAGTGGGGCCGCGCCCTGCAACAGGCCTTCCCGACGCTGCTGAATGCGGCCGGCCAGGTGGCGCGCTGACAGCTGGCGCGCTGACCTGAAAAACAGCATCCGGCGCGGCACCCCGTCCCCAGCCGCATCGCGCCGGAGCGCTTCAGTCCTGGATGTCCCTGAAACCCTGCGGACGCGCCGGATTTCCACTCACGATCACCATGTCGTCGACATTCGCAAAGACTGCCGCGCGAGCAGAGACGATGGCGCCTCTCCCTATGGTCACCCCCGGACCGACAAAGGCATCCGCCGCGACCCAGGCGTCTTCGCCTATCGAGATCGGCGGGCGCGTCAGATCCAGCGTGGTACTGGATGGGTCATGCCCGCCGGCACAGATATGCGTATATTGCGAAACCGTGGCCCGGGCCCCGATACGGATCGGCCCGACGGAATACAGGTTTGCCCCACTACCGATAGTTGCGTAGTCCCAGATCGTCAGGTTCCAGGGCAGGAAGACCCGCGCACTGGGGTTGATCCTGACCTTCCTGCCGATCTTCGCGCCGAACATCCGTAACAGGAAGACCCTCCAGGGCCAGAAGAACGGACGGGGCGTCAGACGGAACAAGGGTCAGGCGATCCCCCAAAGGACGCGTCCTGCGAGTACGGATCTGCTGAATTTGCAGGCACCCCTAATTGGCCGCGATATCAAGCACACCGGCCTGCGTCTCTTGTGTCGGCACCGAAAAAGTCCCCTGTCATTAAAGCGTTACAATATCGAGGGACGCATTGACCCAGCGCATGGCTATCCACCGTTCATAGCCCGGTCAAGCGCGCATGTCAGTTGAAACTGCTGCTTGAATATGTGAATCACCGCAGTAATTGAAGCTCGGCATAGCTTTCCGCCATTTCGGTCAACCCTTGTCTACGATTGGTCTATCCATGGACGAAATTCGCAATGTGAACCAGCTGCGCAAGGCCGTGCAGACACTCTGGAGCAGCTCTGATCGCGCCAAGCTTGCCGAAGATTATAGCACGCTCATCGAACAGGCTTATCGCATTCGCCGCGTCGAGGAACAGTTCTTCGTGGCCTTTGGCCGGGGACAGATGAACGGCACCGTACACACCTGTGTCGGCCAGGAATTCAGTGCCGTCTCGATCTGCTAGCACCTGACCGACGGGGATTGGATCACGTCCGACCACCGCTGCCACGGTCACTACATCGCCCATACGGGCGACTGGACCGGATTGATCGACGAATTGCTCGGCAAGGCGGATGGTGTCTGCAAGGGTATCGGGTCCAGCCAGCATCTCTACCGCCAGGGCTTCATCTCGAACGGTCCGCAGGGGGCGCTGCTGCCGGTGGGGACGGGCATCGGCCGAATGGTCCGAGAGACGGAGAATGTCGTCGTTTCTTTCGTCGGCGAAGGCACCCTGGGTGAAGGCGTGACCTACGAGGCGCTGAATCTTTCTGCCCTGCTGAAGGTGCCGCAGGTCTTTGTCTGCGAGAACAATTTCTACTCCCAGTCAACCGCGCAGACCCGCAACACGGCGGGATCGATCCCGGACCGGTTCCGCGCCTTCGGGCTGAAGACCTTCCTGGCCAATACATGGGATCTGCCGAGCCTGATGCAGACCGTGGGCGAGGCCATCGCACATGCCCGCGGGAACAGCGAACCGGTGGCCATCGTGATGACCACCTACCGTCTGAACGCCCACTCCAAGGGCGACGACGACCGGGATGCCGAGGAGGTGGCATTTTTCCGGCAGAACGATCCGATCTCCTGGATCTCGGAGGGCAACAACCACCTCGCGCAGCGGTTCTCCGAAATCGACGAAGAGGTCGAGAGCTACTTCGACACCGCTCTCTCCAAGCCCGAGCTTCCACTGGACAGTTATGTCGGCGACCAGATGCCCCGGCGCACCTCGGCCCGCTACACGCCCGCGGCCGGTTTCGAGGGGCGGGTGATCGAAAGGGTCAATGCTTTCCTGCGTGAAGAGGCCGAGCGGGGTGCAATGATCATCGGTGAGGACATCGCCGACCCCTACGGCGGCGCGTTCAAGGCCACCAAGGGGAACGGCCAGGACTTCCCCGATGCGATCGTCTCGACACCCATCAGCGAGGCGGGGCTTGTCGGAGTGGCGGCAGGCTACAGCCTGGCGGGCCGGCGCGGCATCGCCGAGATCATGTTCGGCGATTTCGTCACTTATGCCTTCGACCAGATCGTCAACGGCATCTCCAAGTACCATCACATGTACGGAAAACAGGCCAGCTGCCCGGTCACGATCCGGATGCCCATGGGCGGCAAGCGCGGCTATGGCGCGACGCATTCGCAATCCCTCGAGAAATTCCTCTGAGGGATCGACAACGTGCTGGTGGTCGCCCTGAACTCGCTCTCCGATCCAGCGGCTGTCCTGCGCGAAACCCAGGACCTTTCCGTCCCCTCGATCATCATAGAGAACAAGACCGACTACGGCCGGCGCGCACCGGCGGTCAACGAGCGGCTGGAGATCCGGCAGAACGCCCGCACGCTGGGACATCTTCTGATCACGCCCCGATACGACAAGCCGCATTTCTCGATTGTCACCTATGGCGAGCCGGCCCGGCTCATCTACGACGCCTATGACGAAATCGTGGCCGAGACGAATGCGCTTTTCGACCTGCTCTGCATGGTCAAGCTCAGCCCGATGGATCTGTCGGGCCCTGCGCGCCACATGATGAAGCACGAGGCGATCCTGGCGGTCGAAGACGGTTCGGCCCCCTTCGGCATAGGCGCCGAGATCCTGTCGCAGCTGCGCGGTCGGGCAGGCAGCACCGTCGTATCGCAATGCGTCGCCATGTAGGAAAAGGTCTTGGTCAGCGATGGTTCGAACCAGAGTGGCTTGGCCACCGCGGCCTTGAGATTGTCGCAGACGATCGCCTTTGGGACCCCGCCGAAAAACTTCAGCACGCGAACCTGCGCTTCGATCCAGTCCGGCAGCTTCTGACTGAGGCTCAGCCCAGGCGAAGGTGTAGTTCGATGCGCCAAGCACCGCGACGAAGATTTGCGCCTCGGTGAACCGGCTCTTTCGCATTCGCTTGCTCCTTCAAAAGGTTGAGCAAACTCTACATCAGAACGAGGGAAGTTTCGGGTGGCAGGTCAGCGCTGACCAACCCCTCCCACACCCACACAGGTGTCCGGGAATTTGCGAAACCCGCAGCCTGCCCCCTCGGGTGGCCCGGTTTCAGTCTTCGTGCATACCGGGCGCGGGTGCCCTAGTAGGCGCCGACGGGGGGAGATATCGCGTCTCACTTTGACCGCCAATGGATGGTGGTCTTGCCGACGTTGCGCCAGGCACCATTCCTGCGCGCGATGCCATCAGCCTTTCTGAATAATTGACCGACATCGTTCTCGCTCAGCGGATCGATTGCATGGGTCCTGTCCTGTTCGGCTGATGATCGAGGCAGGGCTTTGCATATCCACGGTACTAATCGAGCAACGGAGACATCACATGGGACTTCTTGATCTCGCAGTGGCACAAAGAGCCCTAGAAAACAATGGCGACCCGGTTGCAGGGGCGCGGCTGTACGTCTACCCGGTCAACGAGCCCGGCATCCTTGTGAACATCTACAAGGACTTTCATCTGACTATCCAGCAGGCGAACCCCCTTCGGGCAGACGAGGACGGCAACTTCCCGCCTTGCTACGTGATCGATGGCCTCTACCGCATGGTTGTCGAAACGCCGCGAGGCGAGGTCCTAACCGAGGTGGACAATATTTCGATCAGCACAGTTCTAGGATCCGGTGAACCCGCCGCCCTTCCGAAACTGGGCTTCTGCGCGTCTTACCAAGACGTGGCGGCCCTGATCGAAGACACTGCCCTGTCCTATGCTGCCCAGCAGGACAAGACGCTTGTCGGCGGGGGCGACACCGTCGTTGTCTGGACAGATGGCTTCCGCTACGAGGTTGCGCCGGAGGGCGCTACGGATGCCGACATCGCCACGGCAGGCGGGGTCAGCCTGTACGTGTGTCCTACGTCGGACGGCAGCGTGTCGGATCGGCAGTTCGGCCATATCGTCAACGACGCTGACCGCCTGAACGCCACCATTGCCTGGGCCATCAAGTGGGCTCAGGCGAACCACGAGGTCCCCCGGATCGTCGTCCGCGGGAACTACAGCCTCGACAAGCCGCTCAAGGCCTTTTCTTTCGACGGGACGATCTTCTCCTATGCCTCGATCCACATCGAAGGGTCGGCACAAGGCTACATGCACAACCAGCGGACCTCCTTCACTTTCACCGATCTTCAGAGCCCAGGGATCGTGATCCAGAAGTTGCGTCAGTTCACCCTAAGAAACGTGGCGGTCAAAGGCACCGCAAACAACCTCCTGCTTCCGTCCTATTCGAGCTTGCTAACAAGAAACGGCTGGTGGAACACCAACGGCGCGGTGGAAAGCGGTCAGTACAAGCTGCATGCCGGGATCTGTGTCGATCCTTTCTACAGCGCGATGCCCGCGAACGAGAAATTCGCAGTCTTCGACGGCTCCGGCGCGGAGCCAGACCATTATGCTGCCCCGTCCGGGTCCGGGACGACGCAGCTCCTGGTGGAGAATTGCGACGTGCAGGGCTGGATCGTCGGAGTGATGTGTTCCGGGTCGGACGTGCAGCTGGGTGACAGCATCACCGTCTCCAAGAGCAATCTGTCCTACAACCGCTGGCCCTTCTTTATTGGCGAAAGCCAGAACCGCGGTTGCGTGATGAAGGACTGCCATGCCAAGGGGTTCGACGTACTCATGGTTGGCGGCTCCGGCTACGGCGCAGGCACCGGTGCGCTTTGCTACATTCGCGGCGGGGTCTTTGTGCATGGTCACAGCATCGTGGCGGGCGAGGTGGCCCGCGGCAACGGCGCGGTGACGGACGCCTATTTCGAAAGCATCTGGGCCATCGGCCATGTGGACGGTGGACACGGCTTCTCGTTCAAGGACTCTCAGATCAAGTTGATCGACGCGGCTACGTCCAACCTTCCAGACGTGGACATGCATCTGACGGGGAACGGTCCGGTCAACTTCTTCGGGGGATATATCGGCAAATACAAAAGCGCGGCCCGGCGGCTGAAGATCCAGAACAAGATCAATGTCGATGGCGCAACCTTTGATGACATGCCCTTTTTTGCCGATTACTCGTCGCCGCACATCCAGACCATGAACCTGCGCTATGCCAACGGTCCTTACCGCGGGGTTCACACCGGCCACCTTGGTGCGCTTCTTGCGAATGCGCTTCCCGGCGTGGGTGCGCGCATCATGTCGCTTGGTGACGAGTGGACCTGCATCTCAGAATGGGAGGCAATCTACAACGGTTCCGGGACCGTGACCGTCGCAGGGGACGGAAGCGCCGTGGTGACAGGGCTCGACATGAGCACGGTGTCGGTCGGTGACGAGATTGGGATCAACGACGGCTGGTCGATTGTCGAAAACAACGGCGGCAACGGAACCGCCCGCCGGGTCGGCATCGGGCTAGTTAACAGCGTGACGGCAACGGACGTGCACCTCACGGGCGTACCGGTCAGCCTGCAGTCCGGCACATACGCCTTCTACACCTACCGGATGCCGCTGATGCACCAGTTTACATTTGGCGATCTGACCAATGGCTCCGACACGATTACCAATGTCTCTCCGACGGGCAAGTGGAAGGTTGGAGACTGGATCAAGGCCGACGGGTTGCCGAACTACTGCCGCGTCACCGCGGTCAGCGGGACCACAATCGCTCTGAACAAAACGGCCTCGAGTTCCCGCATTGGTACCGAGCTTTACGATGCCAGGGTCGTGCTTACCTATAGTTCCGGGACCGCGTCGCCGGTTTCCGGAACATATCCGACGGGATCTTTCGTCAGGAACGCTAAGCCGGTCGTGGACGCCCAGGGCAAGGTGCTGACAGGCTGGGCCTGTACCGCTGGTGGCGCGCCCGGCACCTGGGCGCCGCAATACGCCAGCGCAGTCGCCTAAACCGGTTCCGCGGGGCAGGCACGATACCACATCCGGACCGCGGCGGGGGCGCAAGACCCCCGCCTTTCAATTTTTCGCGAAAACCGTTCTGGTTGCCAAGATTTTGAAGACCGCGATGACGACGGAGAGCTTCATGTGCAGGCGCTTGCCTTGGGGCGGGACGGCCGAGCCCGCCGCGGGGTGGCGGGGTTGCCGGCATGGATGGTCCAGGCGACCAGACGACCCTGACCGAACCCCGCCATGGCCAGCACTGCGCCCTCCTCAAGCGTCGCCCCGGGGGCAAGGCAGGCCCGCGCGCCCAACCAGGCATGATCGGCGATGCTCACCGGCCGGGTGATGAGATCGAAGCTCTCGCGCGACCAGTCGTGGCTGCCGGTGCAGACATAGGCGCCCTGCGAGAGGCAGGCGTGGGCTCCAATGGTGACGGGGGCGAGGTTATCGATCCAGACGTCCTCGCCGATCCAGGAATGATCGCCAACGGTGAGCCGCCAGGGGAATTTTACCCGCACGCCAGGCTTGACCACGACCCCCACGCCCAACCGCGCGCCAAAGGCCGCCAGCAGCCCGCGCCGCCAGCCGGAGCCGGGCAGCCAGGATGCCAGCAGCAGCCCGTCCGCCACCAGCCAGAGCGCCTCCTTCCAGCGCGGTGCGCCGCGGTCGAAGCCGCCGGAGGTGTAGCGGTCAAGCCGCATCTTCGGAGCCCTTCGGTCGCTCGGCAGCAGCCCCAAGGCCCACCACCGAGAGGATATGGTCGAGATGCCTGTCATAGCCGCGCTCGAGCGCATGGGCCTTGCGCGCCGCTTGGCGTTCCGGCGCGTTGGCCGCGTCGAGATCGTTCAGCAGGGCATCGAGTCGGTCCGGCAGATCGTCGGCCTGCGGACCGGCGGAGACATGCACCAGGGGATTGCCGTCATAGGCTTCGAGCCAGCTCATCAGGACGCACTTTCCGGTCGCGAGGTATTCGAGCACCTTGTGGGAATTCAACGGGCGCGTCGAGTCGAAGGCCTCCGCGCGGAAGGGCAGAAGCCAGACATCGATGTCGTCGGAGGTGGCGAGAATGTCTTCCGGAGCGGTCAGACCGGGGAATTCGACGTTGGGCATTGCAAGCACCCGGTTCAGGGCCTCGGCGCGGTCCCAAGTCTCCGGCAAGGGCCCCCAGAAGGTGAAGCGGGCCTCGGAATGGCGGCGCACCATCTCTGCCATCGCCTCCCAATCGATCCAGCCCGCGCCGAGATTGCCGACGAAGCCCAGCCCGGGCGCGGCACCGGCTCTGCGCGGCCCGGCAGGACGGCGCGCTTCCTCCATGTGCAGCGCCCCCAGGCCATGGTCGATCACGTGATCGGGCCGGCAGGGGACGCCGGCGTGTGCGCAGAAAACCGGGTGCAGGGTGAAGACGTGATCGGCATGCTTGCCGCCCTGACCACGGTCCCCGACGTCGTCCACGAGGTGAAAGAGCGACCGCCGGGCGTCGAAGACCCGCAGGTCGCGGAACTGGTAGGCATTGTCGAAATCCCAGATCAGGTCCGGGCGCCCCACCCGCCGGCGGATGGCCCGTGCCTGCCTGCGCATCATGCGGTCGAAGAGCCAGCGGGCGTGGAACTTCAGCGCGTGGGGCAGGGCAGGGCGGTACTGCAGGGACTCCAAGTTTTCCACCGTCGTCGGGGCAAGGCGTATCTCGCCGGGCCGGATGTCCGGGGACGGCGGGTCGACGAAGACCACGCGCCAGCCGCGCCCGGCAAGCGCCTGGGCGTAGTGGTGCTTGGAGACCTGGAACCCCGTCCAGGGCTGGGGCGAGATCACGAGGGCAAGGGGGCGCGTGTCGGTCATGGCGTCAGCCGCGGCGCAATATCATGTTGCGGGTCTGTGAAAGCAGCGTCACCCAAGCCATGAAGCGCTTGCGTTGCTCGGCGTCGGTTCCGTAGTGCGCGTGCGGCACCGGGGCCGCGGACAGGATCTTGTCGAATTCCTCTTCGGAGAAGCGCAACTTCTTGGCGACGTAGGCCTTGTCCTCTTCCATGAGTTCTTCGTCGTAGGTGGGCTGCTGCAGCTCGGCTAGGGCTTGGTCCCGGGTGATCTCGCCGGTGAGGATCAGGTTGGAAAGATGCGCCTTGCGCTTGTCCACGTTGAATTTCCGCGGCAGGACATAGCCTTGGTAAAAGCGGGTAAAGACCGACTCGTAGTGTTTGCCGCCGTAGTCGCGCCACCCGAGCTTCTCCATCAGCAGGCCCTTGGCGCGGGCCTTGGAATAGTCCACCAGGTTGAGCAGGGACACCGTCCGGATCCGCTTGACATAGGTGTACCAGATCTGTTGCCGCAGCCCGTAGAGGGTGCTCTTCTTCAGCGGTACGGACCCGAAGCTGTCGTGGATGGCGCGCAGGTTGACGAGGTCCTGCTTGCGGTAGTTCCAGCTCGGCGGCATCAGCCATTCGGTCGCCCAGTTGGTGCCCGAAAGGATGTACTTGATCCCGTGACGCGCGGCGAGGCGGAACAGCGCCCCCTGGATCAGCTGGTCCGTGGCCACCTCAATGTCCACGACCGAGGAGAGGAAATAGGCGCGCTGCAGGTCGCGGAACTCTTGCCAGTCCATGACAAGTGTTTCGAGGTCGAAGTCCAGACGGTTGACGATCTCCTCGATGTTCCTCACCGCCAGTTCCGAGTTCCAGCCGTTGTCGAAATGCACGACCAGCGGGCGCAGGCCCCATTCCTTTGCCAGCCAGGCCAGGTAGGAGCTGTCCACCCCGCCCGAAAGACCCAGGACGCAATCGTAGGGCCGGCCCTTGCCCACCGCCTTGATCGTGGCGATCTGATCCGCCAGCATCCGGTCGCGGGTCACGGTGTCTGGCAGGGAGGCGCGGAATGCCTCGAACTCGGCCACGTAGTTGCTGACCCCATTCTCGTCGAAACGGATGTCCGGGTCGGTCGTGTCCATGACCGTGACGGTACATACTTGGTGCCGCGTCGTTTTTTGGGCGCTTGTCATGACTGTTCTCAAATCCTTTCGAAGAAATCCCGTCGCAGCCGATCCTCGGCGGGGTAACTGATGAGCACCCCGCGGCCCCTGGCCTGATAGATGAAGAAGCTGCCGGCTGCCACCGCGGCACATCCGCCCTCGGTGACCGCGCGGCGGAAATCCTCCACCCCGCCGGCCCCGCCGCAGGCCACGACCGGCGCGTCCGTCGCTTCCGAGATCCGGCGCAGCAGCTCCAGGTCGTAGCCCTCCCAGGTGCCGTCGCGGTCGATCGAATAGACGATGATCTCGCCCGCGCCGGCGGCGGTCACCCGCGCGGCGATCTCGGCCGGGGTGCCGGGCAGGGCGTCCCGGCCCTGGCGCACGCGCACCTGCGGCTTGCCCAGCCAGGACTTGCGGACCGGCAGGCAGGCCACCACGGACTGGCGCCCCCAGCGCGCCGCCGCCTGTTCCACCAGCGCCGTGCCTTCGGCGAGGGCGGAAGACAGGATCACCTTCTCGACGCCGCAGTCCACCGCCCGCGCGATGCGGTCGACCGAGGTCAGCCCGCCGCCGTAACCCACCGGCATGAAGGCCTCGGCCGCGATGTCGCCGATCAGGTCCCAGTCGGGCTCGTGCCCGGCCGCCCCGGCGTCGATGTCCATCAGCACCAGCTCGTCGACGCGCTTGGTGTTGAATATCCGCACCGCGTTGATCGGATCGCCGATGTAGGTGCGCTTGCCGAAACGGACCGATTTCACCAGCCGCCCGTCGCGGTCGATCAGCAGGGTCGGGATGACCCGCACGCAGCGGCCTCGGCCGGGGCGGCCCGGGGTGGGGGGGAGCGGGGTCACGTCGTCACCTTTTCCGGGGTCCAGGCGGCGAAGGCGCGCAGGACCCGCTTGCCGAAGTCATGGCTCTTTTCCGGGTGGAACTGCATCCCCAGCACGTTGCCTTGGGCCACGCCGGCAGCGAATTCGTAACCGTGCCAAGCGCGGAGCACCGCGCGGTCCGGATCTTCGCAGGCCAGGTGAAAGCTGTGCACGTAGTAGAACCGCGCGTCTTCGGGAAAGGCGGCGTCGAAGGCCGGCGGCAGGGCGGTGCCGGGGGCGACCCAGGTTTCCGCCCAGCCCATGTGCGGCACGCGCAGCTCCGGGCCCATGCGGGCGCGGTCGAAGGCCACCACGTCGGCGGCGACCCAGCCCAGCCCCGGGCGCTGCCCCTCGTCGCTGCGGCGTGCGATCAGCTGCGCGCCGAGGCAGATCCCCAAAAGCGGCACGCCGCGGCCCGTCACCATCTCGTTCAGCGCCGGGACAAGACCGCGCGCCTCGAGCTGCGCCATGCCGTGATCGAAATGGCCGACCCCGGGCAGGATGATGCGCTCTGCGCCCTCCAGCTCCGCACCGTCCCGGACGATGCGCGCCGGCAGGCTCAGCGCCTTGAGCATGTTCTGCACCGAGCGGATGTTTCCGGCGCCGTAGTCGATGATCGCGATCATGGGTCTGCTCCTTCTCGATGGCCGGTCTCAGACCGACCAGGACGAGAAACTCTGTCCGGTCAGCGACCGCAAGGCGGCGACGTCCTCGGCGTAGGCCTCCTGCAGGCGGGTCCGCTCTTCCAAGGACAGTTCCGGTTTGTAGCTGCCCGCGAAGAAACGCTTGCGGATGGCGGGAGCCCGGGTCAACCGGCCGGTAAGACCGGGCGCAAGACGCCGAGCGGCCCGATAAAGCGGATGTCTCTGGACCGCGGTCGGAACGACATCCTCGCCGTTTGGATTCGACGTGAAATCGAACGCCGTTGGGTCGTCCATCCGGTCGATGCCGAGAAAATCGAAGATCTCGTTCATCACCACCAGCCGCTGAGCGGATAGCCGCTCCAGCTCCACCACCATGATTCGTTCGCGGGGAAAATGCACGAGGAACGGTTGCAGTTGCCAGTGGTAGAGGCCGGTCTTGAAGTGGTGGTCGTTCTCTCGGTTCCACTTCTGCCACTCACTGTCCTCGCCAATATAGTTTTCGGCGACATGCGAGCGATAACGTTCAATGGGATCACGCACGATGTAGATCAAACGCGCTTCCGGCACCAAGCTCGCCATTCTTTCCGGGGCGTCCGAATAAAGAGGAACATGCCGCTTGGAGTAATTCTGTGACGACTCCCCACGAATCCTCGCGTCTCTATCGAATAACCCTCGGTACCATTCGACCGGTCTGTTTGCGTTCTCGCCGGCAAACCAGTTCACCTCCTTTGGATCGGACATGAATACTTCCGGGTGTATTGAAAGATAGTCGTGCAGTGTCGTCGTGCCACATTTCATGGCGCCAATAACTACGAGGTTTGGTATATTGCAATTTTTCATCTTGAATCTCGCACAAAACAATATCCATTATCTTTCCTGGCACACGTAGAACGTGTTTTGTGTGGGCCGTGCAGTTGCCGAAACAAATGAGCAAACATCAATACATACCCATCAAATCGAAACATTGTGAGCACGCCGCCACCCATCAAACGCAAGGACTCGGAAAAAGGCAGGATCATACATGGATTTTCCAGCGGCCATGGTGTCAAAGTCTCTTATCATGACCTCCTCATCTACAAGGTCTTTCAAATTAGCACAGGCGTGTTCAAGCATGGATCGCACATAGTCGGATTGGCCCCTAAGCGCGATATTATCTGGAGATGCGAAGCCAATTTTATCTTTTCGGTTAGAAACAACAAAAGGAATTTCTGGAATAGAATCGCGCAAGATGCGCTTCCTGTACCCTTGGCCAACTTTATACTCCGTCGGCAATCCAAGAACAAACTCAACGACCTCATGATCAAGGAATGGTACCCGGGACTCGATCGACCATCTCATTGCCGCGCGATCTTGAGAATATAGCTGAAACGGAACAGATGTACTTCCGAGCTGCTCAAGTGAAAGAGACAAAAAACGTTCAGTCCCCTGTGAGGTTACGTCAAGCCATGGTTCACGCACCCATCGCGCGGCGCCCTGCAACGGTTGAAATCTTCTATGTAGTCCAGAGGCTAGGCCCCGAACAAAAGATCGCATCTCCACGAGAAATGAGCGGTTCATTGTCTCGGAGTTTGCCTTCAATCCTTCCAGGAAAGGCTTCAACCGTCCTGAGGTCAAGAGTTCGTATTGTGCAGAGAACCAGAATTGGCCGTAGCCACCGAAATATTCGTCAGCGCCTTGGCCATCGAGCATGACTGTGAACCCATTTTCACGCGCCGCCTTGAAAAGAAGATATTCATTATACTGACTCCCACCCTTGATGGGTTGGTCCTGATAATACCCAAGTTCTTCATGCAGATCCGGATCCCAAACCCGGCTGGCATCGACCTCTATTTCTATCGCATTCACGTTGTTTGCTTCGGCAACAGCGCGACTGAATCGGGTTTCGTCATACCCTTGATGCCGAGAGAATGTCGAAATCGTGGTCAAATCCTTGTCGGGGAATTGCGTGCGGCTCAGCGTGACGACAACTGAGCTGTCGATACCACCGGAAAGACTGGCAGCCAAAGGGACGTCCGATCGATGATGCCGCCTGATGCTCTGCTCGAGCAAGGCACGCAGACCTTCGCGAGCCTCGTTATAAGACGGCCGCCGCAGAACCACTTTCTCGGCAAGTTTGTACCAAGGCGTGACGTCGACCGTGCCTTTCGCCAAATCGACCACCGCCATTTCTCCAGCGCGAATTTCTTCGATACCGGCAAAGAACGTGTCCTTGCCAGTACTAAGTTGCGCCCGACCGAGGAACGCGGCGGCCGCATTTCGGTTGAGGACGGGATCTATCATGCCTGTCTTGAGGATTTGTTTTGCCTCGGAGGCGAACAGCACGGTATTCGCGACGCGGGACGTGACCAACGGTTTGATGCCGAAACGGTCGCGAACGGCCCAGACCTGGCCCAATTCGACGTCGTAGTAAACAAAAGCAAACATGCCGCAAAGACGATCGAGCGCTCCGCGACCCCATTCCCGAAGCGCTACCAGCAGGACTTCGGTGTCCGAGGTCGTCTTGAATCTTCGCCCTTTGGCCTCCAATTCTGAGCGCAGCTCCAAGTAGTTGTAGATCTCGCCATTGAATACCAGATGAGCGCGCTCACGCGACATCGGCTGGTTGGCCCGTTCTTCGACATCAATGATCGACAACCTTGTATGAGCCAGGCCAACAGAGCTCTCACAAAGCACCCCCGACCCATCCGGGCCACGATGGCTGACGGCTGCGTTCATGCCGTGAAGGGGTTCGACCGTTGCAGGCCTGTGATCCAAATGTATGATCGCACTCAATCCACACATGATGGTTTGATCCTTATTCAGCCAAGATTGTTTTTTGCAAATTCCGGAAAATCTGCGGCAGACACGTAACCGTGATAACGCTGATGCGGCGCGCTGACATGATCGCGCGCGAGTTCAGGTTCAAGTGTCTTGACCGGGCTCGCCGGAGCCCCGGCCAAGACCACATAGCCGTCTGGAAATGACCTTGTCACAACGGCATTTGCTCCAACAATAGTGTAATCACCCAACTCCACACCCGGCATAATCACCGAATTGAACCCGAGAAGGCAGTATTTACCAATCCGGATCGGTTGTGCAGGTAGCTGTTTTGGCAAGGCATACGGGTCATGATTTCCACTCAGGATCGCGACATTTTGCGAAATCTGCGTATAGTCACCAATTATTATCCCGTTTACACCATGAATCATGCAGCCCGGACTCCAGCCTGGGGATGTTTCAATACCGATATGAATCCGCTGCGCATAGCTTACAGTACTTGAAGGGTGCATTGGCCAGTAGGCACCACCATTTATCCCTATCAATCTCTGCCAGAACCATCTGCCAAGATCGGCCGGAGCCTGGGTTCCTTTTGTATTGCGCAAGCATTTTGCATCTTTGGACAGCATTGCGATGGCCCAAAGCAGGCGCCCAAAGACACCGACTGCCTTGCGCATGAACGGAAGCTTGAAACCGTTTTCCGCACGTCGTGTCATTGATCCGGCCTTTTGCTGAGAGTGAAGGATCGTGCAAGATATACAATGTAGACCACCGAGAAAACCGCCGAGTATATCAAAATTACGGATTTTGGATCGAATCTCAAAAAAACCGCCGCCACTATTCCTGTCGCCATGATTGCCATCGATATCAAGGTCAATGCGAAATCTTCACCTTGGCGGCCGACAATGTAGTAAATCGTGGTCACTGGCGCGACAACGGTCTGCAACAGAAGCATTGGCGCAAGGATTTGTGCGATTTCGCCAGCTTCGCGCCACTTTGGTCCGAGATAGACTGTGAACAGCCATGGAGCGAAGGCGATAAACAGAAGGCATGGACCCAGACCCAGAAAGAACAACCCGCTTGCTGTGCGAAGCATCAGTTTTCTGCAGCTGCCTGTCTGGTGGTATTGCTTTGCGGCATCGCGGCGGAAGACCTGAGACACCGCGCCACCGAGCGCCGTCACCGGCAGCGACACAAGTTGCCGGGCGCGGGCAAAGGACCCGACCGCGGCATGGGCGCCGAGCGCGGTCAGAGCGAAGACCGGGATCTGCATGTTCAGCTGACCGGCTAATCCCGTCGGCAAGGTGAAGGCGGGGAACTTCCAGTGCCGCCGCGCCCGCCGCCAGAGCAGCGCCGGGGCCGGAATCGTCCCGAGGCTCGCCCCGCGCAGGTAGGTCACGAAAGCCAGCGCCTGCAGCATCTGCCCGGCGAAATAGGCGCTCAGCAGCCCCGCGCTGCCCCAGCCTGCAAATCCCAAGGTGATCGACAGTGTCACGGTGGTCAGCGTTTGCAGAAACGGCACCGCGGCCATGCGCCGGTAGCGGCCCATCCGGTTTGCCATGAAGGTGCCGCTGGTGGTGACCCCGGCCACGAGGACGCTGACCGGCAGCATCCAGATCCAGGCGCCCGCCGCCGTCTTCGACAGGCCCAGCGGCCAGGCCAGCGCCACGCCGACCAGCACCAGCAGCGCCGCGCCCGCCGCGCAGGCCAGGCAGAGCCAGACGATCTGCCGCGCCGCGCGCAGCGACCCTTCGGCGATGATCGCGTGCTGGAACTGCAGCGTCGACAGCACCGCCAGGATCGCCGAGAACGCCATGTACTGCGCCAGCGCGCCGTATTCCGCCGGGGCATAGAGCCGGCCCAGCACCGGCGCCGCCAGGATCGGCACCGCCATCGACAGCGCGCTGCCGCCCGACAGGATCGAGACGCTGCGCAGGAAGGGCGAGGTCGTCACGCGACGGAAAGACCCCATGGCCATCACACAGCCTCCCCGCTGTAGAGGGCGGCCATGCGGGCCGCGATCGCGCGCCAGTCGTAGCGCTCGGCCATGATCGTCCGGGCCTTGCCGCCCGCAGCCGAACGTCGCGCCGGATCCGTCAGGAAAGTCGAGAGCGCCCCGTTCAGCGCCCCGGCCTCACGCGGCACCACCAGCCCTGGGTCGACCTCCGCCACCAAGTCCTTTGCACCCACGCCGGGGGTGACGAGGGCGGGCGTGCCGACCGCCAGCGCTTCGGCCACCGCCATGCCGAAGCTCTCCCGTACCGAGGGGGCCAGCAGCAGGTCCGCCCCGGCTAGGAAGGCCCATTTGCGTGCACCATCGAGCGGCCCGAGGAAAGCTCCGGCGGACGAGCCGTTGTCGCGGCGCAGCCGCGGCTCCAGCTCGGCCCGCAGGCCGATCTGGTCATGCCCGGCGATGCGCAGCACCGCGTCGGGATGGGCGCGAACCGCCTCGATCGCCAGGTCGATCCCCTTGGTCCAGTCCAGCCGCGCCAGGAACGCCACCCGCCGCCCCTCAGGCACGTCGCCCCAGACCTCGGCGATTTCCTCCGCGGTGAGCGCCTGCCCTGGGCCCTCCACGCCGTTGGGCACCACGACCACCGGAGCGAGATCGCGCCCCGAGGTGCGCAGGCCCTCCGCCTCACCTTCCGAGGTGGCATGGATCGCCCGCGCCGTGCGCAGCGTGTCGCGCTCCTGCAGGGCGATCCAGGCGGTCTTCACCAGCCGCGACTTCCCTGCCACCATCTCGGGCATCAGCATCCCCCGGGGCGAGATCACCACCGGCACGCCCTGCCGCCGCGCCGCCCGCGCGATACGCGGCCCGGGCCAGAGGAAGAGCCCGTTGATGTGCACCGCATCCGTGTCCGGCATCATCTCGTCGATCAGCCGCGCCATGTCCGGGCTGTAATAGAGCCGCTTCGGGGTCCGGATCGGGCAATAGCGTACCGAGACCCCGTCAATCTCCACCGCCCGGTCGAGCGGCACCTCGAGCCGCCCGGGGCCATCGACGTCGGTGGTCAGCACCGTCACTTCGTGCCCCTCCGTCACCAGCCCGCGCGCCAGCCCGTGCGCGGAGCGCACCGGGCCGCCGTAGCGGGTGGCAGGCAGGTAATTGGGGGCGAAGACGAGAATGCGCATCAGATCAGGACGTAGTCCCCGGTAGTTGCAGGCATGCCCTCAATTCGGCGCAGTTCGGTTCGCCGGAACACCTTCCCCGTGACAACAAACTGAAACAGATCACGACCCTGCAGAAGAACCCGCATAATCTCTTGGTCCGCTGGCGTATCGTGCAGGCCCTCGGCAAACTCCATCCAGATGATCGGCCTGTCGCGCTCCAGCATCTCGCGCAGGCCGCGCAACACCTCGAGCTCGAACCCCTGCACGTCGATCTTAATCGCGTCGACCTTGTCGATACCCTGTTCGCGCAAGATCTCCATTCCGACTCGCACCGGTACGTCGTGGATTTTCTTCAGGGGGCGGTCATATTGCTCTTCCTGAACCAGGGTGCCAAGTCCCAAGTTGTAGTCGTCCACCAGGAAGAACGGCAACTCGGTGTTCTCCGATCCCAGCGCGCATTTGACGAGAGTGAGGTTGTCAGCACTGTTATCCGCCTTCATCTGCTCGAAATCTGCCCAGAGGTTCGGATTAGGCTCAAAGGCAAAGACCTGACCGAAATGCTTAGAGAATGCAATTCTATGCACACCGATATTGGCCCCGATGTCGAGCAGAACACCCCGGCGTTCCGAGGACGCGATCGCCAAGAAGGCGTTGATCTCATCCTGCTCGTACCCTCCAAAGAGATAGAGTTGACGCTGGATATAGTCCGACATGCGCCCGGAATGAATACCGTGCCAGTTTGTTACCTTGAAGTGGCTCTGATGGTCACGTGGCACCAGCATCTGGACCACTCGGCGCCACCCCCTGAGCCTGGAAAGCCCACGCAGGCTTCTGGCCGTTCGTGCTATAAGGTTCATCGAAATCTCCTACAGGTTCAAAAAAGAGCATGGTCATATCTCGCAGATCAAAGCACCGATACATCCCACAGCGCGATCGACTTGCCGCTAGTTTTGCCTTCGGTTTCGAGGATCATCTCCAGCGGCGTGGGCAGATTGAAGGGGGCGGCCTGCATATCCACCGGGCGGAAGCCGCCGATCTCGATATCGATGTTTGCCGCGCGGCCGGGATAAGTGGTGGTCAGCAAGTAACGCGCGCCCGAGCGTTTCACGTTGGCAATCGCCTGTTTGACCATGGCGTGCGGCAAATGGATGAAGCAGTCGCGCACCATCACCAAGTCGGCCCTGGGCAGATCGTCGGTGACCAAGTCGATAACGTCGAATGTACCGAGACCGCCCTTCTCTGTGCGGGCCTTCTCGATCAGGACGGGCACGATATCGCCACCGGTATAGGTGACGCCCGCCGGAAGCGTCTGGCTGATCCAGTAGGCATCACCGCAGGGCACGTCGAGCAAGCTCGTGATCTCGTATTTTGCCAGCAGGTCCGGCAGCGCCGCGCGCAACAGCGCCGTGGCTTCGAGCGTCGAGCCGGGCCCCGAGACGCTCTCTGTACCGTCCCATGTGTTGTCTTCCGCGATCTTGGTAAAGACGTTCCTGGACGAACGGGTGTTGAGCACCGCGCGTTTGGCACTGCGCAGCAATTCCGCAAGGGGGGCGGGCATCGCCGCCACCATTCGGCGCGCGATCCCACGCAAATAGGTTGTCTGTTGTGTCAAAGTCATCTCTCCGTGGAATATTGTCAGAAAAGAACACCCCTGAGCGTGGTTTCATAATTGTCAATGTCCAAGGCCTCCACGGCCCAAGATCTGCCCATTTCCGCCATTTCCCGGCGTTCGGGTTCGGGCATCGCGAGCGCTTGGGCCAGAACCGGAGCCAGCGACTCGACGGTCCAGTCCTCGTAGAGCAGCCCGCCGCCCGATTTCCGGACGATCTCCGCTGCACCGCCGCTACCGGCGTAGACGATGGGCACCAATCCCTGTTCCCAGGCCTCCATGACAACGCGGCCGAGGGTCTCGAAGTTCGAGGTCGAAACTAGGAAACGGTAGCCGCCCAGGGCATCGGTGACATCCGGCCGAAAGCCATGAAAGACAACGCGCCCATCCGCGACCTGATCCGCGGCGCCGGCCTTCAGCGTGGTTTCGTAAAGGTCGCCCGGAGCTCCTTCGCCGAAGACATGCGCGGCATGGCCTGCAAAGGCCGGATCCCCCATCGCCTCGACCAGCAGGTGCTGGCCCTTGCTGTGCGCCAGCCGGCCGAGGCTGACGAAATCCGCAGTCCCGCCCGGCGTGCGTGGATTTTCGGCTGCGAAGAGGTAGGGATCGTAGGCCTTGTGGAGGAAGGTATGGGCGTTCTTCGTCGGAGGAGGCGAGGGCATCATGGCATCGCTGATGTAGACTTGGTGCAGCGGTGCGCTGGGGCTCCCCCGCAGGGGGGCGACGCGCGGCACGTCCTCCAGAAGGCGCACATGCAGCACCAGCGGCGCCCGCGCCAGTCGCGCCAGTGGCGCTAGGAGACGGCAGAGCCCGGCTTGGTTGAGGTAGATCCGGTCCGGACGGTGCCGCGCGATCAGCAGCCCCAGCCGCGCCATCGCCATCAGGCGCGCCGCGCGGCCCTTCCTGTGGAGCAGGCCGATGGGCGCATGGATCACCTCCACCGGACCGTGCGTGGCACGATCAGCCACCAGCCCGGCGAGCGCCGCCCCCGGAGGCGTGACCAGGATCACCCGGTCCCAGGCCTCGGTCAGCGGCTTGAGAGTTGCGGCCAGCGCGCGCTCCGATCCCCAGAGCTGCAGCCCGGGGTCGATGACCATGAGCGTCCCGGTCATGTCCGGATCTCCTCGAGCCAGTCGGTAAGCCGGGGGAAGACATGCTCGTAGTTGTACCCCGCCTGGTGCCGTTCGAAGGCCCGCGCGCCCTCGGCCCGGCACCGCTCCGGGTCGGCGGCATAGGCCGCCACGAGGCCCGCCATCTCTTCCGGATCATCCGTCGACAGGCAAGCCCCGATGCCGTCCAGCAATTCTGGCACCGCGGGGTTCCAGTCGCCGATTTGGGGCAGCCCCGCCTTCATGTACTGGAAACGCTTGTTCGAGGCTCCGAGCGCCGTGCGCCACTGCTGCAGCGTGCCGTCCAGCAACGCCACGCCAAGGTCCGACGACGCGAGCCGCCGCTCGGCGGCTTCGGTTTCCATCCAGCCCAGGAAATGCACCCGGTCCCGGATCCCTTCCGCAACCGCGAGGTCCTGCAGTTGCCCGGCGATCGGGGTGGTGTCATTGCCGATCAGCACCAGATGCGCCTCGGCCGGCCAGAGGGGGATAGAGCGGATCAGCATGTCGAGCTTCTGATTGAACCCGAGGGAACCGCAATAGACCACCTCAAAACGCCCTGTCTCCTCGCGGGGCAGGGGAGCCTCGGCGCGCAGCGGATAGTTCTCGATCACCAGTGGCAGCCTGTCGAGCTTCAGCGCCTCGGCGGTATGGGCCGCACGGCCCTCGTCGGGAACGACGACCCGCGCGAATCCCCGTACCGCCTTTACAAGGCGGTTCTCCAGGAAACTGTCCATGTATTGCAGCAATTCGTGCAGGTGCAGGATGCGCCAGCGCGGCTGCAGCGGGGTCATGTCGCTGACAAGGCCACCAATCGGGTCGTAGCAGATCTCCACCGCGCCGCGTCCCGCCCGCAGACGGGCCCGCAGCAGGGCCCGGGCCAGGCGCAGGTTCCGACTCAGCCGGCCTTCGCGGTACTGCCCCGTCGTCAGCGCATGCACCTCGACCCCCGGGCAGGTGAAATCGGGCCGCACGGCGCCCTCGCGCAGGGTCGACGTCACCACCTGCACCCGGTGCCCCGCCAGCGCCAGCAGCCGTGCCTGGTACTGCACCGGCGGGTAGCCGTCGATCGGCGGGGGAGAAACGAGAATGAAAGACAACGGTGTCACTGTACCTGTTTCCTCAGAGGGTCCGCCCTGTCTTCACGCGCGCGGCGCTGCCGCAACCCGCGCAGCCAGCGCATCAATGCGAAGTCCAGCATCCCCATGATGATCCAGGCAAAGACCGCGCCGTTGACGATGAAGAAGGGCCTGAGCAGCGGATCGAGCGCCACGATGCCAATCACGTAGACCTTGGCGAAGGACATCAGCCGCCCTTCCCGCAGGTGGCGGAACGCCGTCCGGTCCAGCCAGGCCAGGATCATGCCGAAGGCAATGAACCCCACGAACACGCCGACGTAGCCGAAGTTGATGTAGAACTCGAAGACCGTTCCACTGCCGAAGGTCGCACTGTCCGAAAGGATCAGCCCAGTGTGTTCGGACATGAAATCGCTGCCCCCACGGGCGGGCTTCCCGGGCCACAGGACCCGCGGCACCAGGACCAGCGGCAGGATGACCAGCGTCGCGCCCCATTGCTGCAACTCGGGAAAGAGCGCGTGCTGCTCGATCATGCGCCCGATGAAAAGTCCGAGATTGAGACGGATGTTCACCAGGTCGAGCGCCTGGAAATTCCACAGCGAGAACAGCTCCGTCTGCGACACGGCCATCACTAGCACGTCGAGCAGGTTGCCACTGCCGTTCTGCCAGATCACCAGCCGGATTTCGTCGCGGAAAGAGAACCAGCCCACGAATCCGGTGAGGAGCAGCCAGATGATGCCCACCGACCAAGCCGCCCGCACCAGCAGGGGTTTCCGAGACCAGTCACTGATCTGCGCCATCCAGAAGGAGAGCAACGTGATGCCGAAGAGAAACCCGTAGGAGGCAAAGCCGAACAGCAGGACGTAATAGGCGGGCACCATCGCTGCCAGCACCACCCAGAGCCTACGTGACCGGCCGTCCCGGAAAGCCATCCAGGCACCGAGGCCGATGACCACCACGCCCAGGTTGCGCCCGGCCTCGAACAAGGCTGCCGACATGGGAAAGCTGATCCGCAGGTAATTGCCTGCGTAGCTGACCAGGGCGAAGGTCCCCAAGACGGTCAGGACGGCCAATTCGTAGTCCCGAGGCATGCGCGCGCCCCGGATCTGCCGCGCGGACTGTGCCGAGGCCAGCTTCCGGAAGGCTCCGACACCGATCGCGAAACCGAGCAGACCCAAGAGGGAAGCGAAGGTCGCCTTCACGATCAGCCATTCCGTAATATCATATTTGCCTAGGTACCAATGGCCACCGGGGCGCAGATGGGTGTAGCCCGGAACCGCGTAGACGAAACAGCCACCGTAGAGAAAGCTCATCGTCAGTACCAGGGCGGCAGGTAAGCCGACGCTGCCCCGCGCGAACGTCGCGCGGATAATCCGCAACACGAGCAGGACCCAAAAGACGAACATGACCTGCATGGCCAAGTGAACATCGGCAAGATCGTTGGTCATGCTTCGGCCCTTCCCGGAGCGGGGATCTCGTGGGCGGCTTTCCCGGCCACCTCGCGGTAAAGATCAGCGTATTGCCCTGCGATGCGTCCGGCCGCAAAGCGCCGGGCGTTCTCCCGACCGCGCCGGACCAGGTCCTCGCGGTGCCCGGCATCTTCCAGCAGGCGTACCAGCCCGGCCCGGACCCGCCCCGTGTCGGTCGGGTCGACCAGCGCTGCGGCGCCGCCGGCCACCTCGCGCATCGGGGAGAGGTCGCTGGTCAGCACCGGGCGGCCGATGGCCTGGGCCTCGATGATCGGCATCCCGAACCCCTCGGCCGTGGAGACGAAAGTCATGATCGTGCAGTCGCGATAGGCCTCCAGCATCTCGGCGTCAGAGAGGTTCACCCGGTTTTCATACGCCACGCCGGAGCCGTCGAGCAGCGCCTGCTGCGCCCCGGACAGCCGGCCCACCACGATCAGCCGCGCGTCGAGCCCCTGCATCGCCGCCACCAGCCGGTCCAGGTTCTTGTTGGCCTTGGTGCCGATGTGCAGCACGGTGCGGCTGTCCGGCGGCGGCCCCATGGGGCCGAAGCGCGCGGGCAGGGGGCAGTCGATGACCCGCACCGCTGTTGCGCGCGGTCCCGTCAGGTCGGCCAGCTGCGCCTTGCTGCGCTCGGAAATCGCGGTCACCACCCGGCTGGCCCGCAGCGGCAGGTAGAGCCAGATCAGCCACAGGATCGCGCGCCGAAGCCCGCGCGCATCGGCGATGGCATTGCTGTCGGCCACGGTCAGGACGGTCCGGGCGCGCGGCAGGCCCAGGGTCAGAAAGTGCTCGTCTCCCAGCACATGCGCCACGTCGAGCCCGTCTTCCCGCATCCGCCGCCGCGCCGCCGCGATGGACTTCAAGCGGTTCAGCACCCCGCGGGAGGGGTAGGGAGAGACGTAGAGCCGCGCGTCGACGCCCTCGGGCAGGGCCTCGCGCACGGTCGAGAAGACGGTCTCGAGCGAGAAAAACCCGGGCCGCGGGTGCCGCAGGAACATCCCCACGCGGAGCGGGCGGCGCGGGGCCACGGTATCTGCGAAGGAGGTCGGCATGACGGCTCAGACCACCTCCATGATGCGGGCCAGGCGGTGGGCGTAGGTGTGCTCGGCATGGGCCCGGCGGCGCCCGGCGGCGCGCACCCCGTCGGCCCAGGCCGGGTCCTGGCGGGCGCGGTCGAGCCAGTCCAGGATATCCCTGACCGAGGCATAGGTCAGCACCTCCTCGCCCGGCTCGAAGCATTCCGCCACCGAGGGCTTGGCCTCTATCAGTTGCAACCCGCCGGCGCCGCAGATCTCGAAGGCGCGGCAGTTCAGGCTGTCACCCTCGGACATGGCGGTACAGTTCAGGCTGGCCAGTGCGCCCTCGAAGACGGCGCTCTTGTCCCTCCGCGTGATGTAGCGGCCGGTGTGCATCGACCTGATCCGCGGATCGCCCCAGCGCGGTGGCGCGAAACCGTGCAGGGCAAGCTCCACGCCGGCGTCCATCAACCGCCGCACCAGGAATTGCCGGTAGCCATAGTAATTTCCCACCACTGCCACGCTGTTGTCGCGCGCCGCGCCCTGCGGGCAATGCCAGTCGGGGTTGATCGCCTCGTGCATCAGCTCTGCCTTCAGGCCCACGGCGCGCATTTTCTGCACCGCCAGCGCGTCCTTGATGAAGATCCGATCCCAGCCGTCTTGCAACAGCCCCATGCCGCGCATGTTGGCGGGGGTATCGCCCCACCAGGCCACCAACCGTTTCGCGCCCACCTCGCGCAGAGCCGCCAGGACCTCGCTCCGCAAGCTCTGGGTCAGGCAGATGACCAGGTCGGGGCGGAAGTGTCGGGCCGCCTCCACGGCGAACCGTTCGTGCGCTTCCCAGCGATAGGGGTAGAGCCGCACCATGGCGTCCGACACCATGCGCCCGATCCGCCCGCGGTTGCGGCGGAACGGACCCGGTGCCAGCATCACCTCGTGCCCCATCTGGCGCAGCGTGTGGGCCACGTTGTCCTGAAAGGTGTCCGGCGCTGCGTGGAACGGGATCAGGACGCGCAGGGGGGCCGTCATGCCGGCGCCCCCGCCAGGGCCTCGGCCAGCGCGTCGGCGATGCGCTCCTGCGTCCCGGCCTCCAGGTAGGGATGCATGGGCAGGCTCATGACCTGCTCCGCCGCCGCATCCCCCACGGGCAGATGCGACCTGGGGTCCGCCACCGCGGGCTGGCGGTTCAGGGGCAGAGGATAATGCACCGCCGTCGGGATGCCCGCCGCCTTCAGCCGGGCCTGCACCCTGTCCCGTTCGGCCACGCGCACGGTGTATTGCGCCCAGACACTGCTGCGCCCCGGCACGACTGTGGGCGCGGCGATGCCGCGCGCGCCCAGCAGCGCGGCATACCGCGCCGCTGCCGCGTCGCGCAGCGCCAACTCCTCCTCGAATATCTCGAGTTTGGCCAGCAGAACAGCCGCCTGCAGCGTGTCGAGGCGGCTGTTCACCCCCAGCCGCAGGTGGTGGTAGCGGCGGTCCTGGCCGTGCCGGGCGATCTGGCGCAGCGGCGTGGCCAGGTTTTCGTCCGAGGTGAAGATCGCCCCGCCGTCGCCGTAGCAGCCCAGCGGCTTGGAGGGGAAGAAGCTGGTGCAGCCGATGGTCGAGAGGTTGCCCGACCGCCGCCCGTCCAGCGTGGCGCCGAAGCTCTGCGCCCCGTCCTCGATCACCGGCAGCCCGTTCGCCGAGGCAATGGCGTTGATCGCGTCGAAATCCGCCGTCTGACCGTAGAGCGAGACCGGGATGATCGCCCGGGTGCGCGACGTGATCGCGCCAGCCAGCGCCGCGGGATCAAGGTTGAAGGTCACCGGGTCGATGTCCACGTAGACCGGCCGCGCGCCCAGCACCGCCACCGTCTCGGCGGTGGCGATGTAGGAGAACCCAGGCGTGATCACCTCGTCGCCACGCCCCACGCCGAGGGCCATCAGCGCGATCTGCAGCGCGTCGGTGCCGTTGGCGCAGCTGATGCAATAGGCCGCGCCGGTAAACTCCGCGAGCCGCTCTTCGAGCTCGGCAACCTCGGGTCCCAGAATGTAGGCCCCATGCGCCAGGACACGGGCCATCCGCGCGTCGAGATCCGCCTTTATGCGGGCCTGTTGGGCGGCGAGGTCGATGAAAGGGATCATGCAAGTAGCCTTTGAACGGGAAGGTCAGCGGCGTTTCCGCAACAGGTAATGGAAAGAGCGGTTCAGTTCCTTCGGAAGCGCATCCTTGACCGCCTTCGGCACGAGCCGCGACAAGGTCTTGGAAAAACTGGAGCGGGTGAAGTTCTGCGGGGCCTGCCCCTGCCGTTTCACGAGCGTGCGTCCGAGAAACCTGTCGATCACGGAGGGGTCGTCGGTTTCGAGGTTGTAGACCAGAAGTTGCCCGGCCGGGATCGTCTCCATGACGGCCGCCACGTGGGCATCCCAGTCCGCGCGCCACCGGTCGGCCAGCGCCTGCAGGTCAGGCAGCCCGGCCAGCCGGCGCAAAGCTTCGGCATAGGTGCCGTCATTGTGGTCCAGCCGGCTGGCAATCCAGCGTTCGCGGTCGCGCAGGTTCAGGATGAAACGGGCATCCTGAACCTGTTCGAGGATCTGCGGGAAGAATTTGTAGCCCTCGACGAACGCGTCCTCACGCACGTCCTCGATATCGCTGAAAGCGTCGTAATCCTCCAATCCCGCCAGAATGTACCGTCCGGCCTCGAGGTTGTCCTGCATAACTGTGGCCAGGTAGCGCCTGTCCGCCGTCTTGAGATGGGCCGCGGAGAACCCCAGCGCATCAAGCCGGAAGTGGATCGTGGAGGTTCCGCACTTGTTGAAGCCGATCTGGAAGACCTTCATGACTGGCCTTGGTCTGCCGCCGCCCGGCGCAGCACCCCGTTCTCCAGCGCATAGCGGTCGCCGGTGTGCGGACAGACCGTCTCGCCCGCACCCTCGAGCGGCAGGTCCAGCTGCTCGCCCCAGGCACTCATCCACCCAATCTGCCGCGCCGGCACCCCGGCCATCAGCGCGAAACCCGGCACGTCCCGGACGATCACCGCGCCCGCCGCGACAAAGGCATAGGCCCCGATTGTCACGCCGCAGACCACGGTGCAGTTCGCCCCAAGCGTGGCGCCACGACGTACCAGTGTATCCCGGTACTCGGACTTGCGCTCGATCAGGGCGCGCGGGTTGTGCACGTTGGTGAAGACCATGCTGGGGCCGCAGAACACTCCCTCTTCCAGCGTGACGTTGTCGTAGACCGACACGTTGTTCTGGATCTTGCACTTATCGCCGATCAAGACACGGTTGCCGACAAAGACGTTCTGCCCCAGCGACACGCCGCGGCCAATCCGGGCACCGCCGCAGACGTGCACGAAGTGCCAGACGCGGCTGCCCTCGCCGATCTGCGCGCCCTCGTCGACAATGGCGCTGGGGTGAAGGCTGTATCCGCTCATGCTGCTTTACCGACAAAGGGGTGGGTCATGGTGTCGGGGCCTGCCGGTCGCATTTCCCGGATGGCGGACACCGTCTCGATCGCCACGCGATTCTCCTCGACCCCGAAACCGCGTCCCGCGAGAATTTCCTCGTAGGAGCGTGTGTGTAGGTCGGTGAACCCGCCGGAGAATTCGATCTCCTCACCGTCGATGGTGATCGAACGATAAGTGCGCTGGCCCGCCTCACGCGGGGCCTCCGGCACGTCGTTCACGTCGAGCGACAGGAACCAGCGGCAGCGCGCGTGCTCGTATTCCAAGTAGCCCGCCGCCTTGGTGGGCTCGTTCAGGTGCACACGATTGTCCTGCAGCGCACCGAACAGGAAATGCAGCATGTCGAAGAAATGCACACCAATATTGGTGGCGATGCCGCCGGACTTACGGGTGTCGCCCTTCCAGCTCTGCAGGTACCAGCGCCCGCGCGAAGTGATGTAGGCTAGGTCGACCTCGTGCTTGCGTCCCCGTGTGGCCTCGGCCCGCACCTTGTCGCGCAGGACTATGATCGAGGGGTGCACCCGCAACTGCAGGATCGTGTTGATCCGCTGGCCGGTGTCCTGCTCCATCTCGACTAGGCCGTCGATATTCCACGGGTTCAGCACCAGCGGCTTCTCGCAGATCGCATCGGCGCCCGAGCGCAGCACGAAGCGCATGTGGCTGTCGTGCAGGTAGTTGGGCGAACAGATCGACATGTAGTCGATCCGCGCCCCGCCGGCGCGGCACCGCTTGTCGATGTGCCGGTCGAAGCGTTCGAACTCGGTAAAGAAATGCGCCTCCGGGAAATGGCTGTCGATGATGCCCACGGAATCGTTGGGATCGAGCGCCGCTACCAGATCGTTGCCGGTGTCCTTGATCGCTTTCATGTGGCGCGGCGCGATGTAGCCGGCGGCGCCGATCAGGGCGAAGTTCTTCATGCTGGAATCTCCTCAGGCCCGCAGGATGTGCTCGGCCGGCGCGCGGTAGACACCGCGGGCGTCGACGATCAGTTTCGCGTGCGCCTTGACCATCTCGTAGTCGAAGGCATCGTGGTTGGTTGCCACCACCACCGCGTCCTGCGCCGCCAGCGTCTCGGGCGTGAGGGGGGTGGCAGACATGTCGAAATGGTGTTCGCGCATCGGCGGGAAGACCGGCACATGCGGGTCTGCATAGCAAAGCTCGCCACCGTGATCGCGGATCATCTCCATGATCTCGACCGAAGGCGATTCACGCATGTCGGCGACGTTCTTCTTGTACGCGATGCCCAGCACCATGATCCGACTGCCGCGGACCGGCCTGCCCTGCGCGTTCAGCCCCTTCAGCAGCTTGTCGAAGACATAATGCGGCATGGCGGTGTTCACCTCGCCTGCGAGTTCGATGAACCGGGTATGCACGCCGAATTCCCGCGCCTTCCAGGTCAGGTAGAAAGGGTCGATCGGGATGCAGTGCCCGCCCAGGCCCGGCCCCGGGTAATAGGGCGTGAAGCCGAAGGGCTTGGTGGCGGCGGCATCGATCACCTCGAAGACATCGATGCCCATGCGGTCGGCGACGATCTTCATCTCGTTCACCAAGCCGATGTTCACCGCGCGGTGGATGTTTTCCAGCAGCTTAGTCATCTCGGCCGTCTCGGTCGAGCTGACCGGCACCAGGCGGTCGATCGCTTGCCCGTACAGCGCCATCCCCGCCTCGAGGCAGGCCGCGGTATGGCCGCCGACGACCTTCGGGATGGTATTGGTGGTGAAGTCCGGGTTGGCCGGGTCCTCGCGCTCGGGCGAGTAGACAGCAAAGAGCGCCTTACCCACCGTGAGACCGCCGCTTTCCATGCGGGGGATGATCTCTTCCTTGGTGGTACCGGGGTAGGTCGTACTTTCCAGCGCCACGACTTGGCCCTCGCGCAGGTAGGGCGCGATCTGGTCGCAGGTGCGGGTCACGAAGCTCAGGTCCGGCTCGCGGTACTTGTTGAGCGGCGTCGGCACGCAAAGCATGATCCCGTCCGCCTCGGCGATTCGCGAGAAATCGGTGGTCGCCTCGAAGCCGCCCTTCAGCGCCTCCGCGATGCGCTCGTCACCGATGTGCGCGATCGGGCTGCGGCCGGCGTTGAGCTCGTCGACTAGCTTCGAGCTGATGTCGAAGCCGAGGACCTTGTAGCCGATCTCGGCGTAGCGCAGTGCCAGAGGCTGGCCGACATAACCCAGCCCGACGATCCCGATCGTGGCGGTCCGGTCGCGCAATCGCGCCGTCAGTGCCTCGAGCGGCGTGGAACTGGTCAAAATCCTGTTCATGTTCGATGTCCTTGAGAAATGGTCCGCCGATGGCGGGTCGTCACAATTCTTCCGGCCCGGTGGCCGGGTCCGTTCTGCCGCCCCCACGGGCTTCCTGTTCGAGTGTCGCGATCTCGGCCATCAGGGCCTCGTATTCCACCAGCTTGCGTTGCAGGAAGCTCTGCGCGAGCCGCGTCTTCTCGCGCAGGCCGCGTGGCGTCAGCACGTAGGCGTAGCGCAGCCGGTTGTCTGAGGTCCTGAAGTTGCAGACCTTCACGAAGCCCTTGTGGACCAGCGCCTTGAGGCAGTAGTTGACCCCGCCGATGCTGATCCGGGCCCGGGCCGCGATCTGCCGCTGGGACAGGTCGGGCGCCTCCTTGATCACTTTGATGACCCTGAACAGGTTTTCCTCGGAGGTTTCCGTCAACGCTCGGCGCCTTGTGTCTTCATGTCTTCCGCCCCGAGGGTGCGCTCATCGCGTGAACGCATAGCACCGGTGCCGACGATCGAAAATCACCTTTTTCACAAATTTTCATGACAGGCCGGGCTGACCGCGCCTCCGCTTCCCGGCTTGACTTGGCCGTTCTTTACCTGTCCAAGCCCCTGGGAAGGTGAACCGAACCATATTTCAGGGTCATTCCATGCCGCGTGAAACCGGAACACACGACGATTTCCTCCGCGAGCCTCATTCCGCCCCGCAATCGGGCTCCTTCGACATCTTATCCCTGGTCGGGCTGGTCTGGCGCGGCAAATGGCTTCTGCTGGCCTGCGTGGTCGTGTTCACGATGATCGGCTGGTACTATGCGAACCGGATCGCTACGCCACTCTACACTGCCAACGCCCGGCTGTCCTTCCAGATCCGCTCGCAGCAGGTGGTGGACATGGAAAGCGTCCTGTCCGGCGTCTCGACGGACTTGGCCGCCATCAACACCGAACTCGAGGTGATTCGATCCCGTCGGCTGGTCTCGGAGCTTGTCGACAAGCTGTCCCTTGACGAGGATACGGAATTCAACGGCATGGGTCCGCCCGCGCCGTTTTCCATATGGGGCATACGCCGAAAGTGGCAGGAACTGACGACCGGCGAAAAGTTCGCGCCGGGCATGCCCGATCCGGAAGCGCTGAAATTCCGCGCCGCGACCGCGGTGCGCGGGCGCATCCAGGTCCGCCCGATCCGCAGCACCTTCCTATTCGACATCCTCATCACCACCAACAGCCGGACAAAATCCGCCCTCATTGCCAACACCCTGGCGCAGATCTACATCGACGACCAGGTGACGCAGAAGTTTGAGGCCACGGAATACGCCGTCGACTGGCTGACGAACAAGGTTTCCGAGCTCGAGGTCGAAATCGACCGCCAGGAAACCGCGATCAAGAGATTCCGCGCCCAGACCGACCTGATCAACGCGGAGAGCCTGGAGGGGCTCAATATCCGGGCGCAGGACCTGCGCAGCCGGATCGGCTCCATTTCCGATGACCTCGCTACGAAGCGCGCGCGCAAGAGCCGGATCGAGGCCTTGCTGGCGGCGGACGACATGCCGCAGGCCGTCGCCGAGATCGACGATCCGATCCTGAGCCGTCTGCGCGCCAACTTGCTGGCCGGCGACGAGGGCGCCGCGGCGGCGGCGCGGGCCAGACTAACCGCCTTGGTAGAGACCTTCTCCAGCGACACCGCCCGCTCGGAGGACCAGCTCGCGGCGCTGCGCGGATCCCTGTCCTCGCTGCAGGACCAGATCAACAAACAGACTCAGGACCTGAACACACTCAACCAGATGACGCGCGAACGGCAGGCGACCGAAGTGCTCTACGAGACCATCCTGGCTCGTCTAAAGGAGACCTCCGTGCAGATCGGCCTGCAGCAACCGGACAGCCGGATCCTGTCCGCGGCGATCTCGGGGACGCCGGTGGCCCCGCGCAAGCTGCGGATCCAGGCCACGATGGCCCTCGTGGGAATGCTCGCCGGCTTCAGCTTCCTGTTCCTGCGCCAGTTCGTGACAGACCGGTTCCGCAAGGCGGATGACCTCGAGCGGGCCATCGGGCTTCCCGTGATCGGCGAGATCCCCAAGCTGAACATCAAGAACCGCAGCGGCCTTCTGCCCTACCTGCATGAGCATCCGACCTCCGGCGCGATGGAGGCGATCCGCAACCTGCGGACTTCGGTGTTGATGTCGAACATCGACAGTCCACCGCAGGTCATCGCGATCACCTCTTCCATTCCCGGCGAAGACAAGACGACCACCGCGCTGTCATTAGCGCGCAATCTCGGAGACATGGGGCATCGCGTCCTCTTGGTCGAAGGCGACTTCCGCCGCCGCACGCTGTCGGAATACTTCCCGAACGACCGCTTCCCACACACCATCCTCGATCTACTGTCCGGCGAGATCCCGCTGCAGGACGCGGCCAGCTACAAGAAAGAACTGCGGGGCGACGTGCTGCTGGGCGGCGTCACGGGAGATGTCAACGCAGCCGACTACTTCTCGTCCGAGCGGTTCGCCCAGACGATCAATGACCTGCGCGCGATCTACGACCATATCATTATCGACACGCCGCCGGTGCTGGTCGTGCCCGACGCACGGATCATCTCGCGCGTGTCCGACGCGATCCTCTATACCGTTCTGTGGAATGGTACCAAGAGCGGTCTCGTTCGCGAGGGCATCAAGATGCTGACCTCGGTGGATGCCCCGATCTCGGGCCTCATACTGACAAAAATCGACATCCAAAAGATGAACCGATACGGCTACGAAGGCTACGGCGCCTATTCCAAATATGGCAAGAGCTACTATGATCGGACCTGATCTTCGGCCCTCAGCCTGCCAACTGATTGGTGCGGCTTGCTGCTGAGGATGTTCGGAGCCAGGACTCAGAAGAGCCAGCCCCAGCGCCCGGTTTTTTCTACCTTACAGCCTTTCGACATTATCTTGCGACATAGCCGACAGTTTTGAAGTAGTTCCAACACTCGGTTGGGTGGCAGGTCAGTGTGTGGATGCCCCCTGTTTGGCAAGCATAATCTTCGGATTTCGGCTGGGTCTTCGATCAGACGTGTGTCAGGCCTCTGAGCGTGGACACTCGAGGGCATCGCCTTCGAAGGCACCAGCCATGTGCGGGACGACGCCAGCCGACTCAAATGAACTGCCGTACCTTCGACAGGTTTTTCCAGACCAGACAGCCAATATTACCAACACCGTTGGCCCGGATGGCGCGATAGTCCTCGGAACTCTTCCGGACGATGGTCCGGATGGACCTGTTGCTCTCTCCGCCAACACGCATCCTGACGAAGACCTCGGGCACGTAGGCCAGCCGGATTCCCCCCTTGAGCAGGTAGCGCAGTATAGCGTCGTAATCGGCGGCGATCCGGTAGCTGGTGTCATAGAGCCCGCATCGTTCGTAGATCTCGCGCCGCAGGTAGAGCGTTGGATGCGGCGGCATCCAGCCGCGGCGCAGCCTGGCGGGGGTGTAGTAGCCGGAGCGCCACTTGCGGATGATCCGGCCGGTGTCGTCGGCGGCCACGTAGTCGAGATCTCCATAGACGCCATCCACCGACGGATCCCGCAGGGCCTCGGCGACGCGGGACAGGACGCGGGGAGAGGCAAAGAGATCGTCCGAATGCATCAGCCCGACGATCTCGCCAGTAGCGCGGGCGATGCCCTTGTTGATCCCGTCGTAAATGCCCGTGTCCGGCAGGCTTTCCAGCACGACCCCGGGACCGGACGTACGCCGGATCACCTCGAGCGTGCCATCCCCGGAGGCGCCGTCCTGGATGATATGTTCGACATCCGGGTGGTCCTGGGCGGCCACGCTCTCGATCGCCTCGGCGATGGTCTTCTGGCGATTGAAAACGGCCGTGACCACGGAAATCTTCGGCATGGAGGCGTCCCTTTTTCAAATAGCCTTAAGGATAGGGATACCCCGTCCGGCGCGGAAAACAAAGACCGTTCCTTTTTGCACCATGGCCTTCACCTCGAACCGAGTCACGTATTGCTGTGAACCGCGCCGGGTTTGCCGGAGGCTGATTTTGGTTAGTTACGCGGCCATGTCTTCAGTTTCCAGAGCCGCGTAAAAGTTGGCCTCAGCCTCGGCTGGCGGGATGTTTCCGATCGGTTCAAGGAGACGGCGGCTGTTAAACCAGTCGACCCATTCCAGCGTCGCGTATTCGACGGCCTCCAGGCTGCGCCACGGTCCACGACGGTGGATGACCTCGGCCTTGAAGAGACCATTGATCGTCTCCGCCAAGGCGTTGTCGTAGCTGTCGCCGACGCTGCCCACGGATGGTTCGATGCCGGCCTCGCACAGTCGTTCGGTGTAGCGAATGGACAGGTATTGCGACCCGCGGTCGGAATGATGGACGAGACCCGCGCCCTTGACGGGGCGCCGATCATGGACGGCCTGTTCCAGGGCGTCGAGCACGAAGCCTGCGTGAGCTGTCTGGCTCACTCGCCAGCCAACGATCCGGCGTGCGTAGGCATCGATGACGAAAGCCACATACACAAAGCCCCTCCAGGTGGCGACGTAGGTGAAATCGCTGACCCAGAGCATGTTGGGAGTGGGCACGCGGAACTCGCGGTTCACCTTGTCCAGCGGACACGGCGCCTTCTTGTCCGGGATCGTCGTTCGGTGTGGCTTGCCACGGATGATGCCCTGGATGCCCATATCCTTCATCAGCCGTGCCACTGTGCAACGAGCGACGTCGAACCCTTCACGGACGAGCTGCCGCCAGACCTTGCGGACGCCGTAGACCTTGTAGTTCTGCTCCCAGACACGTTCGATCTCGGGCCGCAGGGCGGCATCACGACGGCCGCGGTCCGACAGGCGTGACGGATCGGCACGCTTCGCCAGATGATCATAATAGGTGGAAGGGGCGATCGGCAGCACCGCGCAGATCGGCTCGACCCCATGCGCATCCCTGTGCGCTTCAACGAAATCCACCATCACTTCGACCGGCGGTCGAGCTCCGCCATCGCAAAATAGGCCGAGGCCTTGCGAAGGATGTCGTTGGCCTGCCGGAGCTCTCGGTTCTCACGCTCCAGCGCCTTCATCTTCTCAGCCATCTCGCTGGGAATGCCTGCGCGCTTGCCGCTATCGACTTCCGCCTTCTTGACCCATTCGTTCAGCGTGTTCGCCGAGCAGCCGATCTTCGCGGCAATCGACGTGATCGCCTGCCAGCGAGATCCGTGCTGCCCCGCGCCGTCGAGGACCATCCGCACGGCGCGCTCGCGCACTTCAGGGGAAAACTTGTTCGTGGTCTTGCTCATGATGCTCCATCCTACTCAGGAGTTGGAGCCTCCGGCAAACCCGGCGCGGTTCACCCCGATCCTCGAACCAACGGTGATCCGAGCCGTCGATCTGGATCAACTCGCCATAGCATTCCAGCCGCAAGCGCGGCTGGTGGAATGTGCGGCGCTGTTTGCAGGACAGCCAGAGGCCGTCTTCTTGCATCCACTTGCGAACCGTCTCGCGTGAGACCTTGAAACCGTGATGCTCGGCCAGCATCTCAGCCGCCAATGTCAGCCCAAAGTCCGGATAGGTCTCCTTGATCAGCGACAACGCGTAAACGCGTTTGGCATGATGGATACGATTGTTTGGTGGCTTGCCGCGTGCCTTGTGCCGGATCGCCGCTGCGCCATCCTGACGGTAGCACTTCAACAGCCGGAAGATTTGCCGACGCGTCAACGCCAGAACGCTGGCAGCATTGTCAACACTCAGCCGTCCATCATCGACCTGCGCCAATACCTCTATGCAGTTCAACTCGCGCTCGCTCATAACCACCCATCCCATGTCTGCTCACCCTCTTGTTCTTTTGAGGGCAGAGTGACATTCCTGAATTGCTCATGGGTGACATTATCGCTTTGCGGCTACAAAAAATCGCCTCATAATGTGTGTTATGTAAAATAATAAGGCGAGGCGCTTCGTGGCCTGTGACCGTATTAAAGGCCGGCCCCCAGCCCAGAGCTTGTGCTAGACACCGCCCATCAGGACATCGACGGCCCGGGTGATGACATCGCCCTGGCCCGCGACATTGCCCGTGCGCCGCAAGCTTGAGCGGCGCACGGCCGCGATCAGCCGAGTCGCAAGGATCAGGTCTTGCCCCTTGTGCCGGATTCCAGGGTTCAGGTGCCTGACCGCCGGGTAACCGGCCAGGAGCGGAATCACGACGACCGCGGGATCGGGCGGCAGCAGGTCACTTTCGACGACCACCATCGAGACACCGGCATATTCGGCGACGTCGAAGCGGCTCAGTCCTTCCATGACGCGGCTGCCGAAGAGACGAGAATTTCGGCCAAGGGATGGCCATTGCGCTCATGCCAATCCGCCTGGGCTGCGAAGACCTCCGCGTTGTCTTCAAGCCATCTGTTCCGGCGGGCCTCTGCAACGGCCTGGCGAAGCGCCCTGTCCGCCACGGCCGAGACGTTGATCCCGAGATCCCTGGCATCATCAAGCACGGTCGCATCGAGGGTCAGAGAGGTCTTTCGCTTAGAGGTGATTGGCATCACGGCAACTCCCAAAAGATACCGCAAAAATATACCGCCCTATCGCACACATCAAGGGAATGGATATGCATGGCCAAGGGCGTCGTTTGCGCAAGCCATGCGTATACCGGCCAAGGGGGGCTGCATGTCAAAGGAGCGATCCGCAAAAATGATGTCACGAATATCATTAACTCTTGATTTCACAATGATGATGTGTATATTATCATGTAATCATCATTACGGAGCACCGGATGGACAATCTCCCCCCCTGGACCAGGATCCTCGAAGACCTCCGCATTGCAGCGGTCCTGAAGGCCGACGACGCCCGGTACTTCCTGGGCATGAATGACCGCGGCAACGCGGCCGCGGCCGCCATTCTCGGGATGGACGACGTCCCTGCCCAGCATCTCGACGACCTGATCGCGTCCGAGGCGTTCCTCGCAGAGGTGGCCATCGAGGGAAGCGGGATCGAACGTGCCGCGCACCGCTGTTACCGGCTGGTCTCTGCCCCCCCTGCCCTGCAGGACATCGACGTGTCCGACGAACGCGCGGAAGGCACCGAGTGGCTCTCCTACTTTCTCTCCGCGCTCCCCCGCGAGGCCATGGGTGGACTGGACCACACCGGCGTTTACCTGGCGCCCGATGCCCCCTTGCAGACCCTGCTGACGGGCGCCTCGGCCACGCTTGCCATTGCCGAGGTTGTTCAGGGCATCCTGTGCGACGGGCAGCTGGAGATCGGTTTCTCGGCCCAGGAGATCGCCACGCTGGGCGGCCTGGACGTCCGCTCCGTTCGCAATGTCATGAGCCCCCGGGGCAACAAACCGATCCGGACCACGGCCGCGCTTGGTCCCCGCGCGGAATATGTCGAAGGGGATCCCCTGGATGCGCTTGAATGGCTGGCCGGCCGGCGCGGGTTCAGTGGATACGAGATTTCAGCGGGCTGGGTTGAGCGGCACCTCCCCCAGATCGACACCCCGGCTGGCGCGGCAGCCATCCCCGCGGTCTTCGCCTGGGCGCAGGGGGTGACCACCGTCACCCTTGCCAAGCGGCTCTCCTGGCCTTCCGAGAGGGTGTCCTACTGGGCCCGGGGCAAGGGGGTCCGCCTGGCAGAGGCCGCCGCGCTGGCCGAGGCTGCGGGACTCGACGGGACAGCCTACCGGGCCCTGATCGAACGCAGTTTCGAGGCCGGCTGATCAGCCTCTCCTTTCCGTCATTGCGCAAACACGAACACATTTGGAGGACATTCATGAGCACGATTGCCGGGTACCTGTTCCTGTCGTACGGCCGGAAGTACGCGGCCGACGTGACACAGCTACCAGCGGCGCGCAAACAGATGCGTGCTTTGACAGACTGCGCCGAGGGACAGCATGCGAACCTCAAGATCGTCGCATGGGACTATGCACGCAAGATCCATGGGCCGAACGATCTTCCCAACCTGTTCAAGTTGCTCGAAGCATGCCGCGCCAACCACCTGCAGAACAAAGGCAAGCAGATCATTGTCATGGATGATTACGTCCGGATGTTCCGGGTGGCGCAGCCTGGTGCCGAGGAAGCGCTCTGGGCCGCCCTGTTGGAATATTCCGATTACCTGCTCGGTCTGCACCAGCAAAAGCCACTGCTCGCGCTCTCGCCCGAATTGTCGGGCCTGGTCAAATTCGGGCACCGGGTTACCGCAAAGACCAGGTCCAGCAAGAACGCCCGGCCCCGGCCGGATCGCGCGGCACAAACCCACGAAGCGCGCCAGGCATCTGCCCGGTCGCGTCGCAAGGCTGCCCGTCGTTGCGCCCAGGAACTCGGGGAGGCCTGGGCGGCCTATCGGCAGGTTCATCCGGATGCGACTCTGAAGGCCTTCTTAGCCTCGGATGGCGGAAGGACCCTACGCAGTTCCAGGCGCACGCCCTGGACCTACAGGCACGCCCTGCGCGTCTTGCGGGAGGAAAGTGACACCCGGGATCTCGCCGGGATCGAACTGGTCGCATGATCCGGTCCGTCCCACTCGTCTTCAACGACCCCGCCTATCATGATCCGAAAGATGCGGAACATTTGTGTTTGCCCTACACAGTTGCGCCCTGCCCAAACTCCCAGCGCCGGTTCGCGGGGCGGCTTCACGCTGTCCCCCGGCTCGACCTGAGCACCTACGAGTTCCGCGCGGTATTCGATTGGATCGAGATTTCCGTCGAGACGAAGAGGGACCGTTCCAGCGTCAATCTCTACAACCGGCTGAGGAAGCTCAACGAGGATTTCGGGGCATTCCGCACCTGCTTCGTGGCAAGCCCTACGAGGGGCAGTGCGCATTCTGGGCGGGGTCACGTCATCAAGATGCAAGACCCCGCACCAGGCGGGCTCCCTGGGCTTCTCAGGGCGTTCCTGCGCGAAGACTGCGCCCCGGGGTGCGCACTCGACGACATTCCCGTCACGGGGATGGAGCTTTCACTGGATGTGTACCCCGCCCCGAGGTTCTGCGAGGGCGACTACGCGGTCCGCAGGATGCTGATGACGGAATTGCTGCGCAAGCATGTTGCCGTTGCCGTTGCCGAGGTGTTTCGAGAAGATCGGAGGCACCCTCGCTTTGTTCATAAGGTCTACAAGACTGGATCGAACACGACGACCCAGCGCGTTGTCGCTCCCCGGGGGGCGGCCAAGCACCGTGTCAAGAAGAGGGCGCCCGAGATAGGGCTGAGGCCTCTCGACATCGCATCCTGCGACCCGGCGCACCACCACCAGCCCTTCGTGGATGCGACCCTGTACTTCGGGCAGAAGGGGGAACGACTTTCCTATCGCCTGATGGACAAGATCACCGACAACCGAAAGGGTGATATGGCCGACGACCTGTCCTGTCACAGAACACGTTCAAGGGCCGAGTTCACGCTTATCGACGAGACCCCGGGCGATGGGCTTGGGCCAGCCTCGGTGGGGATCAGCAGCATCAATGACCTTGCCCTGGATGGTTTGGCGAGCTTCAACACGCTCTTGGGCTTCGAGCTGCCGACATTCCGTCGTGACGCCTCCGATCCGGAAATCCCCGATCGAGACGCATGGGAGATATTCGCGAAGACAGGGGTCGCCGGTCTCGCACAGAGGGAGGACGCTCTCGACGTGATGGAAGGTGATCGGGATACGCTGCGAGCAAGGGCACGCCAGCGGGTGCAGAGTTCTGGTAAATTGCTCCGGTTCAGCAATTTGAATGCGCGGGCCACCAAGGCTCTTCGACGCCTCGAAAAGCGGTGGCGACGAGATTGGCTTTAGGGGGTGAAACGTCTGCGGACGAGCAGAGGCATGTCCTAACGCAGGAGAGAGCCAGGACGGACAAGGACCATCGCCTAACGCGGCAGGTCCTAAATCGCCTAATCCGTCACTTTTCTTCTGAGAGACGTTGGGGGTTGGAGAGTGTTGGGTCTGTCGTTTGTGTTTGTGTCCTCTCTGTCTATGTCACCAGTTATTAGTGCGCTTGTCTGTCGATGCGTGGAACTGATTGTCCAGGTTCGCGAGTGGCCTGACTGGCCAACGTTCAGGCCGGAGCCAATCTGTATCTGGCCCTCGACCCTGTGGCGGTGGCAGGTGTGAATCCCGGAGACAAAATGGACATCGGAAACGGTCGGGTGATCTGACCGTCGCGGAGTAAAAGTCCGCATCTT
>NZ_JAHXRQ010000036.1 GCF_019392335.1 Mameliella sp. CS4
AAAAGATCAGACATGGTCACCACTCGTTTTCGAACGGTGAATCATGCACGCCAAACCAAATCAATGGGTCCTGACCCCAGGTCAAAGAACTCGAAGGCATCGGCTGCGAGAAGATCTGGAAGGAACAGACCAGTTCCATTGCCAAGCGGGATGCCCTCACCCAGGCGATTGAGTTTTGCCGGGAAGGTGACGTCTTCGTCGTGACCAAACTCGACAGGCTGGCAAGGTCCGTAAGGCACTTGGGCGAACTCATAGAGGCCTTGGAAGAACGCAATGTCGGCCTGAGGGTCCTCAGCCTAGGACTGGACACAACCACAGCCACAGGAAAGCTCATGTTGAACGTCCTGGGCTCTGTGGCTCAGTTCGAACGGGAAATGATGCTGGAACGGCAGCGTGAGGGCATACAGAAGGCAAAGAAGGCTGGAAAGTATCGTGGTCGGGCTCCCACTGCCCAGCGCCGCAAGGCAGAGGCACAAGAGCTTCTCAGAGGCGGTATGAGCAAACGTGACATCGCAGCAACTCTGGGCATCTCAGAGCGTTCAGTTCACCGAATCACATAACTACACAGGGCCATTATAAGCGTCAGGGATCTCTATGGTCTCTGACGCAAGCTTGAAGCCCGACATGTGTGGTAAACCAGTGTGGTAAACGAGTGTGGTAAAAATTTTCTCCGCCATCAAATATACTTAAATAACAATATCTTGGGAGAAACCCCTCCAAGTGGCGGAGGCTGTGGGATTCGAACCCACGGGACGCTCTCACGCCCAACGGTTTTCAAGACCGCCGCATTCGACCACTCTGCCAAACCTCCGTGGCGCACATCGATAGTGCGCCCGTTCCGATTCTGAAAGCACCTCTCCGAAAATCCGCGCACTAACCCTTTGCAGGCTTTCAATGTGGGCTTTGACAGGGTATCCTCAAGAATGAATGGGGCCGCCAGAGCCCCTTTGAGGCAGTGCGCGACCGGGAAAACCCGGCGTGTGTCCGGGGTAAACGCACCAGCGGCCCCAGGCGCAACTAGGGCAAGAGGCAAGACATGAGCGGTAAATCTTCCAATCTTTCCAGGATTCTGCGTTTTTCAGCTGCGGGGGCCGTGCTGTTGCTGGCCTCGGGATGTGCCGATGGTCAGATGCCAGGCTTCCTGAAGGCCAAGTCCGGTGACGGCGATGTCGTCGCCCGCGCCAGCACCGCCGACAGCCCCCGTGCCGCCCGGGATGTCGAGGCGCCCGAGGTCTTCGAAGCCAAGGAAGCCGGGCTCTGGGATGGCCGCCCCTCGCTGGGCGGCGTCTGGGTCGCACATCCCGATGCCAAGGATCCCGAACGCGTCATCATCCGCAACCAGCAGAACGGCAAGTTCGTGATCGGTGCCCTGTTCCGCAAGGAACGTGAAACCCCCGGCCCGCGCCTGCAGGTCTCTTCCGATGCCGCCGCCGCACTTGGTGTCCTGGCCGGACAGCCCACCAACCTCGACGTGGTCGCCCTGCGCCGCGAAGAAGCGCCAGAGCCCGATCCCACTGCAGGCGATCCGCTGGCCGCGGCGCCCGGTGCCGTGCCAGCCGCGCCAGATGTCAGCGAAGGCGCGCTCGACCCGGTGATCGACGGTGCCGCTGCGGCAATAGACGGCGCCCCCCCGGCCCTGCCCGATCCGGCGGCCAAGCCGGCGGCGAAACCCGCCGTCGTCGCCTCGGCCAAGCCGCCCGCCCCGGCGCCCAAGGCCTCAAGACTGGACAAGCCCTTTATCCAGATCGGCATTTTCAGCGTCCAGCAAAACGCCAAGGACACGGCGACCTCGATGCGCCAGGCCGGCATGGTGCCGACGATCAAGTCCTTCACCTCGAAGGGCAAGACCTTCTGGCGTGTCGTCGTCGGCCCGGCCCTGTCCGCCGACGAACGCGGCACCCTGCTGGCCAAGATCAAGAAGACCGGCTTTACCGACGCCTACGCCGTGACGGACTGAAGAGGACGGGCGCTCGCCCCCTCCCCGCACTCCGGACTCAGGGCCAGACGTACGGGCAGATCTCCGCGTGCCGCTCTTCCGAGCAACGACCGAACTTGATCGACTTCTCAAAGCCTTCGCCTTCGCCGCGCTCGTCCGGCAGGCCACCCACGGGCTCTTCGGTTTCGAAATCCCACCCGATGAAGACACCGTTGCAAAGCTGCCGCCCGGCCTCTCCCCCGATCGCCCTGATCTCGCAATCCCTGCAGACGGTCACACCGCTGCGATAGGTCTTCACGATGCAGTATTGGTAATTCTTGCAGGTCTGTTGGTAAGCAAGGCATTCAAGACGCCCCTCCCAGATATGGCGCGGACACTCTTGCCGACAATTCCATGCCAGAACCGGCGCAGGCCATGCAAACATCCAGGCCACCGAAATCAAAAGCGCAAACCGGATCATGGATCTCTCCCCTTGTTTTTATTGACAGTTGAAATGCTTTTTGTAGCCTGAATCCAGAACCGAATCCAATTTTCCGCCAAGCGCCATTTGAAAGGCGCATGGCCATCTCGATATGTGAATTATATTATCCTTGTTCCGAAAGGGTTTTTCCATGCCGAAGACAGTGCCATTGCCCATTTTCCTGCTTTCCATTTTCTGCATGTTTTGCGCGTTTCACTCCTCCGTCGCCGCCGAACCAATTCGCGCCGCCACGATGTCCGAGATTCAGTCGCGCAAGAGCGTCTGGCGCAGCTACGCGCCGGTCTGTCCCTCAGGATCGGGATTTGCGTCGAAACCGCATTGTGACAACGGGGACTTTACCCTGTTCAATGGCCTTATGTGTGCGGCCGGGATGCCCGAGGGCTGCGAGGGCGTCCGCGCCGCGCAGGGGCCGGACGGACGATGGTGGCGCGCGCCCACGCGGATCGGCGACACGAACAACGACACCGTCTCGTTTTCCCGCGACATGATGATGGGTGTCCTGCTTTATCTCACCGAAACGCGCGACAAGGACGCGGCCATGAAATGGCTGCGTTGGATCAAGGGTAACCGCGCCTGTGCGCTCGAAAACCCGCTCAAGAACAAGCCCGATGTCGGCTGGTGCCTGGAATGGGCGCCGTTCTACCGGCTCTGCCGGGACGACTCGCTTTCGAACCCGCGCTGCACCATGGTGGGGATCACCTGGGCCATGTTCGCCAAGGTCTGGAACCGGATGGGCCTGCCGCCGGACGAAATGATGAAGAACCGCAACACGCTGACGCTGGAGTATCAATTGCTCGAAGCCTTTTTCAACGAAGGCTACGAATTGCATTTGAAAGCCGCCACGGTGCTTCTTTATCAAAAGATCGACCGCTCGAATACGGTTGCAGGCCCGTTGGCCAACCTCCTTGCAAACAGGCGGCCGGGGAATCCCTTCTTTCGTTACCTACGTGATGGCGCGACCGAAGAGATCGCTCAATTGCTGCTGCAGAAATGCCCGGCCTCCAAACCAACGCAGATGACGCAATGGAGTTGGGAACGCGACGATTCCGAACACGCCTGGGAACGCAATATCGGCTGGGATTGCCTGTTCATGGCAGAACTTCTGGAACGCGATTTCCGCACCTGCGACGGCGCCCAAGACACGCTGGTCGCTGAACCACGCGGGTCGAACCGGGTCTTTGGCAAAGGCACCTCGTGGCGGTCTTGCACGGGCTACCACTTCGTCTTTCAAACCGACGGCAACCTCGTCCTCTACAATCAGGGCGGGCGGGCGATCTGGGACAGCCGGACAAATGGTCGGGGACACCGTTTCGCGGTCCAGTCGGACGGAAACCTGGTCGTCTACGCCTCCAACGGCAAGGCGTCCTGGTCATCCAAGACGCACGGCAAACGGGATACCAGCCTCCGGGTCCAGAACGATGGCAATGTCGTTCTTTACTCCAACAGCAAGCCGGTCTGGAGGACGGGGACCCGCGGAAAGTAATACAATCACCGGAAAAGGCACGAAGCATCTGGGGCGGCGCGCGGGCGCTCGCCCCTTTTTCAAGTGCCAACTCCCCTCCGCCGGCGATCAGCCGCCCGTTTGGTCACGGCGCGGCGTGACACGCCCGCCGCGATACGCGATAACGGGGAAAGAGCCTGAATCGAGCACAGGACAGGAGTCCCGAACGTGACCATATTCGCCCGCAGCCTGTTGGTTTCCGCCGCCCTCGTGACGGCGCTTGCCACCCAGGCCCCCGCCTTCGACACCCGCGCCAAGGCGGCTTTCGTCATCGACCAGACCACCGGGACCGTTCTCCTGACCAAGCGGGCCGACGAAGCGCTGCCGCCGGCCTCCATGTCCAAGCTCATGACGCTCTACATCGCCTTCGAGGCGATCCGCGACGGCCGCCTGCGGCTTGACGAACGGCTGCCCGTATCGGCCCATGCCATGTCCTTCGGCGGGTCGACCATGTTCCTCGACACCACCGACCGGGTGCGGGTCGAGGACCTGTTGCGCGGCATCATCGTGCTCTCGGGCAACGATGCCTGCGTCGTCCTGGCCGAGGCACTCAGCCCCGACGGCACCGAGGCCGGCTTCGCCCGCCTCATGACCCAGCGCGCGCAGCAGCTGGGCATGACCTCCTCGACCTTCAAGAACGCCTCCGGCTGGCCCGCCCAGGGCCATGCCATGTCGATGCGCGACCTCACGCTGCTCGCCTCGCACATCATCCGCGACTTCCCCGAGTTCTACCCCATGTTCTCGGAACGCAAGTTCGAGTTCGACGGCCGCGCGCCCTCGAACGTCAACAATCGCAATCCGCTGCTGGGGCTCGTCGCGGGCGCCGACGGGCTCAAGACCGGCCACACGCAGGAGGCCGGCTACGGCCTCGTCGGCAGCGCCAAGAACGGCGAACGGCGCGTCGTCTTTGCCCTCACCGGGCTGGACAGCCCCCGCGCCCGGGCCGAGGAATCCGAGGCCATCGTCAACTGGGCCTTCCGCCAGTTCGCCGAACAGACCGTCGTGACCAAGGGCGCCGCCATCGCCCAGGCCGAGGTCTGGATGGGCTCCGCCGAACAGGTCGGCCTGGTTTCGGACAAGGACGTGCGCCTGCTCCTGCCCACCATGACCCCCGGCGGCATCAAGGCCGAGGTGGTCTATACCGGCCCGATCCAGGCCCCCGTCACCAAGGGCCAGCAACTCGCCGAGCTGATCATTCAGCCCGAAGGCCTGCCGGAAACCCGCGTGCCGCTCTTTGCCGCCGACAAGGTGGACGCGGGCGGCTTTCTCGACCGGATGATGACCGTCAGCGGCCTGCTCATCAAACGCTTTGCCGAAGACGCCGAGGAGGCGATGTGACCACCCCGCCCCGGCCCTGGCCCGGTCTCTTCATCAGCTTCGAGGGCATCGACGGCTCGGGCAAGTCGACCCAGGCCCGCACCCTGCACGAGACGCTGCGCGCCGAGGGGCACGACTCGCTCCTGACCCGCGAACCCGGCGGCAGCCCGGGGGCCGAGGAAATCCGTGCGCTGGTGCTGCAGGGCGACCCGGACCGCTGGTCGGCGGAAACCGAACTGCTGCTCTTCACCGCCGCCCGGCGCGACCACATGGAACGGGTGATCCTGCCGTCGCTGCAGGCCGGGCGCACGGTGATCTGCGACCGTTTCGCCGACAGCACCCGCATGTACCAGGGCCGCGGCGGGTTACGGCCCAAGGTCAATGCCCTGCATGACCTGATGATCGGCATCGAACCGGACCTGACCCTGTTGATCGACATGCCGGCCGAGGCCGGGCTGGCCCGCGCGAAATCCCGCGCCACCGAAGAAGAGCGTTTCGAGGATTTCGGCCTCGACCTGCAACAGCGGATGCGCGACGGCTTTCTGGCACTGGCGGCAGAGGCCCCGGCGCGGTTTCGCGTCATCGACGGCAACCGCGACATGGACACGGTCGCGCGGGACGTCCACGCCACCGTGATCCGCGAACTGGCCCCCTCCTCATGAGCGACACCGAAGACCTGCCGGAACCCGACCGCCTCGACGGCGCGCCGCACCCGCGTGAAACGCCGCGGGTGATCGGCCAGGCCGCAGCGGAACAGGCCTTCCTGACCGCGCATAACTCCGGGCGCCTGCATCATGGCTGGCTGCTGACCGGCCCGCGCGGCCTGGGCAAGGCGACTCTCGCCTGGGAAATAGCGCGCTTCCTGCTGGCCACCCCGCCCGCCGAAGCAGACGACGGGCTGTTTGGCGCGCCGCCGCCGCCCTTGTCGCTGCACATCGACCCGGACCACCCGGTGGCCCACCGAATGCGCGCCCTCTCGGAACCGGGGCTGTTCCTGTTGCGCCGGGGCGGGGCGGGCTCTGCGGACAGCGAACGTGACAAGGCCCTGCGCGAGGGCCGCTTTTCCGACTACATCCGCGTGGATGAGATCCGCAAGCTGCACGCTTTCTTCGGCCTCTCCGCCGCCGATGGCGGGCGCCGCGTCGTCATCGTCGACAGCGCGGACGAGCTTAACACCCAGGCCGCCAACGCGCTCCTGAAGATGCTCGAAGAACCGCCCGCGCGCACCACGCTCCTGCTGCTCAGTCACCAGCCCGCGCGGCTCTTGCCGACGATCCGCTCGCGGTGCCGCACCCTGCGGCTCTCGCCGCTCAGCCCCGAGGACATGGCAGCGGCGCTGGCGCAGGCCGGGGCCGAGGTGCCACCGGACCAGGTCGAACCCCTGACGATGCTGGCCGAGGGATCGGTTGGCGCCGCCATGCGGCTCCTGAACAACGACGGGCTGGCGCTTTACCGCGAGATGCTGGGCCTGCTGGGCAGCCTGCCCGCGCTCGACCGAGCACGGCTTCTGTCGCTCTCCGACTCCTGCGCCGGCAAGGGCAAGGACGACCGGCTCGACCTGCTGCTGACACTGGCGGGACAACTGGCCGCCCGCCTCGCCCGCACCGGCGTCACCGGCCACCCGCCGCCGCAGGTCCTGCCCGGCGAAGGCGAGGTGCTCAGCCGTCTGGCAGGCGATCCCGCGGCGGGCCGCCGCTGGGCCGATGTCGCGCAAGAGGCCGGGGACCGCGCCCGCCACGCCCGCGCCGTCAACATCGACCCGGCCGCCCTTGTCACCGACCTCTTCCTGCAACTGCAAAAAGCGGCCTGACCGCACCCGGAATTTGTGGGAATTCGAAACCGCTTTGGCCTCACTGCGTCAGCAATCCTGACCTGCGCGCCGCTCTTTCTGCGCCGCAGCGCAAATCTTGGCAAATAGCCTGCCAAGGTCAGGGGCCAGGTCCATTCATGCCGCAAAGCAGCATGAAGACACGCCTGCCACCCACCCCTGGCAACGCCCGCCCACCCCAGCCGCCGCAAGGCCCGCATGGGAACCGGACAAGCTCTTGCAGAGGGGCCGCGGCAGGGAAAAAAGCCCCGACCGGGCCGTTTTGTACAAAATGCTGATTTTCGCGTACGTTTTGTACGTTTTGTACAAGCCGCCCCCTGCCCCGACCCGCTCGGTCCCCGACCTCGCATGTGCCGCGCCCGGAAGCCTCTTGAAAATCCGTTTCCCGACCGGGCGCAGCGCCCTGGCTTCTTCTCTCTCAAAATACTCAACCCTGCGCCCCAGGCGCGCCCGCGACATTTGCCACGCGCGCGCCCGGCAGGGTTCAGACGATCCCACCCTGAATCAGCCGGTCCGCAAGCTCGGCATAGGCCTGCGAGATCGGCCCGTCACCCGCCGCCACCGGCGTGCCGCCGTCGCCGCCCAGCCGTGTTTCCAAGTCGATGGGCAGTTGCGCCAACAGCGGAACTCCGATCTTTTCAGCCTCGGCCACAACGCCTCCGTGACCAAAGATATGGCTGTCCTTGCCGCAATGCGGACAGGTGAACACGGCCATGTTCTCGATCAGTCCCAGCACCGGGGTCTTGAGGGTCGCAAAGGCATCCAATGCCTTGCGCGCATCCAGCAGCGCCACGTCCTGCGGCGTCGAGACCACGATGGCGCCCGCGACCTCGGATTTCTGGCACAGAGACAATTGCACGTCCCCGGTGCCCGGCGGCAGGTCGACAATCAGCACATCCTGTGTGCCCCAGTCCACCTGCATCAACATCTGCTGCAAGGCTCCCATCAGCATCGGGCCACGCCAGACCACCGCCTTGTCCTCGGCCAGCATCGAACCGATCGACATGACGGTGACGCCATGCGCCTTCAGCGGGATGATGGTCTTGCCGTCCGGGCTGGCGGGCTTGTCGGTCAGGCCGAACATGCGCGGCTGGCTGGGGCCGTGAATATCCGCATCCAGAAGGCCCACGCGCTTGCCCGCCCGCGCCAGCGCCACCGCCAGGTTGGCAGAGACGGTGGACTTGCCCACCCCGCCCTTGCCAGAGCCCACGGCGAGGATCGTCTTGACCCCTGCCGGTTTCATCACGCTGTCCTGCGGTTTCGGATGCCCGCCCATCTTCAGCTGTGGCGGCGACTTTGCTTCGGTCGGCGCGCTCAGCACGACGCTGGCCGATGTCACCCCCGGCACCGCCTCCACCGCCTTCTGCGCGATGGCCCGCAGCGGTTCCATCCGGCGCGCCAGTTCCGCGCTCGGCGCCTCGATCACGAAGCGCACCGCCCCGTCATCGACCCGCAACGCACGAATCATGTCCCTGGAAATCAGGTTTCCCCCGTCCGGCAGATCAACCCGCTCCAATGCCGCCTCGACCGCGTTCTTCATCTCCGACATGTCTTACCCCGTGGTTTTGCCATTTTCAGTGGCGCTTCCCTTGCGTTAGCGCAACCTCAGATCACGCAGCTGCACAGCAATCAACCTTAACTGCCAAGAATTGAACAGTTTTCATATGCACTTTCTGCATAGCAGAAATGATGCCGTGGCCATTGTGCACTCGCAGCATTTGTCCCATCTTTAGCGCAACCAAGGCAACGCACAGATACTGAGGCACGGAAATAATGGCACATACAACGGCGAACATCACCAATGCCCAAAGCGGTTTGGGCGCCCGCGTTTCCGGGCTGGTCGCAACCTTTCAGGCACGCCGCGCCCGCCGTCGGGTCTTTAAACAGACCTACGCCGAGCTGGCCTCGCTGAGCAACCGCGACCTGGCCGATCTGGGTCTGGCTCGTAGCGAGATTTCGCGCATCGCGTGGCAAGCTGCCAACGAGAACTAAGTCTTTCAGGCGGGACGCTCCTCCTCCCAGTCCCTCCTGACCTGGTGCCGGCTCCGCTCTCCTCCCTTAGGAGCCGGCACCCAAAAGTTTCGGGGCATGACCCCAACATCATATGCGGGCCCTCCTCCCAATAGGCCCGCAGACAGAGCGGCGGCACCTCTCCTCCTCCCTGGTGTCGCCGCACGAAATCCAAGGGTCGCATGACCCGAACAAGATGTCGGATCCCTCTCCTCCTCCCTGGGATCTTGCATATGCGGCGGTGCCTCTCCTCCTCCCTGGCACCGCCGCACAAGAATTCTGGGTCTCGCGACCCGCAGATATGTCTGGTCCCTCTCCTCCTCCCTGGGACCTTTCATAAGCGGCGGCACCTCTCCTCCTCCCTGGTGCCGCCGCACCAGATTTCCGGGCCGCATGGTCCGAACGACATGTCGGGTCCCTCTCCTCCTCCCTGGGATCTTGCATAAGCGGCGGTGCCTCTCCTCCTCCCTGGCACCGCCGCACCAGAATTCCGGGTCTCGCGACCCGACCAAGTTGTCAGGCCCCTCTCCTCCTCCCTGGGGTCTTTCAATGGCAGCGGCGCCTCTCCTCCTCCCTGGCGCCGCTGCCCAAATCAGTTTCGGGGCCCCTCTCCTCCTCCCTGGGGTGCCCGTAGCCTCAGCCCGCGATGCACCGCATCGCGGGCTTTTTTCTGCGCGACGCGCGGTCCGTTGGGGGGATGCTGACACCCATCGCCCGCCTGACGCGGGCACGCGGCAAACCGGCCCCCTTCCCCTTGGCGCGCCCTTGTCGTAGACCCACCGCCAACACTGGACGAGGACAAGACCCATGCCCCTGGAAAAGAGCTTCAACGCCGCCGAGGCCGAACCGCGCCTCACCCAGAAGTGGCTCGACACCGGCGCCTTCCGCGCCGGCGCCAACAAGAGCCGCGACGAAAGCTTTACCATCATGATCCCGCCGCCGAACGTGACCGGCGCGCTGCATGTGGGTCATGCCTTCAACAACACCCTGCAGGACATCCTGATCCGCTGGCACAGGATGCGTGGCTTTGACACGCTCTGGCAGCCGGGACAGGATCATGCCGGCATTGCCACACAGCTGCAGGTCGAGAAAAAGCTGAAGGCCGAAAGCAACCTGCGCCGCACCGACCTGACGCGGCAGGAATTCCTCGACAAGGTCTGGGAGTGGAAAGGCCAGTACGGCGGCACCATCGTCAACCAGCTGCAGCGCCTCGGCTGTTCCTGCGACTGGGACCGCAACGCCTTTACCATGGCCGGTGCGCCGGGTGACCCGAAGACCGGGCACGAGAACAGCCCGAATTTCCACGATGCGGTCATCAAGGTCTTTGTCGACATGTACGACAAGGGTCTGATCTATCGCGGCAAGCGCCTTGTGAACTGGGATCCGCATTTCGAGACCGCGATTTCCGACCTGGAGGTCGAGAACATCGAGGTCGCGGGCCACATGTGGCACTTCAAGTACCCGCTCGCCGGTGGCGTGACCTATGAATATGTCGAGAAGGACGAGGACGGCAACGTCACCCTGCGCGAGACGCGGGACTATATCTCGATCGCCACCACACGGCCCGAAACCATGCTGGGCGACGGCGCTGTGGCCGTGCACCCGGATGATGAGCGCTATGCCTCCATCGTGGGCAAGCTCTGCGAGATCCCGGTGGGGCCCAAGGAAAACCGCCGCCTGATCCCGATCATCACCGATGAATACCCCGATCCCGATTTCGGTTCCGGCGCGGTCAAGATCACCGGTGCGCATGACTTCAACGACTACCTCGTCGCCAAGCGCGGCGGTATCCCGATGTACCGCCTGATGGACATGGCGGGCCAGATGCGCGCCGACGGCGAAGATTATGCAACCGCCGCCGAGATCGCCATGCAGGTGGCCGAGGGCGACCGCACCCTGACCGAGGCCGAGGCGGACAGCATCAACCTTGTCCCAGATCACCTGCGCGGGCTGGACCGCTTCGAAGCGCGTGAAAAGGTCGTCGCCGAGATCACCGCCGAGGGTCTGGCCGTCATGACCACCTCGGACGACCCGCGCCTTGGCCCCAAACCCAAGCTGAAGAAGGGCGAAGAAGAGCCGCCCGTCACCCAGGTGCCGCTGGTCGAGGCCAAACCGATCATGCAGCCCTTCGGTGACCGCTCCAAGGTGGTCATCGAGCCGATGCTGACCGACCAGTGGTTCGTGGATGCGGAAAAGGTCGTGGGTCCGGCGCTGGACGCCGTGCGCAACGGCGACATCAAGATCATGCCCGAGAGCGGCGAAAAGACCTATTACCACTGGCTGGAAAACATCGAGCCCTGGTGCATCTCGCGCCAGCTCTGGTGGGGCCACCAGATCCCGGTCTGGTATGGACTCGACCTGTCCGCCAAGCGCGGCAAGGATTACGATCAGGAAAACGACGGCGCGCTCGATCTGGTCGAGATGCGCGAACTTCTGGACGACCAGCGCCTGCTGATCGGCGAGGAACGCCACCACGCAGCGCATGATTTCGACGCCGTCCGTGCCAAGTTCGAGGACGTGCTTGCCGGTCTGCCCACGCCGCTCGACCACGCCCGCGTGATCGAGGTCGAGGACCGCAATACCGCCGTGCACCAGTTCGCCGAGGCCCTCGCCCAGTACGAGGCGACGCAGGACCCGACGCAGCTGATCTACCCGGTCTGGCGCGAGTCCGACGTGCTGGACACCTGGTTCTCTTCGGGTCTCTGGCCCATCGGCACGCTGGGCTGGCCCGAGGACACAGAGGAAATGCGTCGCTATTTCCCGACATCGGTGCTGATCACCGGCTTTGACATCCTGTTCTTCTGGGTCGCCCGGATGATCATGATGCAACTGGCCGTCGTGGATGAAAAACCCTTCCACACCGTCTACCTGCACCAGCTCGTCCGCGACGAGAAGGGCAAGAAGATGTCCAAGACCACGGGAAACGTCATCGACCCGCTGGAAATCGTGGACGAATACGGCGCCGACGCGCTGCGCTTCACCAATGCGGCGATGGCCTCGATCGGTGGCGTCCTGAAACTCAGCGTCGACCGGATCGCGGGCTACCGCAACTTCGGCACCAAGCTCTGGAATGCCTGCCGCTTTGCCGAGATGAACCAGGTCTTCGACACCCACAAGGCCAGCGCCGACCCGGGGTTTGCCCCCACTGCAGAGCAGACGGTGAACCGCTGGATCATCGGGGAAACCGCCCGCGTGCGCGAAACCGTCGACGCGGCACTGACCGACTACCGGTTCAACGACGCCGCCAACGCGCTCTACAGCTTTGTCTGGGGCAAGGTCTGCGACTGGTACGTCGAGTTTTCCAAGCCACTCTTCGGTTCCGAGGATGCGCAGGTAGTGGCAGAGACCCGCGCCACGATGGCCTGGGTCCTGGATCAATGCCTGATCATGCTTCACCCGGTCATGCCCTTCATCACCGAAGAGCTTTGGGACACGCTGGGCATGCGTGACGGGATGCTGGTTCACACCGACTGGCCGACCTACAGCGCCGCAGACGTCAGCGACGCCAAGGCCGATGCGGAAATGTCTTGGGTGATTTCGCTGATCGAGGGAGTACGCTCGGCCCGAGCGCAGATGCATGTGCCCGCCGGGCTTTACGTCCCGATGCTGGTCAAGGGCATCGGGGCCGAGGAACAGGCCGCTTGCGACCGCAACCAGGCGCTGATCCTGAAACTGGCGCGGATCGAGGGGCTGACCTCGGTCGATGACTTTCCCACAGGCTGCGTCACCGTTCCCGTGGGCCAGGCCACATTCGGCCTGCCGCTCGCCGATATCATCGACGTGGGCGAGGAAAAGGCACGGCTGGAAAAATCGCTGGGCAAGCTGGCGAAGGAAATCGGCGGCCTAAAGGGGCGCTTGAACAACCCGAAGTTCGCGGAAAGCGCCCCGCCGGAAGTGGTCGAGGAAGCCCAGGAAAACCTGCGCCTGCGCGAAGGCGAAGAGGCCAAGCTGAAAGAAGCACTGGCACGGCTGGCCGAAATCGGCTGACCCACCGCCCTGCAATCACCAAAAGGCCGGGCACCCAGCCCGGCCTTTTCGTTGGGCAATGAAGGTTTGGGTTGCGCCAGACGGGTCAACCCCTTGATAGAATGTCTGTCGTAAGACTTCTGAGGGCTGCCTCACGATTGTCAGCTGTGCGGGAATTGCTGCCATTCGCTGGATCCGGTATGTTTTTCTAGAGAGCGCAATTGCTGGTGTGAGCAGCGTTCTCAGTTGGAGTACCAAGTGGAAATCGTAGGACGAGCTGACAAACCCTGGGATGCGGCCTTTATCTTCCATTTTTATTCGTCGGAAGGGGACCAGGCGGTTGCCGAGAGACTGCAGAAGTTGATTGCTCGCAAAGCCGGTTCAGGTGGGACCTTCGGTAAACAAGTATCAGCTGGGAAACGTGGTGCACCGTGTCTGATTTCGGGCCGCTTTCTTGAGCGAAAGGAGTGCTATGAACTCTTTGAAGCATGGAACGCACCCGAGGGAGAGATGCACTGGATGTGCTATACACCTAACCACGGCATTGCGACGGTGAGGGATGGGGTTTTGGACTGGTTGGCGTTGATTTGCTTTCAGTGTGCCAATGCGGGAATTTCTGGTTCGTCGGCGCTCCAAGCCGGGCCGTCACCAAATCGCAACTTGCCCGAAGGACCTCTACTACATGACCATTTGATCGGTTTGCTGCCCGAACGTCCGTTCCCAATCCGAATGTAGGTAAGGGCCCGAAGCCGTCCTTGTAACACGGGTCTCGAACGCCCTAAACCGCACCATATTCGGCGAGGTCGACGAAGGGGCAAATCGCGGTCTCCGAACCACCGCTATGCACGCCATTTCGCAAAATGTTTCCCTCTACCCCATAGATCCGGTCGTCCCCAAGCCGTTTGCGCGCGAACGACCCCGCTCAGAGCATCGCCTGCGTCATCCGGATCAGCGTCGGCCCCTCCGCCTCGAAGGCCGTCGTCACCGCCCGCTGCAGCCCGGCAAGGCTCGCCGGCTCTACCGCCGCCGCCCCGTAGGCCCGCGCCAGGGCAAGAAAATCCGGGTTGCGCGCCACCACGGCGTTGGGTTCGATCTGGGCACTCACCATGTTTTCGCGGATCTCCCCCAGCGCGCCGTTGTCCCAGACCAGGATCGGCAGCGGCAGCCCCAGTTCCACCGCTGTTCCCAGTTCGGGCAGCGTGTACTGCAACCCGTAATCCCCCAGGATCGCACAGATCGGCAACCCGGGTCGGCCCACCGCGCCACCGATGGCGGCCGGCAGCGCATAGCCCAGAGTGCCGAAGCCGCTGGGATGATGCCAGTGACCGGGCCGCGGCATGTCCCAGACTTCCAGCGCTCCATAGGCGAATTGGGTCATGTCGGAATAGATCATCGTCTCTGCCGGCATGACCGCCCGCAGCGCCTCTGACAGTTCCACGACGCCGGGCCGTTCCGCGCGGACCTGCGCCCGCCAGCGCGCCCGCGCCGCCGCCACCTCTTCCGCCTGCCAGCAAGGCGGACGGTCATCGTTGCGCGCCGGGATGGCGATGGTCATTGCCCGGATCAGGGCCGCCGCATCCCCGATCAGGCCCAAGTCCCCTGCCCGCAGCCCGGACAACACCACCGGATCCAGATCCACCCGGATCATCCGCCCATTGTGGCCCAGGTCGTCGCGCCACAGATCGACCTCGGACAATTCCGTCCCCAAGGCCACCACAAGATCCGCCTGCGCGGCGACATCGGCACTCTCAGGCCGCGCCAGCGAGCTGCCAAAGAACAGAGGTTGATCCGCAGGCACGATCCCCCGGCCCGCATAGGTGACAAGGCTGGCCGCCCCGGTCTGCTGCAACAAGTCCGGCACATGAGCGGCCCCGGCGACCGCGCCGCCGCCAAAGACAAACAGCGGTTTCTCCGCCTCGCTCAGCGCGTCGATCACTGTGTAGATCTGGTCATGGGTCAGATGCGGGCGCTCTGGCCGCAGGGGCGGTACCGGCGCGGGATCGGCGGGCGCCTCCAGCGCCGCAATCGGCATGTGCAGGGCCTTTGGCCGAGGCCGCGCGCTGGCAAACTCGCCCAGGGCCCGGTCAATCAGCGCGTAGACGGCCGCCGGCGTCGACGCCTCTTCCGACCAGTCGCAGACCGTGGCTCCCGCTGCGCGCTGGTCGCACATCTGGTGCAATTGCCCCCGCCGGGCCGCGGTTTCGTCCAGGCAGGAGGCCAGCGCCAGCACCGAGACGCTGTCGGAATAGGCCTGTCCCAGCGCCGTCATCGCATTCAGAAACCCCGGCCCCGTGATCAGGTAACAGACCCCGGGCCGCCCGGTCGCCCGCGCATAACCGTCGGCCATGAAGCCCGCGCCCTGCTCGTGTCGGGCCAGGACATGGGTGATCCCGGCCTCTTCGATGCCGCGATACATTTCGATATTGTGGACACCGGGGATGCCGAAGATCACCTCGACCCCGCGGGCCTTGAGAGCGTGGCTGACCTGTGCGCCAAGGGGTTTCGTCATCATGCCCTCCAGAAGCCGATGGTAAAGAGTGCAAAGACCGCCAGGATCTCAAGCCGCCCCGCCAGCATGGCAAAGCTCAGTATCCATTTCGCCGTGTCGCTGAGGCTGGAAAAATTGCCCACCGGTCCAATTGTGTCGCCCAGTCCCGGCCCGATGTTGCCGATGGCGGTGGCCGCGCCGGACACCGAGGTGATGAAATCAAGGCCGGTCAGGCTGAGCGCCACGGACAGAACACCAAGCGACACCACGAAGAAGACAAAGAAGCTCATGACAGAGCTGAGAACGTCCGGTCCGACCGGGCGCCCCTGGTAACGCGGGACAAAGACCCCGTGCGGCGCGCGGATGCGGCGCAGCTGCACGCGGATAGAAGCAAAGAGCAGCTGGTAGCGGAAGATCTTGACCGAGCAGGCGGTGGACCCCGCGCAGCCCCCGATCAACCCGATGAAAAAGAACATGGCGATCAGAAAAGGCCCCCAGGTCATGTAGTTGACGCTGGCATACCCGGTGCCCGAAATGATCGAAGTGATGTTGAACAGCGCCTCGCGCACGGCCTGTTCGGGATGATGTGGAAAGATCGACAGCAAGACAATCGAGGTGACGACCACCAAGGTCCCGATGATGGCAAGAAAGGTCACCACCTGGCTGTCGGACAACAGCACGAACCGGTGTCCCGCGACCATCTGGACGTAGCGCACGAAAGGCAGCGCGGCGAGGATCATGAAGACCGAGGCGACATATTCCGCAGGCCCCGAAAAGGTGCCGAAACTGGCGTTGTAGTTGGAAAACCCGCCGGTCGAGACTGTGGTCATCGCATGCACCGTCGCGTCGAAGGCATTCATGCCGCACAGCAGATAGCTTATCGTGCAGAACAGCGTCAGCGAGATGTAGATCGACGAGATCGAAGCAGAAATCTGGGTCGCGCGTGGCAGGATCTTGCCCATCGTGTCAAAGGCCTCGGACCGGAAGATCTGCATCCCACCAACCCGCAGTTCCGGCAGAAAAACCATCGCCACGACGATGATCCCGATCCCGCCCAGCCATTGCAGCAGGCCCCGCCACAGCAACAGCCCCTTGGGCAACCCGTCCAGGTCCGTCAGAACGGTGGAGCCTGTGGTGGTCAGGCCCGACATCGCCTCGAAGAAAGCATCGGTATAGCTGACACCTGTGGCCCCCAGGACAAAGGGCAGTGCCCCGAAAACCGGCAGCGCAACCCAGACCCCCGTGGTCAGCAGGAATGTCTGCTGCAGGGTCAGCCCCTTCTTGACCGCGTTGGCGCAGGAAAGCGCCGTCAGCCCACCGGCCAGCATGGTGATGATTGCGCTTTCAAGGAAGACCGGCCATTCGCCCCGCCCCTCTGCCAGGTCGACAACGAGAGGCAGCAACATGCAGGCACCAAGGAAGGCGACCAGCAGGCCGATCACATAGGCGACGGGGCGGACATCGATCATGAGACGGAGCGTTGGCCCGCTGGTGCAGGACTGTCAAGCGCCCTCCGCACCCTTGCCGCAACGCCGTCCGTCAGGCGGCCAGCAGGTCGCGAAAAACGAAAGGCAGGATATCGTCACGCCCAATGCCCAGACCGGCCAGTTCCGCGTCCGAGGCGCATTCCAGGGCGATGATCTGGCGCAATCTGGCCCTGCGCAGCTGCCCCGGGTTCATCCCGAACCCCACTTCGGTCAGGAAGACGTCGATCCGGCTGTTGAGGGAACGGTGGCCCATCCCGATCTGAACATTGTCGCGTGTCATGACTGGAAACCTTATCCTGTATGGTCGGTTTCCTCCCTGCCGTTTACCCTCTCACAAAAGAGATGACCAAGCCATGAAGGCGCCGCACGTTGCCGTGAGGCGCCCTTCGCTGCACAAAGCGGCGGCAGGGCCGAAGGCCGTGCCGCCTATTCGATCAGCCGACGTGAAACAGGGTCGAGAACAGCTTGGGGTCCAGGCTTTCAGCCGCGAACAGGTCGCCCTCGGTCAGGACCGAGACGGCGTCATGGCTGTGCAAGCTCTCCTGGTGGCTGGCCACCACGCGATAATCCCCAACCCGCGGGTCACCCTGCAGCTGTTCCGCAAACAGACGCGCGGCATCCTCGACAAAGATCGGGTTAGCCGCATTCAGCTCGGCAAAGGCCTGTTCGTCCTCGCGCTTGACCATGACCTGGGTCTCGGTCGGGACGGCCCGGCGACACATGCCCACCACGTCCTCGAACCAGAGGCACTCACCCTCCTTCAACTCTACGGAAATGCGCGCGACCGAGCGTTGGGAATGCGGCGTGGCGAGTTGCCCCCGCGTCCGCCGCGCGTGCTCCGACAGTTCCAGTGAACAGGGACAGGTCGAGGAATAGACATAGTCGAGGTGCAGGACCTTGCGGCGCACCCCGTCCTGTTCCACCAGTTCCAGCGCGATGTCGTAATACTGGTAGCCCGACAGGCCCGACCGCAGGCTGTCCACCTTCATCGGAAAGGAAAACCGCATGTTGATGCGGGCATCAAAGCTTTCCAGGTCGGTCTTGTAGTCGTCCAGGGCCGCTTCGATCACCTCAAAGCTGAACGTCTTTTCCGCGTGGGCATAGAAGGACCGCATGATGCGGCTCATGTTGATGCCCTTCTTGTCCGCCTCAAGGCTGACCGTGCCCGTCACGCTGGTTTCCAGGTGAAGGTCGCCATTGTCCCGGGTGTGATACTGGATCGGCAGGCGAAAATTCGAAATGCCAACGTGCTGAATCGCACGGTTCGCCCCCCGAATCAGCGACGACGGTCCATTTTGCAGGTCCGGCAGACCCGCCTTGTAGTCCGCATCGACGCTGAACCCGTCCGGATAGGCGCGCGACAGCGCCGGATAGGTATCCGGCGCCGAATCGGGTGCAAGACGGGCGACAAGGGGATCCAGCGCCTCGATCTCGGCGTCCTGGGCCTTCGAAGCCCAACGACGCAGCAGTTCAAGCGCTTCCGCCGCCTCTTCCTGGCTGGGCTTCCGATCGATTTCCGGTGTGTGGACGTTCATGGCCACCCCTTTCGAGCCTGTCTTCGACGCATAACCTAGGAATTGTTCTCATCAATTCCAATCTCGAAATAGTATACGTCGCAAAGCGGTGCCCGGATCACTCGCAGGCGGCACATGGCCATCAGACCGCGTCGAGCGCCTGCAAAACGTCCTGCACAAGGTCCTCGGGGTCCTCGATGCCCACCGACAGCCGGATCATCCCGTCACCGATGCCCAAAGAGGCCCGTTGTTCAGGCTTCAGACGCTGGTGGGTGGTGGTGGCCGGATGAGTCGCGATGGATTTCGCGTCGCCCAGGTTGTTCGAAATGATGACCACCTGCAAAGCGTTCAGCAGGCGAAAGGCCGCCTCTTTGCCACCCGCGACCTCAAAGGAAACCAGCGTACCGCCCGCGCCCAACTGCTGCTGGGCCAGTTCGTTCTGCGGGTGGCTGGCATGGCCCGGATAGATCATCCGCGAGATCTTGGGATGATCTGCCAGCGCTTCGGCCAGCGCCTCGGCACCCTCGGTCTGGGCCCGGACGCGCAGCTTCAGCGTCTCCAGCCCTTTCAGCATCACCCAGGCGTTGAACGGGCTCATCGAACCGCCGGTGTGCTTCATGTAGGGTTCGACCACCCCACGGATATGCTCGCGCGTGCCAAGGATCACGCCCCCCAGGCAACGACCCTGGCCGTCGACATGCTTGGTCGTTGAATAGACAACGATGTCAGCGCCCTGCGCGATGGCCTTCGAATAGACCGGCGTCGAGAAAACGTTGTCCACGATGACCTTGGCACCAACCTTGTGCGCCAGTTCCGCGACCCCGGCGATGTCCACCAGTTGCAGCGTCGGGTTCGACATGCTTTCGAAAAACACCGCCTTGGTGTCGGGGCGCAGCGCCGCTTGCCATTGCGACAGGTCCTCGCCATCGACGAATGTCACCTCAACCCCATAGCGCGTCAGCACCTCTTCGAGAACGTAGAGGCAGGACCCGAACAGCGCCCTGGCAGAGACGACGTGATCGCCGGCCCGCAGCATCGAAGTCAGCGCGCCGCTGACCGCCGCCATGCCGCTGGCGCAGGCAAACCCGTCCTCGGCCCCTTCCAGCAGCGCCATGCGCTCTTCGAACATGGCCACGGTGGGGTTGCCGTAGCGGGCATAGATGAATTCGTCCTCACCGGCCTTGAGAAAGCGCGCCTCGGCCGCCTCGGCGGTCTCGTAGACAAAGCCCTGCGTCAGGAAGATCGCTTCGCTGACTTCGCCCCACTGGCTGCGTTTGGTGCCGCCATGCACAAGGTTCGTCGCCTTGCCGCGCGCCTGTTTCTCTTCGATGCTCATGGGTCCACTCCCAACAAAAAAGCCCCGATCGCGGTCAAGCGAAAGGAGCCTTCCGTCTGACCTCTTTAGCGGAATTTCAAGGGCCGATGCCCTCTGTGGCCCGCAATCCGGTAACAAATCGCCACGGGCGTTGGCATAGAGACGTTAAGATCACATTGCAAGGGCGTCACGACGATGTAACCCGTTCTTCACGATACCGTCGCAGCATTGGGTTAGGGCCACGCACAAGATGTAGTGGGACGCTGCCATGCCAATGCTACGGATCACTGTCACCGAAAATGGGACTCGCCTGCATGGCGACGATGCCCCCGTGTTGCCCGCGCTCGCGGGTGCATTGGCAGCCGATACAGGGCCGGTCACGATCATGGTGCATGGCTACAAGTACCAGCCCGGCCACCCCGTGCATTGTCCGCATGCCTCGCTGATGTCCCCTGCCCCTCACGCCGAGGACCGCAGGGTCGTCAGTTGGCCCGCCCGCCTCGGCCTGCAGGATCGCGTCGCGATTTCCTTTGGCTGGCAGGCGCGCGGCTCGATCTGGGCGGCACACCGGCGCGCGGCCCTGGCCGGAGAGGCCCTGGCCGCGCTGGTGCGCGAGATCCGCCGCCTGGCCCCGCGGCGCCCGGTCAACGTGATCGCGCATTCGCTTGGTGCGCGCGTCGCTCTGGCGGCCGTGCGCGCGGGCGCCCCCGGCGCGATCACCCGAGCCGCGCTTTTGGCAGCGGCGGAATACGGCGAGGTTGCCCGCCGTACGCTGGACAGCGCAAAGGGCGGCCGGACACAGGTGCTGAACGTCACCAGCCGCGAAAACGACCTGTTCGATTTCCTGCTGGAACGGCTGGTGCCCCCGGCGCATCAAGGTGACCGCATGTTGGGACATGGTGGGGTGAACCTGCCGCACATGGTGACGCTGCAGCTTGACGATGCCCAAAGCCTTGCCGCGCTGCGCGGCCTGGGCTTTCCGATCGCGCCGCCGGACCGCCTGATCTGTCACTGGTCGCCTTACCTGCGAGAGGGTGTCTTTCCGCTCTACCGCGCCATCCTGAGCGGCGACCTCACGCTTGACCGCTTGCGCGCGGTCCTGCCCACGGCTTGCGCCCCGCGCTGGTCGCGTCTGCGCCCACGGTTGCCGCGCCCCCAACCTCCGATGGTGCCCGCAGAGTAGACCAGCGCTGACCCACAGAGGGCAAACTGCCTGTATTGCAGGCAGATTTCACATGTCTCCGGTTGCCTCTTCGGCCTTCCCCGGCCCAATATGAGGGAGTGCCCAACCAGCGGAGAAGCGCGTGGACTCCTTTCTTTTTCAGGCTTCTGTCTTTCTTCTCGCCGCGGTGATCGCGGTGCCTCTCGCGGCGCGTCTGGGCCTGGGGTCGGTACTTGGATACCTGCTGGCCGGTCTTGCCATCGGGCCCGGACTCGGGCTGGTCGTGAACACGGTCGACATTCAGCACTTTGCCGAGTTCGGCGTGGTCATGATGCTGTTCATCATCGGGCTGGAGCTGGAGCCGCGCGCGCTCTGGGACATGCGGCACAGGTTGATCGGCCTCGGGGGCCTGCAGATCCTGCTGACCACCTCGGCGATCCTCGCCGGAGGCATGGCGCTTGGCCTTGCCTGGCCGACGGCGCTGGCCGTAGGGTTGGCGCTGGCGCTGTCCTCTACCGCCATCGTGCTGCAGACGCTCAACGAAAAGAACCTGATGCAGACCAATGGCGGGCGATCCGCCTTTTCGGTCCTTCTGACCCAGGACATCGCGGTGATTCCGATCCTCGTGATCCTGCCGCTTCTGTCGATTCCCGCCTTCATCAGCCCGGGGACCTTCCTGCAGCAGACCGACGATCACGCCGGAAACGCCCATCACGCGGCCATGTCCCTGGTCGAGGGCCTGCCCGGCTGGGGTGCGGCGCTGGTGACGCTAGCGGTGATCGCCGCGATCATCCTGGCGGGTGTCTATGGCGCCCGGCCGCTGTTTCGCTACATCCACGCCGCGCATCTGCCCGAGATGTTCACCGCCGTCGCCCTGCTGATCGTGATCGGCATCGCCTTTCTGATGATGCTGGTCGGCCTTTCGCCGGCCCTTGGCACCTTCCTCGCCGGCGTCGTTCTGGCCAACTCCGAGTTCCGGCACGAACTCGAATCCGACATCGCCCCATTCAAGGGGCTTCTGCTGGGGCTGTTCTTCATCACGGTCGGCGCCGGCATCGACATCGGGTCGCTCCTGCAGGAACCGCTGACCATCCTCGGGCTTGCGCTGGCGGTGATTCTGGTCAAGGGCGCGGTGCTCTACGGGCTGGGGCGCGCCTTTGGCCTGCGCAAACGGGGACTGTGGCTGTTCACGCTGGGACTGGCCCAGGCCGGCGAGTTCGGCTTTGTGATGATCTCCTTTGGCCGCCAGCAAAGCGTCTTTTCCGCCGATCTCGGCGGGCGGCTGCTGCTGATCATCGCCATGACCATGCTGATCACCCCCCTGCTCTTCTTGCTGTTCGATTATCTCAACAAGGGGTTCAGCAAGATTGCCGAAAGCGCCGAAGAGGATTCCATCGACGAGGAAGGCCCGGTGCTGATCGCGGGGATCGGGCGCTTTGGACAGATCGTCAACCGGCTGGTGCGTTCGGCCGGGCACAAGACCGTGGTGCTGGACCATGACATCAAGACGATCCAGCTGATCCGGCGGTTCGGGGTCAAGGGGTTCTTCGGCGATCCGACCCGGCCCGAATTGCTACACGCGGCAGGGATCGATTCGGCGCGTGTTTTGGTGGCGGCCCTCGACGATCCCAAGGCCACGACCAAGCTGGTGGCCTATGCCCGCCGCATCCGCCCCGATATTCACATCGTCGCCCGCGCCCGCGACCGGACGCATGTTTACGCGCTTTACCAGGCGGGGGCGAATGACATCGTGCGCGAGATGTTCGACAGCAGCCTGCGCGCCGGGCGCTACGTTCTGGAAAACGTCGGCATGAGCGAATTCGAGGCGGCGATTGCCGAAGAAACCTTTTACCACCACGACCGCCGCACCATCCGCGAGCTGGCCCAGCTCTGGGATCCGTCCATCCCCCCGGCCGAGAACGCCGCCTATGTGGCGCGGTCAAAGGAGTTGGAGCGTGAGCTGGAGACCGAATTGTACACTGCGCTGGCGGAGCGCGGAAAACAGGACGCGGCGTGATTCGAAGGCTGCGCATCCGGCTCTTGCTCGGGCTGTTTTCTGCCTTCCTTTGGATCACTCAACCACTCACCAAATTTGAAGATCGCCTTTTTCGTTTCAGCCTTTTCTCACTTGTGTTTTATTGCTTCTTTGTCGTGGACGGGGTGCCATTGGCGTTCGACAGGACAGCCGGCACCTATATTGTAGACTTCAAAGGCACCGGTCCAACCGAGGTTTCAGCACTCGGCTTCTACTTTCACTTTGCCGCATCGCACGGGCTATTCGTCGTGTTGTTATGCCTTATGCTGAGGATGTGCTTGGTGACATTCCTTGACGCGGCTGAGAGGCAGTATCTGTCGTCCCTTGAGAAGGACAAGCGACAGGACCCTGACCAATCCGATAGGTAATACCCTGGCCGAACGAAAAAACCGCGCCCCGGGGGACGCGGTCAGTTCGTTTCAGTTTCGCGGAGAGCTTACGCGGCGCGCAGACCCAGAACTTCATCCACCTGCTTGGCGGCGGCGGCCTCGTCGCCGGAAACGGCGGCGATTTCGCGGGTCAGACGCTCCAGCGCGGCTTCGTACAGCTGACGCTCCGAGTAGGACTGCTCGCGCTGGTCGTCGGCGCGGTGCAGGTCGCGCACCACTTCGGCGATGGCGATCAGATCGCCCGAGTTGATCTTCTGCTCATATTCCTGGGCGCGGCGCGACCACATCGCGCGCTTGACCTTGGCCTTGCCCTTGAGCGTCTTCATCGCCTCGTTCACCACATCCGGGGACGACAGCGACCGCATTCCGACTTCGGTGGCCTTGTGCGTCGGCACGCGCAGGGTCATCTTGTCCTTCTCGAAGGAGATCACGAAGAGTTCGAGGCTGATCCCGGCGATCTCCTGTTTCTCGATCGACACGATCTGGCCGACGCCATGCGCCGGGTAGACCACATAGTCATTGGGACGGAAGTCGTTTTTCTTGGTCTTGGTCATATAGGTCGTTCCTCGCAACTCATCAGTTGACTAGGCGACAAAAAAGACGACCGGGGACCGCTGGATTCCCGCTCATCTTATGTCATACAGTCTGGTTATGCCCCGAAGGGTCGTCGGGCGTTACGCCCCGAACGTGCATTCATCATGTGAACAACATGTATAGCACAGAATGCGAAAGCATCCTAGCGCCCTTCGATTCCGATAAAAGTTTCAATGTTTCAAAAACTTAACCCGGACACTCGATCCAATGCACAAGTTATAAACGAATCGGCGCCGGACCGCAGCACCTTCGCCTTTTGTCGCCTCAAAACCGTCGCGTGTATGCTATGCTGGGCTCACGACCCTTCATTGCAGTGAGTATTTCCGGGTACGAGTCATGGTTACAATTCCTGAAGACGAGTATTTCACAGGATCAAGCGCCGGCACAAGCCATCGCCTCAACTCGGACACCGCTCCGAACAAGGGGACAGCCTCCATCCTCACGATCAACGCCGTCCCATCGCCTGGCAACACCTACCTGGTCATCGGCTATTCACTATAGATTATCCCATCCATTGCCACACCGTTCAGCGTGTCGATCAATCCGGGGCAGTCCGACGGCTTCTACGACGATCCCATCGACATCCAGGTCACGCCATTGAACTTCGCGGCCATTCCCGAAGGCCACCCCAGCGGCCTTTTCTGAGCCCGCCACGGCTGCGGCGTGCCCCAAGGCGGCGACAGGGCGATCGGAGACCCGGATGCGGACACTTTCGTCTTTGAAACGGGTCTCGGCTGGAACAACGCCATCGATTTCGAGGACACAGCGGGGCCCCGAGACGGCCTATGACGGGTCGGATGTGATTTCCGTCACCGCCTTCGCACCTTCAACGGAGGCTCTGCGCTCACCTTCGATCAACTGGTGATCACCCAGCATAGAACCTCGATGCGCATTCATATCGATCTCGACATGGACGGCAATCCGGACAGTTTCGACATCGACGGGGCCTGCACGATCAACATGCCCCGTTTCATCGTCAAGAATGCAACGGCAACGAACGTCGACGCGTTCGACTTTGTGTTCTAAGTGCTGTCCTCGACCGCGCTCTGGTGAGGGGACTCAGCCCCCCTCGCCCGGAGTCTCGGAAAAATATTTCTCCAGCTTGCCGGACTCGCCATCGCGCTCCTCTGCCTCAGGCAGAGGATCCTTCTTGGAGATGATCACCGGCCAGAGTTCCGCGTACTTGCGGTTGAACTCCACCCATTTCTCCATGTCCGGCTCCGTGTCCGGGCGGATGGCGTCGGCGGGACATTCCGGCTCACAGACACCGCAGTCGATGCATTCATCGGGGTGGATCACCAACATGTTCTCGCCCTCGTAGAAACAGTCCACAGGGCACACCTCGACGCAGTCGGTGTATTTGCAGGCAATGCAAGCATCGTTGACGATGTAGGTCATGAGCTTCTCGTTCCTCGCGGCGCGCTTTTGCGCCTAGCTAATCCAGAGGTCCGGATCATTCAAGCGCCGAGGGGCGCGACTTGTCCAATGCGCGGCGGTCTTTCTTGGTCGGGCGTCCACCGCCGTCGTAGCGCGGCGCCTGCGGTTCACGCTCGCGTGGCTTGGGCGGATCGAGATCCTCGTAGAGCGCCTGCGCCTCCGGTGCGGGGCCCCGCCGCTCACCGGGCGCGACAATACGGATCACCCGCACGTCGCGCTCCTTGGGAAAGGTCAGGGTGTCTCCCGGCCCCACCATGAAGGCCGGCTTGGCCACCGGCGCCCCGTTCACCCGGCAATGTCCGCCCGAAACCAGCTTGGCCGCCAGCGAGCGCGTCTTGAAAAACCGAGCATGCCAGAGCCACTTGTCCAGGCGGATCTTGGCGGGGCCTTCACCCATTCAGGTCTTGTCCTTGAGCCCCATGAGCGCCGCCGCAAAAGGGTTGTCCGGGTCGATCGGCTTGTCCTTCTTGGGCGGACGCGACTCAAACTTGCGGCCACCGCCGTCACGCGGCGGCTTGCCCTTGGGCTTGCCACCTTTTCCGCGCGGACGTTCACCGGCCTTGTTGTCCTGCCGGTCGCCGCGCTGCGGACGTCCACCACCCTTGGCCCCGTCACCGCCACGCGCGTCCCGCCGGGGCTTGCCACCGCTGCGGCGCTGGTTGCCGCGATTGCCGCCCCAGGTGAAGGAATAGAAGACCTCCATCTCGGGCCCGGCCAGCGCTTCGTCCGGCGCCTCGCCCGGGGTCAGTTCCTCTTCGGGTGTCTCGGGGACCGGAGTCTCGGCCACAGGTTCCGCCGGTTCAGCCGAAACGGGGGCCTCGCCCTGATCTTCCAGTTGCGCCACCGGTTCGGCCACATCGGCCGGCTCCGGGGTTTCGGCCGCATCCGGGGTCACGCCCGCAGACTCTTCACCGGCCGCGTCCATGACCGGCTTGTCCTCGGCCGGGGCGCCCGCCTCGCTCGCCACCACCGCATCGGCGGGTTTGACCTTTTCGCGTTCACCCTTTTCAGCGCGGTAGCCCAGTCCCTGCATCAGGTCGGCGAATTGTTCCAGCGTCATGCCGGTGATCGAGAGCATGTCGGCCTTGGCCTCGAAACCGCCGCGGCTGTCCTCGGCGCGCAGCATGTCGGCCAGACGTTCCAGCATGTCGATGCGGATCGCGCGGGCGCCGGATTTGCGGTAGCCCGCCAGCGTGTAATGCTGCGCCGGCACCTCTTCCATGTTCGGCACCGTGACCAGCCCCGGCGGCGGCGCCTCGGGGAATTCGTCCAGCCCGTTGGCGAGCCCCCACAGCACAAGCCGCAGTCGCGTCGGCGCAGGCTTCAGCAGCAGGGGCATGAAAATCGTGTACTGTCCGAAACGCACGCCGTGCTTCCGCAGCGAGCCGCGCGCATCCTGATCCAGCGCCTTGACGTCATCGGCCACCTGCGCGCGCGGGATCACGCCCATCTGTTCGACCATCTGGAAGGCAAAACCGCGCGCCAGCCCGGTCAGGGCCTCGTCGTCGCGCATTTTCAACAGCGGCTCGAACAGGGCCGCGATCTTGCGATCCATGAAATGCTGCAAGCGGCGCGTGACCTTCTCGGCCACGTCATGCCCGGCCTCGTCATCGACAAAGGCCACCACGCGCGGCTTGAGCGGATCATCGCCCTTGGCCAGCTTGCCGACCGCCTGGTCGCCCCACATCAACCCACCCTGTTCGGTAAAGTCGATCTCGGTATCGGGCGCATTGTAGAATCGGTCCGCGCGCAGGTGGAAATGCGGCGTCAGCGCCTGCAAGCTTGCCTGCCGCAGCGTCTTGGCCTCCTGGCCTGTCGCATCCTTGTCCTGCCGGAATCGGAAACCCTCGAGCCTGCCGACGAGATGACCTTCGACGGTGACTTCACCCTGATCGTTCACTTCGGCCAAGAGGGCCTCCTTCTGTTTCAACCGGCGCAAGAGAACACTGGTGCGCCGGTCTACAAATCTTTGCGTCAGACGCTCGTGCAGGGCATCCGACAGGGCGTCTTCTACAGCGCGTGTTCGCCCGCGCCAATGGTCTTCGTCCGCGACCCAGCCCTTTCGCTGAGCCACATAAGTCCATGTGCGGATATACGCCAGCCGTTTCGACAATGTGTCAATGTCGCCATCGGTCCGATCGATCCTGTTGATCTGTCGGGCAAGGAAATCATCGGGCACGCTTCCGTTTTGATGCAAGTGCCCGAAGATAACGCTCAACAGACCCGCGTGTTCCGCCGGCGAAATTCCGCGGAAGTCGGGGATTCGGCAGACATCCCACAACAACTGCACCGATGCCGTGTCCGAGGCCCGCGCCCGCACTTCTGCCTCCGAGGCCAGGGCGCGCAAGGCGCGCAGGTCGTCGGCCTCACGCGCCTTGATCAGCACCTCATGGTCCGGCGAGGCGTCCAGGCTGGCGTCCAGCGCGTCGATAGAGCCGAAACGGAGTGACGAACTGCGCCAGTTCAGTTTTTTCAGAGGCGTGAAGGAATGGTTGCAGATCGCCTCTGCCCACTCATCCGGAATCGGCCCGGCATCACCTGTGACACCGAAGGTGCCATTCGACATGCCGCGCCCCGCACGCCCGGCGATCTGTGCCAGTTCGTTCGGTTGCAGGGGGCGCATCCGGCGCCCGTCGAATTTCGTCAGCGAAGAAAAGGCGACGTGGTCGATGTCCAGGTTCAGGCCCATGCCGATGGCATCGGTCGCCACCAGGTAATCGACCTCGCCGTTCTGATAGAGGTCCACCTGGGCGTTGCGCGTCCGGGGCGACAGCGCTCCCATGACCACCGCCGCGCCGCCCTTCTGCCGTTTCAGCAGTTCCGCGATGGCATAGACATTGTCGATGCTGAAACCGACGATGGCAGTCCGCGGCGGCAGGCGGCTGATCTTCTTCGAGCCGGTATAGACAAGCTGGCTCATCCGTTCGCGGCGGAGGTATTCGACCCCCGGCACAAGCGCGCCGATCGGCCCGCGCATCGTGTCGGAGCCCAGAAACAGCGTCTCATGCGTGCCGCGCATCCGCAGCAGGCGGTCGGTGAAAACGTGTCCGCGTTCCGGGTCGGCACACAGCTGGATCTCGTCGATGGCGACAAAATCCGTGCCCATGCCCTCGGGCATGGCCTCGACCGTGCAGACCCAGTATTTCGCCCGGGGCGGAACGATCCGTTCCTCGCCCGTCACAAGGGCCACAACCGAGGGGCCGCGGATCGCCACGATCTTGTCGAAGACCTCGCGCGCCAACAGGCGCAGCGGCAGGCCGATCACCCCGGTGCGATAGCCGAGCATCCGCTCGATGGCGTAATGGGTCTTGCCTGTGTTGGTCGGGCCGAGAACGGCCGCGATCCGGGAATTCTGGGCCATTGGGCCGCCTATGTCTTGGGCTGTGACCCGCACATAAGGCCGCGCCCGTCTGCCTCGTCAGAGCGTGATACCGATGGCCACCCGCTCGAGCCGCTCCATCGCCTTTTCGACGTCGGGATCATGCGGCCTGAGTTCAAGTACCTTCTCGAAGGCGCGATAGGCAAGGGCCGGTTTTCCCACCTGTTCGTTGATCGCCCCGACGCCGCGCAGCGCCGCGAAGTGGTTGGGGTTCAAGGCCAGGACACGCTCCAGCGCGTCCATCGCCGGGCCGAATTTCTCGGCCCCGAAATAGGCCAGCGCCAGCCCGTGCCAGCCTTCGGCGAATTCCGGCGCATGGTCGGTCAGGGCGCGGAAATGCTCGATCGCGGCCTTGTGGTTCTTGACCTCCAGCGCGTCCCGCCCGCGTTTCAAAAGCAGGTCCATACTGGCCGAACCGGACTTGGACCACTCGGCGATGATCTGGCTTTCCAGACGCTGCGCGGCGGTCGCGGTCTCGGCCTCCTGCAGCTCTGCCAGCAGCTCTGCCGCGCGATCTTCCGCCCTCCCGAAGGAAGGTAGGGAAATCATGACTAGGGCGCAAAATGCCGCGAGGATACGTTCGTAATCCATATGTGCCGTCCTCATAACTTGTGCTGAGTGTAGCGTCTGTACGCCAGTTGGCCAGCGCACGATTATGAGAGCAAGCTTTAGGAGCGAAAATGAGCGACACAGTCAACGCGGCCGTCAAAGCCCTGAACGAAAAAATGGGCGGCAACGGGTTCGACGGAACCGCGAAAATGACCATTGAGGACGAAGGCAGCCTGATCATCGACGAAAACGGCGCTCATGCCGGGGACGAGGCGGCAGATGTGACCATGACCGCCAGCGCCGATACCTTCCTCTCCATTGTCGAAGGCGATCTGGACCCCACCTCCGCATTCATGTCCGGCAAGCTTGCCATCGAGGGCGACATGTCTGCCGCCATGCGCCTGGCACAGGTCCTGGCCTGATGACTGCCGTTCCCGCGCCCTTCCACGCCGATCTTGCAGAAGGTCCGGCAGACGCCCGTGCCTGGTGGATGACCACCTCGGACGGGCTGCGTGTGCGCATCGCGCATTACGGCAGCAACGGGGCGCGGGGCACGGTCTTCATGTTCCCGGGCCGCACCGAATACGTCGAAAAATACGGTCGTGTCAGCCGCTTCCTGTCGGATGCGGGCTATCACGTTCTGGCGATTGACTGGCGCGGGCAGGGCCTCGCCGACCGGATGCTGGGCGAACGCCGCACCGGCCATGTCGGCGTCTTCGAGGACTACCAGCGCGATGTCGCCAGCATGGTACAACTGGCCGACGACCTGGGCCTGCCCGGCCCGCGCCACCTGATCGGCCATTCGATGGGCGGCTGCATCGGGTTTCGCGCGGTCTCTGACGGGCTGGACGTGGCGTCCTGCGTGTTTACCGGCCCGATGTGGGGCATCCGCATCGCCGACCCGGTCCGCCCCGCGGCCTGGGCGATCTCGCGCATGTCGAAATCCGTGGGCCTGGGCCATCTCTTTGCGCCGGGCACCGGTGCCGACAGCTATGTCGCCTCCAACGCCTTTGACGACAACCTGCTGACCACCGACACCGAGCAATGGGATTACATGCGCCGCCAGGTGCTGGCGATCCCGGAACTGCAGCTTGGCGGTCCGTCGCTGCATTGGCTGCACGAGGCGCTGGCCGAAACTCGCCGCCTGGCGCGACGTCCCTCTCCGAAACAGCCCTGCATCTGCTATTGCGGCACCAATGAACGCATCGTCGACGTCGACCGCATCCGCTCGCGCATGGCGCGCTGGCGCAACGGGCGGCTCGACATGGTCGAGGGCGGCGAACACGAGATCCTGATGGAAAGCCCCCATATCCGAGAGCGTGTCCTGTCCGAGATCGCCGCGCATTTCGACAGCGCCACAAGCCGCACCGCCCTGCGCGCCTGAGCCAGCGGCCCTTTCCGATCCCGCACTGGCCCAGCGGCAAAAACCGCCTATCCTCAGGCGCATGAGCCAACCCGTCCTCACATTCACAGATCGCGGAATCTATTGCCCCGCGGGCGATTTCCATATCGACCCTTGGCGCGCTGTCGACCGCGCGCTGATCACCCACGGCCATGCCGACCATGCCCGCCCTGGCCACGCGGCCTACCTGGCGACGACAGGCGCCCTGCCCGTCATCCGCCATCGCCTGGGCGAGATCTCGGCCGAGGGGGTCGCCTATGGCGAGACGCGGCAGATCGGCAGCGCGCGCGTGTCCTTCCATCCCGCCGGCCACCTGCCCGGTTCGGCCCAGATCCGGGTCGAGGTGGAGGGTGAGGTCTGGGTCGTCTCGGGCGACTACAAGGTGGTGAACGATGGCCTGTCGGAACCGTTTGAGCCGGTTCGCTGCCATGCCTTCATCAGCGAATGCACCTTCGGCCTGCCGGTCTTTACCTGGCCCGGGCAGGCCGAGGTCGCGGCAGAGATCAACGCCTGGTGGGCGGCCAATGCCGCCGCCGGTCGCACATCGATGTTGGGGGCCTATTCGCTGGGCAAGTCGCAGCGCCTCATGTCCATGCTGGAGCCACAGGGGCCGATCCTGACACATGGCGCCGTCGAGGCCACGAACGCCGTGTTGCGCGCGCAGGGCTACCCGCTGCCAGAGACCCTCCAGGTAACGCCCGACACGGATGTGAAGGCGCTGAAAGGCGCCCTGGTCATCGCGCCGCCATCGGCCCTGGGCAGCACATGGGCGCGCAGGTTCGGCCCGGCCTCGACCGGCTTTGCCTCTGGATGGATGCGTCTGCGCGGCATCCGGCGCCGCCGGGGCATGGACCGGGGGTTCGTCATTTCCGACCACGCCGACTGGCCCGGCCTACAAGAAGCGATCAAATCCTCCGGAGCGGAAAAGATATATGTAACGCATGGTTACACGGAAATCTTCTCTCGCTGGCTGAACGACCAGGGCTATGATGCGGCCATCGTCCCGACAGAGTTCGGAGGCGAAGACGGGGCCGAGGGTGAAACCGCGTCATGAAACGCTTTGCCCGCCTTTTTACAGAGATCGACCAAACCACGAAAACCAGCGTAAAAACAACGGCCTTGTCGGCATATTTCACGCAAGCGCCTGACGCGGACAAGCTCTGGTGTATCGCGCTGTTCTCGGGCCGCCGCCCGAAACGTGCGGTCACCACCACCAACCTGCGGGAGTGGGCCGCCGAACGGGCCGGCATTCCTCTGTGGCTGCTCGAGGAATCCTATCCCATCGTCGGTGATCTGGCCGAGACGATTGCGCTGGTCCTGCCGCCACCGACACAGGCCTCGGACCACAGTTTATCACATTGGATCAATGTCCTGCGCGGACTTCATGAGGTCCCCTTGGTGGACCGGAAACCCCGGATCCTTGACGCCTGGGACCAGCTCGACACCACCGAGCGGTTCCTGTTCAACAAGCTCATCACCGGCGGGTTCCGGATCGGCGTCAGCCGCAAGCTGATGACCCACGCCCTGGCCCAGGCCACAAAACAGGACGAGGCGGTGCTGGCGCACAAGCTGATGGGCGGATGGACGCCGGAAACCACCAGCTTTCACGCCCTGGTCGAGGCCGACGATCCCGCCGCCGACCAGAGCCGCCCCTATCCATTCTACCTTGCCTACCAGCTTGACGATGCGCCCGAAACGCTGGGCGCGCCAGAGGACTGGCAGGCAGAATGGAAATGGGACGGCATCCGCGGTCAGTTGATCCTGCGCGACCAGGCCCATCACGTCTGGTCCCGCGGCGAGGAACTGATGACCGATCGCTTCCCCGAATTTGCCCGCGCCGCCGACTTCCTGCCCCCCGGCACCGTTCTGGACGGCGAGATCCTGGCCTGGGACGACGCGCAGCCCATGCCGTTCAGCGCGCTGCAACCGCGTATCGGGCGCAAGACCGTACCGAAAAAGCTGCTGCGCGAGGCGCCGGTGATCCTGCTGGCCTACGACCTGCTGGAGGACAAGGGAGAGGACATGCGCCACCAGCCGCTGGCGACCCGCCGCGCCCGGCTGGATGCCATACTGCGCGACCTGCCGGGAGACGCCCCGGTCCAGGCCTCGCCCACAGTGTCTTTCGACACCTGGGTCGATCTCGCCCAGACACGCGCCAAGGCCCGCGACCACCGCGCCGAGGGGCTGATGCTGAAACGCCGCGACAGCGCCTACCTGTCAGGCCGCAAGAAGGGCGATTGGTGGAAATGGAAGCTCGACCCGCTGACCGTTGACGCGGTGATGATCTATGCCCAGCAAGGCCACGGTCGCCGCGCCAACCTGTTTACCGACTTCACCTTCGCCGTCTGGCAGGGCAACGAGCTGATCCCCTTTACCAAGGCCTATTCAGGACTCACGGACAAGGAGTTCGACGAAATCACGGCCTGGGTGCGCAAGAACACCCAGCAACGGTTCGGCCCCGTTCGGCAGGTCCGCCCCGAACATGTCTTCGAGATCGCCTTTGAAGGCATCCAGCCCAGCCCGCGCCACAAGTCGGGCCTCGCCCTGCGATTTCCGCGCATGTCCCGCTGGCGTAACGACAAATCCCCGCAAGAGGCCAACACGCTGGACGACCTGAGGGCGCTCCTGGCAGCCTACGGCTGACGGGAATGCCACATCAGGACCAATGTCCGGTTTTCCCGACTGGCAGCACAAGGGACGTTGTGGGTACATGGCCCGGTACTCTGAACTGGACCTTGCCGACATGCTCCGCCCTCTCCTGCTCTGCCTCGGGCTTATCGCGCCCGCTGCCGCACATGCGCAGTCCTTCGACATCGAGGGGAGCGTGGCCATCAGTGCCCATGACTACCGCAATCTGTCCGGCATCGGTGTGATCGACGCCACCGCGTCGATCCCGCTCAGCCGCGATTATCCGCTGGCCTTGGAATTTGGCACCTATCTCTTCGGACTGGACGGCAAGCGCCCGCACGAGACCTATGTTGCCTTCGCCTGGAATGACACCTGGCGCGCCGGCGTCGTGCGCCCAGCCTATGACCAGCTTCTGCCCTCGGTCTTTGCCCGCGCCGCGCCCTACCTGGCCTATGAGCGCGCAGAGTACAGCCGCGCCCACGCCACGGTCGAGGCCATGCGCCGCACCGCCGTGCCCTGGGGCCTGTCCTGGCAGCAGAGCTTTGGCCAAACCGATGTGGCGGTGTCGCTGCACGACGCGGTCAAGGGCAGCTTTCGCGCCGCCTCTGTCGCGGTGACCTACAACGGCGATGGCTGGCAACTGGCGGGCGCGGTGGAAACCGTGACCTCTCGCACGATGGATCACCACGGCATCAACGCCAAACTGGGCGCGCGGTTCGACATCGGCCGGGCGGATTTCGGCGTGACCTGGCTACACCCCGAGGTCAACGACAAGCCCGACGCAATTGCGCTGGACCTCGTCTTTCCCGTCAGCACGAAACTGGACATGATGGCCTTTGGCGAGTTCACAGATGGCGCCAAGGACGACGCCTATGGCATCGCGCTGGATTACAAGCTGCGCCCCGATACCAGCGTCCTTTTTGCCGCCACCGACGGACGCGGTGGCAGCGCTGTTCACCTGACGCTTGAACGGCGGTTCTGATCCCGCCCCCTTTGTCCCGGCCCACCAGGGCCGGGTCAGCCACGCTGGACCTCAGCCGCAGGACGCGTCGAAACCGATCATGCCCTCGCCGATCCCGGTAACGCGAAGCGTGCAGGACCGGTCCCCCACATCGACACCCAGACTGCTGTCGGCGGCGACACGCTGGGTCTGAACCCCGTTCACGGCAATCCGCGCTTCCTGGGCGTCGCTGTTCACGCTGGACACGAAGACGCGCAAGGCACCGTCGGCAAGGCTGACCGTGTGCCCCGGCATCACGCCGTTGTCGGGCGCCTTGACGGTTGCTGCGGGCGGGATCACCCCGCAGTCAGAGCCAAGCGTCACGCCCCGCGCGCTCATCGACGCGACCGTGACCGTACAGTCCCGGCCGTCCATGGACACGGCGGTCGATCCTCCCGCCCCCAGTGTCACCAAGGCGCCGTTCACCGACAGCCGCACGGACCCGCCATCAGCATCGATCCGCGACACAAAGGCCCGCACCGCACCGTCGGCAAAAAGCGCGGTATCCCCGACGCCCAACACATCGGCGGACGCCATACCGCTGTCAGGTTCCGGCACCTCCGCCGCATCAGGCCCTGCATCGGCCGGCGCGGCCACCGCAGCGGCCGCCACCCGGGTGGTTTTCTCGATCCCCTTCGACAGGTCCGCCAGAGACGCCTTGATTGTCTCGGCTTGGGCCGCCGAGGTCTTGGCAATGTCGTCGCCCAGCTTGGTCCTCAGGTCGTCCAGCTTGGTGGTCATCTCCTTGGACAGGCCCGTCGTCAGGGCGGTCATGTCCGGCGCGTTCTCGGCCAGCCCGGTTTCCAGCGCGTCCAGCCGTTTTTGCAGGGCGGCCAGCTGTTCCTCATGCGCCTTGGCGGCCTTTTCGGCCGCCTCCTGCGCGGGCACCACGGTGTCATCGATGACCTTGCGCAGGTCTGCGGGGCTGTCCGACCCGCTGAAGGCGACGCCGGCCAGAACCCCGATCACAAGGCCGCCCGCACCCAAAAGCAGTGAAGCATTCGACATGTTGAAATCTCCTCCCTGAATTCGATTGTTGTTTCTTCCCTGGGGAAAGCTTAGCCAGACTCCCCCGACGATCCGAAATCTTTTCTGCGTCAACCCCTCCAAAAATATGGGGCGCCGGTTGCCTTCGCGCGGGCGCGCCCCCTATGTGAAGGGAAACGACAAGAGGGTTCCCCATGCACACGTTCGCCAAAACACCGCTTTTCGACGCCAACGCCAGTGCCGGGGGCAAGAACCTCGGCGATCTGCCCGAATGGGATCTGACCGATCTCTACGCCTCCCCCGACGCGCCCGAACTGAAACGCGATCTCGACTGGCTCGAAGAGGCCTGCCGCAGCTTTGCCGAGGATTACGAAGGCAAGCTGGACACGCTGGACGCCGACGCCTTCCTGACGCTGGTGCAGCGGAATGAGCGGATCTCGACCATCGCCGGGCGCATCATGTCCTTTGCGGGCCTGCGCTACTACCAGCTGACCACCGATGCCGAGCGCGCCAAGTTCCTGTCCGACTGCCAGGAAAAGATCACCAATTACACCACCCCGCTGGTCTTCTTCTCGCTCGAGGCCAACCGCCTGGGTGACGACCACTACGAAACGCTCTTTGCCGCCAACGCCGACCTGAACCGCTACAAACGCGCCTTTGACCGGATGCGCGCCATGAAGCCCTACCAGCTGTCGGATGAGCTGGAGAAATTCCTGCACGATCTCGGCGTCGTCGGCGACGCCTGGGAGCGGCTGTTCGATGAGACCATCGCCGGGCTGACCTTCGAGGTGGACGGCGAGGAACTGAACATCGAGGGCACGCTGAACCTGTTGACCGAGCAGGACCGCGACACGCGTGAGGCCGCAGCCCGTGAACTCGCCCGCGTCTTTGCCGAGAACCTGCGCACCTTCGCCCGCGTGCACAACACGCAGACCAAAGAGAAAGAGGTGCTGGACCGCTGGCGCGGGATGCCCACGGCCCAGACCGGCCGCCACCTGTCGAACGACGTCGAACCCGAGGTGGTCGAGGCTCTGCGCAACGCCGTCGTCGACGCCTACCCGCGCCTTAGCCATCGCTACTACGAGCTCAAGCGCAAGTGGCTGGGCCTGGACGTGATGCAGGTCTGGGACCGCAATGCGCCGCTGCCGATGGAGGCCACCCGCACCGTCACCTGGGACGAGGCGCGCGAAACGGTGATGAACGCCTACACCGCCTTCGACCCCCGCATGGGAGAGATCGCGACCCCCTTCTTCGACAAGGGGTGGATCGACGCGGCGGTGAAACCGGGCAAGGCCCCGGGCGCCTTCGCCCATCCCACCGTGACCGAGGTGCACCCCTACGTCATGCTCAACTACCTGGGCAAACCGCGTGACGTGATGACCCTGGCGCATGAGCTGGGCCACGGCGTGCACCAGGTGCTGGCGGCGGGACAGGGCGAGATGCTGTCGTCAACGCCGCTGACACTGGCGGAAACCGCCAGCGTGTTCGGCGAGATGCTGACCTTCCAGCGCATGCTGGAGAACGCCAAGGACGATGCCGAGCGCAAGGTCCTCTTGGCGGGCAAGGTCGAGGACATGATCAACACCGTGGTCCGCCAGATCGCCTTCTACGACTTCGAATGCAAGCTGCACGAGGCCCGTCGCGGCGGCGAGCTGACACCGGACGACATCAACGCGCTCTGGATGTCGGTGCAAGCGGAAAGCCTCGGCGGCGGTTTCGAGTTCATGGAGGGCTACGAGACCTTCTGGTGCTACATCCCGCACTTCGTTCACTCGCCCTTCTACGTCTACGCCTATGCCTTTGGCGACGGGCTGGTGAACGCTTTGTATGCCGCCTACCAGGAGGCGCCCGAAGGGTTCCAGGACAAGTATTTCGACATGCTCAAGGCGGGCGGATCGAAACACCACAAGGACCTGCTGGCGCCCTTCGGACTGGACGCCAGCGACCCGAAGTTCTGGGACAAGGGGCTGAGCATGATCGAAGGATTCATCGATCAGCTGGAGGCGATGGAGGGGTGACGCCACATGCTGACAATTGCAGAAGGCGCGGAGGCTTTCTTGGTTCGCCGAGAAGCCGATCCGCGTCTTTTCGCAGTCAACTTTCGGAACTGCCTAATCGGGAGTGTCCTGAAGTCTGTGTATCTGTCCCGGTCCATGCGGTTTCAGATACTCAAGCGTCGAAGCGCTCGCCGAAC
>NZ_JAHXRQ010000037.1 GCF_019392335.1 Mameliella sp. CS4
CCTGCAGGTCGTCGACGTTGTCCTTGTTGATCTGGTCCAGATCGGAATAGCGCTGGTTTTCGTAGTCGCCGGTCTGGATCGCCCATTGCGCCGGATCATTCATCTGCTTGATGAGATCGTCATTTGCGAATGCCGACGTGGCAATGCAAAGCGCGAGTCCAGATGTGAAAAGCGATAGCTTCTTCATAAGGATTTCCTCCCGTTGGGTGGCCGCTGGGGCCATGCTGGTGGCCGCCGCCCAAAAGCCGGGCGGGGGCCGTCTTACCCCGATCCGCTGGTCTCTCCTCCCCAACGGACCGGGTACCGGCGTTCCCCTGCGGGCGCGCCGAAATCGGTTATTCCGAGGCCTCGCCGAAGGTCGCCAGGTAGGCGATCACATCGTTACGGTCCTCTTCCTTGCGCAGGCCGGCAAAGGCCATCTTGGTGCCCTTGGCATAGTCGCGCGGCTTTTCCAGGAAGGCCGCCAGTTCCTCGGGCGTCCAGGTCTTGCCTTCATCCGCCAGGGCCTGCATCGCGTCCGAATACTTGAACCCTTCGACCGAGGCCGGGGTGCGGCCGACGATGCCGGTCAGGATCGGGCCGACGCGGTTCTTGGCGTCGGGGCCGACCTGGTGGCAGGCCTTGCACTTGCGGAACACCTTTTCACCGTCCTCGGCGTCGCCCTCCATCGCGTGGCTTTCGGCAAAGGCCACGACGGGCAACAGGGTCAGGCAGGTGACGGACAGGATTTTCTTGATCATTTTTCGGGTCTCTCCGGTTGTCTTTCAGTTCAGCCGCTCGGCATGCCAGGCCACGTGATCTCCGGCAAAGGAGTTCACGAAGAAATACGAATGGTCGTATCCCTTGTGCATCCTCACCTGTCCTGGCTGGCGCCGACGCGCCATACTGTCAGCAAGTACTTCCGGTTTCAAAAGGTCAAGGAACTGGTCGCTAGCACCTTGGTCCACTAGCAGATCGCCCTTCCAGCCGTATTCGTCCAGCAACAGGGCCGAATCATGCTGCGACCAGGTGGTTTCGTCGTCGCCCAGGTAGGCGCTCAGCTGCTTGCGGCCCCAGTCCGAGCGGGTCGGGTTGGCGATCGGCGCAAAGGCGGACAGCGACTCGAACATGCCGTGGTTGCGCACCGCCATTGTGATGGCGCCATGCCCGCCCATGGAATGCCCGGTGATGCCGTGACGGTCCTGCACCGGCAGGTTTTCCAGCACCTCGGCGCGCAGTTCCGCCAGGATGTAATCGTACATCCGAAAGTTCTGCCGCCAGGGGTCGCGCGTGGCATTCACGTAGAACCCCGCGCCCTGCCCCAGGTCATAGGCTTCGTCGTCGGCCACGCCCTCGCCGCGCGGCGAGGTGTCCGGAAAGACCACCGCCAGCCCGTGCCGCGCCGCGTGTTCCTGGAACCCGCCCTTGGTCATGGCGTTTTCGTGGTTGCAGGTCAGCCCCGAGAGATACCACAGCACCGGCACCGGCGCCTCCTGGGCCTGGGGCGGCAGGTAGACCGCGTAGGTCATTTCGCAGCCGCAGGCGTTCGACGCATGCCGATAGACGCCCTGCACGCCACCAAAGCTCCGGTTTTCCGAGACAATCTCCATCGATCAGAATTCCACGACCGCGCGGATCGACTTGCCCTCGTGCATCAGGTCAAAGCCGTGGTTGATCTCGTCCAGGGTCAGCTTGTGCGTGATCATCGGGTCGATCTCGATCTTGCCGTCCATGTACCAGTCGACGATTTTCGGCACATCCGTCCGGCCCCGTGCGCCGCCGAATGCGGTGCCGCGCCAGACCCGGCCCGTGACCAGCTGGAAGGGCCGCGTGCTGATTTCCGCCCCCGCTGGCGCCACGCCGATGATGATGCTTTCGCCCCATCCCTTGTGCGCGCATTCCAGCGCCGCGCGCATCACCTGCACGTTGCCGGTGGCGTCAAAGCTGTAATCGGCGCCGCCCTTGGTCAACTCGACCAGGTGGGCCACAAGATCGCCCTCGATCTTGGACGGGTTCACGAAATCGGTCATGCCGAAGTGGCGGCCCATCTCTTCCTTGTCGTCGTTCAGGTCGACGCCGACGATCTGGTCGGCCCCCGCCAGCCGCAGGCCCTGGATCACGTTCAGACCGATCCCGCCCAGGCCAAAGACAACCGCGCGGCTGCCGATCTCGACCTTGGCGGTGTTGATGACCGCGCCGACGCCCGTGGTGACGCCGCACCCGATGTAGCAGACCTTGTCAAAGGGCGCGTCCTTGCGGATCTTCGCCAGGGCGATTTCAGGCACCACCGTGTGGTTGGCGAAGGTCGAGCAGCCCATGTAGTGATGGATCGGCGTGCCATCCAGCATCTTGAACCGCGTGGTGCCGTCCGGCAGCAGCCCCTGCCCCTGCGTCGCCCGCACGCTCTGGCACAGGTTCGTCTTGGGGTTGAGGCAGTATTCGCACTCCCGGCACTCGGGCGTGTACAGCGGGATGACATGGTCCCCCACTTCCAGGGTGGTCACCCCTTCGCCCACTTCGACCACCACGCCGGCGCCCTCGTGGCCCAGGATGGCGGGAAAGATCCCCTCGGGGTCGGCGCCCGAGCGGGTGAATTCGTCGGTGTGGCAAAGGCCCGTCGCCTTGATCTCGACAAGGACCTCTCCGGCCCGGGGGCCGTCCAGTTCCACATCCATGATTTCCAAGGGCTTACCAGCCTCAACTGCCACAGCGGCACGCGTTCTCATCGTTTGTCCTCCTACGGCGCCGGGCAGTGTTATCCGGCGCCTCTTGCGGTGAAGTATTGATGAGCCACCTGCGACAAAACAACCAATACAATGGTGGGTATACCGCTGCATGGACTCGATCCGCGCCCCCGGGCATAGTCCGGAACACGGGAGGACAGAGACCATGAAAGCCCTTAGGATTTTCGCCGTTTTGGCCCTGGTTGGCCCGCTCGGCCCCGCCCAGGCGGCCGATTTCTCGGACCCGACCTGGCCTTGCGTTCAGCGTAAGGTTGAACGGATGTCGATGGGCCTGATGTGGCCGATCATGCCCGACGAAAACGTCACGCCCGACGCGGCGGCGCAGGCGGACATTACGAAGCTGGCCGAATTGCTGGCCCTGCGCCGGATCGAAGTGGCCGAGCTGGAAGACGAGGTTGCCGGGTTTGCCGCAACCTACAAGGGTGATCCGCAGATCCTCACCCGCGTCTTTGCCGAGGTCTTCGACACGCTCTCGCAGCGCCGCAGCCGGATCATCAAGGGCATCGCGGAATTCTCGCTCAGCCAGATCGAACTGTCGGAAAAGATCGATTCGGACCGCGGAGAGATGGACCGCCTGCTGGCCGCCGAGGAGCCGGATTTCGACCGGGTCGACGCGCTGGAGGAACAGATCGACTGGAATCAGACGATCTATACCGACCGCCAGCACTCGATCACCTATCTTTGCGAAACCCCGACGCTGCTGGAAAAGCGCCTGTACGCCATTGCCCGCCTGTTGCAGGCGCAGATCCGCGAAGACGGCTGAGTCCGGTCCCCCTTGGACAAGCGGCCCCTGATGGCATATATTGCCAATGCGCCAGCACAGGAGCCTGACATGGCCACCCGCAACGTTGTCCTGACCGATCCGCAATCGCGTTTCATCGACGATCTTGTCGCCTCCGGGCGTTATCAGAACGCCTCCGAGGCGCTGCGCGCCGGGCTGCGCCTGCTGGAACGCGACGAAATCGAGCTGCAGGAGCTGCGCGCCCGATTGATGCGCGGCGTCGACCAGGCCCGCAACGGCGAATTGGCCGAGGGCACCGGCGAAGAGGCCCTGCGCCGCGCCTTTGGCCTCTGACCCGCGCTTGCGCCCCTTTGTCCTTACCCTGCAGGCGGAAACGGCCCTGCAGGAGATCGCCCGCTGGACGGCGGACACCTTTGGCCCCCGACAGGCCCGGCTTTACGGACAAGAGCTGATCGACGGCTGCACCGCGCTGGCCGCAGGCCGCGCCCTGTCGCGCCCCTGCCGCCGCCTGATCGACCCCGCCCTGCCGGAGGACCTGCGCTTTGCCCGCGTCGGCCAGCATTTCATCGTTTTCATCGAGGCGCCCGAGCGGCTCACCGTCATCGACGTGCTGCATGTCCGCAGCGACCTGCCCCGACGGCTGGCCGCGCTTGGCGGGGACGACGCCTGACCCGCCCGCGCGCGAAGATGTGAACAGACCCAGACTTTCCGCTGCGTTCGCAGGCGCGCGCCCCTGTGGCAGACTGCGCGCGGGAGGAACCACCATGAGACATGCCATCCTTGCGGCCGCCTGTATCGCGCTGCTGTCGTCCCCTGCCCCGGCGCAGGACAACCCGCTGACCCAAAGCCCCAGCTGGCAGGACATGAAATTCGACGTGCTGGGCGACCGCCCGGTGTCCGAGGCCCCTGCCCCCTTCGCGGTGACGGCGCCCTATCGCGCCGCGGATGCGGCGATGGTGCCGCTGGAGATCACCCAGACCGATCCCGCCGTGCCGATCAATGCCGCCACCATCGTCATCGACGAAAACCCCGCGCCCGTCGCGGCGCGGCTGCAGTTCTCACCGGCGATGCTGCCGCTGGACTTTGCGCTGAACTTGCGGGTGAACCAGTATTCCAACGTCCGGGTGATCGGCGAGACGCCGCAGGGCCTGTTCATGGCCGGGCGCTTCGTCAAGGCTTCGGGCGGCTGTTCGGCCCCCGCCGGCGGTGACGCGGCGCAGGCGCTGGCGGCGATGGGCCAGATGCGGCTGGACATGGCCGACGGCGAGGCGCGGGTCTCGACCCCCCGGCGCACGGCGGAAATCATGATCCGGCACCCGAATTACTCGGGCCTGCAGCGCGACCAGATCACGCAACTCTTCATCTCGGCGCATTTCATCGACCACCTGGAGGTCTGGCAGGGCGACGAGATGCTGTTCAGCCTGGACGGCGGGATTTCCATCTCCGAGGACCCGGTGTTCCGCTTTGCCTATACCGAGAACGGCGCGCCGACGCTGAAGGTCATCGCCACCGACACCGAGGGCAACACCTTTACCCGTGAGCTGCCGAAACTGGCAGAAGGCTGAACTGCGAACGCAGCGCGTCGGCGCGGAACAAGGCCGCAGGCCGCCGCGCCGGGCCGCCCCCCCTGCCCCGCTCAGAAACAGACCAGTTCCGCCTCGACCTGGGCGCGGCGCATGTCATCGACGATATGCGCCGCCGCGACAGAGCTGTTGAAGACCGCCATGCGTTCACCGCCCACGCGGCGCATGGACAGCACGGTTTCCGCCTTCTCGTAGGCCTCGAAGGGCAGGATCGCGGCAATCTCGTCGATGGAACAGGCGCATTTCTCCAGCGCGACACGGGTCTGACCGTTCACCGCCATGCAGGCAAAGATGTAATCCGCCCGCGCCACCGTGGGATAGTCGTTCAGCCGCTGCGCCGCGCTCTGCGCCAGAACCGCGCCGGGCAAAAGGGTCAGGACCAGCGCCAGCGCCCTCACTGCTCCACCCCCTCAAACCGCATTTCCGACCGGTACACCGTGTCCGTCTCGGGGCCGGAGGTTTCGGCGGTCAGCGAGAGATACCAACCCGGCACCTCCTCGGACATGACAACGCGCATTTCCAGCTCGCCAAAGCCCTTCATCCGCGCCCTGTTCGGGTCCCCGGCAAAGGGATGCAGCCGCACGATGCGCACCGGCACGCTGCGGCCGTCGAACATGGCTGTGCCCTCTTCGACCTCGGTCGGGGCAACCAGCGCCTCCTTGACGCGGTTGCGGATGTAATAGGGGCTGCCGCCCGCCGCCTCGGCCATGTCGCGGATCACGCTTTCATAGAAATACATGATCATCGGGTTGCCGACGCTGGCCGGGAAACTCCCCAGCCCGCGGTGCTTGTCATCCTTGCGGAACTCCAGCTGCGCCAGCGGATCGTCCGCGGCGCCCAGCGTCAGGGCGATGTCGCCGGTGTCACGCTCTGCCGCCTGCGGGGCCAGCGCATTGGTGACGGCGCGCGAATAGATCAGCGTGGTCTCGGCGCCGATCTCTTCCAGCGTGCCCTTGCGGAACAACAGGTCGTAATGTTCGCCCGGCTCCACCGGCGTGGCCTGCACCGGGGCCGTGGCAAGTGCTGCGGCTATGCAGATCGCGGATAGAAGTTTCATGTGACGTGCCTCCCTGCGCCCAGAGTATTCCCCTGCGCCTCGCTGTCATGGCCGACTTTTGTCTGTGCCTGCTCCCGGGTCGTGTCCGGCTCCGGCGATTGCCAGCGGATCTTCCATTCGATCAGCGGCCGCAGCTTGGACAGCTGCACCGGCTTGTGCATGACGGTAAAGCCCTGCTCGGCCCCCAGCCGCCGGATCTGTTCGCGCCGGTCGGCGGTGATGACGATGGCGGGCACATGCACGCCGGTTTCGCGCCGGATCTCGGCGATGGCGCGCACGCCGGTATCGTCGCCGTCCAGCTGGTAATCCGCCAGCACGATATCCGGCGCCAGCCCCATGTCCCGCACATGCATCAGCGCCTCGGCGGTCGAAGGCGCGGCCAGCACGCTGGCCCCCCAGTGTTCCAGTTTCTGCGTCATGGCGAACAGCACGTCCGGGTCGTTCTCGATCACCAGGATGATGCGCTCCAGCTCGACATCCGTATCCGCCGGCGCCACGGTGGGCGGCTCGACCGGGACACGGCGGCCCGGCACCCGGTCCAGCTCGATGCAAAAGAGCGAGCCGACCCCGGGTTTCGACCGCACCCAAAGCCGATGGCCCAACAGCTTGCAGGCCCGGTCCACCACCGACAGCCCCAGCCCCACGCCGGAGGCGAGCGCGACATTCTCGGCCCGGGCGAATTCCTCGAAGATGCGTTTCTGATCCTTCAGGCCGATGCCGATGCCCGTGTCCCAGACCTGCAGGATCACCTTTTTGCCCCGGCGGCGGCAGCCCACCAGCACCCGGCCCCCCGGTTCCGTGTACTGGATCGCGTTCACCACAAGGTTCTGGATCGAGCGCAGCAGGTAAACCGGGTCGGAACAGACCAGCACGTCAGAGGGCACCACCGACAGGCGCACGTTCTTTTGTTCGGCCAGCGCCGACTGGTCCTCGTAGATGCCCTGCATCAGCCCGCCCAGGCTGATTTCGCTGGGGCTGACGGCGCTGGGATCGGCGCTTTCCAGGCGCGAGATGTCCAGCAGCGAATGCAACAGCTGCTCGGTCGAGCCGAAGGCGCCATAGAGCCGTTCGACCGTGGCGGCGAATTCCGTGCCCCGCGTGCGTTCCTTGAGCGTCGCCAAAAGCAGCTTGGCCGCGTTCACCGGCTGCAAGAGATCGTGGCTGGCCGCCGCCAGGAACCGCGTCTTGGAGGACACCGCCGCCTCGGCGCGTTCCTTGGCCAGGCGCAATTCCTCTTCGACGCGGGCCTTTTCCTCGTATTGTTCGGTCAGGCGGCGGTTGGCCTCGGTCAGTTCGGCGGTGCGTTCCTGCACCCGATTTTCAAGGATCTCGGTGGCGCGGCTTTCCAGCGTCACATCGTTGAGTTCCACAAGAAACCCGTCATCGGGCAACCGGTTGACCTGCAGTTCCAGCACCCTGTCCGTGCCGTGGCGGATGCGCTTGCGCAGCCAGCCCTCGTGCTGCAGGTGCCGCCGCCAGGCCTCGACCCGCAGGTCGGCATCCTCGGCCACCAGGGAATTGTTGCGCAGGAAATCCAGCAGCCGGGTCAGCGTCGTGCCCTTTTGCAGCAGTGTGAACGGCAGGCCCAGCAATTGCCGGAATTGCCGGTTGTACATCATCACCTCTCCCGAAGAGGAAAAGGTGCAGACGCCGGATGTCATGTCCTCGAACGCAGCCTGGATATAGGCCGCCTGCCGGTCGATCAGCAGTTCCTTTTCAGATCGGCTCTGCCGCACGATCGAGGTGATTTCGGTCAGCAAAAGCACCACGTTCGACGAGGACGTGCGCTGTTGGCTGAGCTGATACCAGCGGTCTCCGCGCAGCTCGATCACCACCGACCGGACAGAGGCGCCGGTGCCGCCGCGATCCTCGGGGGCGAAATTGCGGGTGATGCCGCGGTCGGTCGAGACCAGCGCGCGGCTATGCATCATGTAATCCAGGTAGTCTTCCAGCCGCAGCCCCTTGCGCACGCGAAAGGCCACGTCGGGCAGAAAGGTGCGGAACAGCACGTTGCAGATGTCCAGCCGCCCGCCGGTGAACAGGGCAAACCCCTCGCCCATCGCCGACAGCGCATCCTCCAGCGTGCGGCGGGCGCGTTCGCGGTCGTAGCGGACGCTTTCCAGCTCGGTTGCGGCGCGTTCCAGGTCGCGGGTCTTGGCCGCCACCTGCGCCTGCAGTTCGATGGCCGACTGAAAGGCGCTGTAGGCCGAGACGCCGACATCGTTGCTGCGGTTGGCGCGGCGCATCAGCGCGTCGATGATCTTGGCCTGCCGGGCGATCTGTTCCTCGGGCGGGGCGTTCTCGTCGACCAGGCTCATCCCAGCGCCCTGCCCGCCGGGTCAAAGAAGGCGACGCCGACAAAGGTCTGGTTCATGTGGACGCCGCAATGCTGTTCGCCATAGGTGTTGAAGCCCAGAACCTTGTGCGCCCGGAACAGCGCCGAGGCCTCACCGCCCAGCTGTTTCTGTTCGATCTCCAGCTTGCGCAGCACGCAGTCAAAGCCAAGGATGAAATCCGGCGTCAGCCCGCCGGGGCCCGACACGCCAAGCCCCGCCTCCAGCGTCTTGATGATCTCTGTCCCCTTGCCCAGGGTCAGCACCACGCCGTCGTCGATGGCGGCCAGAAAGGACAGCGCCTGCCCGTCCTTCACGCTGCTGATGGCGCGGACGTAGTAATTCTGATTATAGCGCACGAGGATCGGGTTTTCGGCAAAGATCTGCGGCGACAGGTCTGCGACCCCGCAGCCCACAAGCCGGGCATATTCCTGCGCCGCCGGGGCGCCGTTGATCTCCTTGACCAGCCGTTCTTCGGGGTCGGCGTCGGTGATGACCAGCTGCGTGTCCGTGGGCAGGAAATGGTCGAACCCGATGCCCTGGAACTGCAGGTCCGTTTCCAGCAGCATCAGAAGCGCCACGTTGCTGCGGAACTGCCCGTTGTGCAGGATCAGCGTTTCCCCGAACGACAGCCCGTCCCCCGCCGATCCGCCAAAGACCGGCAGGTCGTCCAGCACGGTTTCCAGCGTCGAGATCAACAGGTCTTCCTGTTTCGACAGCCCGTCCGACAGGATCAGCGCCAGCCGGTTCCAGCCGGCGGTGCGCTGGAACCGCACCGCGTGGCGCGTTGCCTGGGCGGCGATCTCGGTGATCGAGATCGGTTTCAGCGGTTCGATCAGCAACGAGGCACAGCGGAAATGTTCGCGCGGAAAGGCGATCAGTTGCAGCGCCCCGGTTTCGTAGCCATGCGCGGTGATCTGCCCGGCGGTGGTGCAGCCAAAGACCGGCACGCCGTCCATGTGGCGGGTCAGCTCCTGCGCCATCACCTCGCGGTCGAAACTCTGCGGCATCAGCGCCAGCACGAAACAGGTGTCGCGCGGGTCGATGCAGGCCGTCGCCTCGCGCACCGCGGCGCGTGTGTCCGTCTGCGTCGAGGCGCCGACCCGCACATGCTGCGGTGAGATGTCTTCGTCCCGCATGTTACCGGCTCAGGAAGGCCTGCGCCTCCGGATCCAGCCCCGCGGCGCCGGACACCGAGTTTTCCATCATGACGGCGGCCTGGGTCCGGTTCTGCACCCCCAGGCGGCGCAACAGCGCGGTGATATGCGCCTTGACCGTGGCCTCTGCCAGCGACAGTTCATAGGCAATCTGCTTGTTCGGCTTGCCGGCGCAGATCAGTTTCATGATGCGTTTCTGCTGTGGCGTCAGCTCGGCAAAGCGGGGGTTCATCTCGGCGGCGTCGTCCGGGTCACTGGGTTGCGGCGCCGATTGCAGGATGTCCTTGGGGAAGTATTTCCGCCCCGAGGCGATTTCCGTCAGGACAGAGGCCAGCACCTTGGCCGAGGCATCCTTGGGCAGGAAGCCCGCCGCCCCTTCGCGCATCAGCGTGCGCACCAGCTCGACCGAGGCGAGCGAGGAAATCACCAGGATCGGCGTGCTGGCCATACGGTCGCGCAGTTCCAGGAATCCCGAAATGCCGGTCACATCCGGCAGTTTCAGATCGAACATCACCAGGTCCGGTTCCAGCCCGCCCTTGAGCTGCGTCATCGCCTCTTTCAGCGTTCCGGCCTTCTGCACGGCGCAGTCGGCGAAGACGATGCCAAGGGCGGCGGCCAGGGCGTCACTATACAGCGGATGATCGTCAACGATGAGAACAGATGAGAAACACCCATCCGGCACGGTGGCCGTGTCATGATACATCTTATGTTTCCTCCCAGCTTTGGAAGATACCCAAAGTTCGCCCCTTGTCCATTTTTTACGTGGCCGGAACGGGTTTGCGCGGCGCCCCGCCGGGACACCGCGCCAACACCCGGCCAAGGAGGGAGTCAGGCCAGGGCGCCGTTCTGCTTGGCCACATGGGTGGCGATCAGGTCCATCAGCGGCGGCGAGAGGCAGTCATAGGGCGTCAGGCCGAGTTCCGTCAGCCGGCCGCGGATCTCGTCCATGCGGTCGGGCGAGACCCCGGATTCGATGATCGACGAGACAAAGGCGGCGAATTCCGGCGCCGCCCATCCGGTCTTGTCCGACAGTTCCGTGTGCACGAAGTCCAGCCCGTGGAACGGGTGGCCGGTGTTCTCGATCCGGCCATACATATGCACGCCGCAGTCGCGGCAGGCATGGCGCTGGATCGCCGCATCCGCATCCACGATGTCCAGCTTGTCGCCGTTTTCCGTCACCTTGACCTGGTCGCGCCCGACCACCGCGATCTGGCTAAAGATGGCGCCCGCCGGCTTCCAGCACTTGGTGCAGCCGCAGACGTGGTTATGCGCGGTCTGGGCGCCGACCTCGACCTTGACCGGTGCGCTGGTGCATTTGCAGGTCAGCGTCCCGCCCGAGAACCCGGGCGCCGTGGGCGGGATGCCGTTGTCCACCTGGGGGTGGATTTTCACATGGGTGTATTTCGGGGTGGCGTCGTCGCCGTCTCCGCCGCCAAAAAGCTTGTCCAAGAGTGCCATTTTTCGTTCCTCCCTGCGATGACGGCAGGTTTCTGCCGCATCTTACGCAGCGTGAGGCACGAGGGGGGATCTTGGCAATTCAGCCGATGGTATCGGCTTTGGCGCATCGGTCGACCGGGCCCGGCGCGCGGGTGACCCGTACAACCCCCTGTCGGGAAAGGGTTTTCGCGGGACCTTACCCGTGGGTAAGGTCCCTGCCCTGCTCAATCTTCGTCCAGCGCGGCATAGAATGCCGCCACCGCGCGTTCCAGGTTGCGCCGGTCGATGGCCGAGAAATCGCGATCGTCACGCAGCTCCAGCCGGCCTTGCGAGGCATTGCAGCGTGCGATGCCCTCGGGCAGCGCGACCTGAAAGGTGGTCTTGGGCTTGCGCGGCTTGGCCTTGGTCGCAGGCGTCTTACCCGTGGGTAAGGTCGCCCCCTCGCCCTGCGCAAAGCCGCGCAGGATCTCGACCTCGCGCGCGGCGTCGCGGCGCGGTTCGGCGCGCAGCGCGGCGCTGACCTGCGCGATCAGCGAAGGCTCGTTGTCGATCCGCCGCTTGAGGTCGACGCCCACGTTGCGCGGGATGTCCTGCGGGTGTTCCAGCACCTTTTCCAGCCGGTGCAACAATTCGGCAAAGGCGCGGATATAGCTGCGTTTGACGTAGCTGGCGGATTTGAACAGCACCGCCACCGCCTCTGACACATCGGTGCAATCGTGGCGCGGATCGGCGGCATAGCGGCGCGCCAGCGTGGCCATTTCCGCGAAAGAGATATCGCGCCGCACCAGGTTTTCATCGACCATCCGGCGATAGCTACCTTCGGTCTGCGGATCGGGCGGCACGATGCCCGCCGGAATCGTGTCGAACCCCGGTTCACCCGCCGCCTGAAGCGCGCGAAAGGCCATCAGCCGGCGCATCCCCTGGATCAGTTCATAGCGCCCGTCGTCGCGGGTTTCGACGCGGATCGGGTTGGACAGGCCGATCTCGCGGATCGAGTCCCGCAGTTCGCCCAGCTCTTCATCCTCGCCCGGCTTGCGGTCGCGCAACAGCTTTTCCGTCACCACCGCGTCCAGCGGGATACGGTCGGTGATCAGCCCTTCGCGTTTCAGGCGGACGAACTCCTGCGCCAGCTTGTCGTTCTCTTCGCGGATGCGCGCCTCGGCGGCCTGGCGGTCGCGCAGCGAATGGGCGTTTTCCGAAATGGCCGAGGCCATCGGCCCGCGCCGCGCGGGTTTGTCGGGCGCCTTGGGCTGAGGGGTCTCGGCGCTCCGGTCGGGGCCGTCATTGGACCCAAGGTCCGGCCCGACGTCCGGCCCCACGTCAGGCATGTCGATGTCGAAAATCCTGCGCTTCTTGCTCATCCTTCAGCCTCCATGTTGTCCCAGGCGCCGATCACGGTCGCGCGGAATTCCTCATAGGCCTGGTCGAATGTAGATCTTGCTCTGCGCCAGGTCTCGCGGGTCATCTCCCGGTAATCCATTTCGTATACCGAGCTGAGGAATCGCCCCGACTGTTCCACCGCGCGGGTCAGTTCCACCGGGTGTTCTGCCAGCTGTTCGCCAAAGACCTTGCCAAAGGCATCCTGCATGGCGCGGTGCAGGTCGTTGCCCGGCTCGAATCGGGTCAGCAGGAACCGCACATCGTGGAAGGCTTTCGGCAGGTTGATCTTACCCGTGGGTAAGGTCCCGTCGAACCCGTGCGACAGATCCTCCAGCGCCTCGGCCAGCTGCCCGATAAAGGAGGTCGTCGAATCGTATTCCCAGTAGCCAGGACCGGAGGGCACATACAGCACGTCCGCCGCAAAGACCGCGTTCATCGACTGGTAACCGATGGCGGGCGGGCAGTCGAAAAGGATCAGGTCGTAACTGTCATCGGGGATCTGGTCGAGGTAGCGCGACACGGCGGCAAAGAAGGACCAGTCGGGATTGAGGTGCCGGTATTGCGCGCTGGCAAACTCGACGAAGGCGGCATTGGCGCAGCTTGGGATCGCGTCGATGGTCGACCAGCAGGTCGGCTTGATGAAGTCGGTGATGCGCAGCTCGCCCAGGCCCAGTTCGGTGATCGCGGCGGGCAGGTGGCGGCGGGGCAGGGCGGCGCCGCTTTCGGCGCCCACGGGACCGGCGTTCATGCGCTCTGTCTCGCGGATCAGGTCGCGGGCCATGATGCCCCAGACGGTGTGATCCTCGGCCACGTCGGTCAGGCCCATCGAATGGCTCAGCGTCGCCTGAGGGTCGAAATCCACCACCAGCACGCGGTAGCCGTCAAGCGCGGCCGCATGGGCGAAATGCAGCGCCACGGTCGACTTGCCCGCGCCGCCCTTGAAATTGGCGATGGCCGCGCGCACGGCGCGTTTGCCGGCGGGGCGGGCGGGCATCAGGCTGCGCTTGTTGATGCGCAACCGGCGGCGCAGCTCGTTGATCTCTTCGAGCGAGAACCAGCGCTGCCGCCCGTCCGGTTCGACCTCTCCGGCGGGCAGGGTGGGATCGGCGGCCAGCTTGCCGCGAAAGGTGGACTGGTTGATGCGAAAGATCAGCTCTGACACCTCCCAGGACGAGAAGCGGCGCAGGGTCTTTTCCATCTCGGGCGAGAAGGTCTGTTGCCGGATCCAGCCCTGCAGTTTCAACGAGCGGTTTTGAAGGGCGCTCAGGTCCTCATGTGTGAACATGCCTCGGTTTCCTTTTCGGACGTTCTTTCGCGACGTTCCTTCATTTACGCCCGATTTGCGTTTTTGGCAAAAGAATTTATCCTGTGGATGGATCTTACCCGTGGGTAAGATCCGCCCGTGAAATCAAGCCCCTGCGAATCGGAGTCGATTCGGGGGCAGGGCGGGAAAGGGAGCCTGGACGGTGGCACCGTCCCCTTGATGGCCGCGCTAGATATAGGGGGACACCCCAGGCACCCAGACGAGCCATAGGGGGACATTTCCGGCCTATAGGGGGACAGACAGGATGTCCCCCATCACCATAAACTCACCTTTTTCTTTGAAAATGGATTAGGGTCAGGGGGGCTCTGGTCCGGGGGCAGCGCACGGTCCCTTGACAGAATCGCAACTCTGGACGCAAATTGTCCTCAAGCTCGGAAAAGCGTTGGCAGCGCGAGATAAACCGGGCAAATGAGGCGGGATCTTCCCGGCAGGACATGAGCGGAGCCTACCATGCAGGCGATCAAAGCGGTGGGGCGCAATGCGCCCGCCATGAAATACGACATCCTGTCGGCGCTTGGCGTGCTGGCGTTGTCGCTGGACAAGCACCGGCAGAAACTGATCCTGCGGCTCATGGTGCTGATCACCACCCGGTACAACTGGCAAAGCGGAGAACTGAGCATCGGCCGGGCCGAGATTGCCCGGCTGTGGTCGGTGGACGAACGCACGGTGAAACGCGAACTGGCCAAGCTGCGCAGCCTCGGCTGGCTGGAGGTCAAGCGCGCAGGGGTCAAGGGCCGGGTGACGGTCTACACGATCAACCTAGCGGCGCTGCTGGGCGAGACCCGCGAGATCTGGGAGGTGATCGGCCCGGATGTGGCGGCGCGTCTTGGCACCCCCGAGGAGGCGCCCGCCCCACAAGACCCCAAGGTCGTGCCGTTTCAACCGCGCGCGGCGGCGACAGCGGGGCAGGGGGGGCTCTGGGATCAGGCGCTGGCCGTGCTGGAGGCCGGGGATGCGGCGCAGACGCGGGCCTGGTTCGCCGGGCTGGTCGAAGCGGAGTGCGCGGGGGGCCGGCTGACGCTTCTGGCGCCGTCACGCTTTATCGCGGATTACGTCGCCAACCACCATGCCGCCCGGCTTTTGGCGGTGGTCAGCGGGATCGACCCATCGGTGCGCGATGTGCGGGTCGAGGCCGGGTAGGGCGCTGTGACCTGACGTCTATTCCGCCGGTTCCGCGGCCTTCTTCGGTGGCGCGTCGCGGTAGGTGAGCGTTGCGCCCTCTTGTGCCGCATGGCCCTGGGCACGGGCCTGCAGCGCGCCGTGATGGGGGGATTTCACGCAGACCGGATCGGTCGCGGCGGGATCGCCCGCAAGCGCCATCGCCTGGCAGCGGCAGCCGCCGAAATCTACCGTCTTGCGCTCGCAGCTGGAGCAGGGCTCCTGCATCCAGTCGGTGCCGCGATAGGCGTTGAAGGCGGCGCTCTCGCGCCAGATCTCGCCCAGCGGACGGTCCTGCACGTTTTCGAATGTCAGCTGCGGGATGGTCTGGGCGGCGTGGCAGGGCAGGACCTGCCCGTCCGGCGCCACGTTCAGCCCCGTTGTGCCCCAGCCCCCCATGCAGCGCTTGGGATAGTCGCCGTGGTAATCGGCGGGGACGTAGTCGATCACCAGTGTGCCTTTCAGCGCGGCGCGCGCCTCTCCCACGATGCGTGTGGCCTCTGCGGCCTGTTCGCGGGTGGGCATCAGCGCGTCGCGGTTCTTCATGGCCCAGCCGTGGAATTGCACGGTGGCGACCTCGATCCGGCGCGCGCCCATCTCTTGCGCCATCTCCAGAGCGCGGGGCAGTTGGTGCAGGTTGCGCCGGTGCAGCACGGCGTTCAGCGTCAGGGGAAAGCCGATCTCGCCGATCCACCGGGCCACCTGCATCTTGCGGTCAAAGCCGCCGCGATAGCCGCCGATTTCATCGGCCATCTCTGCATCCGTGCCTTGCAGCGACAGTTGCACGTGGTCCAATCCCGCCGCGTCCAGCTCTTGCAAGCGGCGCTGTGACAACCCGATGCCGGAGGTGATGAGGTTGGTGTAAAGCCCCGCGTCCCGCGCGGCGCGCACCAGATCCACCAGGTCGCGGCGCGAGGCGGGTTCGCCCCCGGACAGGTGCAGTTGCAGAACGCCCAGGTCGGCGGCCTCTTGGAACACGCGGGTCCATGTCCCGGTGTCCAGTTCCAAGTCGATCCGGGCCAGGTCCAGCGGGTTGGAACAATAGGGGCAGGAGAGCGGGCAACGGTGCGTCAGCTCTGCCAGCATGGCGATGGGGGGCGGTGGGGTCATTGGGTCACGTCCAGGAAACGCCGGTCGCGCAGGGCACCGAGAAACCCGGCGCTGTCCTTGGCGATCTCTTCGGCGGGGGCGTCGTATTTCCGCGCCAGGTCGGCGGTGATCTGTGCAAAGCTGCGGGCGCCGTCGACCTCGGACAGGATGGCATGGCCCACGGCGTCCAGCGTGATGGCGCGTTCGGGCGCCAGCAGGACCCAGGTGTCGCGCACCCGGTCGAAATGCAGCCGCACGCCGCGGGGCAGGGCGGGGATGTCACCCGGTTCGATCATGAGGCGCGTTTCAGCGCCAGCCCCTCGCCCGGTTGCCAGGCGCCGGGGGGGATGCGGGCGGGATCGACATAGGCCGAATGCAGCGCGTCAAGCTGGGACCAGAGCACATCTGTTTTAAAGATCAGGGCCTTGGCGGCCATGTCCTGCTTTTCCTGCGTGTCGGCATGGTCCAGCACCCAGCCCAGGCCAAAGGCCACGTCCTTGGGCGCCTCCTTTAGCCGGTTGCGGAAGTAGGAGAGCGAGCTGTCATCGGCGAAATCGTAGTTCTTCAGCAGCCCCTCGATGCGGTTGGCGTGGATCTTGGGCGCGAAAAGCTCTGTCAGCGAGGCGGCGACCGCCTCCAGCAATGTCTTTTCGCGGACAAAGCGCACATAGGCGTCGACGGCGAATTTTGTGGCGGGCAACACGCCCTCGCAAGAGGCGACATAGTCGGGGTCCAGCCCCACCGCCTGCGCAAGGCGCAGCCAGCGGCGGATGCCGCCCTCGTTGCTGTCGGTGCCGTCGTGATCCTCGATCCGGCTCCGCCAGGCGCGGCGCAGGTCCGGGTCCTCGACCCGGGACATGAAGGCGGCGTCCTTCATCGGGATCGAATGCTGATAGTAATAGCGGTTGATGACCCAGGCGCGCACCTGGTCGGGGGTGCAGCCGCCGCCGTGCAGGAGGTCATGGAAAGGGTGCAGGTCGTGATAGCGCTCGGCGCCGATCTGGCGCAGGCGGGCTTCGAAATCCTCGCGGCTTTGGGTCATGTGGTGATCTCCATTCCGTCCTGTCCGATGGTCCATCCGGCGGCCTCGGCGCTGGCGCGTTCCTCGGATGCCGGGCGCAGCACCGGGTTGGTGTTGTTCATGTGCACAAAGATCTTGCGGGCGATGTCCAGCCCGTCGAAGGCGGTCAGAGAACCATCCGGCCCGCTCATCGACATATGGCCCATGCGCTGGCCGGTCTTGCGGCCCAGCCCTTCGGCAATCATCTCGTCATCGCGCCAGAGCGTGCCGTCGAAGAACAGCAGGTCAGCGCCGCGCAGGCGCGCGCGCAGGTCATCGGTCAGCATGGCGCAGCCGGGGATATACAGCGCGCGGGTGTCGCCGCTGGTCAGTTCGACGCCCACGGTCTGGTCGCCGATCACATCGGTCTCGACCGTCTCGCCCTCCATGTACAGCGGCACCTTGCCGGGCACCGGGAACAGCGTCGCCGTCACGCCGGGCAACAGCTCGAACGGGTGGTCCAGGTCGATGGCCCTGCGGGTGACGACATTGGCATTCAGCGCGTCGAACACCGGGTTCTGCGCCAGGACGTCGTGTATGCCCGAGGTCGCAAACAGGGTGAATTCCTGCATCTCGCGCAGGGTCAGCAGGCCGGCCACATGGTCGATATCTCCATTTGTCACCAGCACGGCGCGCAGCGGGCAGTCTCGCAGCCCCGTCGGATACAGCGCGGGCGTGCAGGAGAGTTGGTGACGAATGTCCGGGGAGGCGTTCAATATCGCCCAGCTGTGGCCGTCCGCTGACACGGCAAGAGAGGATTGCGTCTGCGAGGGAATCTCCCCGGCGCGGGCGAGGGTGCAGTTGCGACACCCGCAGTTCCACTGCGGCAGGCCACCGCCCGCCGCCGCCCCGAGGATATGCGCGCGGAAACTCATGATACCCTCCGCGCGCCGCGACTCAGAACAGGACGCCGTCGTCGTGTTCGGGGCCGTACATGTTGATTTCCATGCCGCATTCGATTTCGCGGATCGCGGGTTTGGTCCAGGCCATTGTCATTCCTCCTTTGACGTGGGTGCCTTTTCAGCCCCTCGACTGTCGCACCCGGGCCGGCGGCCTGACGATTCTTATTTTCTAAGAACCGCGGGCGACGATCGGGGCGTTTCCGGTGAGGCAAAATCCCTTGTTCCGTATCGTCCTGATTTCAAACATGAAATCATGGCCGTGCAATTTCTTGCGCAGATAGCCGATGTAGACGTCTACGACGTTTTCACTAGTCCCCTCCGCCGACCAGAGGTGGTCAAAGATCGTGCCCCGGTGCAGCGGGGTGCCCGCGTGTTCGGCCAGGAGGCACAGCAGATCCGCCTCACGCTCGGTCAGGGTGATTTCCGAGGCGGGGCCGCTGAGCACGCGGTCGGGCAGGGTCAGGCGGGCGGCTTGCGGGGCCTGCCGGTCGGCGCGGCGTTCCTGAACCCGCAGCCGGGCCACCAGTTCGTCAAAGGAGAAGGGTTTGACGATGTAATCATCCGCCCCGGCCTCAAGGCCCGCCGCGCGGTGTTCGACCTCTGACAGGGCCGAGAGCATGAGGATCGGCAGGGTGGCGCCGCGCGCGCGGGCGGTGCGCACCAGGTCCAGCCCGCTGTCGGCGCCCAGCATCACGTCCACGATGGCACCGCGAAAGGCCTCTGCCATCAGCCGGTCAAGGGCGCGGTCGGCGCGGTTTTCGGTTTCGGCCTCATAGCCGTGCAGCGCCAGCCCCCGGGCCAGGGCCGAGGTGATCTGCGGGTCGTCGTCGACAATGAGCAGGCGCGCGGTCATGGGCGCAAGCTACTCCGCCGCAAGCGGAAGGAGAACCGCGATCTTGGTCCCGGATGGCCCGTCCGGCAGCGGGCTGGCGAGGTCGATCCGTCCGCCCTGTTCCTCGATCACCCAGCGGGCCAGCGCCAGGCCGATGCCGAACCCCTGGGCATTGGCGGCGGTGCCCTGGGCGAACCGGTCAAAGATGCGGGCCTGATCCTGCGGCGGGATGCCGGGGCCATGATCGGTGACCGCGATCCCCGCCAGCGCGCCGTCCCGCGCCGGGCCGATCCGCACCAGCCCGCCGGCGCGGGCGTGGCGGATGGCATTGCGCACCAGCCCGGCCAGCACCTGCCGCAGCCAGTTGGGATCGGCGCTGACAGTCAGTTCGGGGATTTCGGACAGCTCCAGCCGCATCCCGGCGTTCTCGATCTCGGCGCGGACTTCCTCGGTCACATCCTCGGCGATGCGGGGCAGGGGGGCGGGCTGGACCTCCAATGCCAGTTGCCCGGTATCGGAGCGCGCCACGCGCAGGAGGTCGTCAATCCGCCGGTTCAGCCGCGCCGCCCGCGTCTCGATCGTGGCAAAGGCCTCTGGCGCGGCGCCGGTCTGGCGGCCGATCTGCGCCTCCATCAGGATCACCGTCAGCGGCGTGCGCAATTCATGGCTGATGTCGGCGAAAAAGCGGCGGCGGTTCTCGTCGACCTGTTCCAGCCGCAGGTTGGCCGCGCTGAGCGCCTCTGTGCGGTCCGCGACGATCTCGTTCAGGCGGGCGCGGTCGGCGGCGATCTCGGCCTGACGGTCGGACAGGGCGCGGGCCATGCGGTTGGTCTCGGCATACAATTGGCCGATCTCGTCGCCACGGGTGACGGGCAGGGCGACGGCGAAATCCTCTTGCCCGATCTGGCGGGCGGCGGCGCGCAGCCGGTCCAGCCGCCCGAACTGCGGCCGTATCAACCCGAAGTAGAAGAGCGCCACCAGCGCCAGCGACAGAGCGGCCAGCAGGAGGGCGGTCAGGGACAGGCTGCGGCGCAGGTCCTCGATGCCTTGCAGGGTCTCGTTTCTGAACCGCGCCTCTGTGCTGACGGCCTGGCTCAGCAGCGGGTCGATGCCGCTGGCGAAACTGTCGGTCTGGGCGCGCAGGCGGTCGCGGTCGGCCTCTGGATTGGCCAGCGCCGTCACGGTGTTTTCGAGCAGCGCGCGCATCCGGGCGAGGCCCAGCGACTGGGTCGCGTGGCGCGATTGCTGGTCGATCCCCAGCGTCTCGGCCCGGATCACCACCTGTTCCAGGTCGCGGTCGAGATCGGCGAAGGTGCGGCGCAGCTGGTCGGCCAGGGGGGCCAGCCGGTCGGCCCGTGTGTCGGCGGGCAGGCCGCGTTGCACCGCCTCTGTCGCCACCACCAGGAAACCCGAAACCTGCCGCGAGAGGGCGGCGTATCGGCTCATCCGGGCCTCGGCCGCCAGCGCCGCATCCAGCCGGTCGGCGACCCGCGTCATGCCGGTATAAAGGATCGCCGCCGCCAGGATCGTCCCCGCACCCAAGAGCGCCGCGCCCAGACCCAGCCGCAGTTTCAGCGAGAGCGAGGGGAACAGGCGCATGGGCGTCTCCTTCCGGGGTGACCGGTTTCTGGGCATTCAGGGGGAGGTGCCCGAAATTTATGCGCCGCTTTGTGACAGGGTTTCGTGGCGGCGCAGGGAATTTTTCGAGTTCTAGCCGGTTTCATGGCATCATGGGCCTACGACTAAAGATGTAATTGACAGGAGATTTCCATGATAGAACTGCTCTTTGTTGTCTGTATTTCGGGTGAGGTCGGGTCTTCGCAGGTCTGCGAGGAAAAGAGCCTGCTTTTCACGGATGTGACGCCGATGACCTGCATGATGGGCGCCCAGCCGGTGCTGGCGAAATGGGTCGAAAGCCACCCGGCCTTCACCATCCGGAGCTGGATGTGCAAGCCCGTGAGTTTTATCGAGCGCGACGCCTGAGATTGGACACGCGCCCTGACGGGAGGCGCAGTCGCGTGTTCGTTTGTGACCTTGGTTTTGTGATTTTGACGGTATTGGGTTTTGGGGCGCGGGGCAGGGGGGGCTGCGCGCCCCCGTCTCCCTGCGGTCGACACCCCCCGGAGTATTTTTGCAGAGAAGAAGCCGGGGCGCGCGCCTGTGCCGGAGGGCGCGCGCGGCGTCAGGTCTTGCGCTTCATCAGCCCGCGGGCGGGGTCGTAACCCCAGACCGCCGCGCCCATCAGGACGGCGACCGAAAGCGACACCCAGCCGAGCGCGGGCAGGTTCAGCTGCAGGTAGAGTGCGAAGCGGATCAGCTCGACAGCGTGGGTAAAGGGATTGGCCGCGCAGATGTCGTGCAAAAGCTCCGAGCTTTCGGCCATTTTCCACAGCGGGTAGAGCGCCGAGGAGAGGAAGAACATCGGGAAGATGACAAAATTCATCACGCCGGCGAAGTTTTCCAGCTGGCGGATGAAGCTGGAGAGGACCAGCCCCAGCGCCCCCAGCATCAGCCCCGCCAGCGCCAGGGCGGGCAGGGCGGCGACATAGCCCATTGGCGGCATGGTGATGCCGAAGCCCGCCGCCACGGCGAGGAAGGTATAGACCTGCAGGATGGAAATCGCCGTCGATCCCAGCAGCCGCGAGAAGAGCAGCCACCAGCGCGGAAAGGGGCTGGTGAGCAGGAGTCGCATGGAGCCCATCTCGCGGTCGTAGACGAGGCTGAGGGAGGACTGCATGCCGTTGAACAGCAGGATCATCCCGCAGAGGCCGGGGACGATGTAGGTCTCATAGGTGATGTAGGTCTGGTAGGGCGGGATGATCGAGAGGCCAAGCGCGGCGCGAAAGCCCGCGGCGAAGACCAGCAGCCAGACCAGCGGGCGCACAAGCGCGGCGATGAACCTTTCGCGCTGGTGGACAAAGCGCAGGAACTCGCGCCCGATGACCGCGCGCAGGATGCCCAGGTGTCCCTTGATGCCGAAACCCGTCATGCCGGCACCTTTGTCTTTGCGAGGAACCAGTCCGACAGGGGCATGTCGCCCCGGATCTCTCCGGTCTGGCCGTCGGCGATGATCTGTCCCTTGTGCAGGACCAGCAGCTGATCCTCGTCGCGGACCTCATCCGTCAGGTGGGTGGTCCAGAGCACGCAGAGCCCGTCGGTGCGGGCGAGGTCATGCACCTGAGCGGTGATCGCCATGCGCGATTCCACGTCCAGCCCCACGGTGGGCTCATCCAGCAGCAGCACGCGCGGGTCATGCAGCAGCGCGCGGGCCAGTTCGGTGCGCCGTCTGTGGCCGCCGTTCAGCGCGCGGGCCTTTTCGTCGGCGCGTTCGCGCATCCCCAGCCGGTCGAGCGCGGCGTCGATGCGGGCGGGGACCTGGGCCCGGGGCAGCCCGTGCAGCGCCGCGAAATAGGCGAGGTTCTGGCGCACGGTCAGGTCGAGGTCGAGGGTGGATTGCTGAAAGACGACGCCAAGCGCGGCCAGCGCCCGGCGCGGATGCTGGCGCATGTCCTGGCCCGCCACATGGATGTCGCCGCCCGGCGCCACCAGAAGCCGGGTCAGCAGAGAGACCAGCGTCGATTTCCCGGCGCCGTTCGGACCCAGCAGGGCGCAGAACCGGCCCGGGGGCACGGCAAAGCCCACATTGTCCAGCGCCTGCTTGGCCCCGTAGTTGAAACTCAGCCCCTCGACACGCAGCCCGTCTGTCATCGCATAATCCGTTTTATGTTATCTCTGCCAGCGTGGCCGGCGCGCCGTCCAGCCGCAGGATACGGTCTGCCAGCCTCTCGGCCTCTGCCCGGTCGTGGGTCACGAACAGCGTCGCGGGCCGGGTCGTGGCCATCAGGGATTCGGTCAGGGCCAGCATACGCTCTGCGGTCTCGGCGTCGAGCGAGGCAAAGGGTTCATCCATGATGAGCAGGTCCGGCGGGGTGGCAAAGCCGCGCGCCAGCGCCAGCCGCCTTTGCTGGCCCAGCGAGAGCTGGCCGGGAAAGAGCGTTTCCTTGCCCGCAAGGCCGACCCGGTCCAGCGCGGCGCGCGCGCCTTCGGTCCCGAGGTCGGGATGCACCAGCGTCAGGTTCTGGATCACGTTGCGCCAGGGCAAGAGCGTGGGTTCCTGAAAGACGACGGCCATCCGCTCGGGCCGGTCGACATGACCGGTGAAATCCTCGTCGGTGCCAGCAAGGATGCGCAGGATGGTGCTTTTGCCGATGCCCGAGGGGCCGACCAGCGCCACGCATTCGCCCGGCGCGATGTCGAAATGCACCCGGCCCAGCACCTGCGCCTCGCCGAAATGCTTGGCCTCGATCCGGACGCGGATCATGCCTGCCTCCAGCGCCGGACGCGGCGTTCCCAGGGCTGCAGGACCAGCCATTCCACCAGCAGCATGACGCAGATGAAGGACAGCGCGTAGACCAGCACCATCGCCACGTCGAACAGCTGAAAATACAGGTGGATCTGAAAGCCGATGCCCGAAGACCGCCCGAGGAATTCGACCACCAGCACGATTTTCCAGATCACCGCGATGCCCGACCGGGCGGCGGCGGTGATAAAGGGCGCCAGCTGCGGCAGCACGATATGCGCCATGCGGCGGCGCCAGCCTATCCGGTAGATGCGCGCCATGGCGTCCAGCTGCGGGTCCATCGCGCGGGCGCCTTCGCGGATCACGGTGGTGACGTTGGGGATCTTGTTCAGCGTCACCGCCACGATGGCCGCCGTCTCGGTCAGCCCGATCCAGAGGTAACAGAGCACGATCAGCACCAGCGCGGGCAGGTTGAGAAAGATCACCAGCCAAGGGTCCAGCCAGCGGTTCACCGCCTCGGACCGGCCCATGACCAGCCCCAGCGCGATGCCCAGCCCCATTGCCAGCGCAAAGGCCCAGAGCACCCGGACAACGGTCTGGCCCAGGTGATAAAGCAATTCGCCATTGGCGAGTTCCTGGCGAAAGGGCGCCGCCAGCGCAAAGGGCGATGGCAGCACCTGCGGGTCCGCCGTCAGCCCTGCGGCCACGACCCAGAGAAGCCCCAGAAGCAGGATCGACAGGATCGTGACCGTGCGGTGCGAGGTGGCCCGCTCAGTCGAGATCCGCAAACAGCCCCTCCGGCACCCTGTCCGCCTTGCCGACCAGCTCGGCGCCGCCAAGATCGGCCATGACCTGCAGCATCTTGTTCGCGGCCTCGACGTTGACCGGGCCGCGCTCGGGAATGCCGCCGATCCAGTCGGTTTTCAGGGTCTCGAACTGGGCGTCGGTCTTGGCGTTCATGCGGGGGCGGATCGCCTCCCAGGCGGCGGGGTCATTGGCCAGCAGATCCTTGGCGTCGCGGCTGGCGTCATACAGCGCCTGCGCAAGGCCCGGGTTGGCGTCGAGGAAGCTTTCCTTGAGGTAATAGCCCAGGAGCGGCGTGTTCGGGTCCAGCCCCAACGCCTTGCCCGCGGTGTCGACGGAAATCAGCTCGCGCATGCCGCTGGCCTTCATCTTGGCCAGGAAGTGCCAGAAGTTGATCGCGCCCGCGTAATCGCCGGAGAGGCCCGACTTGAAGATCAGCGGCGGCGCGCCAAAGACCTGTTCCGTCTCGGCCTTGAGGTCGAAGCCGTGTTCCTGCTGGGCATAGGCGCGCAGGATCAGCCAGGACTTGTCCAGCGGTCCGCCCGCGATGCCGATCTTGCCGCCCGCGAGGTCCGGTAGGTCCTGCGCCTCGCTGGCCTCGGGGACAAGGATGGCGCCGACCGCGCGGCTATAGGGGATGAACACGTAATCCTTGCCCGCCGCGCGCTGGCGCGCGACCCAGATCCAGTCCGCGACGGCCATGTCGGCCTCGCCGCCCTCGACCGCGATGCGGGTGGCGCCGTTGTCGGCATAGCCCTGCACGTCCAGCGCAAAGCCATGCGCCTTGTCAAAGCCCTGTTCGGTGATGGTGGCCAGTTCCCAGTTGACGGTGCCGATTTTCAGCACCGCGGCGCGGATCGTGGGCACGTCCTGCGCCAGGGCCGGCGCAGCGAGTGTGAGCGCGGTGGCGGCAATGGCCCCGATACGGCTGAAGACGGTCAGCATGATCTTTCCTCCCCTGTCTGCCGGGCCTCTCGGCCCGGCTCTCCTGTGTCGACCCTAGTCTGCCGCAGGCGGTGCGGCGACTGGTCCAAAGGTCGTGTTTGCGCGCTACTCCGCGCGGCGACCGATCTCGTTCAGCTCGGCGTCAAGCTCGATGTCGAACTGGTTGCCGCCCTTGCAGATCACGTCGTCGAGTTCATAGCCGCCGTCGTCCATCTCGATGTCGTCCGGGTCCATCTGGCATTCCATCTCGGCCAGCAGGGCCTCGATTTTCGCGATGGTTTCGGCATCCGGGCGGTCGTCATCGGCCAGCGCGGGCGCGGCAAGGCCAAGGGTGCAGGCAAGGGCAAGTGCGTATTTCATCTCTCGTTACTCCGTCGTGTTACTGGATGTTGAAGGTGACGCGCTGGGTCTCTCCGGTGGTGCCGGGGATGCGCACGACATGGCGGCCGGGCTTGATCGCGATAAAGGACAGGGTGACCGTCCCGGCCTTGTCGAACTCGATGGAATCGATTGCCATCGGGCGGATCTCGATCTTGTTGATGACAATCTCGTTCATCCAGATCGACCGGAAAAAGCTGGGCCCCTCGATCGCCAGTTCGGCGGACCCGTCGGCGACAATCTCCAGCTCGTAATAGGCGCCCGATTGCAGGACCATGTCCTCGCCCAGCGGTTCGCCAGAGGAGAGCGTCAGGCGGATCGGGTCCTCGGCGCGGTTGCAGGCGGCCAGCAGCCCGGCAAAGCCGAAATCGTCACAAAGCGGCGCGGCGACGGCGGGGGTGGCCAGGGCAGAGGCCAGAAGGCTGGCGGCAAAGAGGGGTTTCATGGGATCTCCTGTTGCTTAATTCGGGGTGACGACAACGCCCCAGGGCTGTTGTCCGACCTGGACCGACTTGATCGCCTTTTCGGCCTTCACGTCGATCACGGTGATGTCGTTGGAATTGCCGTTGGTGGTCAGCAGGTATTTTTCGTCCGGCGTAAAGGCCAGCTGCCAGACCCGCTGGCCGACAATGATATAGTCGAGCACCTCCAGGCTCTCTCCGTCGATTACCGCGACGCGGTTGGCCGGGCCCAGTGCGACGAAGATACGATTGCCATCCTGCGTGACCTTGACCCCGACCGGTTGCAGCCACTCGGGCAGGACGCCGGGCACCTCGAATTCGATCTTGGTCACCAGCGTCGGCGCGCCGTCGGGGGCGATGTCCATCACGCTGACCGTGCCGCCGATTTCCGACGAGACAAACAGACGTTTGCCATCCGCCGTGTACTGGGCGTAGCGCGGGCGCTGATCGACCAGCACGTTATGTTTGATCTTGTAATCGCTGGTGTCGATGAAATGGGCCATGTTGGTGGTCTCGGAGGTGTTGACCACCCATTTCTCATCCGGGCTGATGCCCATGCCCTCGGGTTCCACGCCCACGGGCACCTCTGCCAGCACCACGCCCTGTTCCGTGTCGGTCACGGTCACCAGGTTGTCATCCTCGTTGGCGATATACAGATGCTTGCCGTCGCTGCTGATGACGAACAGTTCGGGGTCGGGGCCAGAGGGCAGCGTGCCGATCTCTTTATAGGTCTCGGTGTCAAAGACCCGCACCAGGTTGTCGTCCGAGGCGCAGACATAGAGTTTCGTCCCGTCCGGGCTGATGGTGATGCCGCGCGGGCGGTTGCCGCCGGGAAACTCGGTGATGACCTCCCATGTGTCGGTGTCGACCACGGTGATCGTGTTGCCCCGCTCGTTCGAGACGAAAGCCTTGTTGGCCAACGCGGGCGTCGCCGCCAGCAGAGCGAGGGCCAGGGTAAGGGGGCGGGAAACAGAACGCATTTTCATGACGGAAACTCCGGTCAGTTGAAGGCCGAACAGGCAGATTCGGGCCGGTCCAGCCCAAGCGTGTCCAGCGGAGAGACCCGGTGCAGGAACCCGTCCTGCGGGCTGACGCTGACGGTGATCATGCCGTCGTACAGAAGGATCGGCTGGCGCAACTGGCCGTTCCAGTTGCGGAACGTCACCTTTTGCCCCTTGAAGGCCGCCAGCTCGAAATCATCCGACAGGGCATAATCGCGGAGGGCCATTGCATCGTCGGTGCTGGCCCGTGTCACCGCCTCGCCCACCACGCGCAGCGCCAGCCAGACGTTGTAATCCTCCGGTTTGACATAGCGCCCGGTGAGCGCCTCGAACCGGGTCTGGAACTGGGTCGCGCCCCAGGCCTCATGCGCGGCGTGAAAGGTCGTCGGCCACAGACCGGCAGAGCCCATGACGGGCCGGGGCGACCAGTGGTGATAGCCCAGGTAACGCGCGAAATAATCACTCGCATCGGCGGCAATCAGCAGGTCGTGCCCCTCGGCGCCTTGGGTGAAGACCGGCAGTTGCCGCTGTACCAGCACATGCCCGGAATCGGTGCGCCGCGCGCCGCCGGTGTCCTCGAATGTCTTTTCGTCGGTGATCTTGGCGCCGAACTTGCGCGCCGCCTTGCGATAGGCCTCGGCCAGTTCGATGTCCGCCGGGTTGGACCCGGAGACCAGGAACCAGCGTTTCCACTGTTTCCAGACCGCGAATTGCGCCACCGCGTCGGCCATCATCGCGTTGGACGGCGCGATGTGCAGCAGGTTGCCCCGGCACTCCTCGTCGCGCAGCGCCACGCCCGGCGCGCTTGCGTTCAGCACCAGCGCCCCCGCCTCTGCCGCGCGGTCGGCCAGCCGCAGCAGATCCGCATCCCGCGCCAGCACCACGATCAGGCTGATCCCCTGCCCCAGGATCTCGTCCAGCGCCGCATCGGCGCCCTCCGGGGCGGTGGCCTTGTGGATCGTCTCGTAGGTGTGGCCCAGGAACCGGCCCGTGGTGCCATTGTCCTCATCCGCCAGCATGGCCCCGGCAAAGCCCAGGTCCTCGGCCCGCAGGTCATAGCGCGAGATCGGCAAGAGCGTCTCGTAATCCACCCGCAGCACCGCCGCGCGCAGGTCCAGCGCCAGCGCGCCAGAGGCCCCCAGCACGGCAAGAACAGCCGCCAGAAGCGGCATCAGAACATATCGCACTTTCTCCTCCCTTCGGCCCGTTCTTTCGGTTGCGGGCGCTGTGCCGGAGCCTTCCAGATCGCCGCTGATCCGGCGACCGATACCTTTGGCGCGGTTGTATACCAAAGCCTACCAACTACACTTTGTCGCACTATTCTTATTTTCTAAGAACGGTGCCATGCGACTGATAACGCTAATTTTTCTTCTGATGACCGCCGGGGCCGCCACCGCAGGGGAAAAGGTGGCTTTCTTCGGGCTGACCCTGCTGGACACCTCTTTGCAAACGGCAGAGACCGGCGACCACGGAGAGCGCGCGCGCCTTGCCATGCTGGAGCAGATGGTGCGCGAGAGATTCGCCGAGGAAGGCTATGAACTGCTTGACCTGGCCCCGGTTCAGGACAGCCTCGACCGGATCGTGAACCCGGCCAAATGTTACGGCTGCGACACCCGGATGGCCACGAAACTGGGCGCCGATTACGCGCTGGTGGGCGAGGTGCAGAAGGTCTCGAACCTGATCCTGTCGATGAACCTGCAGATGCGCGACGCCACCACGGGCAAGATGGTCAAGGGCCGCGTCGTCGACTTTCGCGGCAACACCGATCAGTCCTGGAGCCGCGCCATGCGCTACATCCTGAAGACCGCGTTTTTCATTAGGGAGGAAAAATGAAACGACGTCTGTTCCTTGTGGCCTGTGCCGCGATCATGGCGCCCGGCCTTGCGCTGGCGCATGGGCCGACCCGGCAAAAGATCACCGTGACGACCGAGGTCGCCGCCCCCCCGGCAGAGGTCTGGGCCGCGATCGGCAATTTCCAGGACATGAGCTGGCACCCGGCGGTGGCGTCCCAATCCGGCGAGGGAGGCAACGCGATCGACGCCACCCGGCAGCTTTACCTGTCTGACCAGGGCGCCGAGGGGCCGATGATCTCGGAGATCCTGTATAAATTCAGCGACGAGAAGATGAGCTATTCCTACCGCATCACCGACGTTGCGGTCGAGGTGCTGCCCGTCACCAATTATTCCAGCCACCTGACGGTCAAGCCGCTCGACGGCGGTGGCTCTCTGGTGGAATGGCGCGGCGCCTTTTACCGCGGCTACCCGAACAACGACCCGCCCGAGGAATTGAACGACGCGGCCGCCATCGCGGCGGTCACGGCTGTCTACCAGGCCGGGCTTGATGCGCTGGTGGAACGGTTCGGTGCGCCCGGTTCGTAACCTTGTCCTGGCCCTGCTGTTGCTGGCGGGGCCGGCCCTGGCCGACACGGCCTATGTCACCTGCCAGAACGGCGAGGTGCTGAGCGTCCTCGACCTCGACAGGGGCGAGGAACGCGCCCGCTGGCCCCTGCCCGGCAAACCCGCTGGCATCGCCGTGGGCGCGGGCGCGGTCTTTACCGTTTCCCCCGATGACAAGACGGTGCGCCGCCTCTCGCCCGACACGGGCGAGGTCCTGTCCCGCGTCACGCTGGACGGCGGTCCCATCGGCGCGGCGCTGGACGCGGGGCGCGACCGGCTGTTCGTCTCGGACTGGTACAATGCCCGGGTCTGGGTGCTGGACAGCGCCACACTGACCGTCACAGCCGAGCTGACCACAGGCGCCGCCCCCGCAGGGTTGGCGATCTCGCCTGACGGTGCCATTCTGGCCTCTGCCGACCGCGACGCCGACCAGGTGTCGCTCTTCGATGCGGAAACGCTGGAACTGCGGGCGCGTGTCCCCGTGGGCATCCGCCCCTTCGGGTTGCGCTTTGCCCCGGACGGGCGGCTGTTTGTCGGCAATGTCGGCAGCGACGACGTGACCGTGATCGACCCGGCGCAGGCCGAGGTGCTGGCCACCCTCCCCGTTGGCGCCCGCCCCTATGGCGTCGCCTTTGCGCAGGGCCGCGCCTTTGTCACCAATCAATACGCCGACACGGTCAGCGTGATCGCGCTGGACACGCTGGCGCCCGCCGGGCTGATCGAGGTGGGCGAATACCCCGAGGGCATTGACACGACGAAGGACGGCCAGCGTATCCTCGTCGCCAATTGGTTCGAGAACACGGTCAGCGTGATCGACGCCACGACGCTCAAACTGATTGCCGAGATCGACACGGGCGACGGCCCGCGCGCCTTTGGTGAATTTGTCATGACGGAGGATTGAGATGATCCGATACGGCCTTGCCGCGCTCCTTATGGGCGCAACCGCCCTGCCCGCCCTTGCGGGAGACTCCTGGGACCAGATCCGCGACGAACTCTATGGCGCCCGCACGCTGCTGGACGGCGCGCAGCTGATCGCGCTGGACGTGCCCTATCGCACGCCAAACGACGCCCGTACCCAGATCGCCGCGCATGTGATTGCGCCCGGCGACGGGCAGATCGCCCGCGTCTCTGTCATCCTCGACGAGAACCCGATGCCGGTCTCGGCGGTTTTTGCGCTGGACAGCCCGCAAGAGAGCTTTTTCTTTGACGTCACCATGCGCGTGAACGGGCCGACACCGCTGCACGTGGTGGCCGAAACCAGCGACGGGCGCCTTTTCGTGACAGAGGCTTTCGTCAAGACCTCCGGACAGGGGGCCTGCTCTGCTCCGCCGGGCAGCGACCCCAAAGAGGCGCTCAAGACGCTGGGCAACATGGCGCTGAGCGTGGCCGACGCGGACACCGCCCGCGACCGGCTGGCGGGGCTGTCGGCGCGGCTGCGGCAGCTGGATGTGGACATCTCGCACCCGTCGCATTCGGGGATGCAGATGGACCAGATCTCTCTGCTGTTCATCCCGATGCGCTATGTCGAGGATCTGGAGATCGACCTGGACGGCGCGGGCTATGTCGGTGTGACCGGCTCGATCTCGCTGTCGGAAAACCCGCGCCTGGGTGTCTCCATCCCCGCGCGCACGCGGTCGGTGGACGTGACCCTGACCGACACCAGCGGCACGGTGACCCACGCGCACAAGTCGCTGGCGGGGTATTGACTCAGGGCTGCGGTTCCAGCGGTGTGACCCGTTCCAGCGGGTAATCCCAGAGCGCCCAGCCGTCCGTCCCCTCGGGCAGCCAGTAGACGGTCTCATACCCCCAGTCGAGCGCGCGCTTGGCGGCGTTCCAGCTCATCCAGCAGTCTTCGAGGCAGAAGAACAGCACCGGCCGGGCCCTGTCGCCCCCGGTCGCCTGCTCCAGCCCGCGCCGGAAATACTCTGCCGTCACATCGGCAATCGCGCCATAGCCCACGTTCGGCAGCCAGAGCGCGCCGGGGATGCTGTCACGCGGCTTGTCGCGCCAGATCGTGCCCTTGGGCAATCCGGCGGGTTTCGGGGCCTGCGGCAGCACGTCGATGAAGGCGGCCCCGCCCGAGGTCCACAAGTCATACGCCGCCTCCGGCCCGACCACGATCCCGCCTTGCAGGGTGGCGGGCACGGGCGCGCGGTAGTGGTCCATGCGATAGCCCTGCGGTTCCGGCACGGTCTGGGCGCAAAGCATCCCCGGCAGCACCGCCAGCGCGATCACCGCCAGGGCGCGTCTCATTGTGTGACCTCGATCACCTTGTCGCCCAGGTCGGAAATCAGCGGCACCCCGGCCTCGGCCAGCAGGGCGTCGATTTCATCCTGATGGCGGCGGATCAGCGAGTTCAGCTTGCGTTGCCAGACCTTCTCGCCGTTCCGGACACCCATCGTGATGCGATAGAACATCTTGGGCGGCAGGGTTTCGTTCAGCAGCGGAATGACCGTCATGCCCGGGTAATCGGACTTGACCAGCGGCCCACCGATGGGGCCCCAGATCACCGCGCCGTCGATCTCTCCGGACTTGAGGTCGTCCAGCATGTCGATGGCGGGGTTTTCATGCCGCCGGTCGACCACCAGGTGATAGGCTTTCGCCTTGCCGATCAGACCGTTGCGGGCCATGTGCGTGGCCGGCGGGCTGCCCGCGATCACACCCAGTTTCAACCCCTTGAGCCGATCGTCGGCCAGCCCCTCGACCCCGGCCAGCGGGCCGTCCTCGGGGACGATCAGCACAAAGGCGGAGGTCAGGTAATGGTTGGTGTTCAGGACCAGTTCATGCCCCTGGGCATAGCCCACCACAAGGTCGCATTTCTTGGCCTTCAGCGTGTTGCGGATAAACCCGGTGGCCATCGGGTACCAGGTATAGGTCACCGGCAGGCCCAGCTTGTCGCCGATCAGTTCGGCCAGGGCGTTTTCATAGCCGGTGCCGTCCCGGTTCGACATGGGCGAATTGGCCGGGTCGGCGCAGACCCGCAGTGCCGTTTTCGACACCAGGTCAGAGGTCTGGGCCCGCCCCACCTCGGCGGTGAGGGGCAGGCCCAGTAGGGCCAGCGCCAGGGCGCCGGCAAGATCAGCCCATACACGCATCTTCCATCTCGCGCACTAGGTCCGATTTGGGTTCTTTCTTGGACGGGCGTCCGCGCGGGACGGCATCCATGCCGCGGGCGGCCAGGTAGACGTAGATGTCGTTGAGGTAACACATCACGTTCGGGTTGTCGCCGAAGTGGGGCATCACCGAATTGCCGTTCTTGCGACCGTTCACGACCACGTCGTAAAAGTCGTAATAGCCCATGTGCACGGCGGAATTCTTGATCTTCGGCGCATAGGTCGAGCCTTCGCCGTCGGGACCGTGGCAGACGTGGCATTCCGCGTGATAGCGGCGGAACCCGGAAAAGGTCGGCCAGTCCACTGTGCCATCGTCCTGCACGTTGTAGGTCACGATGTCTTCGGCGTTGTAATAGATCCCGTCGTCATCATAGGCGGCGTCGAATTCGCCTTCGTGTTTGGCGGGGTCGACCGGCTGGTCGCTCCAGCTCTGGGCCAGGCCCATCACGGGCAAAAGCGCACAGGCCGCAGCGGAAAGAAGGGTTCTGGATGCGGTCGGCATCATGTGGTCTCGCCTTTCGGATATGTCGTTGTCGGGGGCACCGGCGCAGTGCGGATCTGCGCCGGCCCCTGTCATGTCGCGCGGATCAGTCCGGCAGGGCAAAGACGGTCAGCTGGCCGCCCAGGGCGGTGTAATCGCTGAGGGCCGAATAGCCGCCCACGGCGCCAAGACCGTCGTTCGGGTTGGTCAGGCCAGCCGCAAGGCCGATCCCGGCCCAGCCGCCGACACCCGAGAGAACGGCGACATACTGCTTGCCGTCACGCTCGTAGGTCATCACGTTGCCGATGATGCCCGAGGGGGTCTTGAACTTGTACAGCTCGTCGCCGGTATTGGCGTCGATCGCCTTCAGGTAACCTTCGAGCGTGCCATAGAACACCACGTCACCGGCGGTTGCCAGGGCACCGGACCAGACCGAGAACTGCTCGGGGATGGACCACTTGATTTCACCCTTGAGGTTGTCCCAGGCGATGAAGTTGCCCATGCCGCCGTGGCTGTCGGGTGCCGGGTACATCGCCAGCGTCGCACCGACATAGGGCTGACCGGCGGTATAGGCCACGCGGAACGGCTCGTAGTCCATGCAGACGTGGTTGGTGGGCACGTAGAAGGTTTCCGTGCGCGGCGAATAGGCCGCCGGCTGCTGGTCCTTGGAGCCAAGCGCCGCCGGGCAGATCCCGGTCGAGTTCACGTCCTCGCCGTTGTACTCGGTCGAGTATTCGGCCACCACGGCCGGACGGCCATAGGTGTCGGACTCGGGGTCCATGTCGACGCCGGTTGTCCAGTTCACCACCGGGTCGAACTTCTCGGCCACCAGCAGCTCGCCCGAAACGCGGTCAAGCGTGTAGCCCAGGCCGTTCCGGTCAAAGTGGGTGAGCAGCTTGCGCATTTCGCCGTCGATTTCCTGGTCGGTCAGGATCATCTCGTTGACGCCGTCGTAATCCCACTCGTCATGCGGGGTCATCTGGTAGACCCATTTCGCCATGCCGGTGTCGATGTCACGCGCCATGATGGTCATGGACCAGCGGTTGTCGCCGGGACGCTGGGCGGGGTTCCAGGTCGAGGGGTTCCCGGTGCCGTAGTAGACCAGGTTTTCCTCCATATCGACCGCGTACCAGCCCCAGGTGGTGCCGCCGCCGATCATCCACTGATCGCCTTCCCAGGTGTTGATGCCGGAATCGGGGCCCACGGGCTTGCCCAGGTGGGTGGTGTTTTCCGGATCCATCAGGATGTCGGAATCCGGACCCATCGAGTAGGCGCGCCACTCTTGTTCGCCGGTTTCCATGTTGTAGGCGGTCACATGGCCGCGGACACCGAATTCACCGCCCGAGATGCCGACGATCACCTTGTCTTTGACCGGCAGCACCGTTGCGGTGTTGGTCTCGCCCTTGGACGGATCGCCATTGATTGCTTCCCAAAGCACTTCGCCGGTGTCCGAATCCAGCGCGACAACCTTGGTGTCGGCCTGGTGCAGGAAGATCTTGCCGTCGGCATAGGCCACGCCGCGGTTGACCGTGTCACAGCACATCACCGGGATCACGTCCGGGTCCTGCTTGGGCTCGTAACGCCACTTGATCTTGCCCTCGTCGGCCAGGTCCAGCGCGTAGACGATGTTGGGGAAGGGCGTGTGCACGTACATCGTGTCGCCCACCACCAGGGGCGAACCCTCGTGGCCGCGCAGGACGCCGGTCGAGAAGGTCCAGGCAACCTGCAGGTCGTCGACGTTGTCCTTGTTGATCTGGTCCAGATCGGAATAGCGCTGGTTTTCGTAGTCGCCGGTCTGG
>NZ_JAHXRQ010000038.1 GCF_019392335.1 Mameliella sp. CS4
GTCTTGCCGTGGTCAACGTGGCCAATCGTGCCGATGTTGCAGTGCGGCTTGCCGCGTTCAAACTTTTCCTTTGCCATGATATTGGCTCCCTTTTTCTTGTCGTGCGGTGCGCAAAACCGCGCACCCTACGGGCTGGTGTAGGGTGCGCCTTTACGGCGCACCGCCGGTTACGCGTATTTGGCCTGGATCTCGTCCGAGATGTTCTGCGGCACGGGGTCGTAGTGCGAGAACTGCATCGTGAACTGCGCGCGGCCCGAGGACATCGAACGCAGGGTGTTGATGTAGCCGAACATGTTGGCCAGCGGAACGTTGGCGTTGATCGCCACGGCGTTGCCGCGCGGCTCCTGGCCGGACACCTGGCCCCGACGCGAGGTCAGGTCGCCGATGATACCGCCGGTGTATTCTTCCGGGGTGATCACTTCGACCTTCATCATCGGTTCCAGCAGCTTGGCGCCAGCTTTGCGCAGACCTTCGCGCATGGCCATCCGGGATGCGATTTCGAAGGCCAGAACCGAGGAGTCCACGTCGTGGAACTTGCCGTCGATCAGCGCGACCTTGAAGTCGATGACCGGGAAGCCTGCCAGAGGACCGGAGTCCATAACCGACTTGATGCCCTTTTCGACACCCGGGATGTATTCCTTCGGAACCGAACCACCGACGATGCGGGATTCGAAGGTGTAGCCTTCGCCCGGCTCTGTCGGAGAAATGATGAGCTTCACTTCCGCGAACTGACCCGACCCACCCGACTGTTTCTTGTGGGTGTAGGTGTGCTCGATCTCGTGACCGATGGTCTCGCGATAAGCCACCTGCGGCGCACCGATATTGGCCTCGACCTTGAACTCGCGCTTGAGACGGTCAACCAGGATGTCCAGGTGAAGTTCGCCCATGCCTTTCATGATGGTCTGACCGGACTCGATGTCGGTCTCCACGCGGAAGGACGGATCTTCGGCGGCCAGACGGGCCAGACCCTGGGACATCTTCTCCTGGTCGCCCTTGGTCTTGGGCTCGACCGCGATCTCGATCACCGGATCCGGGAAGGTCATGGTTTCCAGAACCACCGGCGCCTTGGCGTCGCAGAGCGTGTCACCGGTGGTGGTGTCCTTCAGACCCGCCAGCGCGATGATGTCGCCCGCGAAGGCCTCTTCGATTTCCTCGCGGTTGTTCGAGTGCATCATCATCATACGACCGATGCGCTCTTTCTTGCCCTTGGTCGAGTTCAGGATCGAATCCCCCTTGTTCATCACGCCGGAGTAGATCCGGGTGAAGGTCAGGGAGCCCACGAAGGGGTCGTTCATGATCTTGAACGCAAGGCCGGCGAAAGGCATCGTGTCGTCCGCGCGACGCGGGATGTTCCGCGTTTCGGTCTCGTCGTCCGGGGCAAAGCCCATGTAGTCGACCACGTCCAGCGGGCTGGGCAGGTAGTCCACCACGGCGTTCAGCAGCGGCTGCACACCCTTGTTCTTGAACGCGGAGCCACAGAGCACAGGGATGAACTTGATCGCCAGCGTACCGGCGCGGATCAGCTTGCGCAGAGTCGCGATATCGGGCTCTTCGCCTTCCAGGTAGGCTTCCATCGCGTCGTCATCCATCTCGACCGCGGTCTCGATCAGATGGGCACGCCATTCGTCGGCCTGATCCTTGAGCGAGTCGCGGATCGGTTGACGGGTCCAGGAGGCGCCCAGGTCTTCACCCTTCCAGGTCCACTCTTCCATAGTGACCAGGTCGATGATGCCTTCCAGCTCGCTCTCGGCGCCGATCGGAATCTGGATCGGGGCCGGGATCGCACCGGTGCGTTCCTTGATCATGTTGACGCAGTTGAAGAAGTCCGCGCCGATCTTGTCCATCTTGTTGACGAAGACGATGCGCGGAACCTTGTAGCGGTCGGCCTGGCGCCAGACCGTCTCGGTCTGCGGCTCGACACCGGCGTTGGCGTCCAGCACCGCGACGGCACCGTCGAGCACGGCCAGCGAGCGTTCGACTTCGATGGTGAAGTCGACGTGCCCGGGGGTGTCGATGATGTTCATCCGGTACTTGGTGTCGTAGGTGCCTTCGGCGGACGGGTCTTCCTGCCACTGCCAGAAGGTGGTCGTCGCAGCGGAAGTGATGGTGATCCCGCGTTCCTGCTCCTGCTCCATCCAGTCCATCGTCGCGGCGCCGTCATGCACCTCGCCGATGTTGTGCGACTTGCCGGTGTAGAACAGGATGCGTTCGGAACAGGTGGTCTTGCCGGCGTCGATATGCGCCATGATACCGAAGTTCCGGTAACGCTCGAGGGGATAATCGCGTGCCATAGGGCTTGTCCTCAGAAGAATTGTTTACCAGCGGTAATGGCTGAACGCTTTGTTGGCGTCGGCCATCTTGTGGGTGTCTTCGCGCTTCTTAACGGCGGCACCGCGTGACTGCACTGCGTCAATCAGTTCGCCGGCGAGGCGTTCTTCCATGGTGTTTTCATTGCGGGCGCGCGAGGCGTTGATCAGCCAACGGATAGCCAGGGCTTCGCGGCGCTCGGGGCGCACTTCGACCGGGACCTGGTAGGTGGCACCACCAACGCGGCGCGAGCGGACCTCGACCGACGGCTTGATGTTGTCCAGCGCCTCGTGGAAGATTTCCACCGGCGCGCGCTTGACCTTGGCTTCGACCCGGTCGAGCGCGTTGTAGACGATGCGTTCGGCGGCGGATTTCTTGCCGTCGTACATCAGGTTGTTCATGAACTTGGTCAGGACGCGATCGCCATACTTGGCGTCGGGCAGGACTTCGCGTTTCTCAGCGGCGTGACGACGAGACATCTGTGTATCCTCTTACTTGGGACGCTTGGCGCCGTACTTCGAACGACGCTGCTTCCGGTCCTTGACGCCCTGGGTATCCAGAACACCGCGCAGAATGTGGTAACGCACACCGGGAAGGTCTTTGACACGACCGCCACGGATCAGGACCACCGAGTGCTCCTGAAGGTTGTGGCTTTCACCGGGGATGTAGCTGATCACCTCGTAACCGTTGGTCAGACGCACCTTGGCCACCTTCCGCATAGCCGAGTTCGGCTTCTTCGGCGTGGTGGTGTAGACGCGGGTGCAGACACCGCGTTTCTGCGGGCACTGCTCAAGGTGCTGCGACTTCGAGCGCTTGACTTTGGGCTGCCGCGGCTTGCGGATCAGCTGTTGGATCGTGGGCATTCCGGTTATTTCCCCGTGCTTCTCACAAATGTGTTGCACGGGCCTTCCCGTGCGGAGGTTCAGGTTCTGGCGCCGCGCGCGATCACGCGGGCCGGTTCATGTGCCGTCGCCAAGACGTGATGGCAAACGACGAAAAAACCGCATCCGTTTCCGTACCGAGGAAACGACGCGGTGGGTGTTCAGAGGATCGGGGCGATAGTGGCCCGGATCATGACCGCCTGGTTATGTAAGGACGCAATCAGCCCGAAGTCTGACGCGGATTAGCGGGGCGTATAGGGGGAGTCGCGGACCTTGTCAACAGCCCTGCGGGCTTGCCGGGACGGGACGGCAATGCCATTCAAGGGCAACCGCTTCGCACATGGGACAACGGGATGCAAGTCATCGGATTCTGCCGGTTTTCCTACCCCGCCGAAGGGGGCTTTCAGGTGGCGCACTCCAGCCTCGAAGACCGGATGGCCTACCTGTATGCACCGGCGCGGATGGAAGAGCGGTTTCGCCATTTCGAGTGCCTTTGCCTGCCCGGTCTCAAGGCGCAGACCGACCCGGATTTCCTGTTCGCGATCCTCGTCGGCGATGCCATGCCGAACCAGTGGCTGGAACGCCTTGCCGCGCTGGTCGAGGGATTTCCGCAGGCTGTCATCGTCTCGCGCCCGCCTGGCCCGCATCGGAAAGTCTGCCAGGAGGTCATCAACGCCCTGCGCGCGCCCGGAGAGCCCTGCCTGCAGTTCCGGCATGACGATGATGACGCGGTGGCGGTGGATTTCGTCCAGGACATGCGCCAGGCCGCAGATGACGTGGCCCCCTTGCTGGATCGGCACCGGCTGGTCGGCTTCGACTGGAACCGGGGCTACATCGGGCGCCCCGACGCAAGCGGCATCTGCGCCGAGGTGCAGGTTACGCCTTACTGGGGCGTGGCACAGGCCGTCGCCGTCCGGCCCGGCGCCCGGCAGACCGTCATGAATTTTGCCCACAACAAGCTGAACCAGTTCATGCCCACGGTGACCTTTACCGACAAGGTGATGTACCTGCGCGGGCACAACGATCACAACGACTCGCGGCAGAAGAAACACGTCAAACCCGTCGCCCTGCCCCGGCTCGACGCCGAGGGGGAGGCCGAATTGAAGGCCCGGTTCGCGATCGATGCCGATCACGTCCGGCGGGTGTTCGCCTGATCCTTCATATGGGCAAGTGAGCGGCGGACGATCACCCGGTGCATCGGGCCGACCACCACCATGTAAAGGCGGCCAAAGGCATTGTGCGTCACGACCGACGAGGTGATCGAAACGTCGCGACCCGAACAGGCGATGCAGGTCATCACGTCCAGGTGCCTGTCGCGCCCTGTCAGGACCAGCACATCCGGTGTTGCCTTCTCAACCAGGAAGAAATCCAGCCTCTCACCTTCGGTCGCGGCCACCGGCTTGCGGCCGGAGAATCCCCGGATAGGGCGGACGCCAAAGGGCGCGCTCAACGCATCCCGGACGCGAAAGGCCCAGCCGAACCGTTGCGCCATCCAGCCGGACAAATGCCCATAGGTCTGGATCGGGCTCAGCGGCTCGGCAAGGGTCACGGACTGGATGTCCAGGAAATTCAGCTGGCTGCGCGGCGCGACGATCCGCAGCTGAGAAGTCTCGATCTGCATGGGCATCCTTGTGTCACGACCGCGTCCGATGCGCAAAGGCGCCCCAGCCGCCATGCCATCCAGTGACCAAGAAAAACGCCCCCGCGGATCGCGGGGGCGTCTTCGATGTCAGAGCCCTTGGGCGTTGGCGATCACTCGCGGCTTTCCGGAGTGTCGACGATCAGGGTGTCGAACTCGTCGCCCCCCACCACGTCGTCGCCCATCGTATCCGGGGCGGCCAGCGCGGCGGCCGCTTCGGCCTCCTCGCGGCGCGCCTCGATCACGACGTTGTCGCGGTCCTGGGCAACGCGGCGCACCTTCTGAGTGGCGCCACCGGTGCCCGCCGGGATCAGGCGGCCCACGATGACGTTCTCCTTCAAGCCGACCAGCTTGTCCTTCTTGCCCTGCACAGAGGCCTCTGTGAGCACGCGGGTGGTCTCCTGGAAGGAGGCCGCCGAGATGAACGAGCGGGTCTGCAGCGAAGCCTTGGTGATGCCCAGAAGGATCGGTTCGCCCTGTGCCGGACGGCCACCCTTCTTCTCGGACTTCTCGTTGGCTTCGTCGAACTCCACCTTGTCGACGTGTTCGCCCTTGAGCAGCGTCGTGTCACCGCTGTCCAGGATCTCCCACTTCTGCAGCATCTGGCGAACGATGACCTCGACGTGCTTGTCGTTGATCTTCACGCCCTGCAACCGGTAGACGTCCTGCACCTCGTCGATCATGTAGTTGGCCAGGGCCTCGATCCCCATGATCGACAGAATGTCGTGCGGGGCCGGGTTGCCGTCCATGATGTAATCACCCTTCTGGATGAAATCACCTTCGGCAACCGGGATGTGCTTGCCCTTGGGGATCATGTATTCCTTGGGCTCGAGGCTGTCGTCCGACGGTTCGATGCTGATCCGGCGCTTGTTCTTGTAGTCCTTGCCAAAGCGCACGTAGCCGTCGATTTCCGCGATGATGGCGTGATCCTTGGGGCGACGCGCCTCAAAGAGTTCGGCCACACGCGGCAGACCACCGGTGATGTCCTTCGTCTTGGCGCCTTCCCGCGGGATACGCGCCACGACGTCACCGGCCTTGACCTCCTGCCCGTCTTCACAGGACAGGATGGCGTCCACCGACATGGTGTACTTGATCGGGTTGCCCTGATCGTTGCGTACCGGCTCGCCGTCGGCATCCATCAGGATGATCTCGGGCTTGAGCTCGTTGCCCTTGGGCGCGGCCCGCCAGTCGATCACGATCTTCTGGGTCATGCCGGTGGCATCGTCGGTCTCGTCGCGCACCGCGATCCCTGTCACCAGGTCCACATGCTTGGCCACACCGTCCTTCTCGGCGATGATCGGCAGCGTGTAGGGGTCCCATTCGTACAGCTTGTCGCCGCGCTTGACCTCTTGACCTTCGGTCACGAACAGCTTGGAACCGTAGCCCATCTTGTGGGATGCGATTTCCTCGCCCTGGTCGTTCATGATCAGGACCTGCATGTTCCGGTTCATGACGATCTGCTCGCCCGCGGCATTGGTGATGATGCCGGGGTTCGCGAAGGCGATCTTGCCGTTCTGGCTGGCTTCGAGGAAGGACCGCGAGGAACCCTGGGCAACGCCGCCCATGTGGAAGGTCCGCATGGTCAGCTGCGTGCCCGGCTCACCGATCGATTGCGCCGCGATGATGCCCACGGCCTCGCCGGTGTTCACCATCGTACCGCGCGCCAGGTCACGACCATAGCAGGTCGCGCAGACGCCTTCCTCGGCCTCGCAGGTCAGGGGCGAGCGGATGCGCGCGGTCTGCAGGCCGGACTCCTCGACGGTATCCGCCATGCGTTCGTCGATCAGCTCACCCTCACGGACCATCATCTCGCCGGTCTCGGGGTGCACCAGATCCTCTGCCGCAGTACGGCCCAGGATGCGCTCGCCAAGCGTAGACACAACCTCACCATCGTTCACTGCCGCTTCGGCGGTGATCGCGCGGTCGGTGCCACAGTCCGTCATGCGGATGATGCAGTCCTGTGCAACGTCCACCAGACGGCGGGTCAGATAACCCGAGTTCGCCGTCTTCAGAGCGGTGTCCGACAGGCCCTTACGGGCACCGTGGGTGGAGTTGAAGTACTCCAGAACGGTCAGACCTTCCTTGAAGTTCGAGATGATCGGCGTTTCGATGATGTCGCCGTTCGGCTTCGCCATCAGGCCGCGCATCGCGCCCAGCTGTTTCATCTGCGTGACCGAGCCACGGGCCTTGGAGTGGGCCATCATGTAGACCGAGTTCGGTTCCATCTCGGCCCCGTTCTCGTCCTCACGCCGGGCGGAGATGGTGTTCATCATCGCCTCGGTGACCTTGTCGTTACACTTCGACCAGGCGTCCACAACCTTGTTGTACTTTTCGCCCTGGGTGATCAGGCCGTCCATGTACTGCTGTTCAAAGTCCTTCACCTGATCGCGCGTCTCGTCGACCAGTTCCCACTTGTTGTCGGGAATGACCATGTCGTCCTTGCCGAACGAGATGCCCGCCTTGAAGGCTTCGACAAAGCCCAGGCGCATGATCTGGTCACAGAAGATCACCGACTCTTTCTGACCGCAATAACGGTAGACGGTGTCGATGACGGTCTGCACGTCGCCCTTGCGGAGCAGACGGTTCACCAGCTCGAAAGGCGCCTTGGCATTCAGCGGCAGCAGACCACCCAGCCGCACGCGGCCCGGGGTGGTTTCGACGCGCGACCAGACTTCGTTGCCCTCTTCGTCGATCTGCGGCATCCGGCAGGTGATCTTGGCGTGCAGGTGCACCTCGCCCGAGTCCAGCGCGTGCTGAACCTCTTCCGGCGAGGAGAAGATCATGCCTTCACCCTTCATGCCGTCGCGGGCGATGGTCACATAGTAGAGACCAAGGATCATATCCTGCGAAGGAACAATGATCGGTGCGCCGTTGGCGGGCGACAGAACGTTGTTCGTCGACATCATCAGCACGCGCGCTTCAAGCTGGGCCTCGAGGCTCAGCGGGACGTGCACGGCCATCTGGTCACCGTCAAAGTCGGCGTTGAAAGCCGAGCAGACCAGCGGGTGCAGCTGGATCGCCTTGCCCTCGATCAGTGTGGGTTCGAAGGCCTGGATGCCCAGACGGTGCAGCGTGGGCGCGCGGTTCAGCAGAACCGGGTGCTCACGGATGACCTCGTCAAGGATGTCCCAGACTTCGGGGCGCTCTTTCTCGACCAGTTTCTTGGCCTGCTTCACCGTGCTGGAAAGGCCCTTGGCCTCCAGCCGCGAGTAGATGAAGGGCTTGAAGAGTTCGAGCGCCATCTTTTTCGGCAGACCGCACTGGTGCAGCTTCAGCTCCGGCCCGGTCACGATGACCGACCGGCCCGAAAAGTCGACGCGTTTCCCCAGAAGGTTCTGACGGAAGCGGCCCTGCTTGCCTTTCAGCATGTCGCTGAGCGACTTCAGCGGGCGCTTGTTGGCGCCGGTGATGACGCGGCCACGGCGACCGTTGTCGAACAGCGCATCCACGGATTCCTGCAGCATCCGCTTTTCGTTGCGGACGATGATGTCCGGCGCGCGCAACTCGATCAGCCGCTTGAGACGGTTGTTCCGGTTGATCACGCGGCGGTACAGGTCGTTGAGGTCGGAGGTCGCAAAGCGGCCACCGTCCAGCGGCACCAGCGGACGCAGTTCCGGCGGGATCACCGGCACGACGGTCAGGATCATCCACTCGGGGCGGTTGCCCGACTCGAGGAAGGATTCCACGACCTTGAGGCGCTTGATGATCTTCTTGGGCTTCAGCTCGCCGGTCGCTTCCTTGAGGTCGGCGCGCAGGTTTTCTGCCTCGGCCTCGAGGTCGATGGCGGCCAGCATCTCGCGGATCGCCTCGGCGCCGATGTTGGCGGTGAAGGCGTCCATGCCGTATTGATCCTGCGCGTCGAGGAATTCCTCTTCGTTCAGCATCTGGCCATAGGTCAGATCAGTCAGGCCGGGCTCGATCACGACGTAGTTTTCGAAGTACAGAACCCGCTCCAGGTCACGCAGCGTCATGTCCAGCATCAGGCCGATGCGCGAGGGCAGCGACTTGAGGAACCAGATATGGGCGCAGGGCGCGGCCAGCTCGATGTGGCCCATGCGCTCGCGGCGGACCTTTTGCAGCGTGACTTCGACGCCGCATTTCTCGCAGACGACGCCGCGGTACTTCATGCGCTTGTACTTGCCGCAGAGGCATTCGTAATCCTTGATCGGGCCAAAGATACGCGCGCAGAACAACCCGTCACGCTCGGGCTTGAACGTACGGTAGTTGATGGTTTCCGGCTTCTTGATCTCGCCGAAGGACCACGAGAGGATCCGCTCGGGCGAGGCCAGAGACACCTTGATCTCGTCAAAGGTTTTTACCGGCGCAACAGGGTTGAACGGGTTGTTGGTCAGTTCCTGGTTCATTTGGTGTCCTTTCCTGCCAGCCCCATCCGGTCATAGACTTGGCGGTAGCCGGAATAGTCGGCGTGAAGTCCAACGAATTGTTTCATCTCATCTGCCGCCAAGCGCTTGGCGTCGCGAACGTTTAGAACGCTGTCCAGTCCCGAGGCGCGGGACGGGTCCAGATCGAGAAACTCGAAAATCCTTTCTACGGGGAACGCCCCGGAGAACAGGCTGACATAGTCTATCAGCAGTCAGGGCATTGTGCCGCCCGACTTGGACGCGGACATGTCACGCAGAAGTTCGACGTAGTCGTTGAACTCCCGAACGGCGGCCTTGAAGTCGCGTTGCGTCTGCCAAGTGGCGTTGCCGCCCTTGGCCAGTTGCATTTCTGCACGCCGCACACGGCCCATGTAGCTTTCGGCCATGCCCTGCGGCTCGCGAAGGATGGCGATCACCGGCGCATTACCGAGGCGCTGCGCCAGCTTGAACATGTTCCGGGGACGCGGCACCTTGTCACCAACAACCTTGGCGCTGCCCAGTTTGGACAGTGCTTGTTGGGTCACATCCATGCCAAAGGCCACCGGACTGCCGTCCCCGTCCTGAAAATCGCGCAGGCGGTCGCTCAGGAAGTGATCTAGTCCGACCTCTTCCCGAGCCACGAGCCGGTTGTAGCGCTCGTTCATCATGGCGATATCGGGGTGACAGTTCAGCAGCTCGACCAGTGCCGTCGTTCCGCTGCGCGGAGCGCCGGTCACCAGCGCGACCCGCGTGCCATCCCGAGTGACCGGAGCGTCAGAGTTTCCCTGGGTTGAACGCCAGAGTTTCACTCGTCTTCCTCCGTATCCAGGAGTTCCATGTTGAGGCCCAGACCCCGGACCTCCTTGACGAGAACGTTGAACGATTCCGGCACGCCGGCCTCGAAGTTGTCCTCGCCCTTGACGATGCTCTCGTAGACCTTGGTCCGGCCGGCCACGTCGTCCGACTTCACCGTCAGCATTTCCTGCAGGGTGTAGGCGGCGCCGTAAGCTTCCAGAGCCCAGACCTCCATCTCACCGAAGCGCTGACCACCGAACTGTGCCTTACCACCCAGCGGCTGCTGCGTGACGAGCGAGTACGGCCCCGTCGAACGGGCGTGGATCTTGTCGTCGACCAGGTGGTGCAGTTTGAGCAGGTATTTCACACCCACCGTCACCTGGCGGCTGAACTGCTCGCCGGTGCGGCCGTCAAACAGATCGGACTGGCCGCTCTGATCAAACCCGGCACGCTTGAGCGCGTCGTTCACGTCCGCTTCCTTTGCACCGTCAAAGACCGGGGTCGCGATCGGAACGCCACGAATGACGTTGCTTGCCGCTTCCAGCAGATCTTCTTCTTCGAGCGGCTGCAGCCCTTCTTCATAGACCTCGTCGCCATAGGCGATCCGCAGCGCCTCGCGCACCGGGGTCATGTCACCCGACCGGCGGTACTCTTGCAGCGCCTCGTCCACCTCGATGCCCAGACCGCGCGCGGCCCAGCCCATGTGGGTTTCAAGGATCTGACCGACGTTCATCCGCGAAGGCACGCCCAGCGGGTTGAGGCAGAAGTCGACCGGCGTCCCGTCCGCGAGGAAGGGCATGTCCTCCTGCGGAACCACGCGCGACACGACACCCTTGTTGCCGTGACGGCCGGCCATCTTGTCGCCCGGCTGCAGCTTGCGCTTCACGGCGATGAAGACCTTGACCATCTTCATCACGCCCGGGGGCAGGTCGTCGCCACGGCGGACCTTTTCGACCTTGTCCTCGAAACGGGCATCCAGCGCGCGCTTCTGCACTTCGTATTGCTCGTGCAGCGCTTCGACGTGCTTGGCGTCTTCTTCCTCGCCCAGGGCGAGCTGCCACCACTGACCGCGGGTCAGGCTCGACAGCAATTCCTCGTTGATCTCGGAATTCGAGCGCACACCCTTGGGGCCTTTGACGGCGGTCTTGCCTTCGATCATCGAGCGCAGGCGCGCATAGATGTTGCGGTCGAGGATCGCCAGCTCGTCGTCCCGGTCACGGGCCAGCTGTTCGATCTCTTCCCGCTCGATCTGCAGGGCACGTTCGTCCTTTTCGACACCGTGGCGGTTGAACACCCGGACCTCGACGACCGTCCCGTAATCGCCCGGCTTGACCCGCAGCGAGGTGTCGCGCACATCCGAGGCCTTTTCACCGAAGATGGCGCGGAGCAGTTTCTCTTCCGGCGTCATCGGGCTTTCGCCCTTGGGGGTGATCTTGCCCACCAGGATGTCGCCCGGCTCCACGTCCGCCCCGATATAGACGATGCCCGCTTCGTCGAGGTTGCGCAGGGCTTCCTCGCCGACGTTCGGGATGTCGCGGGTGATCTCTTCCGGGCCAAGCTTGGTGTCGCGCGCCGCCACTTCGAATTCCTCGATGTGGACGGAGGTGAAGACGTCATCCTTGGCGATCCGCTCAGAGATCAGGATCGAGTCCTCGTAGTTGTAGCCGTTCCAGGGCATGAAGGCGACGATGACGTTCTTGCCAAGCGCCAGTTCCCCCATGTCGGTGGACGGGCCGTCTGCGATGACCTCGTTCTTGCCAACCTTCTGACCCACCTTCACCAGAGGTTTCTGGTTGATGCAGGTGTTCTGGTTCGAGCGCTGGAACTTGCGCATCCGGTAGATGTCGACGCCCGGGTCACCGGGCTCGAGATCCTCGGTGGCGCGCACAACGATCCGCATCGCGTCGACCTGGTCGATGATCCCGGCACGTTTGGCCAGAACCGCCGCGCCGGAATCCCGCGCCACGACTTCCTCGATGCCGGTGCCGACAAGCGGCGCCTCGGCGCGCAGGGTCGGAACCGCCTGACGCTGCATGTTCGAGCCCATCAGGGCGCGGTTGGCGTCGTCGTTTTCCAGGAACGGGATGAGCGAGGCCGCAACCGAGACCAGCTGTTTCGGCGAAACGTCGATCAGGTCGACGTTTTCCGAAGGCGACAGCGTGTAGTCGCCCGATTTCCGGGTCGACACCAGGTCGTTCTCGAACCGGCCGTCATCGTCCAGTTTCGCGTTGGCCTGCGCCACGGTGTGACGCATTTCCTCGGTCGCGGACATGTAGTGCACCTCGTCGGTGACCACACGATCCTTGACCACCCGATAGGGGGTCTCGATGAAACCGTACTTGTTCACCCGGGCGAAGGTCGCCAGCGAGTTGATCAGACCAATGTTCGGGCCTTCCGGCGTTTCAATCGGGCACATCCGGCCATAGTGCGTCGGGTGCACGTCGCGCACCTCAAAGCCTGCGCGCTCACGGGTCAGGCCGCCCGGTCCAAGCGCCGAGAGACGGCGCTTGTGCGTCACTTCGGACAGCGGGTTGGTCTGGTCCATGAACTGCGACAGCTGCGACGAACCGAAGAACTCGCGCACGGCGGCGGCGGCCGGTTTCGCGTTGATCAGGTCCTGCGGCATCACGGTGTCGATCTCGACACTTGACATGCGCTCTTTGATCGCGCGCTCCATCCGCAGCAGGCCGACACGGTACTGGTTTTCCATCAGCTCGCCGACAGAACGGACGCGGCGGTTGCCCAGGTGGTCGATGTCGTCGATGTCGCCCTTGCCGTCACGCAGGTCCACCAGCGCCTTGATGCAGGCGACGATGTCTTCGCGATCCAGCGTGCGCTGGGTGTCCGGCTTTTCAAGCGCCAGGCGCATGTTCATCTTCACGCGGCCCACGGCGGAGAGGTCATACCGCTCGGAGTCGAAGAACAGCGTGTCGAACAGCGACGAGGCCGCTTCGACGGTGGGCGGCTCGCCCGGACGCATCACGCGATAGATGTCCATCAGCGCGGTGTTGCGATCCATGTTCTTGTCCTGCGCCATCGTGTTGCGCATGTACGGACCGACGTTGACGTTATCGATGTCCAGGACCGGGATGTCGGTGATGCCGGCATCCAGCAGCTCTTTCAGCGTGCCGCCGGTCACTTCGCCGTCCTTGTCGACGGTCCAGGTCAGCTCATCCCCGGCCTCGACGTAGATCGCACCGGTTTCCTCGTTGATGATATCCTTGGACACGAACTTGCCGACGATATGTTCGAAGGGCACCAGCAGGTTCTTGACCTTGTCTTCGTCGATCAGCTTCTTGACCGCCCGCGGGGTCATCTTCTTGGTGGCTTCGCCGATCACCTCACCGCTGTCCGCGTCGACCAGGTCAAAGGTCGGACGGGTGCCGCGCACGCGCTGGGGAAAGAATTTGGTCGCCCAGCCCTCGCCACGGCGATACTCGAAGTTCACCGTATCGTAATAGGCATCCATGATGGATTCCTGGTCGAGACCCAGGGCATACAGCAGCGTCGTCACCGGCAGCTTGCGGCGGCGGTCGATGCGGGCGAACACGATGTCCTTGGCGTCGAACTCGAAGTCGAGCCAGGAGCCGCGATAGGGAATGATCCGGCAGGCAAACAGCAGCTTGCCCGAGGAATGCGTCTTGCCCTTGTCGTGGTCAAAGAACACACCGGGCGAGCGGTGCATCTGGGAAACGATGACCCGCTCGGTGCCGTTGACGATGAAGGTGCCGTTGGGCGTCATCAGGGGCATGTCGCCCATGAAGACATCCTGCTCCTTGATGTCCTTGACCGACTTTGCGCCGGTATCTTCGTCGATATCGAACACGATCAGACGCAGGGTGACCTTCAGCGGGGCGGCATAGGTCATGTCGCGCTGCATGCACTCTTCGACGTCGTATTTCGGCTTTTCCAGCTCGTAGTTGACGAATTCCAGGACGGCGGTTTCGTTGAAATCCTTGATCGGGAAAACCGACTGGAACACACCCTTGATGCCCTCGCCATCCATCGGCTGCGGCTCGTCGCCGCTTTGGAGGAAAAGCTTGTAGCTGGATTTCTGAACCTCGATGAGGTTCGGCATTTCAAGGACTTCACGAATTTTGCCGTAATAGCGACGAAGGCGTTTCTGACCGAGGAAACTTTGCGCCATGAGTGGAGCCACCCTTTCCGTGTTCTCTGCCCGCGCGGACCGGCTGTCGGGGGCCACAGCCGCCGGCGCGTCAGTGATGACAGTCAATCGGATCCATTCTCGGCGCGCGTCCCACCGCGTGCCACTCGATCCGTAGTGTCCTGCCTTGGGAAACCCCTCGGGCAGAGGGGCTTGCCAAGACCGGCGTTCATGTTCGGAGTTCAGCGCCAAACCCGGGGTCACGGCCTTGTCGGGCGTCGATCCGGCTGCATTTTCTGGATGGACAGGACGACGTGGGGACCATGCGCTGACATATCAATGGGGAGCTGCCGACACCTCGCAATCCAAAAAGCCGATAGCGGGCTCGAATCGCTCGACCCCGCCGGAGACTTCCGAATATTCGGTTAAGCACAAGAACGCAAGCCCACAGCAGGAGCTTTGCGATTTCCACACCTTGCGAGAATGGCAAAAGTTAACCCGATCGTCAAGCTGGGATGCGATTTGCGGTTGTTTTCGCCGCGCTCTGGCCCGCCCCGACCACAGTCGGCAGCCCCTTTGGCACCAAAGAAAAACGCCTCCGGCAGGACCGGAGGCGTTTCGAAATGGACAGGGAAGCAGAGGCTTCCCGCCAGATCACTTGAGCTCGACTTCTGCGCCTGCTTCTTCGAGCTTTTTCTTGATTTCCTCGGCTTCGTCCTTGGAAACGCCTTCTTTGACAGCCTTGCCGCCGGCCTCGACCAGCTCTTTGGCTTCTTTCAGGCCCAGGCCGGTGATGCCGCGGACTTCTTTGATCACGTTGATCTTCTTGTCGCCGGCCGACTTCAGGATGACGTCGAACTCGGTCTGCTCTTCTGCGGCTTCGCCACCGGCGTCGCCTGCGGGACCGGCCATCATGACGGCGCCACCGGCTGCCGGCTCGATGCCGTATTCGTCCTTGAGGATGGTTTTCAGTTCTTGTGCCTCGAGCAGGGTCAGGCCCACGATTTGCTCGGCGAGTGCTTTGAGATCAGCCATTTTGAGACTCTTTCCGTTTAGATGTGTTTTCCAACGTCAGGGAGAATTCCCTACGAGGGTCATTGCGGTTTGCCTTACGCCGCTTCCTGCTTTTCCTCGATGGTCGACAGGATGGAGGCGATGTTCGAAGCAGGTGCGCCAATGGCACCGGCGATGTTCGAAGCGGGTGCGCCGATGCAGCCAACGATCGACGAGATGAGCTCGTCGCGCGACGGCATTTTCGACACGGCTTCGACACCGGCCCGGTCCAGAACCGTTCCACCCATCGACCCGCCAAGGATTTCGAATTTCTTGTTGTCCTTGGCAAAGTCCTCGACGACCTTGGCCGCAGCCACGGGGTCCTCGGAGTAGGTGAGAACAGTCATGCCGCCCAGAAGCGGTGCGATACCTTCGCACTGCGTTCCATCGACGGCGATCCTGGCGAGCCTGTTCTTGGCGACACGGACCACGGCATCCCCGTTACGGGCACGACCGCGCAGGTCCGTCATTTCGGCAACCGTGAGACCTTCGTAGCGGGCAACCACCACGACGCCAGAGCTTTCGAAGACCTGGCCGAGTTCCTCGACCAATTTTTCTTTCTGGGCTCTATCCACAGTTTCACTCCAGTTGTTGGAGGGCGGACCCTCCGGCTCTTTCCGGCAAGGTTTCCCCTGCCATTGAAGTCCGAATGAGGGTCGACGCATCCTGTGGGGCACGCGCACGGGGCGCGGCCTGAAAAGATGTCTCTTCCCGTCTCAGGCAGGATTTATCGGCCTCGGCCAACCCACCGTCTCGGACGAAATGCAAACGGCTCACGACGAATCGCGCCCCGCTGTGCAGGCCTTCCTTTAACATCATCGCGCGCGGTGCCAAGGGGGCATCTAGGGGCGTGGCGGAATTTTTCCCTGGCTCCCGGCCCGGCGCGCGCGGAAGGCCCGGGAAAAGGCGACAGGATCGGCGATGTCGTATACCTCGCGGATCAGCGGAGAGATCAGTGCCCCATCGCGCACCGCATCGAAACTCTCGCCCTGCGCGATGAACCCCTCGGAATAAAGGAACTCATCCGCGTAGCCGGTCAGGTACCAGGCCTTGTCAAACGGCACCGCGTCCTGCGCGATCTTGTTGACCGTCCGCGCCAGAACGTTGGTGCAATTGGAAAACAACGTGTTGTACCAGCGCGGCTCCTGCTGGATCTCTGCGGTTTCCGCGATGACCGCGCGCAGAACGGCCTGCTGCTGCGCCAGCGGAATGTCCAACGGGTAGAGGAACAGCTCATCCCCGGCCATGAACTCGCTGTTGCCGTACATATCGCGTTCGGTCGTCCAGACAAAGATATACTCGAAGATCGGCAGGACAGCCGCCTTTGGCGCGCTGTAGGCCTCTCCCACCTCGCGCCGTGCCTCGATCGAGGCGACATAGGCGGATCCATCCTCAAAGGCGAAGACCAGCATGGTATGAGCGATGGCCTCGATGCTGCCGAAGGGTTCAACCAGGAAATAGGCTTGGCTCAGCGTTGCCGGGTCGATCTCTCGCGTGATCCAGTCCTGCCGCGTCACCGATCCGTCCTCGGCGTAGTCCCAGTCGCGGATGTTCTCGATGCGGAACCTGTTGTCCACCCGCTCCACTCCGGGCAGGCGGCTGTAATCCGCGCGCCAGTCGCGGTCGTGCGAGGGCGCCGTCAGGTGCCAGTTCGCAACAAGTCCGACACCTACGATCACAGGCAGCAAGAGCAGAAAGCGTTTCATCCACCTCCCCTACCCGATCGCGGCGACGTCAGGAAGACGAGGCACGCAAATAGCGGTCCGGTGCAGCAGACTCGGCCGGAGGCGGCGCGGCTCCCATGCGATCCGCGAGCACCACCATCAGGTCGCGCTTGGACACCGGCTTGCACAGGACGTCATCCATGCCGGCGTCACGATAACTCTGGACCTGGTGGCTCAGCACATTGGCGGTGACGGCGATGATGCCGGTGCGGGGGCCATCCGCAACCCGTTCCAGCGCCCGGATCTCTCGCGTGGCGGCGACACCGTCCATGACCGGCATCTGCACGTCCATCAAGACCATGTCGATGCCGCCCGCGCGCACCAGCTCTACCGCCTCTTCGCCGGTTTCGGCGAACCGGACCTCGGCCCCGGTGTTGCGCAGGAAACGGTCCAGGATCAGCCGGTTGGTTGCATTGTCATCTGCCACCAGGATGCAGCGCCCCGACAGGTTCGGCGGGCGGGCCGTTTCGATGCGGACCTTTCGCGCCTCCTCGGCGTTGGCCGCGCGCAGCGGCAGATCGCAAAAGAACGTGGCGCCGTGACCCGGACGGCTCACAACCATGAGATCGCCCCCCATCGCCTGGCAGAGCTGGCGCGAAATCGTCAGCCCCAGTCCGCTGCCGCCATGACGACGCGTGACGCTGGCATCCGCCTGCAGGAAGGGTTCGAATATCCGGGCCTGCGCCTCGCGCTCGATGCCCGGCCCGCTGTCCTGCACCGCGATGACAAGTCGGCTGCCGTCCAGGTCGGGCCGCACGCGCACCATGACCCCCCCTTCAGAGGTAAATTTCACTGCGTTTGCGATCAGGTTGTTCAGTACCTGGCGGATGCGGAACTCGTCGCCCATCAGGGTCGGCGGCAGGTTGTCCTGTATGTCCAGCGTCAGGTACAGATCCTTTTCCCGCGCCCGCGCCCCGTAGAGCGCGCAGGCCGCCTCGACGAGACCGCGCAGGGCAAAGGGACGCGCCTCGACGCTCAACTGTCCGGCCTCGATCCGGGACAGGTCCAGCACGTCGTTGATCGTGCCCAGCAGAACCGTGCCCGATTGCTCGATGATCTGCAGGCATTGCGCCTGATCCTCGGTCAACTGCGACTCGGACAGTTCGGAGGCCATGCCGAGAATGCCGTTCAGCGGTGTCCGGATCTCGTGGCTGACATTGGCCAGGAACCGCGTCTTGGCGGCGTTGGCCTCTGCCGCTTCGCGCCGCAGTTCGGCCTCCCTGCGCTGGCCGCGCCCGGCAAAGACAATTTCCGCCAGGAAATAGACCATCAACAGCAGCAACAGGGTCAGCGCCCCGAAATCCGTCAACCGGGTCGCGGTCAGGTCCTCGAATTCATTGACGACATGGCTTGCCGGGTTCCGGGCGCCGAAGTTGCCGGACCAGAGGCGTCGGCTGCGGATGGCCAGGTCGTCCAATTGCCCCACCAACCAGGACAGCTGAACATCCGTTGGCGGCTCCAGCGCAAAAAGAATGGCGTCCCCCTCGTCCAGGAACCTGTCGAATTCGGCAACAAGGTCGTGAAATCCGGTGGATTCGCCAAAGGGTTGATTCCGGACGATATCGACCCGGCTCCACAGCACGTCGAACCGCAGCCGGGCGGTTTCCAGGTCGACGGTGCCGTGGCCATAGTCCTTGAGGATACCGATCAGGCGCTGGCTTTCGAAGTTCAGCTCGCTGATGCTCCACAACATGGTGTTCAGGTTGCGGACGGTCAGTTCGCGCGAGACGCCGTGGGCGCGGTTGTAGTCCAGCAGCAGCGCGGCCAGACCCAGTGCGATGGAAATCGCGATCAAGGCCCGAAGGGTGCGCGCATTGGTGCGGATCTGCTCCATGCCGGCGATCAGGGCTCGACCGTCAGGCGATGCAATTGCCATATCATGCGCGAGCTGTGCAGTTCGTTCACATCCTCCCGCGTGGGGGCCGGGTAGACGATCCAGATCGGCCCCCTGTTGCGGATGCGCATCGGCATGCCGTCCCGCTCAATTGCCAGGATGATCCCAAATTCCGCCACGTCGGACACGGGGATTCTGATCATGTAATCATCAAGCGCCACGGCCCGCAGCGTACCCTGCCGGACACCCAGCTGATCCAGCAGCGAGGCAAGGCTGGGCCCGGCCAGGCGCTGCACCCCGGGGCTGAATTCGGTATATGTTTCGATCTCTTGCCAGTCGAGCGCCTCTAGCATGGCGCGGTCAAAGAGGGCCCGGTCGCGATCATTCGTCTCCGCGATCAGCCCGTCGACAATGAGGATCGGCGCCCCTTGCGGCGCGTCCAGCGCGCGGGCAGGACCTGCGAGGGGCATCGCGAACAGACAGAACAGGTAAAAGCAGAATCGGAACACCCAGACCTCCATCCGGTTGGTGCATGGCGTGTCTTCCGATCTAAGCGCCCCACCTTAACGCGGGGTTTGCAAGCAACAAAAAAGGCGGGCCACTGGCCCGCCTTTTCTCGTCAGATCCGCGGTTCGGCTCAGTTGCCGGTCGCGTTCATGATATCGACCGTGACGCCCGGGCCCATCGTCGAGCTCAGCGCGATCTTTTTCATGTAGGTGCCCTTTGCGCCGGTCGGCTTGGCTGCCGAGACCGCACCAACAAAGGCGCGGATGTTCTCGACCAGCTTGGCCTCGTCAAAGGAAACCTTGCCGACGCCTGCATGCACGACACCGGCCTTTTCGGCCTTGAACTGCACCTGGCCGCCCTTGGCGTCCTTGACCGCCTGGGCCACGTCCATCGTCACGGTGCCGACCTTGGGGTTCGGCATCAGGTTGCGCGGGCCCAGGATCTTGCCCAGACGACCGACGATCGGCATCATGTCCGGCGTCGCGATGCAACGGTCGAACTCGATGGTGCCGTTCTGGATGGTTTCCATCAGGTCCTCTGCGCCGACGATGTCCGCGCCTGCGGCCTGGGCTTCTTCAGCCTTGGGGCCACGGGCGAAAACCGCCACGCGGGTGGTCTTGCCGGTGCCGTTCGGCAGGCCGACAACGCCGCGGACCATCTGGTCTGCGTGACGCGGGTCGACACCTAGGTTCATGGCGATTTCGATGGTCTCGTCGAACTTGGTGTTCGAGTTCGACTTGATCAGCGTCACAGCCTCTTCGACGGTGATGTTTTCCTTGCCGGCGAAGGCCTCACGGGCCGCCTTTGCGCGTTTTCCAAGCTTTGCCATGACGATTACCCCTTCACCTCGATACCCATCGAGCTCGCGGAGCCGAGGATGATCTTCATTGCCGCTTCGATGTCATTGGCCGAGAGGTCTTTCATCTTGGCTTCGGCGATCTCACGCACCTGCGCCACGGTCACGGTGGCGATGGTTTCGCGGCCCGGTGTCACCGCGCCGCGCGGACGGTTCCGCTTGCCGACGGGCTTCAGGCCGGCGGCCTTTTTCAGGTAGTAAGACGCGGGCGGCGTCTTGACTTCCATGGTGAAGGACTTGTCCTGGTAATAGGTGATCTCGGTCGGGCAAGGCGCGCCCGGCTCCATGTCCTGCGTCTTGGCGTTGAACGCCTTGCAGAATTCCATGATGTTGATGCCGCGCTGACCCAGGGCGGGACCCACGGGCGGCGAGGGGTTGGCTTTGCCTGCAGGGATCTGCAGCTTCATCTTGCCGGCGAGCTTCTTGGCCACGGGCGTTCTCCTGTTCCATCTCCCCCGGACGCGTCTGGGGGCAGTTTGTGGCGTGGTCTGGTCCGGACATCGCGATGCCCTCGCCTCCCACGATAGGTATACCGCCCGAGTCGCCCCGGGTCGGCATGAGCGCGCCGGATACACCCGTGCGCCTATCATCGCAAGCGGAATCCCTATTCGGCGGCTGCAAGGGGCGCCGTTGCGGGCATGTCCTCCGCCGCCTCGGCAAAGATCCAGTCGCGGAACTCCCGGATCATCGGATCGTCCACGCGGGACACCGGCCATGCCAGCGAATAGATGACAACCGGCATGGTCACTGTATCGAACAGACGCACCAGCCGCCCGGCGGCAAGCGTCCCGCGGACCATCGCGTCATAGGCCAGCGAGACCCCCTGCCCCTGCTCCGCCGCGGTTGTCGAGAATTCGCAATTCGGAAAGACCGGGCCCCGCGGCATTGCGGGCGGGTTCACCCCGGCGGCCTGGAACCACTCGGCCCAGGCGTCCAGAACTTCGTCGTGCATCAGGGTGAGGTCCAACAGATCCTCGGGTGCGCGGAGATTGCTCCGGGCCAGCAGGTCCGGGCTGATGACCGGGTAGCGGCTCGATTCCATGATTGGGTCGGTCCGGACACCCGGCACGCGGTCATCGGCCCACTGGATCACCACATCCGCATCGTTGCTTGCGAAATCGGTAGAGGGCGCCCCGTCTGAAACGCGCAGGCGGACGCGATCGCCAAAGGGCAGGCGGTTCAGGCGCGGCACCAGCCAACGCGCGGCAAACCCCGGCGTGCACAGCACGCGGAATGGCTGCTGCCCCGCCTCGTGGATCGAGCGCGTCGAGTCCTCGACCCCGTCGAGAAAGACAGTGAGGCTTTTGGCATAGCCCTGCCCGGTCAGCGTCAGGGACAATTCGTTGCCGCGCCGTTCGAACAGCCTGGTGTCCAGGTGCCCCTCCAGCGAACGGATCTGGTGGCTGACCGCCGAAGGCGACAGGCACAGCTCTTCGGCCGCCTTCTTGAAGCTCATGTTCCGGGCCGCTGCCTCGAATGCGCGGACAGCGGCGAACGGAGGCAGTTTTCGTCCCATTGCGCGTGAATCCTTTTCAATCGCGGTTGAAATTTCACCTTTTGCCTCGTGACCGGCGTCAGCCTAGCATTTTTCCTGCGACATCCCAAACCCCAGCGGAGGCAACCATGTCCTTCACCACGCGCCCCGGCGCACGCATCGCGTGCGCCCTCACCCTCCTTTTGTCCGCGATCACCCCGGTTGGCACCCAAGCAGACGGGCGACCGGACCCGCTGGCCTGGCGAGACGCGGCCACGACCACCGATCTGGTGGCGCATCTCGACACCTGGATAGACACCCGGACGGCCCTGCCCCGCCGCACGGAACGCCCCCAGATCCGCCTGATCGGCGAGACGCAGGCCAGGAACCTTTCCGCCCGGCACGCATCTCGGCACGGCGGTCGGGCGCGCGGCTTTTACGATCCCGATCAACAGACCGTCTACCTCGTCCGCCCGTGGGACCCCCGCGATCCCTTCGACGTGAGCGTTCTACTGCATGAACTCATCCACCACCGGCAGGCAGAGGCCGGGCATTGGTACTGTCCCGCGGCGCAGGAACTGCCCGCCTACCGCCTGCAGGACGCCTGGCTGGGGGACCTCGGGCTGAAGGCCGACGTCAACTGGATCGCGGTGGTGCTGGACTCCGGCTGCCCCCGCCGAGACATACATCCGGACTGACTCCGGCCAGCCGCGCCAGCCGCGCCAGTTCCGCCTCCAGCCGGGCCATCCGCCCCTTGCCTCCGCTGACCCCCGGTTCCCACCAGAGATTCAGGACACCCATGCGCCCCTGGGAGCGCTCTGCCTTGACCTCGATCCGTCCGACCAGCCGGTCGCCTTCCAGCATGGGATAAACGTAATAGCCCCACTGACGTTGCGCGGCGGGCACGAACATCTCGACTGTATAGTCGAACCCGAACAGCCGCCGGACCCGCGCCCGATCCCGGATCGCCGGATCGAAAGGGTTGAGGATCCGCAGGCGCGAGGTGGGCGCCGGCGCCGAGGCAAGCCGCTCTTCGATGTCGGGCACGGCCACACCTTTGGTGCAACGCCCGTCCGCGCCCTCGATCTGCACCGGCACATAGGCGCCCTTGTCCCGTTCGGCCCAGGCGGAAACCTCGGCCACCTCCGCCGCCTCCCAGAACTTGCGCACCTCGCCCAGAGTGCCAAAGCCCAGCCGCGCCAGCGCCTCGCGGCACAGGCCATCCACCTGCGCCTCGTCCGGCAGAACAGTGTTCCGCAGATCCTCGGGAAAGACCCGTTCGGCCAGGTCATAATACTTGATGACGCCCTCGCGGTGGCAGGTCGCCAGTTCGCCCGCGTACCACAGATAATCCAGCGCCTTCTTGTGCGGTGGGCGTTTCCACATGGCGCGCTCCCCTTCGATCTGGGTGTCGAAGTCGCGCGTGCACAGCGCCCCTTCCTCGCGGATGCGCCCCAGGATCTCGTCCATCAGCGCGTCGTCGCCACGCCCCACATACCAGGCCCAGCTTTCGGCCTTTCGCCGCATCCGGTCGAACTGCCGCCGCCACAGCGGCAGCATTTCCATCGGCAGGACCGAGGCATCATGCGTGAAATGTTCGAACACATGCCGCCCGCGCAATAGCCGGTCCAGTTCCGGTTCGCGATAGCTCTGGTTGCGGCTCCAGAGGATGTGGTGATGCGCCCGGCTGACCACCTGGATCGTGTCCAGCTGAACAAATCCCAGGTCTCGGATGACATCCAGTGTCGGCGGGCCACCCACCGGCGGCTCGGCCAAGCCGTGAGAGGCCAGCCACAGCCTGCGGGCATCGGCGTTATGAATGCGAAGCGGCGTCACACAGTCCCATCCGGTCCGGGATCGCGCGCCGGGCCAAAGGACACGACGGCAAGGGCATGACGAGACATCACAAGACGCGATCGTTTCAGGAAACAGCCATGCTGCAAGGCATCATCCATACGCCACTGATCCTTTCCAACCATTCGGTCGGCGAAGAGACCCGGACGGCCGAAAAAGCATAAGAAACAGACTCGCTTTGATAAGCTTGTCGGGTCGTTCCAATGGCGGGCCACCGGTGCTGCACGTCGATTGTACGACCGTCGCGATCGAAGAACTCAAAATCAATGGGCACTGAATTGGACGGCTGGCCCCACTTGATCGACACCTGGATGCCCACCGCGCAGGCAGCCTTGTCAAAGTGCAATACGATCGCCCGCCTTCCATCCGTCTCTTTTACAATGGACAGCGGGTTCCCCTCGGCGACATCGCTTCCGCCTACAGCACGGATCACCCCGTCCCGCGAACGCACATCAAGGCTGTGCTCGGGCCTGAGCGACCCGATGAGGGTATGCGTCGTTTCCAGGCGCCCTTGCTGGTAATTCGTTTCGCGCACACCGTCCGCCAGCGCGACGCTCCCCCAGGAAACGCCGAAAGAGAGCAACATGGACGTCCCGGCTCGCAGAAAGCGCGTCGGAAATGCAGACAATGGCGACGAGAACCCCATCCCGCGCTATGTCTCTTTCGTAACCTGCGTGAATTCCAGTTCCACCGGCGTCTCGCGGCCAAAGATCGACACCGCGACGCGCAGACGCTGGTTGTCTTCGTCCACGCTCTCGATCATGCCATCGAAGCCCTCGAAAGGCCCGTCGGTGACCTTGACCTTCTCGCCGCTCTCGAAATGGATGAGCGTGCGCGGCGCATCCTCGTTCTCCTGAACGCGGCCAAGGATCGCCTCGACCTCGGCATCGCGCATCGGCATCGGACGGCCCTGCGGCCCCAGAAAGCCGGTGACGCGGTTGATCGAGTTCACCAGGTGATAGCCCTGGTCCGACATCTCCATGTGCACCAGGACATACCCGGGCATGAAGCGGCGTTCGGTCGTCACCTTCTTGCCGCGACGAACCTCGATCACCTCTTCGGTGGGAACCAGAACCTCGTCGATCTGGTCCTCGAGTCCCTGCTCTTCGACCGCTGTCCGGATCTGTTCGGCGATCTTCTTCTCGAAGTTCGAGAGGACGCTGACCGAGTACCACCGCTTTGCCATGAGTTACCTTCGATTGTTGAAGCCCCGCACGGGCGTGCCCAAAACAAAAAGGGGCGCGCAACTCCCGTGCGCGCCATCCTTATCGCGGGTCATTATCGGCCTTTGCCGTGTATTGCAAGCGCTTCCCGCCCGCTGCGCGGCCCGGCTCAGCCGCCACCGACCACCGACAGCAGGGTTTGCAGGCCAAAGCGGATGCCCATGTCGACCAGCGCAAAGAAAATCGCGGTCAGCGTGGCCATGATGAACACCATGACGGTGGTCAGGAAAACCTCGCGCCGGGTCGGCCAGACGATCTTGGCCACTTCGGCCCGGACCTGCTGGATGAACTGAAGCGGATTGGTGGTTGCCATGCTGTCTCTTCCCGTACGTGCGGTGGTTTGCGAGGAAATACGCGGAGAGCGCCATGAATACAAGGCCCGCGGGCCGATTGCCGCCACCGCCGTATGGGTCACACCGGGGTGAGAGTTGATGGGAATGTCGTGATGGAACCCGCATGTCCGTCCCGCGTTGCGCGCTCGCGATGCACCTTCTCCGACAACTCCCTGTCAAAAAACACCTTTTCCGGATGGAACACGACGCGCCCCGACCCGTTGACTGGCCAGAACCGCCGGGGCGGCAAGCCTTGGCAGACCGTGGATCACGAGTAAGGAGACACACACAATGACACGCTTTATCACCGCAACCGCTCTCGCCACCGTTCTCGCAACCGGCGCATTCGCGCAACCGCAGGTCGACACGCAGACCATCGAAAAGTTCTTTCCGAACGTGAACGTGGAAACGCTGACCGAGCGTCAGGTGACGCAGCTGACCTCCATCGCCACCAGCGGCGAGTCGGTGTCCGAGAAACGTGCACAGATGCGCGCCCTGCTGACCGACGCGAATTTCGAGCCGGTGGACCCGGTCGACCTGGACATCAACACGGACCTGACGGAATTCGAGCGCAATCAGATCAATCTGTACGCGCCCGAACTGGTTGTCTCTTCCCTGACCGAACTCGAGATCCAGCGCCTGCAGTCCGCGATCAACAGTGGCGACACCTCCCAGATCGACTCGGTCGTGCAGCAGATCAAGGCCAACTGATCCCGGAGACCAGTACCTGAAAGAGAGGGGCTGCCGAAAGGCGGCCCCTTTTTTGCGTGCGGGGCCTGGCCTTCTCTCACACGCCGCCATGCGGCGTGGCGTTCGCACGCAACGAAACATTCAGTCGATCATGTCCGGAAATTTGGCAGGGGCAGCAGGGTTCGAACCCGCGACCTACGGTTTTGGAGACCGTCGCTCTACCAGCTGAGCTATACCCCTTCAGGCCGTGCCGTGGGGTACGCCAACCCGACAGCGAAATCAAGAGGCCTCGACCCGGGTTTTTCATCCGATTTCCGGGAATGCTGCGTGCCCCTGGCATCTCGCGAGATCACGCAGGGCGGAGAATCCTGAAACAATTCCCAGGCAGGTGCCCGAAACGCGGTGTTCAACATCATGTGACCCTTGTTTCGCGGCCACTTCATCCCGCCTGCCTCACGGCCGCCGAGGGGCGCACGAGAGGCCTGAAATCCTGCATTTCCTGACCCGCACCAATGCCCTGCATCTATGCACAATCCCCTGTCTATCAGACTGTTTTTCAAGAACAAATCGACGTTATGTAACGCGATCATCCTGTGAGTTTAAATCCACAGACCACGCCCCAATTTGCTTGGTGTCGGACAGACAGACCGGCATCCACACAAGGCGGGCCACCCGCCACATCATCACCAGAAAGGACACTGACATGAAAACCCTGATCGCATCCGCCCTCGTCGCAACCGCAGCCCTGACCGGCACCGCGCAGGCCATGACCGCCCCGAAGATCGACAGCGACGCAAAGTACATCCTGCCCGGCGCCGATTTCTCGGGCCTCACCGCTGCCGAAGTGCTGGCCATCAACAACGCCCTCAATAGCGGCGGCAGCAACGGCGAAAAGCAGGCCTTTATCCGCGCCCTGCTGAACTGATCGCCCGCTGGGCCAAACGCCAAAAACACCGTTCTCAAGACAAAGGACACTGACATGAAAACCCTGATCGCATCCGCCCTCATCGCAACCGCAGCCCTGACCGGCACCGCGCAGGCCATGACCGCTCCGAAGATCGACAGCGACGCAAAGTACATCCTGCCCGGCGCCGATTTCTCGGGCCTCACCGCTGCCGAAGTGCTGGCCATCAACAACGCCCTCAA
>NZ_JAHXRQ010000039.1 GCF_019392335.1 Mameliella sp. CS4
AGATCAGACATGGTCACCACTCGTTTTCGAACGGTGAATCATGCACGCCAAACCAAATCAATGGGTCCTGACCCTAGTGCTTCGGGTCTATTCTATTCCCCCCTCTTACGTCATTTCGAAAATATGGAACGGCGGACAAATTTTTATCCAGACCTTCTCCAAAAATGGAAGCTATATCCGGAACTTTCCCCTCGAAAAACACCACGTAGCGAAAGGGACGATACGAAAGAAGAAAGCCAATGGAAGGGTCGTGCCGCGTTAAGTCCAATTCAGGCAAGGCAACCTCAAAAGAACAGTCCACATCCACCCGGCCCGATGACACCTTCGAAAACTTTTCCCGCGCAGCGATCCACTGCCAAGGATACCCAGAATAAACCCCCGCCCTTGCAATACGGCCATCCGGTAGATCCATAACGCCCAAGCGTTCCATTTGAATCGCACGCATCACAATATTGGGAAAAAATCTTGAAGCCATACTCGTTCTGCTTTCATACACCGCCCCGCTCACGACATACATCCAGAAACCCACTGGGAACAAAATCGCAGACAGAACCACGGCCCAAAAGAAGTATCTCATGCGCCCTCCATCACAAAACGAAAATCGATCTAATGAAAATATTGGCGGATTTTATCAACATCCCGCACCTCACACAGAATATCTTCAACCACAGGATTGACCATGATCTCATTGTCCGGCGGATGCGCGACATGGGACTCGCGGTTGACGCCGCCGCGCCGCAAAGCGCGCTTGCCGAATTCTGGCAGAACGCCGACGGCTACCTGCCGCCGCGTGGCTGCCTTGCCGTCGCACGGATGCCCAGGGGCCGGATCGTCGGGTGCGGAATGCTCAAATCCCTCGACATCGAAACGGGCGAGTTGAAGCGGCTCTACGTCAACCCGGCGGCACGCGGCACCGGGGCAGGGCGACGGCTGGTCGAGATGCGGGTCGACGCCGCGCGGCGCATGGGGCTGAAGCGGCTGGTGGTCGATACGCTGACACCGAATGTCGAGATGCGCAGCCTCTATCCCAAGCTGGGGTTCGCCGAGGTGCCCGGCCCGATCGAGACCACGACCTGGCGCGATCAGCCGATGTTGCGACCGCATATGCACTTTTTCGTCCTCGAATTGGGCGCGGGTCAAAGAGACGCGAATTCCTGACGAAGGGTAAAGGCGCCTCTGCAAGTCCCGGATTTCATTGAATCGGCAAGGTGTCCACGCGTGGACACTCCGTTCACTCCGCCGGTTGAAAGCCCACGATCAGCTGCCGCAGACCCAGTGCAGCCCCGGCAAAGATCGCCGCAAAGGTCACGGGCGCCGAGATGGCCAGCACGGAAAAGGCGCTGAGCCCCTGGCCGATGGAGCAGCCCAAGGCAATCACCGCGCCGCCGCCCATGAGGGCCGCGCCGACGATCTGGCGGCGCAACTCGCGCGGGTCTTCGCAGGCTTCCCAGCGGAAATGCCCCTTGAAGAGCGAACCGATGAAGGCCCCGGCCCAGACGCCCGCCACCGATCCGACGGCAAAGCTCAACGGCCGGGCAGAGCCGGTCATCCACCACAGGATCGTGTCGCCCAGGGGGGCGGCAAAGCTGTGAGAGACCACGGGAAGCGCTTCGAATCCGGTGCGCGCCACCCAGGAGGTTCCCGCCCAGGCGCCCACCACGGCAAGGCCCACCGCCGCCGCCCAGGCAACTTTGGAGGGCTTTTCCCAGACCGCGCGCGACGCGCCGGAGCCGATCAGGATCAAAGCGCCGATCCCCATGCCGATCAGGTTCGCCGAAACCCCGCTCAGCGCCGATAGCTGGTGCGCGATGCCCGGCGGGACCTCGGTCGTGACAGGGTCTTGCGGAAAGATCAGGGCGCGCAGGGGGGCCAGCGGTCCGGAGAGCACGACAAAGGTCGCCACGCCCATCACCAGCACGATCACGAAACTGCGCAGGTCACCGCCGCCGAGGCGGGCAATCGCGCCGTATCCGCACATGCCCGACAGAGCCATGCCATAGCCGAAGACCAGCCCGCCCAGGATCGAGGCCAAGGGCATCCAGCGGATCGACAGGTAGTAGGTCGCACTGTCGGTCAACAGGCCCGAGGCCATGAGGGCAAAGCTGCCCAGAACCGCCAGTCCAATCGCCATGCCCCACATCCGCAGGCGCACCGTGGACCCGCCATAAAGCGCGTCCTCGATTGCTCCCAATGTACAAAAGCGGCCCACCCGCGCGGCAAGCCCCAGCGGTACACCCGTGGCCAGCCCCACCAGGGCGACCAGGTGATACTCGGTCAGATAATCCATCATTCACGGGCCCTCCTCCTGACCCGCCAGATCTGGCCCGTTCACTATGCAAGGGTCCAGGAGACCGCGCAAGCGTCCTTGCGCCGGGCTTGACACAGGCTGCGTCAGGCGTCGTCGTCGCGGCAGAACAGGTCGTAGACGCATTCCAGCATCTTGCGCGGCCTGTCATCCGCCAGCCGATAGTAGATCGCCTTGCCGTCCCGGCGCGGCACCACCAGACCTTCCAGCCGCAGGCGTGACAGCTGTTGGCTGACGGCGGCCTGACGGGCGGAAAGCAGATCTTCCAGTTCGGTGACGGATTTTTCGCCGGTGACAAGGTGGCAGAGGATCATCAGGCGACCCTCGTGGCTGATCGCCTTCAGAAAGGACGAGGCCGCGGTTGCCTTGTCGACGATGGCGTCAAGCTCGTCGTCGGTCAGATCGTCATGCAGTACCGGAAGTGCCATGCATCCGCTCCATCTCAATCCTTGCCGGTTGTCTCGAAACCGGTGTGTTCGCCCAGAAGCTTGGCGAAGATCGGCCAAAAGAAATCCTCGCCCACATAACCTTCCATCCGGGCGATCTCGGCGCCGCCCTTAACAAGGATAAAGGTCGGAGTGAAGTTGACACGGCGATCATAGGTGATGCCGTCCGGCGGCCCCATGTGCAGGTCGGCGCGTATGAGCGGCGCGAATTTTCCTTCGTCCGTATTGGGATAGGCCGGCGCGATCTGGTCATTCCATGCTGCGCAATAGGCACAGCCGGGCTGTTCGACCATGACAAGGCGATACTCGCTTGCCAGGGCAGGGAGGGCGGACAGGGCCACCCCGAAGCAGGTGACCAGAAGAAAGATGAAAGATCGCATGTTGCACCGATTGACGCAGGCCTGACAAACAACTTAATCTGAATATGTGAATTGATCAAGGAAAGGCGCAACCAGTGCTCGACATTTCATTCGCGGGCGCAGCTTTTGCCGGTCTGTTAAGCTTCTTCACCCCGTGTATCCTGCCGATGGTGCCCTTCTACCTGTGTTACATGGCGGGCATCTCCATGTCTGAACTGCGCGACGACGCGGGAATCACGCCCGGCGCGCAACGGCGGCTGATCCTGTCGTCGGTCTTTTTCGCGGCCGGTGTGACGACGATCTTTGTCCTGCTCGGCATGGGGGCGACGGCGGTGGGCCAGGCCTTTGCCGATTACATGGACTACCTGAAATGGGTAGCGGTGGCGGTCCTGTTCCTGTTCGGGCTGCATTTCCTGGGGGTGATCCGCATCGGCCTGCTCTACCGTGAGGCCAAGATCGAAAGCAACGCCGAGCCGACCACCATCTTTGGCGCCTATGCGATGGGGCTGGCCTTCGGCTTTGGATGGACGCCCTGCGTCGGTCCGGCGCTGGCCTCGATCCTGATGATCGCCTCCGGCATGGGGGACATCGGGCGCGGTGGCCTGTTGTTGCTGGTCTACGGCGTCGGCATGACGGCGCCCTTCATCATCGCGGCGCTGTTCTCGGGGCCTTTCCTGAAGTGGACCGCGCGCCACCGGGACAAGCTGCAATATGTCGAAAAGCTGATGGGGGGCATGCTCATCCTGTTTGCAGTTCTCATTGCGACAGATACGGTGAACGTCATCGCCCAGTGGATGATCGAGACCTTCCCGGCGTGGACATCGCTGAGCTGACGGCATTTCGAAATCGCGGTCGCGGGACCGCCTTGGGCCCGGCCGCATCATTTGGGAGGAAAGAAAGATGAAGACCTGGATCGGTGCGGCCCTGGCCGTTCTCATGGCGCTGCCCGTGGCGGCACAGCAGATGGGCGATGACGGCCTCTACAAGAACCCCTGGATGCGCGACACCTTCAAGGACCTGCGCGAGGATCTGGATGAGGCGAACGCAGAGGGCAAGCGGCTTGTTCTCTTCTTCGAACAGCGCGGCTGCATCTACTGCAAGAAGATGCACGAGGAAGTCTTCACCGACCCCGAGGTTTCGGACTACATCGCCGAGAACTACTTTGTCGTGCAGTTGAACCTGCATGGCAGCACCGAGGTCACGGATTTCGATGGTGAGGTGCTGCAAGAGCGGGCAATGGCCCGTAAATGGCGTGTGCTGTTCACACCGACCATCGTCTTCTTGCCCGAGGAGGTGCCCGAGGGTGCCAGCGCGATGGACGCACAGGTGGCGGTGATGCCCGGCGCCTTTTCCAAGGGCACATCGCTGGACATGTTCACCTGGGTGGCCGAGAAGCGCTACGCGATCCAGGATGAGACCGGCGAGGACTTTCAACGCTACCACGCGCGCCGCATCCAGGAGCGCGACAATGGCAAGTTCGACTGACCCCTGTCGGGATCGATTCGACTTTTGTCGCAATTGACGGCTTCGGGGTGGCGCTGGGTGCTCAGGGCCACCCCGAAGTGCCTTCAAAGCGGGCATTGCGGGCTGTCGCGCAACTCTGTCGTGCAGAATTCGGCCTTTGCATGACGTCCGCCACCTAGGCTCCTCTCCGGCACGGCAGGGATGCAGGATATGGCGCAACCTGCTGGAAAAACGTCATAAAACAGGGCGTCGCTCTGGCCGGCACGGCGGCGACGCGACCCTGTCGGCCAACGTGGGATGCGACCAAACGGAGCAATAATTCACATTCGCGAATTTGTTGTTGCGTAAGTGCAACCCTGTGGCCTACGGTATACGTCAATAGCGATGAGCGAAGGTCCGATCTCAAATTCGGGTCGCAAGCCTAGGGAGGGAACATGAGGCTTACAGCAATCACCGCAGCGGTGGCCCTGGTGGCCGGTGCCGCTTTTGCGGAAACCGTCGCCCCCGATGACGTTGTGTATGGCGAATATGGCGAAGTGAACGCATCGCTGACCGGTGCGCCGGGCGATGCCGATAATGGCCGTATGGTGTTTTCGACCAAGTCCAAGGGCAACTGCGTGTCCTGTCACGCGGTGGCTCAGCTGCCCGATGTGCCCTTCCAGGGCGAAGTCGGGCCCGAGCTGACCTGGACTGGCGAGGCCCGTTCTGCCGAGGAGCTGCGCGGCATCGTGGCGAACGCCAAGCACACCTTCGAGGGCACCGTTATGCCCGCATTCTACAAGACTTCCGGCTTTATCCGTCCCGGCGACGGCTACACCGGCAAGGCCCCCAAGGGCGATCTGCCGCCGATCCTGTCGGCACAAGACGTTGAAGACGTGGTCGCTTTCCTTCTGACGCTCAAGGAAGAGTGACCGGGTTTATCTGAGGAGAAACATGATGGATTTCACGAGACGTGACACGCTGGCGCTCGGCGCCGGTGCCGCCGCGATGGCCCTGCTTCCGCTGCGCGCCGTCGCACAGGCCGACCCGAACGCCGAAGTCGTCGGCGCCCCCGACGAGTTCTTGGCCGGCGCCGATGCAGGCGCGGGCGATCTGACGCTGACCGCGCCGGAAATTGCCGAGAACGGCAATACCGTTCCGATCTCTGTCGACGCCCCCGGCGCCGTCGAGGTCCGCGTTTACGCGCTGGGCAACCCGACCCCGGGCGTTGCCACCTTCCGCTTTGGCCCGCTAGCCGGGTCGCAGGCGGCATCCACCCGTATCCGCCTTGCCGGCACCCAGGACGTCCAGGCCATCGCCAAGATGGCGGACGGCAGCTACCAGACCGCGATGAAGACCGTGAAGGTCACCATCGGCGGCTGCGGCGGCTGATCCTGAGGCTAATCTAGAGGAGTTCTGAGAAATGGCATCTGGTGTCAAACCCCGCGTCAAGGCCCCCAAGAAGGCATCCGCCGGTGAGGTCGTGACCATCAAGACCCTGATTTCCCACAAGATGGAATCGGGTCAGCGCAAGGACAGCTCGGGCAACGTGATCCCGCGCTCGATCATCAACCGCTTTACCTGCGACTTCAACGGAGAGAACGTCATCGACGTTGTGCTGGCTCCGGCGATCTCGACCAACCCCTACTTCGAATTCGACGCGACCATCCCGGAAGCTGGCGATCTGAAGTTCACCTGGTACGACGACGACGGCGACGTCTATGAAGAGACCAAGTCGGTCGCGGTCGGCTGACCACAAGAGCTATTCCCGCCCCGCATAACGCGGGGCGGGATCGCCAATCGGGAGGGTAACAACATGAAATTCAAGGCAATGACGGCTGTCGCCGCACTGCTGTTTGCGCCCGCGGCCTTCGCGGGCGGTGCCGACGACGACACGCTGATTGTCAACGGCGACATCGAGATGACAACCAAGGCGCCTGCGCCCGCGCACCTGGACGGCGCTCTGGACGAGATCATCTCGGGCTGGCACTTCCGTTCGGACGAGACGCAGCAGCTTCAGACCGACGATTTCGAGAACCAGGGCATGATCTTCGTCGATCAGGCGATGGACATCTGGGACACGGCCGAGGGCTCCGAGGGCAAGGCTTGCTCCGATTGCCACGCCGACCCTGCCGACAGCATGGCCGGTGTCGCCGCGACCTATCCCAAGTGGAACGAGGACGCCGGCGAGCTGCGCACCGTGCAGATGCAGGTCAACGACTGCCGCGTGAACCGCATGGGCGCCGACGCCTGGAAATACGATGCCACCGACGCCGTCTCGATGGAGGCGATGATCGCCTCGCATTCGCGCGGCATGCCGGTCGATGTCGCAATCGACGGCCCGGTGGCCGAGGCCTGGGAAAAGGGCAAGGAGATCTACTACACGCGCTACGGCCAGCTCGAGCTTGCCTGCGCCTCCTGCCACGAGGAAAACTACGGCAACTACATCCGTGCCGACCACCTCAGCCAGGGCCAGATCAACGGTTTCCCGACCTACCGTCTGAAGAATGCCAAGCTGAACGGCGCCCACAGCCGTTTCAAGGGCTGCATCCGCGATACGCGCGCGGAAACCTTCAGCCCGGGTTCGGACGAGTTCATTGCGCTTGAGCTCTACGTCAAGTCGCGTGGCAACGGCCTGTCGGTCGAAGGCCCCTCCGTCCGTAACTGAATAAGCGGCCCCGCGTCAGGCGACTGGCGCGGGGTCTTTTCGTTCTAACAAATTCACACATGCGCATGTGTGTCATGAGACAGAAAGATCCCTCCCCATGATCTCAAGACGCGATTTCCTGCAGGTGAGTATGGCGGCCTCGGCGATGCTCGGGACCTCCGGTTTTGGCAACTGGGCACGGCTTGCCGCCCAGCAGAGCCTGACGCAGGACCAGCTTCTGCAGTTCGACACCTTTGGCAACGTGAGCCTGATCCACGTCACCGACATCCATGCGCAGCTGATGCCGATCTACTTCCGCGAGCCTTCGGTCAACATCGGGGTCGGTGGCAACCGCGGCGCGGTTCCGCATGTCACCGGGTCCGATTTCCGCAAGCTCTACGGCATCGAGGACGGGTCGCGCTCGCACTATGCGCTGTCCTCCGGTGACTTCAGCGCCCTCGCGCAGGCCTACGGCAAGGTCGGCGGCATGGATCGCGTCGCCACGGTGGTCAACGCCATCCGCGCCGACCGCCCCGATGCGCTGCTGCTGGACGGCGGCGACACCTGGCACGGCTCCTACACCTGCTACCAGACCGAGGGGCAGGACATGGTCAACGTGATGAACGGGCTGAAACCCGACGCGATGACCTTTCACTGGGAATTCACCCTGGGGACCGAACGGGTGCAGGAACTGGTCGAAGGCCTGCCCTTCGCTGCCCTGGGGCAGAACATCTTTGACGCGGAATGGGATGAGCCGCTGCCGGACCTTTTCCCGCCCTACAAGTTCTTCGAGCGCGGCGGCGTCAAGATCGCCGTCATCGGCCAGGCCTTCCCCTATATGCCGATCGCCAACCCGGGCTGGATGTTCCCGGAATTCTCCTTCGGCATCCGCGACGAGAACATGCAGGCGATGGTCGACGAGGTGCGTGCGCAGGGCGCCGAACTGGTCGTCTGCCTCAGCCACAACGGTTTCGACGTCGATAAGAAGATGGCCTCGAAGGTCACCGGCATCGACGTGATCCTGACCGGCCACACGCATGACGCGCTGCCCGAACCCGTGTTGGTGGGCGAGACGATCCTGATTGCCTCCGGCTCCAACGGCAAGTTCGTCAGCCGCGTCGATCTCGACGTGCGCGACGGTCGCATGATGGGTTTCCGGCACAAGCTGATCCCGATCTTCTCGGACGTGATCGCGCCCGATCCGCAGATGGCATCCCTGATCCAGGAGCAGCGCGCGCCCTACAAGGCGGACCTCGAAGAGGTGATCGGCCAGACCGACTCGCTTCTTTATCGCCGTGGCAACTTCAACGGCACCTGGGACGACCTGATCTGCGACGCCCTGCTGAGCGAGCGTGAGGCCGACATCGCCATGTCGCCCGGCGTGCGCTGGGGGCCGTCGCTGATCCCGGGCGACGACATCACCCGTGAGGACATCTGGAACGTCACCAGCATGACCTATGGCAAGGCCTACCGGTCCGAAATGACCGGCGAGTTCATCAAGGTGATCCTTGAAGACGTGGCCGACAACATCTTCAACCCCGATCCCTATTACCAGCAGGGGGGCGACATGGTCCGCATCGGCGGCATGGGCTACCGCTGCGACGTGACCAAGCCGCAGGGCGAGCGCATTTCGAACATGACGCTGCTCAGCACGGGTGAGGCCATCGACCCGGCCAAGACCTACATGGTCGCCGGTTGGGCTTCGGTCAACGAGGGCACCGAGGGTCCGCAGATCTGGGATGTGGTCGAAAGCCACATCCGCAAGCAGGGCACCGTCACGGTTCAGCCCCGGGACAATGTCGAAGTGGTCGGCGCCTGAGCGCAGCCAGTTTTTTCCGGCGGGCCTCGGCCCGCCGAATTTTCCGCTAATTCATTCACATAGATGAATGAAAAGATCCGTAAGGAGAACGCAATGAGCAAGGAAACGAAAGGCACATCCCGCCGTCAGTTCCTGACCAGTGCCGCGGCACTGGGGGCAGGGGCTGTGGCCGCCACGGGCGCCCGCGCCGCCGGGCCCGATCCGTTGATCACCGAAGTGCAGGACTGGGCGTCCGGCTTTGGCCACGGCGTGGATGAGGTCCCTTATGGCCTGCCGATCAAGTTCGAGGATGACGTCATCCGCCGCAACGTGGAATGGCTGACCGCCGACACGATCTCTTCGATCAACTTCACGCCGATCCACGCGCTCGACGGCACGATCACGCCGCAGGGCTGCGCCTTTGAACGTCACCATTCGGGCGCGATCGAACTGTCGAAGCCGGACTACCGCCTGATGATCAATGGCCTGGTCGATCAGCCACTGGTCTTCAGCTACGATGACCTGGAACGCTTCCCGCGTGAGCAGCATGTCTATTTCTGCGAATGTGCGGCTAACACCGGCATGGAATGGGCGGGCGCACAGCTGAACGGCGCGCAGTTCACCCACGGCATGATCCATAACATGGAATATACCGGCGTGCCGCTGCGCACCCTGCTGGCCGAGGCCGGCCTGGATGCCGCAGGCGACTTCAAGGACAAGTGGGTCTATGTCGAGGGGGCCGATGCCTCCTCAAACGGACGCTCGATTCCGATGGAAAAGGCCATGGACGACGTGCTCGTTGCGTTCAAGGCCAACGGCGAGGCTTTGCGCAAGGAGCACGGGTACCCGGTGCGCCTCGTCGTGCCCGGTTGGGAAGGCAACATGTGGGTCAAGTGGCTGCGCCGCGTCGAGGTCATGGACGGCCCGGTGGAAAGCCGCGAGGAAACCTCCAAGTACACCGACACACTGGCCGATGGCACCTCGCGCAAGTGGACCTGGGTCATGGACGCCAAGTCCGTGGTCACCTCGCCCAGCCCGCAATCGCCGATCAAGCACGGTCACGGCCCGGTTGTCATCACCGGCATGGCCTGGTCCGGCCACGGCAAGATCACCCGCGTCGACGTTTCCAAGGATGGCGGCATGACCTGGGAAACCGCGCGTCTGGCCTCCGAAGGCCAGGACAAGGCACTGACCCGCTTCTACCTGGACACCACCTGGGAAGGCGAGGAATGGCTGCTTCAATCGCGCGCCATGGACGAGACCGGCTATGTACAGCCGACCAAGGCGCAGCTGCGTGATGTGCGCGGCCTGAACTCTATCTACCACAACAACTGCATCCAGACCTGGCACGTCAAAGCCAACGGGGAGGCCGAAAATGTCGAAGTCTCTTAATCTCTACGTCGGCACCGTGGCGGGCATCGGCCTGCTTCTTGTGGGCGCCTACAACTTCGCCGACCGCAACGTCGCCGACTATCCGGAGAATCCGCAGATGCTGGGGGAACTCCCGGCGCCGATCCCGGAACCCGAGGCCCCGGTCAAGACCGCAGCCGCCCCCGAGGCGGTGGACGGTGGCATCATTGGTGCCGCTCATGCGGACAATGGCGACAGCAAGGGCCTGCGCTTTGGCCTGGGCCGTGGCGCGCTGCCCGAGGAAATCGCGGCCTGGAACCTGGACGTCAGCCCCGACGGCACCGGCTTGCCCGCAGGCAGTGGCAATGCCTACGACGGCGAGAGCATTTTTGAAGAGAAATGCGCGGTCTGCCACGGGTCCTTCGCCGAGGGCGTGGGCAACTGGCCCAAGCTGGCGGGCGGTGACGGCACGCTGGCCGACGAAGACCCGCTCAAGACTGTGGGCTCTTACTGGCCCTATACCTCGACGGTCTGGGACTACGTGCACCGTTCGATGCCCTTCGGCAACGCGCAGACGCTGTCGGTGGACGAGACCTACGACATCGTGGCCTATATCCTCTACTCGAACGACATCATCGACGACGAGTTCGAGCTGAACCAGGACACGCTGCCCGAGGTGGTGCTGCCCAACGCCGATGGGTTCATCGTCGATGACCGCGCCGAGACCGAATACAGCAAGTGGCGGACCGAGCCTTGCATGGAAAACTGCAAGGACGCCCCGGCGCAGATCACCATGCGCGCCACCGTTCTGGACGTGACGCCCGAGGAAGCTGTCGAAGAACCCGCCGCGACGGACCCGGCACCTGAACCGGCCACCGCCGCCGATCCGGCCCCGGAACCCGCAGCTGAACCGGCGGCAGAACCCGCCGCGACGGATGCGCCCGACCCGGAACTGGTCGCTGCCGGTGAAAAGGTCTTCAACAAGTGCAAGGCCTGCCACCAGATCGGCGATGGCGCCAAGAACCGCGTCGGTCCCCAGCTCAACGGCATCGTGGGACGCGACATCGGCTCCGTCGACGGGTTCAAGTACTCCAAGACGATGGGCAGCATGGACGGAAGCTGGGACGCAGAGACCCTGGCGGCCTTCCTTGCCAACCCGCGTGGCACCGTGAAAGGCACCAAGATGGCCTTCGCCGGTCTGCGCAAGGATGCCGACGTCGAGGCGATGATCGCCTATCTCTCGTCCTTCTCGCAGTAGGACAAATGACATGATGAAGAGGCTGATCATCACGGCCCTCATCGCGCTGGCCCCCTTTGTGGGGCCAGCAACCGCAGAGGAGGAGGCCCAGCTCATCGGCGACGCCGAGCGCGGGGAAGACCTCTTTCGCCAGTGCATCGGCTGCCACCAGATCGGCCCCGGCGCAAAGAACCGCATCGGCCCGCATCTCAACGGCGTCTTCGGGCGGCGGGCGGGCAGCGTCGAGGGGTTCGATTATTCCAAGTCGATGGAACGCGCCTTTGGCGACGGCCTGACCTGGGAGTATGAAACGCTCGATGCCTATGTCGAGAACCCGCGCGTGCTGATTTCGGGCACGCGCATGTCCTACAGGGGCATGAAGGACGACCAGGACCGGCACGACGTTCTGGCCTATCTGCGCGCCTTTACCGCCAACCCGCAGGACATCCCGGAAGCCGCCCCCACCGCCGTTGCGCGCGAGGTGGAACTGCCGCCAGAGATCCTCGCGATCGTCGGCGACGTGGCCTATGGTGAATACCTCGCCTCGGAATGTCTGACATGCCACAGGCGCGACGGCGCGGACGAGGGCATTCCCTCGATCGTGAAATGGCCCGAGGAAGATTTCGTCATTGCCATGCATGCATACAAGCGCAAGTTGCGTCCGCACCCGGTTATGCAGATGATGGCCGGGCGTCTCAGTGATGAGGAGATCGCGGCACTGGCCGCCTATTTCTCCACCATAGAATGACCGGAGAGTGACCAGGGAGGGTCGGGTATTCCGCAATTGAGCGACGGCAACCCACAGGCAAGACTGGCGGTGCAGGACAGGATGTCCTGCCGCGGAGGTGCGCATTTCGCCCCCGTGCCCGTTGTTCAGGCCCGGGCCCGCATGGCCCCGTGCCAAGTGGATGGTGTTTCTCATGCGGTTGTCATTTGCTCTTCGAATTCTGATGCTGGGCGCTCTACTGGCGCTGGCGGCGTTCTTCGGCCTCCTGCCGACCTGATCCCGCCAGGCCAATGCGCGCCCCAAGTCCTTTCCTTTTCCCGACACGCCCCGCGCTGGCCCCACAGGCCGCGCGGGGTTTTTCGTTTGAGGCAGAGCCCCGCGCGCGCCCTCGCTGAGAGCAAGAGGGGAGAGGCTGCGCGCCAATAATCGAGATTGTTCAACAAGGAGGAGACGGACATGACTTTGAACAGACGCAGTTTTCTGGGGACCGCCGCGGCGGCGGCCTCGCTTTCGGCGCCGATGGTGCAGGCGGCAGGTCACGGCAAGCCGCGCGTCGTGGTGATCGGCGGTGGCGCCGGTGGTGCCACCGCCGCGCGCTATGTCGCCAAGGACAGCAAGGGCGAGATCGACGTCACGCTGGTCGAACCCACGCGCACTTATTACACCTGCTTTTTCTCCAACCTCTACATCGGCGGGTTCCGGGATCTGCAATCCATCGCCCATGACTACAGCACGCTGGCCTCGGAATACGGGATCAACGTGGTGCACGACTGGGCCGTGGGCGTGGACCGCGACGCAAGGACCGTGTCGCTGGCGGGCGGCGGCAGCCTTTCCTATGACCGCCTGGTGATCTCGCCCGGCATCGACTTTGTCGAGGGCGCCGTTCCCGGCTGGGATCTCTCTGCCCAGACCGCAATGCCACATGCCTACAAGGCAGGCACACAGACCGCGCTTCTGAAGGCACAGATCGACTCCATGCCCGAGGGCGGCACCTATGTCATGGTCGCGCCGCCCAATCCCTACCGCTGCCCGCCGGGCCCCTACGAGCGGATCTCGATGGTGGCGCATGTGCTGAAGGCGACGAACCCGACCGCCAAGATCCTCATCGCCGACCCCAAGGCCAACTTTTCGAAACAGGCGCTCTTCGAAGAGGGGTGGAACAAGCATTATGCCGGGATGATCGAACGCATCGGCCCGGATTTTGGCGGTGGCAATGTCTCGGTGAACCCGGACACGATGGAAGTCGACATCGATGGCGAGGTGGTCAAGGCGGATGTCTGCAACGTCATCCCGGCGCAGAAGGCGGGCATGATCTGCGCCGCCGCCGGGCTGACAGAGGGAAACTGGGCGCCGGTTTCGGGCCATACGATGCAATCGCGTCTCGACGAGAACATCCATATCCTGGGCGATGCCACCAATCAGGGCGACATGCCGAAGTCGGGGTTCTCGGCCAACAGCCAGGCCAAGGTCGCGGCGATGGCGGTGCGCGGCGCGCTGACCGGCAGCCGCGTCTTCCCGGCCAAGTTCTCGAACACCTGCTGGTCGCTGATCGACAGCGACGACGGCATCAAGGTCGGCGCCTCCTACGAGGCGACGGACGAGAAGATCGCCAAGACCGACGGATTCATCTCGGCGACCGGAGAGGACGCGGCCCTGCGCAAAGCAACCTACGAGGAAAGCATCGGCTGGTACGCCGGGATCACCTCGGACATGTTCGGCTGAGAGCGCGGCTGTGACAGGATGGATCGCCGCGCCTTTCGGCGCGGCGATCCGCCGGGGGCTTTGCCCCCGGACCCCCAGAGGTATTTGAGGCCCAAAGAAACAGCCGCCGCGGGCCTGTCGGACGGGGGCGCGACGGCCTGCCGCAGGGATCCCGAGACCCCTCGCGCCGTGTGGCGGTTGACCTTTTGCGGCGAAACGCGCTTGTTCTGACCATGCCCCACGGACATCACCATCATCACCATGTCGATCCCGAGGCGGGGGATGCCCGCATGGCCGCGGCTGTCGGTGTGAACCTGGCCCTGACCCTGGCGCAGGTGGTGGGCGGGATCCTGTCCGGGTCGCTGGCGATGATCGCCGATGCGCTGCACAATTTCTCGGACGCGGCCAGCCTGGGGATTGCCGCCCTCGCGCGGCGCATCGCGCGCAGACCTGCGGATTCGGACATGACCTTCGGCTATGGCCGGGCCGAGGTGGTGGCGGCGCTGATCAACCTGACGACGCTGATCGTGATCGGGCTGTACCTGGTCTACGAGGCGATCCTGCGGTTTTTCGATCCGCAGGAGGTCACCGGCTGGCTGGTGATCGTCATTGCCGCCGTCGCCCTGGTGATCGACCTGGCGACCGCCGCGCTGACCTACACCATGTCGAAGACCAGCGTGAACATCCGCGCGGCCTTTATGCACAACCTTGCCGATGCGATGGGCTCATTGGCCGTGATCCTGGCCGGGGCGCTGATCTGGGCCTTTGGCTGGACCTGGGTGGACCCGGCGATCACGCTGCTCATTGCGGGGTACATCCTCTGGATGGCCTGGAGCGAGATCGGCGGCGTCATCCGTATCCTGATGCTGGGAAGCCCGCCGCGCATGGCGCCCGAAAACGTGCTGGCCACCGCCGAGGCGGTCGAGGGGGTTGCCGGTCTGCACCATGCGCATCTGTGGCAGATGGATGAACACCAGGCCGCCCTGCAGGCCCACATGGTGATCGAAACCGGCGCCTGGGCAGAGGCGGACGCGATCAAGCAGACCGTGAAAGCCCGCCTCGAAGAGGCGCATGGCCTGACCCATGTCACGCTAGAGATGGAATGCGCCTCGCATGTCTGTTCCGGCGTGCAGCGGATCGGCCACTGAGCCTCAACCGCCTGCGGGCAGGTCCAGGGCCGCCAGCAGTGTCGGGATTTTCTTGCGGAATTTGAAATAGCCCGAAGTGGCATGGGGCCAGGCCCGCGCGTCATAGGGGCGCAGCATCTGCACCACGCCGTCCAGCTCCTGCAGGATTTCGGCCACCGGGCCGGTCGGGGCATAGGCGGTGACGATCTGTTCGGCGCCCAGGTCCCGGGCCATCGCCGCGATATCCCCGGCGGACTTTGCGGTGCGCGTGGGGCCAAGCTGCGTCTGCCAGCGGCCCGCCGTTTCCTGCACCAGTGCCGCCCGGAAGTGCGTGACATGCGGCGCGGGTTTCAGCGGGCTGAGGCAAGCACCCGAGGTCAGCAGGGCCGTTCCCACCGGTCGCAGATCCGCGTCAAGCAGCCAGCCCGGCGACAGGTCATCCTCATGCAGCACGAAGAGCGTCCTCAGTCCCGGAGTGATCCTCCCGCCCGTGGGGGACGACAGTGGAGGCGGCGGGGGCGGGCCATCCAGCGGTGCGGCGGTCGAGTTCAGGTCGTCGGGGGCAGGAGTGAACCGCCCCTCGGTGAATTTGGCGATATTGTCGGGCTGAGCGACATAGGCCTTGCCGCGCGTCTGCAGCCCGGCCACCCAGCGCCAGCTCAGCGTGTTCGAGGCCGGATCGCCATCCAGAAGGTGGCGCAGGAAGAAATCGGCGCCCAGCTCCCAGGGCAGGCCGAGGGTAAAGATCCAGATCGAGGCGAACCACATCCGCGCGTGATTGTGCAGATAGCCGGTCTGGACCAGCTCCTGTGCCCAGGCGTCGAAACAGTCGAGTCCCGTCTCACCGGTACAGCCTGCCTGCCAGCGGTGCCGCAGACCTTCCTCGCTCTGCACTCGGTCGAGCTGGTGTAACAGCCTTGACCGGTAGTCTTGCCAGACAGCGGGCCGCAGTTCCAGCCAGCCTTTCCAGTAGGTCCGCCAGAACACTTCCTGGATGAATTTTTCCGCCGCCTTCGGGGATTGCCGCGCCAGAACCGCGCGCAGCACCACTTCTTCCGTCAGGACGCGGTGCCGGAGGTAGGGCGACAGCTGCGACACCGCATGGTGCCGTCCCGGACCAGGGTCGTAATTCCGGCGGTTGGCATAATGCGCGCCCGCCTTAGGCACAAAGCGCTGCAGGGCAGCGCGCGCGGCGGTATGGGTGGGGGAAAAGGAGGGCGTCCCGGGCATGATCCCATAGCTAGCGGGGGCGGAGGGGTTTCAAGACCCGGTCGTGCGGCCCGGTGCGATTTCCCCGGCGCCCCTTGCAGCCCCCCAAGGGCGATACTAAGACTCAGGTAACCTTCAAGCGTTACCACCGTCCAACAAAGCATCTTCAGGCAGGCACATATGAACGATCCGATCGAGACCTACATGAACCTCGTCCCCATGGTGGTCGAACAGACCAGCCGCGGGGAACGGGCCTACGACATTTTCTCGCGCCTGCTGAAGGAGCGGATCATCTTCGTCAACGGGCCGGTCCACGACGGCATGTCGTCGCTGATCGTGGCGCAGCTGCTGCACCTTGAGGCGGAAAACCCGTCCAAGGAAATCTCGATGTATATCAACAGCCCCGGCGGTGTCGTCACCTCCGGTCTGTCGATCTACGACACGATGCAGTACATCAAGCCCAAGGTTTCGACCCTGGTCATCGGCCAGGCGGCCTCGATGGGGTCGCTGCTGCTGACGGCGGGCGCCAAGGACATGCGCTTCTCGCTGCCCAACAGCCGCATCATGGTGCACCAGCCCTCGGGCGGCTACCAGGGCCAAGCGACCGACATCATGATTCACGCCGAAGAGACGCTGAAGCTCAAGCGGCGCCTGAACGAGATCTACGTGAGACATACCGGCCAGACCTACGAGGCGGTCGAAACCGCGCTGGAGCGCGACAACTTTATGGATGCCGAGCGGGCCAAGGAGTGGGGGCTGATCGACGAGATCGTGACCTCGCGCGTGGTCGACGGCGAAAGCGGCGGCGACGCGTGATTAGGCGCCCCGGTCCGTCGGACGGGCCGGGGCGAATTTTCGGATTGTCGCGCCCGACCACGTGGCCTAAGCTGTCCGAACACTGGCAGCAGGCGGCGTTGTGGGGGCGCAAGGGCCGGCCGCCGGCGAAGCAGGAAACCGGATCAAACCGGGAAAGGTGCGACTGATGGCAACGAATTCAGGCGGCGATAGCAAGAATACGCTCTATTGCAGCTTCTGCGGCAAGAGCCAGCATGAAGTTCGCAAGCTGATTGCAGGCCCCACCGTGTTCATCTGCGATGAATGCGTCGAACTGTGCATGGACATCATCCGCGAGGAAACCAAGGGGGCAGGGCTCAAGTCCTCCGAGGGCGTGCCGACCCCGCGCGAGATCTGCGAGGTGCTGGACGATTACGTCATCGGCCAGGCCACCGCGAAACGCGTTCTCTCCGTCGCCGTGCACAACCACTACAAGCGTCTTAACCACGCGCAGAAATCGTCGGACATCGAACTGGCGAAATCCAACATCCTGCTGATCGGCCCCACCGGCTGCGGCAAGACGCTGTTGGCGCAGACTTTGGCGCGCATTCTCGATGTGCCCTTCACCATGGCGGACGCCACCACGCTGACCGAGGCCGGTTACGTGGGCGAGGACGTCGAGAACATCATTCTCAAGCTGCTGCAGTCCTCGGAATACAACGTCGAACGTGCGCAGCGCGGCATCGTCTACATCGACGAGGTCGACAAGATCACCCGCAAGTCGGAAAACCCCTCGATCACCCGCGATGTGTCGGGCGAGGGCGTGCAGCAGGCGCTGCTCAAGCTGATGGAAGGCACCGTCGCCTCCGTGCCGCCGCAGGGCGGGCGCAAGCATCCGCAGCAGGAATTCCTGCAGGTGGATACGACGAACATCCTCTTCATTTGCGGCGGCGCCTTTGCCGGGCTTGACCGGATCATCAAGCAACGCGGCAAGGGGTCGGCCATGGGCTTTGGCGCCGATGTGCGCGACGACAGCGAGCAGGGTGTCGGAGAGACGTTCCGCTCGCTCGAACCTGAGGATCTGCTGAAATTCGGCCTGATCCCGGAATTCGTCGGTCGTCTGCCCGTCATCGCCACGCTCGAGGACCTGGATGAGGATGCGCTTGTCACCATCCTGACCCAGCCCAAGAACGCCTTGGTCAAGCAGTACCAGCGCCTCTTCGAGATGGAAGACACCAAGCTCGACTTTACCGACGATGCGCTGCTGGCTATCGCCAAGAAGGCGATCGAGCGCAAGACCGGCGCACGCGGCCTGCGTTCGATCCTCGAAGGTATCCTGCTGGATACGATGTTCGAACTGCCGGGCATGGAAGAGGTGACAGAGGTCGTCGTGAACGAGGAATCGGTGACATCCGAGGCCAAGCCGCTGATGATCTACGCGGACCAGAAAAAAGAAGGCGCTTCCGCGGGCTGAACTCCGCGGGGCAAACCACAAGCGTAGGGCGGGGTTTTACCCCGCCTTTCCTTTGTTCAGGGACCCAGACAATGACCATCACACGCATCTCCTCGGGCAGCCCCTTCGAGGAAAAGATCGGTTACAGCCGTGCCGTCGTCGCAGGCGGATTCGTCCATGTCGCCGGCACGGTGGGGCAGGGTGACACGGTCGAGGACCAGTGCCGCGCGGCGCTTGCCACAATTACCCAGGCGCTGGAAAAGGCGGGCAGCAGCCTCGCCGACGCGGTGCGCGTCACCTACTACCTGCCCGACCGGCACGAGTTCGAGCCCTGCTGGCCAATCCTGCGCGAGGCCTTCGGGGACAACCCGCCCGCCGCCACGATGGTGGAATGTGCCCTGATCGACCCGAAATACCGGATCGAGATCGAGCTGACGACGCTCGCCCGCTGAGGCGTACCGTGGCCGGGCCGGGGGGCTTTCCGATTCCTCAGCCCGCCAGCCGTGCGCCCTCTTCCAGCAGGGTATAGCCGCTGCCGAGTTCGGTTCGCATTTCCGCCTCGTCCGGCTGTTCCCAGCGTGGACCGGGCGCGACAAAACCATGCGCGACCAGTGCCGCCTGCACGGCGGCGAAATCCGGCTCTCCAACCGCCAGCCTTTTGCGCACCTCGCCTTTGGGCATCCAGGCCCGTCGCAACGTCTCGATCCAGAGCGGGGCGCGACCCGAAAAACTCTCTAGGTGGGTCGAGATATGTTTCGTCGCCCCTGACCGCCGCCGCAGGATCATGGCCACCTGCTGATCTGGACGGGCCACGCTGGCCAGGAAATGCAGCGCCGAGCCTTCCGCCGCCACGATCTGCCGGGCGGCCTTGTAGCGGGCGGCCTGCGCGGTCAGGGAATGCGCCTGCGGGTGAAAGATCTCGTAGCCTTCCTCGGCCAGCCGTGCCTCAAGCCGCGCCTCACCCAGAAGCGACCCGCGCCCGGCGCCCAGCCGCGACCGGCTGATGTAAAGCCTCGACGGCCCGTCCGGCGCCACATCCTGGGCAAAGCGCAGCGCCATCGTCTCGATGAACCGGTCCGTGCCCCGGCTGATCTCGCCCAGGCCAAAGCCCTGGCCCGGCACGATCAATTCATCCGGAACGCAGGGCACGCGCGCTTCGCGGATCGGCAGGTCACAGCCCATCAGGGTCAGGAATTCGCGTTGAAACCCGGGGGGTGGATCGGTGACGCCTGGGTTTTTCGGCGTGAACAGGATGCCGTCAAAGCCTGCTTGGTCGATATGTTCAAGCGCCCAGAGCCGGGTCACGCTTTCGGTCACGAAATGCGGAAAATAGCGCCACAGGACGCCCCCCCAAAGCCAGCGCCCCGGCAGGCGCTCAGCCTGTTGGGGCCGGGCAGGAGGCGGCGTCAGCAGCCGCCCGTTGCGCCAGGTCGCGGCATGGGGCACCGCTTGGCCCATGCCTGTCAGCACGCCGGAGGGCTGGATGTGCGACCGCTGCACCGGCGGCACCACCACCGGGCGTTTCAACCGCGCGATCTGGCAGGACCAGCCGCCCGCCGGGCTGGGCGGCTCCATCCGCACGATCATGCGGGTGCAAGTCCAGACCAAGCGGGTCGAAACCCTCTCATCCGTCTGGAACCCCAGCGTTCGCAGCCGATCCTTGCAGGTCTTGGCGCCGTCCTCTCCGTAGACACCGGGGTGAAACCGGATCACCACGGCGCGGATGCCGTGCAGCCGGACGTGTTCGAGAAATTCCGGCGTGCCGCTCTCGATGTCCACGATCAACACGTCCGGGCGAAACGCACGCAGCACCTCGTCCAGCGCGGCGCCGGACGCCACGCCGGGCCGGTCGGGGCCGCTGGTCAACATCTGGTTGCGCAGTTCGATCCGGTCTTCGAGGCCGTTGAGGGCATGCAAAGCCCGGATATGGGGCACAAGCGCGGGATTGGCCTCGAAACTCAGTACCCTGGCGGGCGCGGCGTTCCGCGCGATCACGGCGCTGACCACGCCCAGGCCAGCGCCCAGTTCCAGCACCCGGTCGCCGGGGCGTACCACCGCCAGCGCGCCCGCGATCTTGTCGCCTTCGTAATGGCCCTCGGACATCTGGCGCAGGTGCGTTTCGGTCAGAAAGGGCGAGGCAGGCACATCCACCCCCCGGCACTGTGCCGCGATTGTCACCTTGTCCATTGCTGCTCGCCCGTTGTTCATCGCCCTGGGGGCCTCCAGACTGCCGCGCCTTTGTGTTAACAATATGTTCACCATTCTCACCGACCCAGCAAATTCGCCACAGGCGGCAATCGGCGTGCCTGCGTCATGGCGGGCACTGGACCCCGTGCCGCGAATTTGCCATAAGAGGCGTCAGAATACAGGAGTCGTTCATGGGCATTCTCAACACCCTTCTGCGCGCCGTGACCTGGTGGAACGGCGCCACGCTCAACACCCTGATCTACACCAGCCGCAAGGGCGTGAAGGTCGGCGAGGATGAGCAGGGCAACAGCTTCTACCGGACCCGTGACGGCAAGAAGCGCTGGGTGATCTTCAACGGCGAGGCCGAGGCAAGCCGCGTCAGCCCCGACTGGCACGGCTGGCTGCACTATACCTATGACGAGCCACCCACGGACAAGCCGCTGCCCCACAAGTCCTGGGAAAAGCCGCACAGCGAGAACCTGACCGGTACCGCGCTAGCCTATGCGCCCGCGGGCAGCATCCGGCGCGAGGCCCCGGCCGAGCGCAGCGATTACGAGGCCTGGTCGCCCGAATGACCCATTCCGTGGCCGAAGTGGTCGTCGGCGGCGCCGTCCTGGCGGCGGCGCTCGCCTTTGGCGCCTACACCGTTCAAAGCACCGGGTTCGCCTTGGGTTCGCAGGGCTATGAGCTCAGCGCCTCTTTCCGCTCGGTCGAGGGGATCGGGGTCGGCACTGACGTGCGCCTTGCGGGTGTCAAGGTTGGCACCGTCACGGGCATCGACCTGAACCCCGAGACCTATCGCGCCGACACGACCGTGGTGATCGACGACAATGTGGTGGTGCCCCATCTCAGCGTGATCGCAATCGCATCAGAGGGGCTGCTTGGCGGCAACTTTGTCGAGATCTCGCCCGGCGGCGGGATGGGCAACTACCAGCCGGGGGATGAGATCCTGGACACCCAGGGCTCTGTCAGCCTGCTGACCATGCTGATGCGCTACATCGGCGGGGAAGGCGATCAACAATGATCGTTCGCGCGCTGGCCGTGATGCTTGCGCTCTCTGCGCCGGCCCTGGCGCAAGAGCAGACAGAGACCGGCACCGGCGCCGTGCTGCGCGGTTTGGACAAGCTGAACGCCAAGGTCAGCGACATCACCCTGAAGAACGGCGAAGCCACGGTTCTGGGGCTGATCGAGATCTCGCTCAAGGAATGCCGTTACCCGGAGGGCGATCCCTCGGGCGATGCCTATGCTTTTCTCACCATCCGTGAGGCGGGCGTGGCGAAGCCGCTCTTTTCGGGTTGGATGATCGCCTCGTCCCCGGCGCTGAACGCGATGGACCACGCACGCTATGACGTCTGGGTCATGCGCTGCACCCTGCCGGAATAGCGCTCCGCATCCTCTGTACCATCCTTGCATGAAAACCGGCTGGGATTCGGCTCAGCCGGGGGGGCGCAGGTGGGCCACCACCTCGGCACCCGATCCCGCCAGAGGCTGGGCACGGATGTCGGCGGACCGTTTCAGCGCCTCGGCCAGCTGCATGCGATAGGCGTGGCGCGTGATCTCGACCCCGCCAAGGCTGGCCAGGTGCGGCGTCAGGAACTGCGTGTCGAACAGGATAAAACCCGCGCGCCGCAAAAGGTCCACCAGCCAGGCCAGCGCGATCTTGGAGGCATCGGTGCGGCGTGAGAACATGGATTCGCCGCAAAAGGCGCCCCCCACGCTGACGCCATAGACCCCGCCGACCAGTGCGCCCTCCATCCAGACCTCCAGCGAATGCGCGTGGCCCTGCGCGAACAGCGCGTGGTAGAGGTCGCGGATCTCTGCGTTGATCCAGGTTTCGTCCCGGTCGGCACAGCCGTCTATCACGCCCGAGAAATCGGCGTTCAGCGTGACCTGGTAGTCATCCCGCCGCAGGCGTTTCGCCAGGCTGCGTGAGACCCGGAACCCCTCCAGCGGCAGCACACCGCGCCGCCGGGGATCGACCCAGAAGATATCCGGATCGTCGCGGCGTTCGGCCATCGGAAAGATGCCGGTGCGATAGGCCTGAAGAAGTAGCTCGGGGGTAACGCTCATGATGGCAGGATAGTCGCCTGTCGCGCCTTGACCAGCCATGCGACCCGCCGTCCCGCACCCGGTGCGGCCCGCCGGGCCAAGAGGTTGGAGGCCCCGGCGCAGGGCCGGGGCAGGGCGGTCCGGCTCATTCCAGCCCGCCGGCCTCCAGCCATTTTTCCAACCAGTGAATGTTGTATTCGCCGGTGTGGATGTCCTTTTCGCGCAGCAGCGCGTGGAACAGAGGCACCGTGGTGTCGACCCCGTCCACGATCAACTCTCCCAGAGCGCGGTTCAGACGCGCCAGTGCCTCGGGCCGGTCGCGGCCATGCACGATCAACTTGCCGATCAGGCTGTCGTAGTAGGGCGGGATGCGATAGCCGTCATAAAGCGCGGAATCCATCCGCACGCCCAGGCCACCCGGCGCATGGAAATGCGAGATCGTCCCCGGCGAAGGCCGGAACTCGGGCAGCTTTTCGGCGTTGATCCGCACCTCGATTGCGTGACCGTTGATCTGCAGGTCATCCTGAGTAAAGGACAGCGGCTGCCCGGCGGCAACAAGGATCTGTTCGCGGACGAGATCGACGCCAAAGATGCCCTCTGTCACCGGGTGTTCCACCTGTAGGCGGGTGTTCATCTCGATGAAAAAGAACTCGCCGTCCTCGTAGAGGAACTCGATTGTGCCGGCGCCGCGATAACCCATCTTGGCCACGGCATTGGCGCAGATGCCACCGATATGGGCGCGTTCCTCGGGGCTGATCGACGGGCCGGGCGCCTCTTCGAACACCTTCTGGTGACGGCGCTGCAGCGAACAGTCGCGCTCACCCAGATGCACGCCATTGCCCTGGCCGTCGCCAAAGACCTGGATTTCGATGTGGCGCGGACGCTGCAGGTATTTCTCGATATAGACCTCGTCGTTGCCAAAGGCCGCCTTGGCCTCGGCCCGGGCGGTCTGGTAGGCGCGCGCCATCTCGTCCTCGTCGCGGGCGACCTTCATGCCGCGTCCGCCGCCGCCGGCGGTGGCCTTCACGATGACCGGGTAGCCGAAAGAGGCGCCGATTTCCTTGGCCTCTTCAACGCTGGCCACGCCGCCCTCGGACCCGGGAACAACCGGGATGCCCAGGGCCGCCGCGGTTTCCTTGGCGGTGATCTTGTCCCCCATCGTGCGGATATGTTCCGCCGAGGGCCCGATGAAGGTGATGTCGTGGTCCTCGACGATCTGCACGAACCGGGCGTTCTCCGACAAAAAGCCATAGCCCGGGTGGATCATCGTGGCACCTGTCACCTCGCAGGCCGAGATGATGGCCGGGATCGACAGGTAGCTGTCGGGCGAGGGCGCGGGGCCGATGCAGATGGTCTCATCTGCCATACGGACGTGCATCGCGTCGGCATCTGCGGTGGAATGCACCGCGACCGAGGGGATGCCCATTTCGCGGCAGGCGCGGATCACGCGCAGCGCGATCTCGCCTCGGTTGGCGATCAGGATCTTGTGGGTCATGCGCTTACTCTAGGATGACCAGCGGGGCGCCGTATTCGACCGGCGCACCGTCCTCGACGAGGATGCGCTTGACGGTGCCGGCACGGGGCGCGGGAATGTGGTTCATGGTCTTCATCGCCTCGACGATCAGCAGAGTGTCGCCTTCCTTGACCGTCGTGCCAACCGAGATGAAGGAGTCCGCACCCGGTTCGGGCTGCATGTAGACGGTGCCGACCATCGGTGAGGTCACGGCGCCGGGGTGGGCGGCGGGATCTTCGGGCATCACCTCTGCCGAGGCGGCGGGGGCCGCGGCGGCCGGTGCGGGGGCGGCGGCGACCGGGGCAGGGGCGGCGACGGGCGCCGGTGCGGCCGTCATCGTGGCACGGCTGATGCGCACCTGCAGGCTGTCGTCGTCACCGTATTCGCGCATGACCTCCAGCTCTGTCAGGTCGTTATCCTGCAGGAGTTCCGCCAGGGCCTTGATAAAGGCCACATCCGCATCGGACTTGTTCTCGCTCATGCCATCCTCGCCATGTCCATCTGCCCGTTACCGATCACATCGGCGGGCTCAGCGCGCTTATAGGGTATGGCGCGGGCGGTGAAAAGCGATGCCGCGCAGGATTGCCGCGCGGTTTCGCCCTGCCGCGCGGCATTGCCGGGGCGGCATGGGCAAACGGGGGATCAGTCGCGCTGTCCCTCAACCGGGCGTGGTGAGCGACCGGCCCGTTCCTCGGACCGTGATTCCCCGGGGTCCGCGCCTGTTCCCCCGGCACTCTCGGTGGCGTCCGGGGCGGTTGTGCGCGGGGCCTGTTCCTCCAGCATGCGGCTGATGGTGATCTGCATGATCGAAGGCGGCGCGGTATTGGCGTCCGGATCGGGCTCGCCGTTTGCGGCGCGCCAGAACTTTGCCGGGGCCTGCCCCTCGCGCAGCCCTGCCTCCGGGTCGCGGGCATCGGCGATGGGCTTCACCCGGGTCTCGCTCGCAGGGTCGCGGGAAACTTCGGGCAGGCCCTGCGGATGGCCCGTGACCTGCGGCGCCGTCAGCAGAGGTGTTACAGTGACTTGCATTAGGCTGCTCCGTTTCAGAGCGCCCCCACGTTTAAGAGGATAGCACCGGCGGCGTTCCCGTGCAGCGGGTTTGGTCGAATTGAGGAGAGAATCCGCAAAAATAAAGGCATTGGCGGGCAATTGCCGGGGGTCGGCGGTTTTCGGCGAATTTGCGCAAACATGGCGGAATTTTAAACTTTTCAAAACACATTCGGACAACGATATGTGACGTGAACGCGCAAGACCTGAAACGTTGAGGCTAACAGCATGAAACAAGCACAGTGGAAATTCGGCGGGATCGAGGCCCGCTTTGGCGCGGGCGGAACGCAGGGCGGCCAAGACGGGGGCCTGCAGGGGGAGGATGCCACCGTCGTGACCGAAGTCAGCTACAGTGACGAGGTCGTGGCCGAGTTGATCTACATGATCGAGGAGGAAAAGCTGGCAGGCGATGTCTACGAGGCTTTCTATGACATGTACGGGCTCAAGATCTTCGACAATATCGCCACCTCCGAGGACCGGCATTTCGACGCCCTGATCGCCCAGGCAGAGACGATGGGGATCGACACGGATCAGTTCGTCTTCAATGAGCCGGGCGTCTTCGAGGATCCGGAGCTGCAGGCGCTCTACGACGAGATGATCGCCACGGGGGCCCTGTCCGTGACCGATGCGCTGGAGGTTGGCGCCGCCATCGAGACCAAGGACATGGTCGATATCGCGGCTGCCATTGATGAAGCCGAAGGTACGGCGCTGGCCGATGCATATGCGAACCTTCTGGCCGGGTCGGCCAACCACCTGCAGGCCTTCGAGGCGTTGCTGGCCTGAGCGGCTCCAACAAATGACAACAGCCGCCGGCATGTCCCGGCGGCTGCTTGTTTTCAAATGCCCGCGATGGGGCGGGCCGTCACTTGTTCATACGATTTTCGATGAGGTCGTCGACGACGGAGGGGTCGGCGAGGGTGGATGTGTCGCCGAGGGCGCCGTAGT
>NZ_JAHXRQ010000003.1 GCF_019392335.1 Mameliella sp. CS4
TGGCCATCCGCCGCTTCCTGCGCCCGGTCTGCTACCAGAACCTCCCCGACGCCCTGCTGCCCGGGGACCTGCGGTAACCCATCGCCATAGATGACCGGAAGGCCCGGCAGTTTGCCGGGCCTTTTTCCTGTGCACCTCTGGTTGCGCACCTGCGGAAACTCCCGTCACATTGAGCCTGTATTGACCTGCGTCATGTCGCGGGGCGTCTCGTCCTTTAGGTCTGGGCGCGCTCGTGGGGCGTTCGAGGAAAGGGATAGCAGGCCATGAAGATCGAAAACCGCGTGTTCGACGAATTGCAGCCGGGGGACACCGCCTCGTTGCGGCGCCTGTGCACGCAGGACGACCTGATCGTCTTTGCCAATGTCTCGGGCAACCACAACCCGATGCATGTGTTCAACGTGGACGGCGATGGCGACGGGACGCCCGAAGCTGTGGCACCGGGCATGTTCGTCGGAGCGTTGGTTTCGGCGGTGCTGGGCAACATGTTGCCGGGGGCAGGGACGCTGTATCATGCGCAGAGCCTGGTCTTTCACAACCGGGCGCATGCGGGCGACGAGTTGGAAAGCCGTGTCACCGTCACCGACCGCAACGAACAGACCGGTATCGTCACGCTGGCGACAGAGGTCACGCGTCCGGCGGATGGGGCGCTGATCCTGTCCGGTGTGGCAGAGGTCGAGGCGCCGCGCCGCAAGATCAGTTATTCCAGTCACGACCTGCCGGGGCTGATCGTCCAGCGGCACCGTCATTTCGAAAAGCTGCTGACCCGCGCCGCACCCCTGCCGCCGCTGGTGACGGCGGTGATCGCACCCGAAGAGCCGAACTCCCTGGGTGGGGCGCTGCTGGCGCGCGATCAAACGCTGATCACCCCGATCCTCGTCGGGTGCCCGGAAAAGATCGCCGCCACCGCGGCGGAGCTGGGCCAGAGCCTTGACGGGATCGAGATCGTGGCCGAGCCGGATCATGCCGCCGCCGCCCGCCGCGCCGTGGCGCTGGTGACGGAGGGGCGCGCGGGCGCCCTGATGAAGGGGCACCTGCACACCGACGACCTGCTGCGCGCGGCTTTGGACAAGCAGACCGGCCTGCGGGCCGGGCGGCGCTTTACCCATGTCTTCGTGATGGATGTGCCGGGGCTGGCGCACCCCCTGCTTGTGACCGATGCCGCGATCAACATCGCGCCGGATCTGAAAGCCAAGAAGGACATCGTCCAGAACGCCATCGACCTGGCGATCAGCATCGGCATCGAGGAACCCAAGGTGGGGGTCTTGTCGGCCGTCGAGACGGTGAACCCTGACATTCCTTCCTCGGTCGATGCCGCGCTCTTGTCCAAGATGGCCGAGCGCAGGCAGATCACGGGTGGGCTGGTGGACGGTCCCTTGGCGATGGACAATGCGGTCGACATCGCCGCCGCGCGGACCAAGGGGCTTTCCTCTCCGGTGGCGGGCCGGGCCGAGGTGCTGGTGGTGCCGGACATAGATGCGGGCAACATGCTGGCCAAGCAGCTGACTTATATCAGCCACGCCGAGGGGGCGGGGCTGGTGCTGGGCGCCAAGGTGCCGATCATCCTGAACTCTCGCGCCGACGACGACATGTCCCGGCTGGCCTCCTGCGCGGTGGCGGCGCTGCATCACGCGCGGATCACGGGAGCGCGGTGATGGCCCATGCGCTGGTTCTGAACGCCGGGTCGTCTTCGTTGAAATTCGGCCTGTTCCAGGGGCGCCACCCGGAACTGGTGGCTGGCGGTCAGGTCGAGCGGATTGGCGGCGCGGCCCGGTTGCACCTGGCGGATGCCGAGGGCGCCGCGCTGGCGGAAACGGCCTTGCCGGACCATGCGGCCGCGGATCACGCCGGGGCGCTGTCCGCCGTCCTGCACGAGGTCGAGGGACGCTTTCCCGGGACCGAAATCGGTGTCGTCGGACATCGCGTCGTGCATGGTGGCATGGAGTTTGCCGCGCCGACGCGCATCACGCCCGAGGTGCTGCGCGCGCTGGAAAAGCTGGAGCCCTTCGCGCCCTTGCACCAGCCGCACAACCTGGCCGGCATACGGGCCGCGCTACGGGCCTTTCCCGAGGCGCGGCAGGTGGCCTGTTTCGACACCGCTTTTCACCGCAACCATCCTTTCGTGAACGACACTTTCGCCCTGCCACGCGCCTATTACGACAAGGGTGTGCGGCGCTACGGCTTTCACGGGCTGAGCTACGATTACATCTCTGGCGCCTTGGCCGAGATAGCGCCAACGCTGCACGCGGGCCGGGTGGTGGTGGCGCATCTGGGCAATGGCGCGTCGATGTGCGGGCTACTTGGCGGGCGCTCCATCGCCTCGTCAATGGGGTTTTCGGCATTGGATGGCCTGCCGATGGGGACGCGCTCGGGGCAGCTCGATCCCGGCGTGGTGCTCTATCTCATGGACAGCGAGGGGATGGACGCGGCGGAGATTTCCGAACTGCTGTACCGCCGCTCTGGCCTGCTGGGCCTGTCGGGCATCAGCAGCGACATGCGCACGCTCTTGGCCACGAACGATCCACGGGCGCGGGAGGCGGTGGATTATTTCTGCTTTCGCATCCGGCGGGAACTGGGCGGGTTGGCCGCCGCGCTGGAAGGGCTGGACGCGGTCGTCTTTACCGGCGGGATCGGAGAGAACGCGGCCCCGGTGCGGGCGCAGGTCTGTCAGGGGCTGCGCTGGATCGGGATCGAACTGGACGCGGCGCGCAATATCGCCAACGACATGGTCATCAGCTCCGACATGTCGCGGGTGCGGGTGCTGGTGATCCCCACCAACGAGGAACTGGTGATCGCCCGCGCCGCGATGGACCTGGGATTGGACTGAACCGGCTCAGATCGGGACCAGGTGATTGTCCCAGTGCAGGTCGTGTCTTGCATGGGCCGCGCCGCGCACCTCTCCGGTCCCCGAAGTCAGCAGGAAGCCCGCCCCGCTGGCGGCCACGCCGCAGACATCCACCATGTCGATGGTCCGTTTCAGCGCGCCGGTGCCAAAGTCAAAGACCTGCACCAACCCGCCGCGCGGCGAGGTGATGGCGACCTCTTGGGCGCCGGCCAACAAGGCCACGCTGCCAGCGTAGCCCTGCATCCGCGCCGCATGATCCGGCGGGGCGGTGAACAGGCGCGGGGCCCCTCCCCGGCGCGTGACGCCGATCAGGGGCGGGTCCTCGGTGATGTCGCCCTGCCATTGCATCGCGAAGGCCACCGTGCCGTCAGGGCCCACCGCCAGGTGACGGATCGAGTTCTTGTGCAGCTTGCGGTCAAGCCGCTGTTGATCCAGCAGGTCGCCCTCCAGCGAGAGGAAGGCCAGGGAGGGGTCCATCAGCGGGATGTTCAGCTTGGTCCGGCCGGACTCGGGGTGCGTTTCGATCCCGCCGTTTGCCACCACCAGCGTTTCGCCATCGGGCATCAGGCGGATGTCATGCGGGCCGGTGCCGTGGCTGTCGAATTCGCCCAGACGCTTGCCCTCCAGTGACCAGACACCAATTACGCCGCGCGCGGCGGCATAGTCATTTTCCGCCGTGTAAAGCCGTCTGCCATCGGAGGAAAAGGCGCCGTGGCCATAGAAATGCCGCCCCTCGGGCGCGTCGAACCGGGCGATCTCATGGCCGGTCGCGCAGTCCAGCACCACGGCAAAGCGCCCCGGGCGGCGGGCAAAGCCCACGGCAAGCGGCTGCTCCGGGTGGGCTGCGGCGGCGTGGCCGCGATCGGGCAGGGCGCAGGCAAAGGTGATCTGGCCCGCGGCGCTGAGCCCGCAAAGCTGGTAGCGCCCGTCGCGCGTCATCGCGGCAGAGAGGAAGGCGGGTGAACCCGCCTCGGCCCATGTCGGGCGCGGGCAGGCGCTGGCGGCCAGCAGACCGGCCAGAAAGTGACGTCGGTTGGCCATGTCAGTCTCCATCCAAAGAGTTGAACCCGGCGGCGATGCCCAGCCGGGGGCCCAGATCCTGCGAGACGATCTCGCGGATCTCGGAGATGCGCTGTTGCAGCGCCTCAATGCGGATGCGGCCCTGCGGATCGCTGACCCCGGCAAAAACCGGATCGTCCAGCTGGTTCGCACGCGTCAGGGCGCGGGCAAAGGCGGTGTCCAGCCCGGCGTCTCCGCCGGACAGACGCGCCCCCAGGTCGCGCAGGGCTGCCAGCGAGAGCACGACATGGCGCAGCGACCGGCCAGAGCGGCGCGCCTCGGCCCGCAAGGGGCGGGGGCGGTCATAGCTGCCCATCGCCCGCCCGATCCGCGTGTCCTCGGTGAACTCCAGCCCGGTCGACAGCGCGGTGAACAGCTGTTTCGCGGCCTCTTCACCCGTGCGGTAGGTGTCATTGCCGGGGTCGCGCATCAGGTCGGCATAGCCATCTTCCCAATCCGCGAGGATCGCCGCCGAGGTCGCAGCGATGTCGGCGCTCATGACCTGGATCAGCGCGCAGCGGTAGGCATCGCTGCCAGCGGTGCTGAACTGATCGTCGTATAGCAGGAACTCCATCGCGTAGAACCCGCGCGCGGCGATTGAAACGTTCTGGAAACTGTCGAGGCTTTCGACGACCGGGTCCTCGTCCCGGATCAACTGCCCCAGGGCCTTGGGCGTGGCGCCCCGGCTGTCGGGCCAGAAGGCCAGCGCAAAGGCGCGGTCGCCCTGTTCCGAGGGGCCGAACCGCAGGTGGCTGACCGCGACCCAGGCGTCGAACCCGGCGCCATAGGCCTCTTGCAGCTTGGGGTCACTTGCCGCGCAGTGCTGCTCTGCCGTGGTGGCAAGCGCGGCGGTGCTCTCGGCCAGCGCCTGGTAGCCGGGCAGGATATGGGCATCGACGATGGCGCCCACGTCGGGCGTCTGGGCCACGGCCGGCGAGGCGGCAAGGACGAAGGCGAAAAGGCTGTTGCGCATGTCAGAGGCTTTCCAGAAAGGCGATCAGGGCGTTGCGGTCGGGTGGCGGCATCCGGGTGACGGCGTCGCGGCTGGGCTGCGCCTCGCCCCCGTGCCAGAGGATCGCCTCCAGCAGAGACCGCGCGCGGCCATCGTGCAGGAAATAGCTATGCCCGGAAACCTGCCGCGTCAAACCGATCCCCCAAAGCGGCGCGGTGCGCCATTCCCGGCCCGTGGCCCGCGCCTCTGGCCGTCCATCCGCCAGCCCAGGCCCCATATCGTGCAACAGCATGTCGGTGTAGGGCCAGATCAGTTGGAAGCTGTGTTCGGGCCGGTCGGGCAGGCGGTGGGTGACGAATTTGGGTGTGTGGCAGTCGGCGCAGCCGCTGTCGTGAAAGACCTCTTTGCCGTGCAGCACCTTTGGGTCGTCCAGATCGCGTCGCGCGGGCACGCCCAGGTTGCGGCTGTAGAAGGCGGTCAGTTCCAGCCCCTCGGCATCCACCTCAAAGACGCGCGCGTCGCCATCGCCATGCGGTGCCGCCTGACAGTCGGCCTGCAGGTCGGTGCAGTCTCCCGCGCCCGCCGGGAACAGGGGGTTGGAAATGCCGATGTCGCCGACAAAGGCCGCTGCCGTCTGTTCCAGGATTGTCGGATTGCCCGCCTTGTGGCCGAAACGGCCCAGCAGGGGCATGTCGAACTCTACCGACCAGACGATATTCGCCCGCCCCGAAATGCCGTCGCCGTTGGCATCACCGGGATCGGCCCCGGCCAGGATGTCCGCTGCGGGGATCGCCTCCAACAGGCCCAGGCCGATCATCTGCGGCGCGACGCGCGGGCTCAGCATGGCCTTGGGGTGCAGGGGGCCGTAGCCCAGGTTTGCGGCGGTATAGGTCGGTTTGCGCAGGGTGGCGGTTTCGCCGCCGGACAGCGGCACGGCGATTTCCTCGTAGTCCACCTGCAGGCGGTATTCCGGCTCATGGCCGGGCAGGCTGAAATCCTGTAGCTGCGTGCCGTAATTCGGCTCTGGCGCGCTGGCGATATAGCCCTCGATCTCGGGGATCATGTCCCCGGGCCCGCCGGGCACCGAGACGCGCAGGAACATCGAGACGGCCTTGTCCTCCGGCCCTTCCGGCGGATGGCCGCGCCCGTCCTTGATGTGGCAGCGCTGGCAAGAGCGCGCGTTGTAAAGCGGCCCCAGCCCGTCCGAGGCCATCGTAGACGACGGCGACGAGACCCAGATCTTGCGGAACAGCCCGTTCCCGACCTTGAAGGTCAGCTCATCCTCGAAATCGAGGCTGGCGGAGGGCAGGGAAAAGGCATTGGCATCCGGCGCCACGCGCACCGTGGCGGCGCCGGCGGGCTTGTCCTCGAACGGTTCCGGCGCGTCGAAACCGGCGGGCGGCGCCAGCACCTTGGCGATGCGCGCGGCCTCTCCCGGGGTGCGGGGCGTGACGGTCAGATGCGGTTCATCAAGCGGGCCCGCCATTGCGGCGGACCCTGTGACTAAGGCCAAAAGGGCCAGTTTACTCGGCTTCATCCATCTTCGACGCGTTGAGGTGAGCATAATTCTCGGCGCCGACCCGGTCGTGCAGGTCCAGCTGGGTCTCGAGAAAGTCGATATGGACCTCTTCATCGGCCAGAAGCTGGTCGAACAGCTCCTTGGTGACGTGATCGCCCGCCTCGTGGCAGTATTCGCGGGCCTCCTTGTAAAGCGCGCGCGCCTCCTGTTCGGCGGCCAGGTCGCATTCCAGCGTTTCCTTGGGCGTCTGGCCGATGCGCAGCGGGTCCAGCTTTTGCAGGTTGGGATGGCCTTGCAGGAAGACGATCCGCTCCATCAGCTTGTCCGCGTGGGTCATCTCTTCGATGCTTTCCTCGCGGCTTTTCTTGGCCATGTGGCCCAGGCCCCAGTCCTCTTGCAGCTTGTAGTGCAGCCAGTATTGGCTGATCGCTGTCAGCTCGCTGCGAAGGGCGCGGTTCAGGTAGTCGATGACTTTCGGGTCGCCTTGCATGGGTCGTTTTCCTGTGTTGCTCCGCCCCGGAGGCGACGGAGGTGCATGGGGACTTGCAGGTTCGGGTTCTTGCGCATGGTGCCAAGGAACAGTGGCATGCAGCCGCCGCAATCCGCAGCCTTGCCCAATGCGCGATAGATCTTGCCCGGTGTGATGAGGGTTTCAGGGTCCGCCGCCCGCATCCAGTCGATGGCGGACTGAATGTCGTGATCGGTGATGTTCTGGCAATGACAGATGATCATGGCGGCGGAACCCGGTCTGGTTTTACTGGAAGACGGCGTCGGGGTCGTCGAGACTGTCCGACCCTTCGATGGCGACGCCCTCGGCACCCAGCATGGCGACGATGCGTTCGATGGTGCGGGTCTGGTCGATCAGCCCGTTGACGCCGCCCATGACCAACTCTTCGCCCGCGTCGGATCCGCGTTCCAGCATCATGTCATAGCTAAACCCCGCCTCGGCGGCGGACTTGATCCGGCCCAGGGCCATCATCGTCTGCGCCAGTTTGCCCTGCATCTCGGCGTCCAGCGCGGCATCGGTTTCGGCCACCAGATCGGCCAGCGAGGGACCGGAGACCAGAGAGCCGTCGATGCGCACATATTCGCCCAGGTAGACGTTCTGAATGCCCAGCCCGTCGTAATAATGGCTGTTGTGCGTGTTGTCCGAGAAACAGTCGTGCTCTTCCTCGGGGTCGTTCAGCATCAGGCCCAAGCGCATGCGTTCGCCCGCCTGTTCGCCGTAGGAGAGCGAGCCCATGCCGGTCAGCATGGCGATGAGGCCGGCGCCTTCGTCCTGCATCAGGGTGCTGCGTGCCTCGCCGCCCTCGGCCCATTGCGCGGCCATCCATTCCAGGTCCGAAACCAGCAACTCGGTCGCGGCCTTAAGGTAGTCCCCGCGGCGGTCGCAGTTGTCGTTGGTGCAGGCCTCGCCCTGGGCGTAGTCGGTCCAGGGGCGGGCGCCCGCGCCATGCGCGTGGCCGTTCAGATCCTGCCCCCAAAGCAGGAACTCGATGGCGTGATAACCGGTGGCGACATTGGCCTCGACCCCGTCGGCCTCGTGCAGCGTGTCCGAGAGCAGCGTGGGGGTGATCTCTGTCGCGTCGATGGTCTCGCCCGAGATGGTGAGCGAGGGAGAGGCGATCACGTTCAGCGCGGCCAGCGCGTTTTCATCGGTCGGGCCGCCATAGGTCATGTCGACGTAGTCGATCAGGCCCTCGTCCAGCGGCCAGGCGTTGACCTTGCCTTCCCAGTCATCGACGATGGCATTGCCGAACCGGTAGACTTCGCTTTGCTGGTAGGGGACGCGGGCGGCCAGCCAGGCGGATTTCGCCGCCTGCAGGGTTTCCGCCGAAGGCTGGGCGATCAATGCATCGACGGCGGATTGCAGACGCTGGGCGGCGATCAGGCTGTCGCCGTAGATGGCCTCGGCAATATCGGCGTAATTGTCCAGAACCTCGGCCTTGGAGACCTCGGCAAGGGCGGATCCGCTGGCGAGGGTCAGCGCCAGCGCGCTGGTCGCGAGGGTCCGGGTGGTCTTGATCTTCACTGTTTTTGTCCTCTTGGCATTTGCTAGTGGAGTGTCGGGTTGGTGTTCGGGCCCGCTTTGCGCGGTGTCCCGGCGGGGGTGCGGTTGGTCATGCGGCGCAGGGCCAGGCCGAATTCCTCGGCCAGAGCGGCCAGGATCGGGGCAATGTCGGGCCGCACCAGCGTCATCGCCAGCAACAGCGCATCCTCGCGCTGGCCTTGGCTGGCGTAGCCGATGAAAGTGGCAAAGCAGGACTCGTCGGCGCCCAGGCATTTGCAGGTGACGTGATGGCGCATCAGCGGGCGCCGGCAATGGCGCGCGCAAAGATCGCAAAGGTCCTCGAAGGCCCCCAGGGCCTGGCGGCCTTCTGTTGAGCCCAGGTGGCGGGCAAAATCGCTCCAGACCTCGCTGCGGGCATCGTCGCCGTCGTTCAACAGCCGCAGGTACAGGACCGCGCCCGCCTCGACCGGGCCAAGATCCGAGAGATAGCCCACCGGCGCGCCGCCTCTTTCGACCATACCGCTCATTTCGTCAGGATCAGTTTGCCGGCGCGGGTGATGCGCAGGATGTAAAGCTGGTCGGCCAGGCGGATGCGGGCCAGGTCGCCGCCCTCGGTCAGGTCGCGTGCATCGTAGACGGGCAGGGGCTCTGCCTGGCGGGTAGTGGTCGCGGTGTTCAGGCCCATGACCGCCCCTCCTGTTTGCCCTCGATCCTGTCGAACAGTCGTTCGATCGAAAACAGGGTGGACAAGCCAAGTGTCACGGGCCGCCGATCGCCCTCGCCGGGCGTCCGGGGAACTGCGGCAATGTCGCTGGCGTTCAGCATCAAGGGTCTCCGCGTGCCGGAATTCGTCGTTGGCTTGGCCCGGATTCGAGGGGCTGGCTGGGATGAGTTAAAGCTGACTATTTCTGTATGGTTTGTCAATCCGACAAATTTTGTCGGATAATAATGTGCCCGCAAGACACTGTAATCGGACCTGTTTCTTCCAGGCTGCCCGAGCGGCTGTGGCAAAAGGGAAAGGTGCAACCGATGGTCAGCGCCCCGGAGGCGCTGGTCGTCCACGGAACGGCGTCGTGGGAAAGGCTGGTCGCTGCTGTCATCCAGCGCTTTGGTCACATGTCCCGGCCGAGAGGTGACATCAGAGAGTGGCAAGCCAGGGGCGCAACGGTTGCTCGGATGAAATGCGCCGGCCTTATGCGGCGGGCAGCCAGACCCGGAACAGGGCGCCGCCCTCGGGGGCGTTTGTCGCCGTGATCAACCCGCCCGCGCGCTGGACCAGCGTTTGCGAAATCGACAGGCCCAGCCCGGTGCCTTCACCCTGCTTGGTGGTAAAGAAAGGGTCAAAGACCGCCTCCTGCGCCCCTTCCGAGAGACCCGGCCCGCTGTCCTGCACGCTCAGGCAGGCACCGGCCTGACCGTCGCGGCTTTCGGCGGACAGGCTCAGGGTCAGCGTGCCGTCATGGCCCATCGCCTGCGTGGCGTTCATCACCAGGTTGATGATGACCTGCTGCATTTCGCCGGGGTCGACATGCACCTCTGGCGCGTCACCAAGATCCGTCTCGACCTGGATGGCGCTTTTGGACAGGACATGTTCGACCAACAGCAGGCAATCCGCGACCAGAGGGCCAAGCGAGACGGAGTCCTCGTAGGCGTGGAACTCTCCGGGGCGGGCGAATTGCAGAAGCTTGCCCACCATCGCGTCGATCCGCGCCACCTGCCGGTCGACAAGGTCCAGCTCTGTCTTGACCGGAGCGGCCTTGTCGCCCAGCGTTTCGCGGATCACGTCGACATTGCCCTGGATCACCGCGACGGGGTTGTTGATCTCATGCGCGACGCCGGCGGTGATTTCCCCGATCGAGGCCAGTTTCTCGTTCATCACCAGTTGGCGATAGGTCTCTTCCAGCTTGGCATTGGCCTCGCGCAGTTCGGCGGTGCGGTCCTCGACCCGCTGGTTCAACTCGTCCGCCCAGGCGCGCAGGCGGGCGTCGCGGTCTTGGACCTGGCCCAGGAGGTCATCGAGATGCGCCGCCACCTGGCCGATCTCGTCGCGCGCGCCCACGTCGCCATAGCGCGCCGACAAATCGCCGGCCCCGACGCGTTGCATGGTGCGCGTGATGCGTTCCAGCGGGGCAAAGATGCCGCGCGCCAGTGTCAGGAAAAGGGGCACCGACAGCACCAGCACACCGACAAAAGCCGCCAACATCCACAGGACCGCGTCACGTTTCTCCGCCGCAAAGGGCGCTTCGAGGAAACCGACATAGAGCATGCCCACCCGTTCGCCGAAACTGTCGGTCAGCGGCAGGTAGCCCGAGATATACCAGTCGTTGACAACAAAGGCGCGGTCCAGCCAGGTCCGGCCGTCGCCCAGCACCTGCTGGCGCACCACAGCAGAGACCCGCGTTCCCAGCGCGCGCACGTCTTCGAACAGCCGAACGTTGGTCGAGACGCGCACGTCGTCCAGGAACAGGGTCGCCGTCCCCTGGCGTTCGCCGCCGGTGACGGCGTTCAGGTAGACCAGCGCGTTGATCGTATCGATGAACTGCAGGTTGCGGTTCAACAGGATGCCGCCGACCAGAACACCGTGATGACCGTCGAGCAGCACGGGCGCGGCGGAATGCACCACCATGCCGCGGTCCTCGACCTCGCGTTCCGTTGGCACGGCGGCCTCTGTCTCGATCAGGGGGATGCGGGCGCGGGCGTCAAGCTTGCCGGGCAGGGCGGCCAGGTCGGCGCCCGAAAAGATGTCGATCTCGGTCGCGGGGCGGTTGTCCAGCCCCGCCAAGATCACCGGCCAGCGCGAGGGAGCGCCCCGTGCGGCCTCTTTCGGCAGGTAATAGAGAAAGTCCAGCTCCAGCGCCTCGCGCTTTTCGGCCAGGTAGCTGTCGAACGTGGGGCCGCTGACCTGCAGCACGCGCCCGAATTCGGCGCTTTCGGCGACGCCGGTCAGCTCGTCGCCGGTCGTTTCCAGGATGCGGGCCAGGTATTGCTCGGCGATGCGCAGGTCGGATTCGACGTTGGCGATCAGCAACTCGTCATAGTCGCTGGTCCAGCGGGTCATGCCAAGCACCAGCAAGAGCGGCATCAGCACCGTCAGCGGTGCCAGCGCCAGCACCAGAAGGCGCAGGCGCACCGAGAGCACGGGAACGCGCCCGCGCCTTGGGGGCTCACTCGTCGAGCGATCCATGAATCGCGAATTGTTCGAGCCCGGCCGCCTGTGCCTCGATCACGCGATAGGCCTCGCGCACGCCGGACTCGGACAGGGCCCGCGCGACGGTCAGCAGGGTGTTGGCCGGGTGATCCTCGCACAGCTCGGCCATATGGGCGATCTCGTCCTGCGCGACGGGGCGCGCGGCCTCGACGGAGGGCGCGCCGTAATAGGTCACGAAATGCTGGGCCAGCAGGTCGGTCAGCGCCGCGACTTCGCTTGGCTCCGCCTCTGTCACGGCGACGAATGTCACCCGTCCGCCGGTTTCCAGCCCGAACCAGCCGTTGGCAAAGGCCTGCCGGGCCTTGCCGGCCAGGTCGCCCTCGGTCCAGTTGGAAAACTCGAACCCGCCGGAGATGCACCACTCGCCGGTGCGCGCGGGGCTGGCAAAGACATGTTGGTCGCTTTCGTCGAAATGGATGGCACGGGCCAGTTTCACGGGGCCTCCTCCAGAAGGGTCGTCAAGGGGATCAGGTGGGTGGTCTCGCTGTCGCGCAGGAGCATCCCGAACGCCTCGTCCACGCCCAGGAAGGTGCCGGGCCAGCCGTCCTGCACCACGGTTTCACCCAATCCATGCGCAAGACCGCGCCATTCCGAGTGCAGCGCCTTGGTGCCTTCGTCTTCCCAGCGGGCAATCCAGTTCAGCGTGTGCCGCGCCCAGGCCTCGACCAGCCGTTCGGGCAGGACCTCGGCGCAGCCTTCCTCGAACAGGGCGGTCTGCTCGGGCACGTCGCCCGGCACGGTGGCCAGCGTCAGTGGCAGTTCGAACCCCACCACCAGCCAGTCCGGGACGGCCTCCGGGTCCTGGGTCGAGGCACAAGCCCGGAAGGCGCCGCAAGCAGCGCCGTTGATCAGGATACCGCCCGCCCAGGCCAGGTGCACCGCCACCTCGGGCGGGGCCAGCGCGCCAAGCGCGTTCTGGAACCCCACGCCACAAAGCGGCAGCATGACCATCGCCTGTTCCAGCGGCACCTCGGGCGTCATCACCAGCGCCGCGCCCATGCGGTCGGCGGCGATGCGGTAGCAGACAAGCCCCGCGTCACAGCCCCGGATCGCCCGCATCACGGCGCCGTCAAAGGGATCGCCGCCGACCTCCTCACCGCTCATGGCGGGGGGGAAGGTCAACGGCTCGGTGATCCCGCTCATGCGACGCCCTCTGCCACCAGCGCGCTGGCGATGGCATGAAAGGCCTGTGCCTGCGCGCTGTCGGGTTTCGAGGTCACGATCGGCGCGCCGCCGTCGCTTGCAAGCCGGATCTGCAGGTCCAGCGGCACCTCGGCCAGCAGGGGCACGCCCAGCTTTTCGGCCTCTGCCGCCACGCCGCCGTGGCCAAAAACATGTTCCTCATGTCCGCAGTTGGAACAGATATGCGTGCTCATGTTCTCGATCATGCCAAGGATCGGGACATTGAGCTGCCGGAACATGTCGATGCCCTTGCGCGCGTCCAGCAGCGCCACATCCTGCGGCGTGCTGACGATGATCGCGCCATCGACCTGCGCCTTCTGGCTGAGCGTCATCTGCACGTCGCCGGTGCCCGGCGGCAGATCGACCAGCAGCACGTCCAGCGCGCCCCATTGCACCTGCATCATCATCTGTTGCAGCGCCCCCATCAGCATGGGTCCCCGCCAGACAACCGCCTGATCCTCGTTGGTCATGAGACCAATCGACATCATGGTGACGCCGTGGTTGCGCAGCGGCAGGATGGTCTTGCCATCCGGAGAGGCGGGACGGCCAGAGACGCCCAGCATCCGGGGCTGCGAGGGCCCATAGACATCCGCGTCCAGCAGGCCGACGCGCCGCCCCTGTGCGGCCAGCGCACAGGCGAGGTTGGAGGAGACGGTGGATTTGCCCACGCCACCCTTGCCACTGGCGATGGCGATGATGTGGTCGACGCCGGGGATCTTCTGCGGTCCCTGAGGCTCGGCCTTTTTCTTCATGCCCAGGTCCGGCGGCGCCTTCTCGGAGTGGCCGGTCAGGACGATGGCGACCTTTTCGACCCCGTCCAGCGCGCCCAGCCGGGCCTCGGCCTCGGCCTTGACCTTGCCATAGGCCTCGGCGTGCTGCGGCGCGATTTCCATGACGAAGCGGACATTGCCACCCTCGACATTCAGCGCCCGCATCACGCCGCTGGCGACGATGTCGCCGCCTGCCACCGGGTCGGCGATGCTCTTCAGCACTTCCAGGACGGCATCGCGTCCAAGCGTCACCGGGGTCATTCCTGACCCTTGATCTCGCCGGTGACCTCGTGGGTCAGGCCCAGTTCGGGGATCGTCACCACGGCCTTGACGGCATAGGTCTTGCCGGCGGTGTCGGTGTCGCGCATCGCCTCCTCGATGGCCTGCTGCGAGGTCACGCCGACCTGCTTGAGAAACTTGCGCATCGACATGTTGAAGTCTTCGCTCATGGTCTGGTCCCTTTCAATTGACGTGTGGCGGGGCAGGGGCCTAGCATGACCCGATGACCCGCCGTCTTTCGTTCATTTCCAGCGCACTGGCGCTTGGCCTGTCGCTTGTTCCGCCCGCCGTTGTCGCCCAGGACGACCCGCGCCCCGTCCGCCTGCATGCGCCCGCGGCGCTTGTCGACAGCGGTCTTGTCCAACATATCCTTCCACGCTTCACGCTCAAGACGCGGGTGCGGGTGGAACTGGTCGAGGACCCGGAAAAAGCCGATATCGCGCTGGGTGACACGGGTGACCCGCTGTTCGCGGGGCCGGAGCGGGTCTGGCACCTGGAGGTGCTCTCGGCGGAACACGCGGGCACCAGCCGTTTCGCGGACTGGCTGACATCCGAGGTCGGTGTCAACACGGTGGCAAGCTTTGCGCCCGACGGCACGCCGCTGTTCGGCCCGCCGCCGGAGGCGACCGAAGTGGTCGAGACCGTGGTGATCGATGGCGACGCGAAACTGGGCCACAAGGTCAGTCGTACCAAATGCGTTCGCTGCCATGTCATCGACGAGGCGACGCGTGGCTTTGGCATCGGCTCGACCCCCAGTTTCATGGTGCTGCGCGCGCTGCCCGACTGGGAGGATCGGTTCTATGCCTTCTACGCGCTGAATCCGCACCCGGCCTTCACCGTGGTCGAGGGGGTGACACTGCCCTTTCCGGACAACCGTCCCTCGCCCATCGCGCCGGTCAAGATGACGCTCGAGGAGGTCGAGGCCATCGTCGCCTATGTCGCGGCGATTCAGGCCGCCGATCTCGGGGCCCCGCTGGAGTTCCAGTAGCGGCGCGTCCTCGTTCGAAGGGGCGGATCCCGTCACGTCAATGGTCCCGGCGCTTGGACAGGTAATCCTCGGTCGTGCGCACTTTGGGCCGCTCCCCCATCGCAAAGGGGTTGTCCTGCCCCATCTGCGCCTTGACCCGGCAATCGTCGCACATCTGGATCATGCGCAGCTTGTCCGGGTCCTGGAACATGGCGTGGCCCGAGAGTTTCTCGGTGATCCGGTCGATGGCGGATTTCGATCCGAAGAGCGTGCCGCAGTCGACGCAGGCAAAGGGCTCTTCCTCGTTCAGCACCTCTTGCCGGAGGGCCGTCTCGGTCAGGTCCAGGCGCGGCTCCAGCGTGATGGCCTGTTCCGGGCAGATCGTGGCGCAGATCCCGCATTGCAGGCAGGCGTCCTCTTGAAAGCGGAGCTGCGGCAGGTCCGGGTTGTCGCCAAGCGCGCCAGAGGGGCAGAGCGAGACGCAGGACAGGCACAGCGTGCAGGCATCCGTATCCACCAGCACTGCGCCATAGGGGGCGCCTTGGGGCAGGGGCAGTTGCGCCTGGTCCCCGTGCAGCGCGCGGGCGGCTTGCCGTGTCACCTGCCGCCGTGTGCCAAGGGGGCGCACCGGCTCTGACACCGGGGCAGGGGAGGTCTGGTCGTACAGCGCGTCGCTCATCGCGTCGGGATCGGGTGTATCCAGCAGGCGCACCCGGTCCTCGCCCGCGATCGCCTCTGCCAGGGCCAGTTGTGCCGTCAGCGCATCGCGGTCGGCCCCCGGTCCCGGCAGCAACGTGACAGAGGCAAAGCCCGCCGCCAGCGCCGCCACCGCCTCGGCATGGCCGAAGGCGCCGACCACGGGCAGTTCCAACGGGATCACGTCGCGCGGCAAGCCGCGCCCGTGCCGGGCGGAGAGGCGGATCATCTCGGCCCCGTGCGCGTCATGCACCAAGAGGCGCGGCGCGGTGCCACCCGCGTCCAGATAGGCCTTGGCCAGCGTCTGCACCCGGCGGAATGTCAAATCGACCGGGGGGGCATCATAGCTGATCGCGCCCGAGGGGCAGACCGCCGAACAGGCGCCGCATCCGGCGCAGATCATCGGGTCGACCGTCACATGGTCGCCCTCGGGCGAGATCGCGCCGGTCGGGCAGAGGTCCAGGCAGCGGGTACAGCCCGTCTGCCCGGCCCGCGAATGGGCGCAAAGCAACGCCTCTGTCCGGACGTAAAGCGGCTTTTCGAAGGTGCCGACAAGATGCGAGGCCGCCATGACCGCCGCTGCGACAGAGGGCGCATGTGCGGGATCGGCGCGCAGATAGCCCTCGCGCTTTTCATGGGCGGGGAACAGCGGCGTGTCGCCCCGCAGGTCGAGGATCACGTCGCAGTCCGATTGGCCGCCGTCTTGCGGGTCGGTCAGGGTAAAGGCGCCGCGCCCGCCCGGGTCCACCTGTCGCAGCGCGTCGATCACCACGCGGAACTGCCCCAGCGCGCCCTGCGCCTGCCGCAGCCGCCCGGTCACTACGTCATAGGCGCGGCTGTCGGGCATCTCTGCGCCCTCCGGCAAGAGCACCGTCACCCCCAGGTGCGGCGCCAGTTGCTCGGCGGCGGGCAGGGCCACTTCGGGGGCGCCGAGGATCAGGCAGAGCCCCTCGGAGATCACGTCCAGCGTCTTTTCCGGCGCGGCGGGCAGCAGGGCCTCGGCGATCAGGGCGGACATTTTGGGTACTGCGGGGGCGGAATCCGCGCTCCACCCGGCCCGGTCGCGCAGGTCCAGCACCGGCGGGGCAGGCAGGTCCAGTTCCTCGGCCAGAGCCTCGAAAACCCGGGACTCCTGGGTACAGCAAAAAATCGTGTCCCCCTCCTGCAAGGCGGCGGCGGCCCGGTCGATCTGTGTGGTGCAGAGGGCGGAACAGGGCGGACGCACCTCCAGGCCGGTGGTGCGTGACAGGGCCTGTGAATCGATCTGCTGCGTCCCTAGACAGTCACATGTTATCAGTGACTTGGCCATTGTCTTGCCCTCCCCTCAAAGCACGCTTGACGGTGCCTGTTTCGCGCTGTGCCGGTGGAGCCTAGCCATGATTCGCAGCCCTCCACAACCGTTTATCCCGGTCAGCCGGGGCGCCGGAACGGGCGCAATCGCGATGCTGCGCTGCGGCTGATTCGTGCGTTCTCAAATCACCGCTTTTCCGAGCGAAAATGTCAGGTTGGACAAAAGGTCCGTTGCCCGGCGGCACCCCTTGCGCGGCTGCCCAAATTGACCGTTTCGGGCGCGGAATACCACGGTACGCCGTTTTTCTCTTTCGTTCGGCAAGGTTGCCAGATCAAACTCCGGTCGAGGGAGGACCACCGTGATCCACAATCCGAAGGCGTACCGGACCGTGCCGCTGGGCATCGTGCTGAGACGCGCCCCTGGCGTGACCCGATGGGCAAAGTGGGTCTGGACCGCATCCGCCGTCATGCCCGGAGCCGGTGCCGCCGACTGGCGCGTGCTGCGCAGCGAGGGCGAGGTGACCGAATACCACGCTGCGACCCTGCAGCTGGAACTGCACGGCGCCGATACGGACGCCTACCTGCACGAACTCTGGGCGCAGCAGCCCAGCGTCTACGTCATCATGCGCGAGGCGATAGAGGGGGAGGACCCGCTCGAGGTGCTGACCGTGACCGCCTCGCCCTACGAGGCGCAGGACTATTCGGACAGTGGCGAGGAAATCATCGAGAAGGTCCCCATGCCGCCCGCGCTGTACGCGCTGGTGGCGAATTTCGTCGAGGAGTTCCACGAGGAAGAGGTCTTTATCAAGCGCAAGCGGGACAAGAAGCGCATCGACCTTGTCGAGGATGGCGTGGGCGATCCGCGCATCGGCAAGCTGGAGGATGTCTATGCCTCGCCCGCCCAGCAGCGGAGACGCATGCATTGAGCCGGTCCCCCGCAGATTTCTGGTCGCGCCGCCGCGCCGCCGTTGCCGCCGAGGACAGGGCCGAGACGCAGGCCGATCAGCGTGCTGCCGAGGCGGAACAGCTGCGCGCCGTCGAGGACCGGCCCGACGAGGACGTGCTTGCCGAATTGAACCTGCCTGCCCCCGAAGAGATGGACGATCCCGCGCAGGTGCAGGCGCTGCTCAAGGCGGTGGCGCCGCAACGGCTCAAGACGCGCGCCCTGCGGCGGTTGTGGCGTCTGAACCCGGTGTTGGCCAATGTCGACGGGCTGGTGGACTACGGAGAGGATTTCACCGACGCCGCGATGGTCGTCGAGAACATGCAAACGCTGTATCAGGTCGGCAAGGGCATGTTCGACAAGGCAGTAGAGCAGGCCGAGGCAGAGGCGCGTGCCGCCAACATCGACGAGGATGCGATCGACGAGGCCCCGGATCAGGTCCGGGGCGAGGTCGCGGAAGTGGCCGATGACAGCGCGGAACCACCGGCCCCGGCCTCGGAACCGGGGCTTCTGGCCATCGCCGAGCCGCCACCCGAACAAGAGCCACAGGCCGCCGCCCCCCGCCGGATGCGCTTTCGTTTCGAGACCAGCACATGAGTACCGACAAGGACCCGATGACAAACACCGCCGAAACCCGCCAGATCGCCGAAGAAGACCGGCTCCGCGCCGATCTCTACAATTTCCTCGGGCTGCTTCTGGCCGGGCCGCCGGACGAGATGCTGCTGGCGCAAACCGCCGGGTTGTCGGGGGACGAGACCGAGATGGGGCAGGCCATCGGCACGCTTGCGAAACTGGCCAAGGTCACAAAGCCCAAGACCGTGACCAGCGAATACAACAAGCTGTTCATCGGTCTCGGACGGGGCGAGTTGCTGCCCTATGCCTCGTACTACCTGACCGGCTTCCTGAACGAAAAGCCTCTGGCGCTGCTCCGGCAGGACATGGTGCGTCAGGGACTGGAACGGGCCGACAACGTGTTCGAGCCCGAGGACAACATCGCCTCACTGATGGAAATGATGGGCGCCATGATCGTGGGCCGTTTCGGCGCGCCTGCCAACCTGGATGCGCAGCGCCAGTTCTTCAACAAGCACATCGGCCCCTGGGCCGGACACTTCTACGCAGACCTCGAAGGCGCCAAGAGCTCTGTTTTCTACACTCCGGTGGGCACCGTCGGACGGCTCTTCATGGAGATCGAGTCCGAGGGGTTCCGCATGAGCGGAGAGTGAGACTTTCGCCGGGTGCGTTCGGATACGCACCCATCCCGGGGCGGGCGACCGTCCCTCAACCCGTGAAAGGAGCCACTTTCATGACCCAGGAAACCAAGGCCTCGCGCCGGAATTTCCTCAAGCTGGCAAGCGTTTCGGCCCCTGCGGCCGCGGTTGCGATCGCCAGCGGCCAGGCGGCCGAAGCCGGTCCCGCCGAGCCTGACCTGACATCGGACAAGATGCAGGACACGGCGCATACGCGCGCCTTCTACGACAGCGCCCGCTTCTGAGGCGCCGCCGCTCCGCCCGGTATTGTCCGGTCGAGGCATTTAACGGCCCAAGGCGACTGGTTGCGTGACGCCCGACTGCCCGAGGCCTTCGTCAGAGTCCTGCGCCCCTCAAAAGGCGCGTAAGGGAGAGAGAAACCATGTTGAGGAAAAAGACCAACGGGGTTGCGCGACGCCCCCAGCGGACAAGTATCCTTTCCGAGGCCGCCAACGCCTCGGTTGATCGCCGCGCCTTTCTGCGCGGTTCCGGTCTGGCCATCGGCGGGATTGCCGCCATTGCCGCCACCGGCGGCACCGTGAAACAGGCCAGCGCCGCCTCTGCCGCCGGTCTTGGCGCGGTGGAGCTGAAGAAATCCGTCTGCACCCACTGTTCGGTGGGCTGCACCGTCATCGCCGAAGTCAGCGACGGCGTCTGGGTCGGGCAGGAACCCGGCTGGGACAGCCCCTTCAACCTGGGCGCCCATTGCGCCAAGGGCGCCTCTGTGCGGGAACACGCGCACGGCGAGCGCCGCCTGAAGTACCCGATGAAGAAGGTCGACGGCGAGTGGACCCGGATCAGCTGGGAACAGGCGATCGAGGAAATCGGTGACGGCATGATGAAGATCCGCGAAGAAAGCGGACCTGACTCTGTCTACTGGCTCGGCTCGGCCAAGCATTCGAACGAACAGGCCTACCTGTTCCGCAAGTTCGCCGGCTACTGGGGCACGAACAACGTCGACCACCAGGCGCGGATCTGCCATTCAACCACTGTTGCGGGTGTTGCGAACACATGGGGCTACGGCGCCATGACCAACTCCTACAACGACATCCATAACAGCCAGGCGATCTTCATCATCGGCGGCAACCCCGCCGAGGCGCACCCTGTCTCCCTGCTGCACGTCCTGCGTGCCAAGGAGATGAACAACGCGCCGCTGATCGTCTGCGACCCGCGGTTCACCCGCACGGCGGCCCATGCGGATGAATACGTCCGCTTCCGTCCCGGCAGTGACGTTGCGCTGGTCTGGGGCATCCTCTGGCACATCTTCGAGAACGGCTGGGAGGACAAGGAGTTCATCCGCACCCGTGTCTGGGGCATGGACCAGATCCGCGAGGAAGTGGCCAAGTGGACCCCCGAAGAGGTCGAGCGCGTCACCGGCGCGCCGGGCTCGCAGCTGCGCCGCGTGGCCCGCACGATGGCCAACAACCGTCCTGGCACGGTGATCTGGTGCATGGGGGGGACGCAGCACACCAACGGCAACAACAACACCCGCGCCTACTGCATCCTGCAGCTTGCGCTGGGCAACATGGGCACCTCCGGCGGCGGCACCAACATCTTCCGTGGCCACGACAACGTGCAGGGTGCGACCGACCTTGGCGTTCTGTCACACACGCTGCCCGGCTACTACGGCCTTGCAAAGGGCTCGTGGCAGCATTGGGCGCGCGTCTGGGAGGAAGACTTCGACTGGCTTTCGGCCCAGTTCGACACGCTCAAGGGGGCCGACGGCAAGGACAAGAACCTGATGTTCGAGACCGGTATCCCGGTCAGCCGCTGGATCGACGGTGTCCTTGAGGACGCCGAGAACATCGACCAGCCGAACAAGGTCCGGGCCATGGTGCTCTGGGGACATGCGCCCAACTCTCAGACCCGCGGGGTCGAGATGAAGAAGGCGATGGAGAAGCTGGACATGCTGGTCGTCGTCGACCCGTATCCCACCGTCTCCGCCGTCATGAACGACCGCACCGACGGCGTCTATCTGCTGCCCGCGGCGACGCAGTTCGAAACCTACGGCTCCGTGACCGCCTCGAACCGGTCGTTCCAGTGGCGCCAGCAGGTGGTCGATCCGCTCTTCGAATCGAAGCCCGACCAGGAAATCATCGGTCTCTTCGCCAAGAAGTTCGGCTTTCATGACCGCATGTTCCGCAACATCGCGCTGGAAGACGACGGCATCACGCCGAACGTCGAGGACACGCTGCGCGAGATCAACAAGGGCATGTGGACCATCGGCTATACCGGCCAGTCGCCGGAGCGGCTCAAGCTGCACATGGAAAACCAGCACACCTTCGACCGCACCACGCTTCAGGCGATCGGCGGTCCGGCCGACGGCGACTATTACGGTCTGCCCTGGCCCAGCTGGGGCACCGCCGACATGAAGCACCCGGGCACGCCCAACCTCTACGACATGTCCAAGCCTGTCGCAGAGGGCGGCCTGACCTTCCGCGCCCGGTTCGGCGTGGAGCGGAACGGGGACAACCTGCTGGCCGACGGCGTCTACTCGGTGGGATCGGAAATCCAGGATGGATATCCGGAATTCACCATGCAGATGCTCATGGACCTTGGCTGGGACGGTGACCTGACCGAGGAAGAGCGTGCGGTGATCGACGGGATCGCCGGGCCCAAGACCAACTGGAAAACCGACCTTTCGGGCGGCATCCAGCGGGTTGCGATCAAGCACGGCTGCGCCCCCTTCGGCAACGCCAAGGCCCGTGCGGTTGTCTGGACCTTCCCGGACCCGGTGCCGCTGCACCGCGAACCGCTCTACACCAACCGCCGCGACCTCGTGGCCGACTACCCGACCTACGAGGACCGCAAGTTCTATCGTCTTCCGACCATGTATGCGTCGATCCAGAAGAACGATTTCTCGAAGGACTACCCGATCATCCTCACCTCTGGCCGTCTGGTCGAATACGAGGGCGGCGGGGACGAAACCCGGTCCAACCCCTGGCTGGCCGAGCTTCAGCAGGACATGTTCGTCGAGATCAACCCGCGGGACGCCAACAACCTCGGCATTCGCGACGGCGCGGATGTCTGGGTCGAAGGCCCGGAGGGCGGCAAGGTCAAGGTCATGGCCATGGTCACCCAGCGGGTGGGTGAGGGCGTCGCCTTCATGCCCTTCCACTTTGGCGGCCATTTCCAGGGCGAGGATCTGAGATCCAAGTACCCGGACGGCGCAGACCCCTATGTGCTGGGCGAAGCGGCGAACACTGCCATGACCTACGGGTATGACAGTGTCACCCAGATGCAGGAGACGAAATGTACTCTCTGCAAGATCACCGTGGCGTAAGGAGAAACAGATATGGCACGATCCAAATTCCTCTGTGACGCCGAGCGCTGTATCGAGTGCAACGCCTGTGTCACCGCCTGCAAGAACGAGAACGAGGTGCCCTGGGGCATCAACCGCCGTCGCGTGGTGACGATCCAGGACGGCACGCCGGGCGAACGCTCGATCTCGGTGGCCTGCATGCATTGTTCCGACGCGCCCTGCATGGCCGTCTGTCCGGTGGATTGCTTCTACCAGACCGAAGAAGGCGTGGTCCTGCACTCCAAGGACCTCTGCATCGGCTGCGGCTACTGCTTTTACGCGTGCCCCTTCGGCGCGCCGCAGTTCCCGCAGGCGGGCAACTTCGGTTCGCGCGGCAAGATGGACAAATGCACCTTCTGCGCCGGCGGCCCCGAGGAAAATCACTCGACGGCCGAGTTCGCCAAGTACGGTCGCAACCGGATCGCGGAAGGCAAGCTGCCGATCTGCGCCGAGATGTGTTCCACCAAGGCCCTGCTCGCCGGTGACGGCGACGTGGTCTCGGGCATCTACCGCGAACGCGTGGTGGCCCGTGGCTTCGGTTCGGGCGCTTGGGGCTGGGGCACCGCTTACGACCAGAAAGGCGGCTGACGCCTCTTTTGGGCGGGGCCTGGTCCCGCCCGATCATTCCATCACATGGCAGGGGCCCGTGATCCACGGGCCTCTGACCAATGGCAGAATATGACGCCACGGGCCTCCGGTTTCGCCACTTCGGCTGCCGCGCTCATGGCGTGTCTTTTCGACGGGGACAGTCATGTCACAACGCTCCAGCGGTTTCGGATGGTTCATTCTATTGGTGGCCGGCCTTGCCGTGCTGACCTTCATTTTCCGGCCTCCCGCGCCGGCCGAGACGGGCACGGACCCGGCGGCCCTGGCCGAGGCGCGCAAGGCGACGGGGGGCGCGCAGACGCTGGAGGACATCCTGGCCCGGCAACGGGGCGAAAACGTCGATCTCAGTTTTCGTCGCGAGTTCGGCCAGCCGGGCGCCGACCCGAATGCGCCCCTGGCTCTGGCCCCGCTTGGCGGCGCATCGGACCCCGAGATGTGGCGCGCGCTGCGCTATGACGCGGCGGATTTGAACGTCTCCGCCGGGGGCGACGTGGCCAAGGTGCTGGTCCAGGACGGCGGCATGGCCTGGTACGAATTCCGCAAGGGGCCGCTGGCCACCTATGGCGGCTGGCTGCTGGTCGGCACCATCGTCGCGCTGGCCTTCTTCTACCTGCTACGCGGCCGGATCGGCATCGACGAGCCGATGACCGGGCGCACCGTGACCCGTTTCCAGGCCATCGAACGCTTTGCGCACTGGCTGCTGGCCGGGTCCTTTGTCCTTTTGGGCCTCTCCGGCCTGCTGACGCTTTTCGGGCGGTTCTTCATCCTGCCCACCTTCGGGCCCGAGCTGAACTCGCAGCTCCTCATCGCGTCGAAATTCGTGCACAACAACCTGGCCTGGCCCTTCATGCTGGGGCTGGTCATGGTCTTTGTCATGTGGGTCTGGCACAATATCCCCGACCGCACCGACATCACATGGTTCGCCCAGGCGGGCGGCATCATCGGCAAGAACCACCCGCCGGCCAAGAAGTTCAACGGCGGGCAAAAGATCATCTTCTGGTCGGTGATCCTGCTGGGCGCCTCGATCTCGCTTTCGGGCCTGTCGCTGCTCTTTCCGTTCGAGCTGCCGCTCTTTGCCAAGACCTTTGCGATCGTCAACGATACCGGTATCCTGCAGGGACTGGGCTACGGCGCCTTGCCGACCGACCTGACCCCGCAAGAGGAAATGCAACTGGCGCAGCTGTGGCACGCGATCGTTGCCTTTGTCCTGATGGCGATCATCATCGCGCATATCTACATCGGATCCATCGGGATGAAGGGCGCCTTTGACGCCATGGGCTCGGGCGAGGTGGACGAGGCCTGGGCGCATCAGCACCACTCGCTCTGGCTGGACGAGGTCAAGGCGCGCGAAGCCAAGAACGGCAAGAACACCCCTGACAAGACCCCCGGCACCGGGGCCACCCCGGCCGAATGATGCGGGCCGCGTTGCTCGCCCTTGCGCTTGTGGCCCTGCCCGCGGGCGCGGAGGAGTTCACCACGCTCAAGGGGCATGGCGGTCCCGTCATGGCCCTGGCCATCTCGCCCGGCGGCGCCGTGACCAGCGCCAGTTTCGACAATTCCGTCGGGCTCTGGTCGGGCCGCGTGCCCGCCTGGCTCGAAGGGCACGCCGCCGCCGTCACCGCGCTGACCTGGGGGCCGGGCGGGGCGCTGATCTCTGGCGGGGACGATTTTGCCGTGCGCCAATGGCGCCCGGTCGACCGCCTGCTGGGGGAGCACAAGGGCAAGGTCACCTCGCTCTCGGTGGCGCCCGACGGAAGCCATGTCGCCAGCGGCAGTTGGGACGGCAGCATCCGGCTCTGGCCTCTGACAGAGATGGGCAGGGCAGACGAGCTTCCCTATCCCGGCGCGGGTGTGAACGCCGTGGCGCATTCATCGGATGGGCGGTTCCTGTTTGCGGCCACCTCCAAGGGCGTGCTGTTGCAATATAACCTGGAGCAGGGCGGATCGCCCCTGCCGCTGGTCGAGCACGGCTTTGGCATCAACCGGCTGGTGGCCGGTCCCGGCTGGATCGCCTATGGCGCGGTGGACGGGGGGACCCGCGTGATCGACGCGGGCACGGGTGCACAGATCGCCGATTTCACGCTGGACCGCCGCCCGATCCTGGCCCTGTCCTGGCATCCGGAGACGGCGCAGCTGGCCGTGGGTGACGGGCACGGCTACATCATGATGGTGGATACCGATGGTTGGCGCATCACCCGCGATTTCCGCGCCATGCGCCACGGCCCGGTCTGGGCGTTGGCCTTTTCGCCCGATGGGCAGGTGATCTATGCCGGGGGCCTCGACGACGTGGTCTATGCCTGGCCCGTGGACCTGATGGACGAGCTGGACGCGCCCGAAGGCTCGGGCCAGCGCAGCTTTTTGCGCGACCCCGAAACCATGTCCAACGGCGAACGGCAGTTCATGCGCAAATGTTCGATCTGCCATGCCCTGACACCGGGGCCGTCGCGCAAGGCGGGGCCGACGCTGTACGGAGTCTTTGGCCGCCAGGCCGGGACGCTGCCGGGCTACAGCTATTCCGACACCTTGGAGAAGGCCGGTTTCGCCTGGACGGATGAGACCATAGACGCCCTGTTCGACGAGGGGCCGGACCACTACATTCCCGGTTCCAAGATGCCCATGCAGGTGATCGCCAAAGGCTCTGACCGGGCCGACCTGATCGCCTTTCTCAAATCCGCTAGTGAAGGAATGACCAAATGAAAGCCATGCTCTCGGGGTTCGCCGCGATGATCCTGCTGGCCGTCGGCGCCTGGTACGGGTTGAACGAGATGGGATTCTCGACCGCCGACCAGCAGACCGGCGCCAACGTTCGGCTCGACTGATCCTGCCGGCGGGTTAGACTAACACCCATGACCCCATTGGATGATTACGGACAGGCCCTTAGCGGCGCATCGGTGCTGGTTGTCGACGACGAACCGGGCATGCGCAATTTCCTGGCCAAGACGCTGGGCCCGCGGGTCAAGACCGTGGCAGAGGCGGCCTCGGCGCGCGAGGCGACAGAGCGGCTGGACGAGGCCCAGTTCGATGTCATCGTGGTCGACAACAAGATGCCCGGCGGCTCGGGCATCGACTGGGTGACGGAGCAGCGACGCAAGGGGCTCTATGCCGAAACCGTGCTGATCACCGCCTATGCCGACCTTGAAACCGCCATCGCCGCGTTGCGCGCGGGCGTCAGCGATTTTGTCCTGAAACCCTTTCGCGCCAATCAGTTGATCGGTGCCGTGGCGCGCACGCTGGACCGGGGCGCCCTGCGCCGCGACAACCGCCTGTTGCGCCATGCCCTGCAGGCCGAGGGCGAAACCCGGCTCCTGGGCCGGTCGGCGCCGATGCAGGCGGTGCGCGCCATGCTGGAGAAACTGGCGCCGCTGCCGACGCCGGTGCTGTTCACCGGCGCGACCGGCACGGGCAAGGAACTGGCCGCGCGCACCCTGCACCAGATCGGGGGGCGGTCGGACCGGCCCTTCGTGGCGGTGAACTGCGCCGCCATCGCGCCGGACCGCATTGCCGCCGAACTGTTTGGCGAGGTCGAGGGGGACCGGTTGCGCCCGGGCCTGTTCCTGCTGGCGGATGGTGGCACGCTGTTTCTCGACGAGGTGGCGCAGATGTCGGAAACCCTGCAGGCGGCGTTGCTGCGGGTGATCGAGGATCAGCGCATCCGCCCGCTCCGGGCCGAACGCGAGATCCCGCTGGATCTGCGCCTGACCTTCGCCACCAACACCGATCTTGCCAAGGCGGTCGAGGAGGGGCGCTTTCGCGAGGATCTGTACCACCGCATCAACGTGCTGCGGATCGAGATGCCCCCGCTAAGCGACCGGTCAGAGGACATCGTGGAACTGGCCGCGCTTTTCATCCAGCATTTCAGCCGGTCGCTTGGCCTGCCGGAACTGAAATTGGACGACGAGACGCTGCTGAAACTCAGCCGCTATCCCTGGCCCGGCAACGTGCGCGAGTTGCGCAATCTCGTCGAACGCTCTGTCATCCTGGGCAGCTTCCCCGAGGATTTCGCGGGCAGCGGCTCTGTCACCGGGGTGCAGGCCATCGAGAACCTCGACCTGGTGATGCAGCGCCACATCATGCACGTCCTCGAACTGTCGGGCGGCAACCGGGCCGAGGCAGCGCGGCGCCTTGGCGTCTCGCGCAAGACCGTGGATCGCAAGGTGGCCACTTGGGGGCAGTGACCCCGCTGGAATGCCCTTTCTGATAACCGCAAGATTATGCATTTTTTACAGTCGGGCTAGCGGGTCAATCTGACCTGCCAGCCCCGTCGCTTTGTTGCGCCAATGGCCAATATGTCTCGCTTTTCTTCTTGCAGGCAGGGCCTGTCTTTTCATACCTTCTGCACCAGATCGGGTGTTCATCCCGGAAATTTTGCAGGAGATGACATGCAGGACATGGGAGAGGCCCTTGCCGTCGCTATGACGCTTGTCCTCTCGGGCGATGGCGATCTAGTCGAGATCGTCGGCCTTTCGCTGCGTGTCAGCCTGACCGCCACCGTCGCAGCCTGTGCCATCGGCCTGCCCATCGGCGCGCTGGTCGCCACCAACCGCTTTCCGGGGCGGGGCGCCGTTCTGGTGGTGATGAACGCGCTCATGGGGCTGCCGCCGGTCGTCGTGGGGCTGATCGTCTACCTGCATCTGTCGCGGGCCGGGCCGCTTGGGTTCCTCGGGCTGCTTTACACGCCCGCCGCCATGATCATTGCCCAGACCATCCTGATCGCGCCCATTGTGGCCGCGCTGTCGCGCCAGGTGATCGAGGACATGCACGCCGAATACGCCGACCACTTCAGCTCGCTCTGTCTGACCACCCGCCAGACTGTGCAGGCGCTGCTCTGGGATGCGCGGTATGCGCTTTTGACCGTGGCGCTGGCCGGGTTCGGCCGCGCCGTGGCCGAGGTGGGCGCCGTGATGATCGTCGGCGGAAACATCGACCACCTGACCCGTGTCATGACAACCGCCATTGCGCTGGAGACCTCAAAGGGGGACCTGCCGCTGGCCCTGGGCCTGGGCATCGTGCTGATGATCCTGGCGCTGGGGGTCAACGCCCTGGTCCACAGCCTGCGCCTGACTGCCGTGAGACAAGCCTATGCGTGAAGCCATCATCCACGGACCCGAAGCTCTGACCGAGGGCGCTGTCCCGGCCTCGAACCTCTTGCCCCTGCGAGTGCGCGGTCTTTGCCTGTCCCTGGGCGGACGCCGCATCCTGAACAACCTGGATCTGGAGCTGGGACCGACGGGCTGCACCGTCCTCCTGGGGCCGAACGGGGCGGGTAAAACGCAGTTTCTCAAGCTTTTGCATGGCCTTCTTGAGCCGGACACGGGCGAGATCGACTGGAACGGTGCAAAACCGGCGCAGATCACGTCGCGACAGGCGCTTGTGTTCCAGAAACCTGTCCTGCTGCGCCGCTCGGTCGCCGCGAATGTCGATTTCGTGCTGAAGTCGCGCAACCTGCCGCGCGCCCGCCGCAACGCGCTGCTGGACCATGTCGGCCTGGGCGACAAGGCCCGCCAGCCCGCCCGCCTGCTGTCCGGGGGAGAGGCGCAGCGCCTGGCCCTGGCCCGTGCGCTGGCCACCGAGCCGGAGGTGCTGTTCCTGGACGAACCCACCGCCAGCCTGGACCCGGCCTCTGTCAACCGAATCGAGGAGATCGTGCTGCAGGCCGTGCGCAACGGCACCCGCGTGATCCTTGTCACCCACGACATCGGGCAGGCCCGCCGCCTTGCTGATGAGATCGTCTTTCTGCACGGCGGGCGCGTGGCCGAACAAGCCGCCGCCGACCGTTTTTTCGCAGGCCCCCGAACGCCGGCGGCCCGGGCTCATGTCTCGGGCGGCCTCGTGCTCTGACCTCACTCAAGACCCTACGGAGGAGATATTCCATGAAACCGCTTCGTCTTGCGGCGCTGCTGTGCGCCGTGTCGCTGCCCTGTGCCGCGCTGGCCGACGACATCCTGGTGCAGTCGACCACCTCGACTGCGAACTCGGGCCTCTACGACCACCTGTTGCCGATCTTTGCCGAGGCAACGGGCATCCAGGTCAACGTGGTGGCCGTCGGCACCGGCCAGGCCATTCGCAACGCCCGCAACTGCGACGGTGACGTGCTGCTGGTCCATGCCAAGCCGGCAGAAGAGAAATTCGTGGCCGATGGGTTCGGTGCCTCGCGGACTGACTTGATGTACAACGATTTTATCATCGTCGGCCCGGCCGCCGATCCCGCCGCCGTGGCCGGTTTGGACGATATCCAGCCGGCGCTGGAAAAGATCGCCGCGGCGCAGGCGCTGTTCGCGTCGCGCGGCGACGATTCCGGCACCCACAAGAAAGAGGTCTCGCTCTGGGCGAGCACCTCGGTCGATCCGGCCACGGCTTCGGGCGACTGGTATCGTGAAACCGGATCGGGCATGGGCGCAACGCTGAACGCGGGCATCGGTATGGGCGCTTATGTCATGACCGACCGCGCCACCTGGATCAGCTTCAAGAACAAGCAGGACTACAAGATCCTGGTCGAAGGCGATGCGGACCTGTTCAACCAGTATGGCGTTATCCCGGTTTCGGCAAAGAAATGCCCCTCGGTGAACGTCGAGGGCGCACAGGCCTTTGCGGATTGGCTTTTGTCGGATGCGGGCCAGGCGGCGATTGCCGATTATGAGGTCGACGGGCAACAACTCTTCTTCCCGAACGCCCCGGATTGATCTAGGACAATTCGGCAGGCGGCCCATATACACTAGGTCAACGGGCCAGGAGGCCCGTATGTCCAATGACAAGACGCCTGAGTATTTCACCGTAGCCGAGCTGGCAGAGCTGCTGCGGCTGAAGGAACGCAAGATCTACGACCTCGCCGCCTCTGGCGAGGTCCCTTGTTCGCGCGCGACCGGTAAGCTGCTGTTTCCCGCGCGCGACGTCTATGCCTGGATCGCTTCGCACACCACGGGCCCGCAAGGGGCTGAGGACCGCCCGCCGATCCTGCTGGGCAGCCATGATCCGCTGCTGGACTGGGCCGTCCGCGAAAGCAGCTGCGGCCTGGCCACCTATTTCGACGGATCCCTGGACGGGCTGGACAGGTTCAAGGCGCGCGAAGGCGTCGCCTGCGGCCTGCATGTCTACCATCCCAAGGCCGGAGACTGGAACGTACCCAGCGTCGACAAGACCCAGGACGCGGTGCTGATCGGATTTGCCCGCCGCCGTCGCGGGCTGGTGGTGCGCCCCGACGAGGCGGGGATCACCGGACTGGAGGATCTCGCCGGGCGACGATTTGCGCCGCGCCAGCCGCTTTCGGGCACCGCCAAGCTGTTCGGAGACCTGGCCGGGGAGGCCGGACTGGACCATGCAGCGCTCGATCTGGCACCTATCTCACGGACCGAGACCGAGGCCGTGCAGGCCGTGGCCCGGGGCGAGGCGGACGCGACTTTCGGACTGGAAACGCTGGCCCGGGATTTCGGCCTGCGCTTCCTGCCCCTGATCGAAGAGTTCTTTGACCTTCTGATCGACCGGCGGGAGTATTTCGAAGGGCCGGTTCAGGCGCTTCTGGATTTCTGTCGCGGCGAAGCCTTTCGCGATCAGGCCGCCCGGCTGGGGGGCTATGACCTCGCGGACCTGGGGGCCATTCGCTGGAACGCCTGATGACCAGCTTGAGCTTTGCCGGATTGAAGACTGGAATCGTTTGAAAATCCACAATTGGCCTATGCGGGGCAGGGGCTCTGTATCAGATATGTGCCAAATTCTAGCAGGCTCGAAGCCCCGCAATTCTTGCGTTTCAGCGGGAATCTGTATCTAATTCGAGATACGGGATAGTTTCCCGGGGGGATAAAAATGAAGAGCGATCTGACGGTCCGCCTCGCCGGGCGCCTGTCGGCGCTACGGGCTGCCCGTGGCTGGACGCTGGATCAACTCGCCGCTGCCAGCGGTGTCAGCCGCGCGGCGTTATCGCGGCTCGAGAATGCCGAGGTCAGTCCTTCGGCGGATGTTCTCTCGCGTCTTGCAGCAGCGCATGAAATGTCCCTGTCCCGCCTCTTTGCCATGATCGAGGACGGGTTTTCCGCCCATGTCACGCGCGAGGAACAGGCCGTCTGGCGCGATGGTGAGACCGGGCTGGCCAAGCGGTTCGTCTCTCCTGCGGCCTCGGCCCTGGCGGGTGAGGTGGTCGAATGCAAGATGACGCCGAATTCCGAGATGGTGCAGGAATCGCCCGAGGTTGTCGGGCAGGAGCATCACATCGTGCTCATCAGTGGCTATCTGCACGTCAGTCTGGATGGATCGGGCTATAACCTGGGCGCCGGAGACGCGCTGCGCTATCGCGAACATGGTGAAGTGCGACTGGTCACGGATCGCGGACAGGGGGCGAAATTCATGCTGGTGAGCGTCACCAGCTAAGCGGCGCGCCCGGACGCCCGGCCGCCGGGGCGAAAGGGGGCGTCATGCCAAAGGCAGGCCTTCGGCATGACCCCCTCGGCCTGCGGCCTTCACCCCCGGGAGTATTTTCAGAGAGAAGAAGACGCGCCGGATCGCCGGGTGTCTCGCTTTCAACAGTTCGGCACGTTCACCGCCAACCCGCCCAGCGAGGTTTCCTTGTACTTCTCGCTCATGTCGTGGCCGGTCTGGCGCATGGTCTCGATGCAGGCATCGAGCGGCACCAGATGCGTGCCGTCGCCCCGCAAGGAGAGCGAGGCCGCCGAGACCGCCTTGATCGCGCCCAAACCGTTGCGTTCGATACAAGGCACCTGCACCAGGCCTTTGACCGGGTCGCAGGTCATGCCAAGGTGGTGTTCCAGTGCGATTTCCGCTGCGTTTTCCACCTGTTCCGGCGTGCCGCCCATGACCGCACAAAGCCCGGCCGCCGCCATTGCGCTGGCGCTGCCGACCTCGGCCTGGCAGCCGGCCTCGGCGCCCGAAATCGAGGCATTGTATTTCACCAATCCGCCGATCGCGGCGGCGGTCAGCAGGAACTCGGGGATGCGGGCGCGCGTGGCGCCGGGCACATGGTCCAGCCAGTAGCGGATCACCGCCGGAACGACACCCGCCGCGCCATTGGTGGGCGCGGTGACCACCTGGCCCCCGGCGGCGTTTTCCTCGTTCACCGCCATCGCGTAGACGCTCATCCAGTCGTTGATCGTGTGCGGCGCCTGCAGGTTCATGCCGCGCTCGGCCAGCAACTGGTCATGGATATTCTTGGCGCGGCGTTTCACGTTCAGCCCGCCGGGCAGGACGCCGTCCGAGGTCAGGCCCCGGTCGATGCAATCCTCCATCACCTGCCAGATCCGCGCCACGCCCTTTTCCAGGCTGTCGGCGCAGCCGCGTGACACCTCGTTGGCGCGTTTCATGTCGGCGATGCTGCGCCCGGATTTCTTTGCCATCTCAAGCATTTCCGCGGCGGACTTGAAGGGGTGCGGGACGGGGGCGCCCTCATCCGTGTCCTTTCCGGCGGCCAGTTCCGCCTCTGTCAGGACAAAGCCGCCACCGACCGAGTAATAGACCTCTTGCAGGATCACGTCGCCCTGGGCATCCGTGGCCCGCAGGATCATCCCGTTGGCGTGGCCCGGCAGCGTCTCATCGTAGTCGAAGACCAGGTCCCTGGACGGATCGAATTGCAGCGTGGGCAAGCTGTCGGGCGTGACGCTGTGGGTTTTCGCGATTTCGGCAAGTGCGGCCTCGGCCTTTTCGTGGTCGTAGGTTTCCGGGACAAAGCCCGCCAGCCCCAGCACCGTGGCGCGGTCGGTGGCATGGCCGACGCCGGTGAAGGCCAGCGACCCGTGCAGCGAGGCGCGCAGCCCGTGCACCGCAAAGGGCGCCGCGCGCAGCTTGTCCAGAAAGCGGGCCGCCGCGACCATCGGGCCCATCGTGTGCGAGGACGATGGGCCGATCCCAACCTTGAACATCTCGAAGACCGAAAGAAACATCTGCGCTCCCTTTATTCTTGTGCCTCATGTAGCGCAGCGCCCTGGCCATGCCGCCGCCGAAAACGACATGACGTCTGCCAAAGGCGCGCTTGTCACCGGGTCGTTCACGGCACCGTGAACGGCTTGTGACGGTCCGGGGCGAAACTTTCGCCAGCCTGTCGCGTGACTCCGATCAGCCGCACCAGAGAGGTGCCGCTCTGAAACGACAGAGAAACAGGAAGGACGACCAAATGAAACCCCTCAAGACTTTTGCAGCCATTGCCCTTGTGACCGTGTCCGGCGCCGCTTTTGCGGCCAGCCATTCCGATACCGGCAACCCGATGGTCGGCGGCGCCGCGATGTTCCCGGACAAGACGATCGTTGAAAATGCCGTGAACTCGGCCGATCACGAAACCCTCGTCGCGGCGGTCAAGGCAGCCGGCCTTGTCGACACGCTGTCCGGTGAAGGCCCCTTCACCGTCTTTGCCCCGACCGATGACGCCTTTGCCATGATCAAGCCGGAAAGCCTGAACGCTTTGCTGCAGCCCGAGGCCAAGGACCAGCTGACCACGATCCTGACCTGTCACGTCGTGGCGGCGAATGCGATGTCCGATGCCATTGCGGGCATGATTGCCGATGACGGCGGCATGCACCCGGTCCCCACGGTGGGCGGCTGCACGCTGCAAGCCAAGATGGACGGGGACGAGATCACGCTGACCGATGAGAACGGGCGCACCGCGACCGTGACCATCGCCGACGTCAAGCAGTCGAACGGCGTGATCCACGTCATCGACCGCGTCCTGCTGCCCAAGCAGTAAACCGATCAATTGCGCGCGGCAATGTAACCCCCAGTTCGTGCCTCGCGCAATTGTGCGCATCCCGAGCTTGCCCCCGCAGGCCGGGGTGCGCATCCTTTCCCCGAAAGAGGAGGCCCCGATGAAACGACGCAACTTTATCGCTGCCGGGGCTGTGCTGCCGTTCTTTACGCGCAGCGCCCTGGCCGCCGATGGCAATTTCGAAATCACCCGCAGCAAGGCGGAATGGCGCGCCATGCTGAGCGACGCGGAATACCGCGTCATGCGCGAGGAGGGGACGGAACGGGCCTTTACCTCGCCGCTGAACGACGAAAAGCGGAAAGGGACCTTCCTGTGCAAGGGCTGTGACCTGCCGCTCTATGCCTCGGAAACCAAGTTCGACAGCGGCACCGGCTGGCCGTCGTTCTACCGGGCCCTGCCCAACGCGGTTGAAACCAAACCCGACCGCAAGCTGTTCGTCACCCGCACCGAATGCCATTGCCGCCGCTGCGGATCGCACCTGGGGCATATCTTTGACGATGGTCCGCCGCCCACGGGCAAACGCCACTGTATCAACGGTGTCAGCCTGACCTTCCGCCCGGCCTGACCGGCGCAGCGCCAAGACAAGAAAAACGGGCGTGTGGCTGGACTAAGGCCTCGCGCCCGTTTCCTTTGCCGGGTCAAACGGGTCGAAAGATTGCCCGAAGCCGACGTTCGGTCGCGTCAGATCGCCCGTCCAGGGATTTGCGCAAATCTATGGGCGTCTTCTGACACCGATGCTTAATCCAGAGCGGACGTCTGCGTCATGGCCTGGGTAAAGCCGCGCAGGGAAAGCTGCAGCGTCACGGGGGAGTCTGGGGCAACGGCTGGATAGATGGTCAGCGTGGCCTGGCGTCCCCGTTCCAGCTGCGCAAAGGTCTGCGCATCAAACCCGATCCGCGCCGTACAGCCCTGGTCGTTGCAGAAAGAAAAGTCGTACTTGAGCGAACTGCCTCCGTCGATTTCAAGCGTCAGTCCCTTGGACAGCAGCGTTTCTTTGGGTGTCACGACTGTGGCCCCGGCCACGGCGCGCCCGCCGTTGTCGAGCTTGAAGACGGATATCTCGGCCACTGCGTTGCCCCGGCTGTCGTTCAATAACTGATAGCCTTGGCAAAAGTCCTTCCCCCTCAGGCATTGAAGGGCCCAGTCGCCGTGGCGCGCTTTGACATAGGCCTGTTGCGGAGGTTTGTAGGCGGTTTTGCGCGGCGGCGTGGTTGTGGCAGGCTTCGCCGGCGCGATCAGCGCGGCCACGATGGGCGAGCGTTCGGCGATGGCGGCAATCGGCACGGCAAAGTTCACCCCGTTGATCGAGTCGCCCGCGTGGTGCAGCGCGATGACCTTGCGCCCATCCTCGCCGATCACGGGCGAGCCGGAGTTGCCCCGCAGCGTGTCGCAGGTGTGGCGCAGCCGGTTATTGGACAGCAGGTTGCGCGCGGCGGCCCGGCATTCCTTGCGGCTGATGTGCTGGGCCATGTCGATCGGGTGGCCGATCACGATCAGCGGCAGGCCCGCGTGCCGGTCAGGGTCGAACGCGAAGGCCTGCAGGGGCAGGGTGCCCCAATCCTGAGCGGGCGCACCAAAGACTTCGAGTATGGCATAGTCGAGATCGTCGGGCGGGCTGATCTCGACCGGCTCGGGGTTGACCGAGTAGATGCGCGTGTTGTCCGTCACGCCGTTCTCGACGTAACCGGCGACGAAATTCACCGCCTGTACGCGCGCGCCCTCGATCTGCAGGCAATGGCCATTGGTCAACAGGTACGTGTCCGAAATCAGGAAGCTGGTGCAATGCGCCGTGCCCTTGTCCGTGGCGATGTCCAGCCGACCGACGGCACGGCCCATTTTTCGATAGCCCGAGATGTCCGGGTACTGGTAGGCCGGTTCGGAATCGAACCCGCCGCCAAAGACCTGTTCCAACGTCACGCCGCCGCCGGACACCTGGTTGTCCGTCAGCACCACTTTGCCGAAATCCGATCTGGGTCCCAGCGGCACGTCCTGTGCCGAGAGCGGCAGGGCAAGGGAACAGGCGGCGAGGGCAGCAAGGGTCGTGCGGCGGGTGGGGAACATGCGAATCGTACTCCTGGAGATGTGACCAAGCCTATCACCGGAACCGGGACGAAAATGGGTCCGGACTACCCGGACCCAGCCATTCATTCGCACACATGTCAGGCCCGTTGCGCGGGCGGAGTGCCGCCTACTTGAAGCTGCGGCTGTCCTTGATCTGGTCCCAGGCCCAGACAACCTGCTGCAGCTGCTCTTCCTGGCTGCGGTCGCCGCCGTTCATGTCCGGGTGCAGCACCTTGATGAGCGACTTGTAGACCTTGCGGATCTCGGCCTTGGACATGTCGTCCTTGGCGTCGAGAATATCCAGCGCCTTGCGCTCGGTCGGGGGCAGCTTGCGCCCGCCACCCTGCTTGCGCCCGGGGTTGCGCGTGGCCTTGTCGCCCAGCACCTGGTGCGGATCCTCGATCCCCAGCCGCGCCCAGGCCTTGGCCTCGGGGTCGCGCCAGTCCTTGGTCTTGCGCTCCCAGACCTTGTCCGAGGATTCCTGTGCGTTCATCTCCGCTTCGGTCTTGCCGTCGAAGAAGGACCACTTGGCATTGTATTCCCGGACATGGTCCTTGCAGAACCAGAAGAAATCATCCAGCACGTCAGGCGCCTTGGGCGCGCGGAATTTGCCCGGTTCCTGGCAACCGTCATGGTCGCAGATGCGCGTGGATGTCTCCTGTGCGCCTGTCATGCCCTTCCGTCCGCGTGGGTTTTTCTTTTTCGCGGACTTAACGGACATGTCGAAACCGAAGGGGTCAGGTTTGCTCATCTCGCACCTCTTCTCGACTCGGACACCGGAGCATAGACTATCGTGAAACGAGATACAGGGGGTCCTGAGAAAAATGTCGCGAGCCGATGAAATCCAGATGAAACTAGAGGCGGCCTTTCAGCCCAGCCAGATCGAAGTGCGCAACGACAGCGCGCGCCATGCCGGCCATGCCGGGGACGATGGCAGCGGCGAAAGCCATTTTCATGTGCTGTTGCGGGCGCCGGAGCTTGCCGGGAAAAGCCGCATCGCCCGGCACCGGGCCGTGCATGCGGCTCTGGGACCCGAGCTTGTGGCGGAAATCCACGCACTGTCGCTGGATGTGCAGGCGTAACTTTGCCAAGGCCGGGGTGTCGGCGGGAAACGACCGCCCAGACCCGGCCAATCCGGCGGGTTTCGACCCGATGTCTGCTCTTCCTTAAGATGATGTTGTAAGTTTCGGCTCAACTTTGGAAACGAGGCGCACGGGTACTGTGCCCGGTTCAAAGGAGGCGAGCTTATGTCACTAACCAGACTCACCTGTACCGTCGCGGCGGTCATCCTCGCGGCATCTGCCGTGCAGGCGGACGATCCATTCCCGGTGGTACAGGGAACGCACAATGGCAAAGGCCTTGGCTTTGGCGGGTTTCAATCCGGCGCTGCGCCGGGCAAGGGCGTCCCGTCGGGCAACCAGGTGCCGGAGCCGCCGCGTTCCAGTGTGGCAAGCGGCGTTCTGTCCCAGATTTTTTCAACGAGTTCGACCAGCGGTACCAAATGACGCCCTTTGGCAGAAAAAGGGGCGTGGTCCATGCGGACCGCGCCCCGACTTTCTGTGAACAAACGGATGAAAGCCCCCGTTTCAATCTTTTGCGTGGCGCGTCGATCAATCCTGACGCTCTGGAGATCTAGCAGCCTCCGGTAACACAACGTTAACAAATTGCGCTGACCTAACGGCAGTCAGGGATTCCTTACCTTGGGGTAATCCGGGGCCTCGCCTGGCCTGATCTGTACGCAAGAAAACGAGAAACGCGGCCCGAGGGGGCCGCGTCACATCGTTTGTATATGCTGCGGAAAACGCCGCATAAAACGCAGGTAATGGAGCAGGCGCGCCAGGGGCGGAACGCCCCCTTACAGGCCCAGCTTGGCGCTGACGATCTCGTTCACGGCCTTGGGGTTGGCCTTGCCGCCCGTGGCCTTCATGACCTGGCCCACGAACCAGCCCGCAAGCTTTGGATTCTGCTTGGCCTTTTCCACCTGCGCCGGGTTGGCGGCGATGATCTCATCCACTGCGGTTTCGATGGCGCCGGTGTCGGTCACCTGCTTCATGCCGCGCTCTTCAACGATCTTTTCCGGGTCGCCACCCTCGGTATAGACGATCTCGAACAGGTCTTTTGCGATCTTGCCACTGATGGCATCGGACTTGATCAGCTTGATGATCGCAGCCAGCTGCGCCGGGTTCACGGGGCTATCCGTGATCTCGGTGTCGTCTTTCTTCAGGCGGCCGAAAAGCTCGTTGATGACCCAGTTGGCCGAAAGCTTGCCATCGCCGGAGGCGGTCACCACCTCTTCGAAATAGGCGGCATTCACCACCTCGGCGGTCAGCACGCTGGCGTCATATTCCGACAGGCCGAAGTCCTTGACGAACCGCGCCTTTTTCTCGTCCGGCAGTTCCGGCAGGCTGGCGGCGATGTCATCGACCCAGCCCTGCTCGATCTCCAGCGGCAAGAGGTCGGGGCAGGGGAAATAGCGGTAGTCATGCGCCTCTTCCTTGGATCGCATCGACCGGGTTTCGCCCTTGTCCGGATCGTAGAGGCGGGTTTCCTGGTCGATCTTGCCGCCGGCCTCCAGGATGCCGATCTGGCGCTTGGCCTCGTAGTCGATCGCCTGCTGGATGAACCGCATCGAGTTCATGTTCTTGATCTCGCAGCGCGTGCCGAGATGTGAAAAGTCCTGCGTTGCCTGGTACTTTTCATATTGCCCCGGAAGGCAGACAGAGACGTTGACGTCCGCCCGCAGGTTGCCGTTCTGCATGTTGCCGTCGCAGGTCCCGAGATAGCGCAGGATCTGGCGCAGCTTGGCGATATAGGCGGCGGCCTCTTCGGGGCCGCGGATGTCGGGGCGGCTGACGATTTCCATCAGTGCGACGCCGGTCCGGTTCAGGTCGACAAAGGACATGTTCGGATCCATGTCGTGGATCGATTTGCCCGCGTCCTGTTCGACGTGGATGCGTTCGACGCGCACAAGGCGCGCGATGCCGGGTTCCATGTCCACGATGATCTCACCCTCACCCACAAGCGGATGATACAGCTGGGAAATCTGGTAGCCCTGCGGCAGGTCGGGATAGAAATAGTTCTTGCGGTCAAAGGCGCTGACAAGGTTGATTTCCGCCTTCAGGCCCAGCCCGGTGCGCACCGCCTGTTCGATGCAGTATTCGTTGATGACGGGCAGCATCCCCGGCATCGCCGCATCCACGAACGAGACGTTGGAATTGGGTTCCGCGCCGAATTTCGTCGAGGCGCCCGAAAACAGCTTGGCCTGACTGGCCACCTGCGCGTGCACCTCCATCCCGATGACCAGCTCCCAATCGTGCTTGGCCCCGGCGATCACCTTGGGTTTGGGCGCTTCATAGGTCAGATCCAGCATGGCGGTCCTCATCGGAAAACGGGTTGCCGAGCGGTCTAGAACAGCGCGGGGCAGGGGGCAAGGCCCGCCCGTCAGTCGCCCTTGATCATCCGCATTCCATCGGGGCCGAACTGCACTCTCCGACCCGCCTCCAGCGCGGGGCCATAAAACTCTGCCAGGCAGTCCAGCGCGCGGGCCTGCCCGGGGGCGGCAGCGTGGCGATCCAGTTTCCCGCCAGAGCGGCGCTCGGGCACCTCGGCCCAGACCTGCGGGTGCAACTCGCGCAGGTGATCCTGGGCGATCCAGCCCAGGCAATCGGCAACCCTGCGGCGCGTGCTGCCGGCCCGGGTCGGCCCGCCCAACGTGTGCCCGACCAGGGCGGCCATCCGATTGGCCATGTCCTGCGTGGGGTGGCGGGTCAGGATATCGTGCAACCCCTCCACGAACAGTTCGGCGTCAAGCCGGGCAAAGGCGCCGGCCTCTTCGCAAAGCGCGCCGAGGTAAATCCAGGCATAGCCGCCATTGCCCCAGAGATCGCCGGTGCGCGCCGCGGTGCGCCGGGCCTGGGCATCCAGCTGTTCCCAGCTGCCGAAACGCGCGGGGCGCAGGGCCTTGCCCAACTGCCACATGTGCCACGGATTGCCGGGGTCGAGGTCGATCAGGTCTTCGAAATCGTCGGCCACGCGGTCCTGCGGCGCAGGGTCTGCCTCCAGCACCGCGCACCGCACGACGGCCCAGAGCGGTGACTGGAGCTCGAACGGGTCGAACCGGTCGTTCAACCGTGTCGCGGTGGCCATGTGCCGGGCAAAAGCGGCCTCGCGGTCAATGGCGGGAGCATTGGTGTCGCGGGCCGCACGCCAGGCACGGGCCGTCTCGACATGGACCATCGCAACGACCTGGGCGATCACCGGACAGGCGGGCATTTCGGCCAACAGCGGTTCCAACGCGGCGACAGCGGACTGCACCTCGCGCGGCTTGCCCCGGGCCACCGCCTCGGCGATCGCCACGGTCATGTCGCGGCGCGCGCCCTCGGCGAGCAACGCCGCCGCCGACCGCAGACCGGGGGTCAGGCGCCGCTCTGCCTCGGCGGTGGCGATTTCCGTGGCCAGTTGTTCCCAGTCCTCCTGCCGGGCCAGGAATTGCCCGCGCGCGCGTAGCCGCTCACAGGCCAGGGCATCCGGGCCGGGGTCGCAGACGGGGATTTCGACCGGCGGGTGCCGATGCGCAGGGGCCTCCGGTACAGCCGCGACGACGGGGGCAGCCGACCGTGGGGAGAAACGAGCGCTAACGGCGCGGACGGAGGGAAACAGGTTACGTATCGTCATAAACCCAATCTGACGGCGATTCGCGGCCAAAATCCGGCGGCTTGCGGGAATTGCGCTGTCTTTCTGCCGGCAAGGGTCGGACTTTGGTGCCAGCTGGGGGACAACATGTTGCGGGCGGGCGAACAATGCATCGCCAAGGCTGGGGCGATGAGCAGAGATCCGCCTTGCAATTGGCGGGTCAAGGCCCTGCGGCGGCAGCGACGCTTGCATCGGTCGGGGCCTCGGGCGAAATTTCAGGACAAATGAAAAAAGCTGCCGTCCTCCTTTGCGGTCTCGTCCTCGCGGGCCAGGCCGCTTTCGCCAATCCCGATCCGTCCGGGGCCATTGCCCTGCATCCGCCGGTCAGTCCGCCTGCGGCGGAGATTTCGCGCCTCGCGGTTCCGGTCTCTCTGCGGCCCAAGGCGCGCAAGAAATTCGTCGTGCCCAAGGCGCGCTGGGACAACATCGAGGGCAGCCGGAGCTGGAGCATCGCGGCCCTGCGGGGATTGCGCGCGCAGGCCGACCATCTGCCGGACCTCGTGCCGCGTGATATCGCCGAATACTGTCCGGCCTATCCCAGTGCGGGCCGCGCGCAGCGCGAGGCTTTCTGGGTTGGCCTGATCTCGGCCCTGGCCTGGCACGAAAGCACCCATCGGCCCTGGGCCGTGGGCGGCGGCGGGCGCTGGTTCGGGCTGGTGCAGATCTATCCGCCGACCGCGCGGTTCTACAAGTGCAAGGCGCGCAGCGGCGCGGCGCTGAAGGACCCCGAGGACAACCTCTCCTGCGCGTTGCGGATCATGGCGGTCACGGTGCCGCGCGACAAGGTCATCAGCCGAGGGATGCGGGGCGTCGCCGCGGACTGGGGGCCGTTCCATTCCCGGAGCAAGCGTGAGGACATCATGGCCTGGACCCGGTCGCAAAACTATTGCACGGGCCTTGCGCGTTCGCTGCGCCCGGTGGTGCGCCCCGAGGGGCTTGGCCCTGACAGCGACGTGGCGGATGCCCCGGCCCCGACGGGGGACTGATCCTCTGGCCTTGCCTGTTTTCTGGTGAGCCCGGAGGCGAAAAAACGCGCCAAGCGGTGCGCACGGGAAACGCGGTCACGGGACGGTGGGCGGGACAAGCGCCGTCTGCGTCCCGGACCTCAGGCCTTCAACCAGCTGGGCCGGCGTGTTGCATCCACCAGCGATACCGCCGGTGCCTTGGGGCCGCCCAGGGCAAGGGTCGCCCGGCGCAACATCTCGATACCATCCTCGGACTTGGCGGGCAGCGCCTTGGGCGAGATCGCCTCGCCGACAGTGATCCGGTAGGGCTGGCGGGCCTTGTTCAGCGTTTCGTAGAACAGGGTGATGTCGCGCAGGGTGGGGTGCAGCAGGTCGAAGAGGTAGAACAGCACCGAATTGCGGGCCCGGATATTCACCGGGATCACCGGCAGGTCGAACTTGCGCGCAATCATCGCCGCGCTGGCCATCCAGGGCCGTTCGTGCAGGGACAGGCCGCGCCGTTTCGCCAACCGGCCCGAGGGAAAGATCACGCCCAGCCGGCCTTCGTCCACGGCCTTGCGGGTATAGGCCATCGTCTCGCGCGTCTTGCCGTGGCTGCGCTTTTCCTTGCGCCATTCCACGGGGGCGATCATCTCGGCGTATTGCGGCAGCACGCGCATGATGTCGTGGTTGGCGAAATAATAGGTGTCGCGCCGGATCTGGCCGATCACGTGATGCAGCATGATTCCGTCGGCGATTCCGGTCGGGTGGTTCGACACGATCAGGGCCGGACCCTGACGCGGCAGGTGTTCCAGGCCCGTGACCTCCAAGTCCTTGGCCAGCATCTCGGCCATGACCTGCATGATCTGGTCGGCGCTCATGTCCTTGACCAGCGTCCCGATCTCTATGGTCTTTTCATAGCCCAGCATGCGGTTCAGCACGGCCCGGGCAGGCCGGACAACCGGAGAACTGGAAAACAACCAGGGCGCGCGCTCGGCGATCAGCGGGTCGATGCGGTCTTTCATTCTAGCCCCAAGATCATAATTTCGTGACACTTCCATGACGGGCGCGCCTCTTCCATAGGCAGTTTACACCACCGGCGCGGCGGGTGCACGCCTCTGACGTATGCTTTCGGCGATGGCTTGCCATTCGGCAAAAAGAACAGGTTATCGCCGGGGCGGATTTCGGGCGGTTTTTCCTTTCTGAAACGCATCCTTCGTGGCCTTCTCTCGGACGCGTATTCTATAAAATATGTTTTAAAACAAAAGGGTGTGTGACGGAGCTGGCCCGGTCTCAGATCAGGCCGAAATGATGTCGTTCTGTCTTGATGTCCCGCGCCTCCAGCGCCTCTTGCAGGCGGGGATGCGGCGGCAGGCTGTCCTGCGGCAGAGTGATGCGGCGGCCATCGTCCAGGACCAGACGCACCCGGATCGAGAAATCGAGTCGCGTTTCAAAGCGGACCAGCGTGATCCGAGTCAAGGCAACCTCGCCCGTTGACCCGCCCGATCCCCAGCTGAGCATCTTGTCGTCCAGCCGCAACCAGGCGCTGCGCCCGGTGCCGAAGTCGATCAGCGCCGGCAGGCTGACCAAAAGCAGCGCGCCCACGATCCAGACCGACGCCTGCAGCGCGAACCACAACGTCAAAGCCGCCAGCCAGACCAGCATCAGCACCAGGAAGGCCCGCAGCGACCGGCCCGAAGAGGCATGTTCCAGTGGCGCGCTCACCGCCCGCCCGACACGTCGAGGATGGAGCGTGTGACATAAGAGGCCCGCTCCGACAGCAGCCAGAGGATCGCCTCGGCGCATTCTTCGGTCGTTCCCGCGCGGCCCATCGGGGTGGCCGGTGCCAGTCGTTCCAGCCGGTCGGGCTGGCCGCCCTTGGCGTGGATTTCCGTCTCGATCAGGCCGGGGCGGATGGCGTTGACGCGGATCCCCTCGGGCGCCAGTTCATCCGCAAGGCCCAGGGTGAAGGTGTCGATGGCACCTTTGCTGGCGGCGTAATCGACATATTGATTGGCCGACCCAAGCCGCGCCGCGGCCGAGGAGACATTGACGATGCCGCCGCCCTGGCCCCAGTCGCGCATCAGGCCGACCGCCTGCCGGGCCACCTCGATCGCGCCGAAAACATTGACGGCAAAGACCTTTTGCACCCGGTCCGGGGTCAGGTCCGCGATGCTGCCGTGGGGTGAGACGATGCCGGCGTTGTTCACCAGCCCGACGGGGCCGGGCTTCAGCTCGTGCAGCTTGGCAAACATCTTTTCGATGGCCTTGGGCTTGGAGACATCCGCCTGCAACAGGTAGGCCTGTGCGCCCATGCTTTCGACCATCGCCGCCGTCGTCTCGGCCCCCGCCTTGTCCTGGCCGTAGTGGATGACGATCCGCTGCCAACCGGAAAAGGCCGCCATGCGCGCGGTTGCCGCGCCGATCCCGGCGCTGGCGCCGGTGATGATCAGCACGCCGTTCATGCGCGGCCCGCCCGGGCACAGAGGCATAGGCACGGCCAGCGGCCGGCAGGGGATAGGACAGGGCGCATCGCGGTCTCCGGAGTGGTTCGACCTCAGGCTATCGCGGTTTCGGCACAGGCCACAAGATTGCTTGCGCGTCCGGAGCGGTTCTTGCAGGCGAATGCCGGGTCATTCGCCTGCAGGGGGGATCGCAGGGCGATCCCGTGTGGTCAGGCGCCCAGGATGCGCGTCACCATCTCACCGGTGTCGCGGCTCAACTTGGGTTTGGCCTGCAGGCGTTCCAGTTCTGCCCGCATCAGGGCCTGGCGTTCCGAGTCGTAGCGTTTCCAGGTCTGGAAGGCCGAGGTCATGCGCGCCGTTGTCTGCGGGTTCAGGTCGTCCAGTTTGATCAGCCAGTCGATCAACAGCCGATAGCCCGCGCCATCCTTGCGGTGGAACCCGGCATGGTTCATCGCCAATGCCCCCATCACCGCGCGGAACCGGTTGGGGTTCTTCCAGTCGAAATCGGGATGCTGTGTCAGCGCCTCTGCGCGGGGCACGACGTTTTCCGGCGCCGTCGCCCCGACCTGAAGGCCGAACCATTTGTCCATGACCAGCCGGTCATGCCGCCACTGGTCCTCGAAGGATTTGAGCGCCTCGGCATCCTCGCCCACCCGGACGATCTGGGCCAGGGCCGAGAGTTGCAGCGTCATGTTGTCGGCACTGTCGAATTGCGCCCGCGCCGCCTTGCCGCCATCCAGCCGCGAGGTCAGCGCCAGCACCGCCGCCCCCAACGCGCGCTTGCCCGATTGTTCCGCATCCGGGGCAAAGGGCGCGTCCACCGTGCCCTCGGCGGCCAGTTGCGGCAGAAGATCGGCCCAGCGTTCCGCCTTGACCTGGGCCAGCACCTCTTTGGCGGCGTGGATCGCCTCCGGGTCCGGCGTCACACTGCGTTCGAACAGCACCTGCGCCAGTTCCGATTCCGTGGGTGTTCCCATCATCATGGCGCGATAGGCCGGGTCAAGGTCGCGGTCGCGCAAAAGCCGTTCCAGCCCGTCCAGCCAGGCCTCGTCCGGCCCGGCGTCCTCGCAAATCATCGCGATCAGGCTTTCACGGGCCAGAAGGCGCGTGGCCTCCCACCGGTTGAACGGATCGGTGTCATGGGCGAGCAAAAAGGCGCGTTCCTCGCGGTTCGACTCGCGCTCCAGCACCACCGGCGCCGAAAATCCCCGGTTGATCGAGGGCACGGGGCGGGAGGCCAGCCCGTCAAAGGTGAAAGTCTGCTCACCCTCGGTGATCTCCAACACGCGGGTCGGCACCACCTCGTCCCCATTGGGATTGAGCAGGCCCACCGCCATCGGGATCACCTGCGGGGCCTTTTCGTCTTGTCCGGGCGTGGGCGGCGTGTGCTGCTTGAAGGTCAGCGAATAGGTGCCGTCGGCCCAATCCTCGGTCACGTCGACGCGCGGTGTGCCGGCCTGGCTGTACCAGCGCTTGAACTGCGACAAGTCGCGTCCCGTGGCATCCTCGAACACCTTGAGCCAATCCTCGATCGTGGCCGCGTCGCCGTCATGGCGGTCAAAGTAGAGGTCCAGCGCCTTGGCGTAATCCTCATCCCCCACCAGCGTCTTGAGCATGCCGATCACCTCGGCGCCCTTTTCATAGACGGTCGCGGTGTAGAAGTTGTTGATCTCCTGAAAGCTTTCGGGCCGAACGGGGTGGGCCAAGGGGCCCTGATCCTCGGGGAACTGGCGCGCGCGCAACATGGCGACATTCTCGATCCGCGCCACGGGGGCGGACCGCACATCGGCCGTGAACTGCTGGTCGCGGAAGACGGTCAGCCCCTCTTTCAGGCACAGCTGGAACCAGTCGCGGCAGGTGATGCGGTTGCCGGTCCAGTTGTGGAAATACTCATGCGCGATGATCGCCTCGATCCGCTCGAAGTTGCCGTCGGTCGAGGTTTCCGGCGAGGCGAGAACGCAGGACGAGTTGAAGATATTCAGCCCCTTGTTTTCCATCGCGCCCATGTTGAAATCGTCGACGGCGACGATGTTGAACACGTCCAGGTCATATTCGCGGCCATATGTGTCCTCGTCCCATTTCATGGAGGTCTTAAGGGCCTCCATGCCGAAGGCACATTTGCCCTCGTCGCCTGGACGCACCCAGATGTTCAGCTTGACCTCTTTGCCCGACCGGGTGGTGAACCGATCCGGAAAATTCACCAGGTCGCCCGCCACCAGCGCGAAGAGGTACGCCGGCTTCGGCCAGGGATCGTGCCATTCGGCCCAGCCCTCACCCCGGTCGACCGAGTTGCCGTTGGACAAAAGCACCGGCAGATCGCCCTCGATCCGCACCGAAAAGACGCTCATGACGTCGGGACGGTCCGGGTAATAGGTGATCTTGCGAAAGCCTTCGGCCTCGCACTGGGTGCAATACATGCCGCTGGACATGTACAGCCCCTCCAGCGCGGTATTGTCTTCGGGCGCGATTTCCACCTCGCTCTCCCACAGGAAGGGGCCGTCCGGCACGTCACAGCGCAGGCCTTCGGGCGTCACCTCCGGCGTGACCTCGACGCCGTCGATTGCGGCCCGCACCAGGTTCAGCTCTTCGCCGTGCAGAAAGAAGTCCTGCGTCGGGGCCTCCGGGTTGGGGGCGAAATGGATCTTCGAGATCACCCGCGTCGACTTGGGCGCAAGGCGAAAGGTCAGGTGCACGTCGCTGACCTGCCAGCCGAACGGCGTGTAATCCTTGAGATAGATGGTCGTGGGTGCGGCGTCTTTCATCGGGGTCCTCGCGGGGCTGGAAGCTCTTGGCCGTGACCCTAGGTCGGACCCGAGGGGGCTGCAATGGCAGCGCAGCGGAAAGGAGATCCGATGCTCGTGATCCTCTGGTTCAAGCGTGATCTGCGCGTGACGGACAATGCCGCGCTGCTGCGCGCGGCGGAGTTGGGCGCGGTCGTGCCGCTTTACATCGTTGAGCCGGGTCTCTGGAAACAGCCCGATGCCTCGGCCCGGCACTACGCCTTTCTCTGCGAGACGCTGGCCGACTTGCGCGCCGACCTGCGGACCCTGGGCAGCGATCTGGTGATCCGGGTTGGCCCGGCGGTCGACGTGCTGGAGGCCCTGTGCCGGGACTGCGGGGCCGACAGGCTGATCAGCACCGAGGAAACCGGCAACGGCTGGACCCATGCCCGTGACCGGGCCGTGGCCGCCTGGGCCGCGGGGCAGGGGGTGCGCTGGCAGGAAATGCCACATTCGGCGGTCAGGCGCGGGCGCCACGACCGTGACGGCTGGGCCGCCCATCGCAACCGGCTGATGGCACAGGATCCGCTGCCCGCGCCCAGGGCGCTGCCGCCCGTCGATCTCCCGTCCGATCCCCTGCCGGAGGCCGCCGACCTGGGACTGACCGTCGATCCCTGCCCGGGGCGCCAACTTGGCGGACGCGCCGAGGCCGAGGCGCTCTTGGCCAGTTTCCTGACAGAGCGCGGTCAGACCTATCGCAAGGCCATGTCGACCCCGCTGGAGGGGGCAAGCGCCTGTTCCCGTCTGTCCCCCCATCTGGCGCTTGGCACGCTCAGCCCGCGCGAGGCGGTGCGCGCCACAGCCACCCGTCAGCGCGAGGTCAGGGGCACCCGGACGGGGTGGTCCGGCAGCCTGAAGAGCTTTCAGTCCCGCCTCGCCTGGCGCGACCATTTCATCCAGAAACTCGAAGACGAGCCGGACCTGGAATGGCGCGCCCTGCACCGCGCCTACGAGGGGCTCCGCCCGGAAACACCGGATGCCGCGCGCCTTGCCGCCTGGGAAAAGGGCGAAACCGGGCTGCCCTTCGTCGATGCCTGCATGCGCTCGCTGATCGCCACCGGATGGCTCAATTTCCGCATGCGCTCGATGCTGATGAGCGTGGCCTCCTATCATCTCTGGCTGCCCTGGCAGCGCACGGGCCGGCACCTGGCGCGGCTCTTCACCGACTACGAGCCGGGCATCCATTGGAGCCAGGTCCAGATGCAATCGGGAACCACGGGCATCAACAGTCTGCGGATCTACAATCCTGTCAAACAGGGGTACGATCAGGACCCGACCGGCGCCTTCACCCGCCATTGGTGCCCGGAACTGGCCGAGGTGCCGGATGCGTTCCTGCAGCAACCCTGGAGAGGGGAGGCGCGCGCAGAGTATCTGCCGCCCGTGGTCGACGTGAAACAGGCGGCAAGAACAGCCCGTGATGCCATCTGGTCGGTGCGCAAGGGCGCGGGTTTTGGCGATGAAGCCGCCCGGGTGGTGCGCAAACACGCCTCGCGCAAGGATCCGCAACGCCATTTCGTCAACGACCGCGCGCCGCGCAAAAGGCGCCCGGCGGCGGACAGCCGCCAGCAAAGCTTCGACTTCTGATGCCGCGCGGCACCCGTAAAGGCGATCTGCCGGTCAAGGCCTGCGCCACCTGCGGGCGTCCGTTCACCTGGCGCAAGAAATGGGCAAAGGTCTGGGAGGAGGTGCGCTATTGCTCGGACCGCTGCCGTCGCAGTCGCAAACCTACCTCAAGGGGACCAGACCGACCCTGACCGGCACAGTGTTTCTTTGGGCTGGAAATACTCCGGGGGAGTCGCGCTTTGCGCGACGGGGGCAGCGCCCCCAAACGCGCCGCAAGGCGCGCGGATCGGCCCGCGCCAGCGGGCCGACACCAGGTCACGTTACTCCGCCGCGCGCAGGTCCGGCGTCAGTTCCATCGCGGGGACGGGTTCGTCTTCCCAGATGATCTCGGGCGATTTCACCTGCCGTGCCGCGCGGTTCAGCGCCCAGTCCCGGGCCACGCGGCTGCCACGGCCAAAGCTCAGTCGCGCCAGCAGACGCGCGAACCACAGCACATAGGTCGTGAACCAGACCCGGATTGCCAGCATCGCGGGGGTAAAGACCAGAGTCAGTACCGTCGCGATCCCAAGGCCAAAGACCACCGCCGTCGCCAGGTTCTTCCACCACAGCGCCGTCGGACTGTCGATGGAATAGCCGCCGCCGAAGAAATCCAGGCTCAGCCCCAGCATCATCGGCGCCAGGCCCGCCATGGTGGTGATCGTCGTCAACAGGACAGGGCGAATACGGTCCTGCGCGGTGCGCACGATGGCCTCGATCCGCGGCATGTAACGTGAATAATCCTGGTAGGTGTCGATCAGGACGATGTTGTTGTTCACGACGATCCCGGCCAAGGCCACAATCCCTGTCCCGGTCATGATGATCGAGAAATACTGGTCCATCACCAGCATGCCGATCAGCACGCCCGTGGTGGACAGGATCACCGCCAGCAGCACCAGCACCGAGTTGTAGAAGCTGTTGAACTGCGCCAGCAGGATGATGAACATCAGGAACAGCGCACCGGCAAAGGCCGATTGCAGGAAGGCCTGGCTTTCCTCCTGGTCTTCCTGGTCGCCGGTCCATTCCCATTCGATGCCCGCGGGCAGGGGGTTCGTCTGCAGCCAATCGGTCAGCACGTCGATCCGCTCTGTCCCCGTCACCGGAACCACTTTCAGGCGCGACATGTCGCCAGTGCCGGCCTGCGCGGTGATTTCCTCGGGGGTCATGTCGGTCAGCCAGCGCACATCGCCGAAGTGACGCAGATTGTCCCCCATCAGCCATTCGAAAAAGCCGGACGAGCGGCCAAAGTCATGGCTCCAGTCCGCGGTCGAGATATCTGCCGTTTCCGGGTCCAGCTCGACGCCGGTCATCAGGGGCACGAACTCGGTCTTGTCCGCCCCGTCCGGGCCGGTCGTCGTCACGTCCCAGCCGATTTCCATCAGGCTCTCGCGGACGCCGGCCTTGATGTCGAAAAAGCGGGTCTGGTCGATGCGCTCGATCTCGGCCAGCTTGGCCACCGGCTCGCGGGTGATGAAGTTGACCAGCGGTACCAGCCCGTCCGGGGTCCGCACCTTGAGGCTGTCCAGCGTGGACAGCACGCGGTTCTCCTCGGGCAGGCGCACGCGGATGTCGATTTCCTCGTCCGAGGTGCCGGGGGTATAGCTGCCGATGGCCAGCCCGCGCGTCACCAGCTGCACCATTGCCCCCACGGTGGCCACGTCGGCGCCGTAACGGCCCGCCTTTTCCACGTCCACGTCGATCTGCCAGTCGATGCCCGGCAGGGGGCGCGTGTCCTCGACCAGGGTCAAGCCGGGCGTGTTCTCGAATTTGGCCCGCGCGATGCCCGCCGCCTCCAGCAGGGCGTTCCAGTCGTCGCCGCGCAGCTGCAGGTGCACCGGCTTGGCGCTGGCGGGGCCGCGTGCCTGCGCCAGGATCTCGATCTCGACGCCGGGAATGCGCTCCAGCTTTTCGGTCAGGTCGTCCAGGATCACGTCTCCGTCCAGCCGCGCCAGCGGAATGTCGTTTGCGCGGGCATAGGCGGGGCGGTCGTCCCAGGAAATCGTCTCGAACTGGACCTGGCCGATGGTGTCCTTGGGCGCCGCCGCGCCGCCGGTGTTGTTGTCCAGCCCGCCTTCACCGGCAAAGGAGAAGGCGTTGAGGATGCCGGGATGGCTCAGCACGATCCGCTCGGCCCGTTTCACCAGCGCGTCCTTTTCCGCAAGGCTCAGGTTGCCCCGCGCCCGGACGTAGACGATGGCCTGTTCCGGTTCGCTCTCGACGAAGAAATCCACGCCGTTGTTGTTCTCGCCGTAGTAGGCGAAGACGCTGACCACGAACCCCACCACGGCAAAGACCGTCACCAGCGGCATGATCGGGTTGCCCGCGATCAGCTTGGTGAACTTGCCGAACAGCGTCCGGCGGCGGCGGGCGTCGATGTGTTTGGGTTTGCGGCGGAACTCGGCGGCATCCATCACCACCGAGGAGATCACAGCGAACAGCACGAAGATCACGGCGCCGGGCATATGCGCGGTCCAGCCCGTGGCCTCTGTCGGGCCCAGGTAGCTGGGGTTCAGCACCATCATGGCGCCGGTGAACAGGCCCAGGATCGCAACCGGCACCAGCAGGATCCGCAGGCTCCAGTGCAGCCGCGCGCGCAGCCAGTCGCCGGCGCGGTGCACGTTGCGGGAAAACCGCCCCGAGACACCGCCCATGACCGGCAGGTAGATCAGCGCCACCACCAGTGAGGCGGTCAGCACGAAGATGATGGTGATCGGCAACATGCCCATGAACTCGCCCGCGACACCGGGCCAGAACAGCATCGGCAGAAAGGCGCAAAGCGTCGTTGCCGTGGACGAGACCACGGGCCAGAACATCCGGTGCGCGGCCTCGACATAGGCGTGCATGGGGCCGGTGCCCTCGCCGATACGCTTGTCGGCGTATTCCACCACCACGATAGCGCCGTCCACCAGGATGCCCACCGCCAGGATCAGGCCGAACATCACGATGTTCGAAATCGTCACGCCCATCATCGTCAGCAGCACGAAACACAGCAGGAAGGAGGTCGGGATGGCAAAGCCCACCAGCAGCGCGGGCCGCAGGCCCAGGCTCGCCAGCACCACGATCATCACCAGCGCGATGGCCGTCAGGACAGAGCCTTCGAGCTGGCTGACCATGCTGGCCACCTGCCGGCTCTGGTCGTTCGAGGTGCCCACGTCCAGCACCGCGCGCAGCTCGTCTGGCCAGTTCTCCTGCGCGGTGGCCAGCTCGGCCTTTACCTGCGCCACCGTGTCGATGATGTTGAAGCCCTTGCGCTTGACCACCTGCAACGCGACGGTCTGTTCGCCGTTGAACCGTGCCGTGCCCTTGCGGTCCTCGAAGGTCAGGTTGATCGAGGCGAGGTCGCCCAGCGTCACCACGCGGTCGCCGTTCACCTTGACCGGCAGGTCATAGACATCGCGCGCATCATCAAAGCTGGACGGGATCTTGACCGAGAAGGCGCCGTTTTCCGTCTCGACCTCGCCCGCGGCGATCAGCTGGTTGTTGTTCTGCACCACGCGGATCAGCTCGTCGGCGGTGACGTTGTAGCTTTCCAGCCGCAGCGGGTCGATCACCACTTCCAGCATCTCGTCACGATTGCCCGCGATCCCGGCCTCCAGCACGGCATCCAACCCTTCCAGCCGGTCCTGCAGGTCCTTCGCGACCTTGGTCAGCGTGCGTTCCGGCACCGGGCCGGAGAGGTTGACGATCAGGATCGGGAATTCGGAAAAGTTGATCTCGTTGATCGAGTATTTCTCGGCGCCCTCGGGGAACTCGGCCTCGGCGTTGTTCATGCCGTCGCGCACGTCGGCGATGATCTTGGTCTTGTCCCAGCCGAACTCGAACTCCAGCGCCAGGCCCGCATAGCCCTCGGCGGCGGTAGCGGTCATCTTCTTCAGCCCGTCGAGATCCGACAGCTCGGTCTCCATCGGCTTGACCAGCAGCTTTTCTGCGTCGGCGGCGGAAATGCCGGGGAAGGGGACCGAGACGAAGAGCGCCGGGATCTCGATGTCCGGTTCGCCCTCCTTGGGCAGCGAGACATAGGCATAGGCCCCGACCACGAGGCTGAGAACGATGAAGGCGATGATCATTCGGGCCCGTGCGGCGGCCCAGTCGATGATGCCGGTCATTGTATGATATCCTCGTAACTCGGCACCACGGTCACGCCGTTTGTAACGTATTCCTGGCCGACAGTGATCACGTTGATCTCGTCCGGCAGGCCGGTGATCCAGACACCGTCGCGGGTGTCGCGCAGGATCGAGACATCCATCCACTGCACGCTGTCATCCGGCTTGACCGTGCGCACGCCCAGCTTGCCCTGGTCGTTCAAGGTCAGGGTGGACTGGGGCAAAAGGTGCGCCTTGGCGCCCTCGGCCTCGATCGCAACTTCGGCGGTCTCGCCGTCGCGGATGGTCAGGTCTGAGTTGTCGACGGTCAGTTCCACCAGGAAAGTCCGGGTGGTCGGGTCGGCACTGCGCGAAACGAAGGTGACCTCGCCCTGTATGACGCGACCGTTGGTCAGCCGCGCCCCCGCCTTGGCGCCCAGCATCACCCGCGCCACTGTGGTTTCCGGGACATAGCCGACGATCTTGATCGGGTTCAGCTGGATGACCGTGGCGCAGGCCGATCCGGGTTGCAGCAGTGCGCCCAGTTCCGCCGTGTCGGTTTCCAGCAGACCGCCAAAGGGCGCATGCACCTGCAGCCGGTCGATTTCCCGGCGGGCCGAGGCGACGGCGGCCTCGGAGGACTGGATCGCGCTCAGGGCGCTTTCCTCGCCGGTCTTGGCCGACTGGATGCCCGCCGTGGCGGTTTCAAGCTGGGCGCGTGCGGCGATGACCGCCGCCTTGGCGCCTTCGACACCCGACAGCGCCGAGGCCACGGCGGCCTTGGCGCCCTGCAATCGGCTTTGCGCAGATTGCACACCGGCCAGGGCGTTCTGGATCTGCGCCTTGGCCGAGATCACCCCGGCGCGGGCGTTGCGGATGCCGCTTTGTGCCGCCTGCACAGCGGCCTTCGCGGTCTCGACCTGGCTCTTGGCGGTCTGGATGGCGGCCAGAGCGCCCTGCAGCTGCGATTTGGCCGTTTCGATCCCTGCTGCGGCCGATTTCAGACCCAGTTGCGCGGTCTGCACGGCGGTCAGTGCGGTTTCATAAGCGGCTTCGGCCCCGGCCAGCTTGGTCTGCGCGGCAAATCCGTCACGGGCCAGTTCCTGCGAGGCGCGCAGGTTGATCTCGGCCTCGCGCACCTGCGCCTGGGCCTGTTTCAGCCGCGCCTCCGCCTCGGGGACGCGGGCCTCGGCCTCGACCAGCCGGGCCTTTGCGGCGGGCACACCGGCTTCGGCCTCTTTCAGGCGGGCCTCTGCGGCGGGAACCGCGGCCCGGGCCTCTGCCAGCCGGGCTTCGGCCTCCGGCACGCGGGCCTCGGCCTCTTCAAGGCGGGCTTCGAATTCCGGGACGCGCGCCTTGGCCTCGGCCAGTTGCGCCTCGGCGGCGGGGACGCTGGCGCGGGCCTCGGCCAGTTGCGCCTCGGCGGCGGGCACGGCGGCCTCGGCCTCCAGGATGCGGGCCCTGGCCGAGGGCAATTGCGCCTGGGCTTCGGCCAGACGCGCCTTGGCCTCGGGCAGGCGGGCCTTGGATTCGGCCAGCCGGGCCAGCGCCTCTTGCAGCGAGACCTGGCTGGTGCCCGGGTCGATTTCGCACAGCAGTTGCCCGGCCTCGACCAGAGATCCCTTGCGGAGCGGTTCAGAGACGATCTTGCCAGAGATTTCGGCCCGCACCTCGACCTGGCGGACGGCCTGGGTTTCGCCGCGCAGGATCACCTCGCTGTCGACAACCTGGGCCACCGACCGCTTGGCCATCACGCGCACCGCGCCTTCGGGCAGTGCATCGGGGGCCGCGGCCTCCGGCGCCGGATCGGCGATATCGACAGGATCGGGCCCGCCCTCTGCCGCATCATCCTGCGATGCCGGGGCCACCTCGCGGGAAAATTCCAGCAGTCGGTCCCGTTCGAACACAACCCCATAAAGAACCGCAGCCACAAGGCAGGCGGTCAGGATAGACATGATGCGCATCGTCTTCGTCCCTTCGGCGCCGAACCTCGGTGGCCCGCCGCATATCCTGTTAATCGTTACGGTGCCGAGCCGCCCCGAACCCCGCTGACCCGGGTGACTCCGGGCTGAACTGTTCCGTTCAGTTTTAGGGTGCCGCGACGGAGGCTTCAAGCACGGGCGGGGTTTTTGCGCGGTAAAGCGGCGGTTTTTCGACAATTCTGCGAGAGTTTGACGATTAATCGGCAACTGCGCGACAATTCGCCGGACGGGTTTCGGCGCGGAAATGGGCTCTTGCGCCGGTGCCATCTCGCCTTGGCACTGCGCGGCGGGACATGTAAGAGGGAGAAAACCAACCGGAGGGGGCCCGTTTGAGCGACGCCGACAGTTTTATCGACGAGGTGACCGAAGAGGTCAAACGCGACCGCCTGTTCGCCACTTTGCGCAAGTGGGGCTGGGTTGGCGTGGTCATCGTGCTTTTGATCGTCGGCGGCACCGCCTGGCGCGAATGGCAGATCGCCTCTGCCGAATCCCGGGCCCAGGCCTTTGGTGACAGCGTGCTTGACGCGCTGGATGCCGAGGAGCCGGCGCAGCGCATCGACGCCCTGGCCGCAATCGACGCGCCAACGACCGGTGCCGCGGCGATTCTGTCGATGCTGACCGCCGCCGAGGAAGGCACCGCCGGCGACGACGCCGAGGCGGTCGCCCGCCTGCAGGCCGTGGCCGAGAACACCGAGATCCCGTCGATCTATCGACAGATCGCCAGCTACAAGGCCCTGACCCGCGGCGCCTCCGTCCTTTCGGTGGACGAACGCCGCGCCGGTTTCGAGGCACTGGCCGTTCCGGGCCAGCCGCTGCGCCTGCTGGCCGAGGAACAACTGGCCCTGATCGAGATCGAAACCGGCGAGCGTGACGCCGCGATCGCACGGCTTGAACGCCTGGCAGAGGATGCCGAGGCAACGCAGGGCTTGCAGCGCCGGGCCGGGCAACTGATTGTGGCACTGGGCGGCGACGCGTCCGGCAACTGAGCCCGCGCAGGCGGGGCGCACGGCGGGGGGCAGGGCCCCGGGTAGTGACGAAAAGGGGCATGGTGATGCTGCGCAAGACCTCTCTGCTGATTTCGCTGGCCGCGCTGGCGCTGACGGCCTGCGCCAAGAGCGAGCAGATCCTTCCGGGCGAACGGCTGAACGTCCGGGACGTGCTGACCGGCGGGTATGATGACGGCGCAGACCCTGCACCGGCGGGCCCGCAGGCTCGCGCCTTTTCCACGCCCGCCAGCGTGACCAACACCGATTGGGCGCAAAGCCCGGTGTCGCCAAGGGTCCGGGTCACGAACCCGGCCCTGGGCCAGGCGCTCAAACCGCTGTTCTCGGTCGGGATCGGCGCGGGCGACGGGCGCAAGACCCGGCTGAACGCCGATCCGATCGTCGCGGGCGGACGCATCTTCACGATGGATGCCAACCACCAGGTCCGGGCCACCGCCACCTCCGGGCAGGCACTCTGGACGGCGACCCTTGTGCCGCAGCGCGACAAGGCTCCCGAGGGGCAGGGCGGCGGTCTGGCCTATGGCGACGGCAAGCTCTTTGTCTCGTCCGGTTTCGGCATGCTGACTGCGCTGGACCCGGCGACGGGGCAGAAGCTTTGGGAGCAGGATCTCAAGAACACCGCCACCGGCGCACCGAGCTATCGCGACGGGCTGGTCTACGTCGTCTCGGGCGACAGCACAGCCTGGGCAATCGAAAGCGACGATGGCCGCGTGCGTTGGCAGTTCGAAGGCGCCAAGGATTTCAACAACATCGCCGGGGCGCCCGCGCCTGCGATCAACGACAAATACGTTGTATTCGCCTTTGGGTCAGGCGCTGTTTCGGCTGCCTTCCGCCAGGGCGGGCTGCAGGTCTGGAACGCCGAGTTGCTGGGTCGCCGCACCGGCGTCACCATCGCGGGCATCAACGATGTCACCGGTGATCCGGTGATCGCGGGCGACCGCGTCTTTGCCGGCAACCATTCGGGCCGTGCTGTGGCGCTGTCGGTCTACAATGGCGAGCGCATCTGGACCGCCAAGAAGGGCGCTCTGGGGCCGATGTGGCCCGCCGGCGATTCGGTGTTCTTCGTCTCCGATCTCAACCAGCTGGTGCGGCTGGACGCCGGAACCGGCCAGGAAATCTGGAGCCGCGACCTGCCGGGCTATCGCCCCACGCGCAATCCGAACCGCCGCCGTGACGGCTCTTACGCCAACCACGGCCCGGTGTTGGCGGGCGGGCGCCTGATCGTGGCCAGTTCGGATGGCAAGATCAGGGCCTTCAACCCGGTGGACGGCAAGTTGCTGCAGGAGATCGCGATCCCCGGTGGCGCCACCACGCGCCCCGTGGTGGCGGGCGGCACGCTTTATGTCGTATCGCGCAAGGGTGTGCTGCACGCCTACCGCTAAAAGGAGCGCGCCTGCGGGCGCGCGCAGGGTATCTCGGCACATCGGCCTTGCGGCCTCGGTCTCGGGGCGGGGGCGCTGCCCCCCGGCTCTGCGAGCCTCCCCCCGGAGGCATTTGTCCGCCCAAAGAAGCCGGGCAGGACCCCGGTCGCGACCGGGGATGCCCCCTTTCCCCCTGCTATGAAATGCGTTAAGCGGCGCCCTTGATCTTTGGAGCCGGGCCATGAGTTTCTCTCTCGCCATCGTCGGCCGCCCCAACGTGGGCAAGTCGACACTGTTCAACCGACTCGTCGGGCGGCGCCTGGCGCTGGTCGACGACCAACCGGGCGTGACCCGCGACCTGCGCGAGGGCGAGGGCAAGCTGGGCGACCTGCGGTTTACCGTGGTCGACACCGCCGGACTGGAGAACGAGACCGACGAGTCGCTGCCCGCCCGGATGCGGCGGCTGACCGAACGCGCGGTGGACGAGGCGGACATCTGCCTGTTCCTGATCGACGCGCGCGCGGGCATCCTGCCCGATGACGAGGTTTTTGCCGAAATCCTGCGCAAGCGGGCGAAACACGTGATCCTGGGGGCCAACAAGTCGGAAGGGTCCGCGGCGGATGCCGGTGTGATCGAGGCTTACTCGCTGGGTCTGGGCGAACCGATCCGCCTGTCGGCCGAACATGGCGAAGGCATGAACGAACTTTATTCGACGCTCTTGCCGCTGTCGGACGGGTTCGAAGCGCGCGCCGCCGAAGAGGCGCCGGAGGTCGAGGTCACGCTGAGCGAGGAAGAGGCCGAGGCGGGCGAAGGCGACATGCGCCTGCCGACCCGGGACAAGCCGCTGCAGATCGCCGTGGTGGGACGCCCGAACGCGGGCAAGTCGACGCTGGTCAACGCGATCCTGGGCGAGGAGCGGCTGTTGACAGGGCCGGAAGCGGGGATCACGCGCGACGCGATCTCGGTCCAGATGGACTGGGGCGGGGTGCCGATGCGGGTTTTCGACACCGCCGGGATGCGGCGCCGGGCCAAGGTTCAGGACAAGCTGGAGAAACTCTCGGTCTCGGACGGTATCCGCGCGGTGAAATTCGCAGAAGTCGTCGTGGTGCTGCTGGATGCGGCCATTCCCTTTGAAACCCAGGACCTGAAGATCGCCGACCTCGCCGAGCGTGAGGGGCGGGCCGTGGTGGTGGCGGTCAACAAGTGGGACGTGGAAAACGAGAAGCAGGACAAGTTGAAGTGGCTGCGCGAGCAGTTCGAACATGTCCTGCCACAGTTGCGCGGCGCGCCGCTGGTGACGATTTCCGCCCGCACGGGCAAGGGGCTGGACCGGCTGCAGGCCGCGATCATGCAGGCCTATGACGTCTGGAACCGCCGCGTGCCCACGGCGCAGCTGAACCGCTGGTTGGAGGGCATGGTCCAGAGGCATCCGCCCCCCGCGCCGCATGGCCGTCGGATCAAGCTGCGTTACATGACCCAGGTCAAGACCCGGCCGCCGGGCTTCGTGGTGATGTGTTCCCATCCCGACAAGCTGCCCGAGAGCTATTCGCGCTACCTGGTGAACGGGCTGCGCGAGGACTTTGACATGCCGGGCACGCCGATACGCCTGACCATGCGCGGACAGGGCGCCAAGAACCCCTACAAGGGGCGCAAGAAGAAGAACGCCGGCGCGTTGAAGAAGCACCTGGGCAAGTTGCAGTCGAAGAAGGACTGAGGCTGGCCGGCGGGACGGGACTGTTTGCGGCGTCGCCGCAAAGGCGCCCGCCCCCCAACCCGCGTGAACAGGCTGCGCCTGTTTGTTGGCTTTGGGAGTCACCAAGGAACAGGCTGGGGGCCGGTCCGCCGCAGGCGGTGAAACCTCCAGTGGAGGTTTCGAGCTGTGAAGAGGTGGCCTAGCGGAGCGGTTCCAGCCGGTCGAGGGCGTGGCCGTCGGCCCAGGTGCCGTGCAGCGCGCCGTCCGGCATCAGGACGTAGACCACCGGGTTGCTATCACCTTGCCAGTCGACCGTCAGCACCCGACCCTCCAGCCGTCCTGTGCCGCGATAGACCTGGCCCGCGATGGTCCAGGCCAGCTGGTACTGGGCGCCGCTGGCCGTCATTTCCAGCGTGCCGGTATAGGCGGACCCATCCGGGTTGCGGCCTGCGACCCGGTAAGCCCCTGTGATGTCAGCACTTTCTTCGAGATGCAGGCTTTCCTGGGCCGGGAGCGGACCGGGCACAAGCGGGAGTGCGAGAAGGCAGGCAGTAAGCATCAGGGTGCGCATGGACAGACCTTGTGAATGACTGCGCCAAGCCTAGGGGCGGGTCGGGCCCCTGTCCAGAACTCACAGGCCCGGTGCCGGGCCTATTCGGTGTCCGTGCCGCGCACGCCCAGGATGGCGATCATGCCCACCAGGGCCAGGCCGGTCACTGCGGCGTTGAAGGGTTGCCAGTTCGCCACCACCACGCCGACCAGCGCCCAGATCACCGTCATGCCGTATTCCGGCGCCCGGTGCAGGCGGTATTGCATTGTCACCGACAGCGCCATGCAGACGGAGAGCGACAAAAGGGCCGCCGGGGTGGGGGGCATCCAGCCATAGCCGCCGATCACCACGCCGGTGCCGACGCAGGCCGCCGCCGAGAGCCAGCCCGCGTAGACCGCCACCGGCCCTTGCTGCAGCCAGCGGTCGGTGTCGCCCGCCCGCCAGAGCGCGACCAGCGCGGTGCCCAGCATGACCCAGATCAGCAGGGTGGCCAGCACCGGCGACCATTGCGCCACCGGCAGCCAGATGGTGCCCACCGCGAGGCTGGCGAAGAGCGGCGGACGCATCGGCGCCCAGTCCACGTCATCACCCCGCTGCAGCAGGCCGAAGCCCGTGCCGACCAGAAGCCAGATGTAGATCAGGCCCCAGATGGCAAAGGCATAGCCCGCCGGTTGAACCGGCGGATCTTCCAGCAGGACCGGGAATTTCGACGGGTCATAGCCGTTAAACCCGGGCACCAGCCAAGGCGAGGCCGCGAAACAGAGCGCGGCCACGAAACACAGGAGCGCCCAGAGGCGGGTCAAGAGACCGCCTCCGGACAGGGGACCGTCCGGATCATGCCAGCGCACCCTCGGCGGTCAGCCGGGTCTTGCCGCCCAGGTAGGGATGCAGCGCCTCGGGCAGATCGACCGAGCCGTCCGCCTGCTGACCGTTTTCCAGAACGGCGATCAGGCAACGCCCGACGGCCAGGCCCGAGCCGTTCAGCGTGTGCAGGAATTCGGGCTTGCCGCCTGTGGAGGGGCGGAACCGCGCGTTCATGCGCCGGGCCTGGAAATCGCCGCAGGTCGAGACAGAGCTGATCTCGCGGTAGGTGTCCTGACCGGGCAGCCAGACCTCGATGTCATGAGTCTTTTGCGCGCCAAAGCCCATGTCGCCGGTGCAGAGCACCACGGTCCGATAGGGCAGGCCCAGCTTTTCCAGGATGCCCTCGGCGCAGCGCGTCATGCGGTCGTGTTCCTCCAGCGACTTGTCCGGATGGGTGACAGAGACCATCTCGACCTTCTCGAACTGGTGCTGGCGTAGCATGCCCGAGGTGTCCTTGCCCGCCGACCCGGCCTCGGAACGGAAACACTGCGAATGCGCGGTGTAACGGCGCGGCAGGTAATCCTCGTCCACGATCAGGCCGTTGACGATATTGGTCAGCGTCACCTCGGAGGTGGGGATCAACCACCAGCCGTTGGTGGTCTTGTAGCTGTCCTCGCCGAACTTGGGCAGCTGGCCGGTGCCATACATCATCTCTTCGCGGACAAGCACGGGGGTCCATGTCTCTGTCAGGCCGTTCTCGTCGACATGGGTGTTGATCATGAACTGTGCCAGCGCGCGGTGGATACGGGCCACGGCCCCCGAGAGCACGACGAAGCGCGAGCCCGAAAGCTTGGCGGCCACTTCGAAATCCATCCCGGGCTTCACGCCGTCCAGGTCGAAATGCTCTTTCGGTGCGAAATCAAGTGTGCGGGGCGTGCCCCAGCGCTTGATCTCGACGTTGTCGTCCTCGTCGGCGCCTTCCGGCACCTCTGCCAGCGGCAGGTTCGGGATGCCGGCCAGCAGCGCCTCCAGCTCGGTGTCCAGCCCCTTGGCCTTGTCCTGGAGTTCGGCCACCTCGGCCTTTTTTGCGGAAACCAGCGCGCGCAGACGTTCGAATTCGGCCTCGTCGCCGCTGGCCTTGGCCTTGCCAACCTCCTTGGAGGCGCGGTTCTGTTCCGCCTGTGCTTCTTCGGCAGCGGTGATCGCGGCGCGGCGCGCGCGGTCGAGGTCGAGGACCTGCAACGACATCCCGTCAACCCCACGGCGCGAGAGGGCCGCATCCCAGGCGGCGGGGTTTTCGCGGATGGCGCGGATGTCGTGCATCGTATCCTCCAGAAGGTAGTGTGAGTCGCGGGGGTTATGCCCCATCTTGATTAAGGAAGGTAGAGGGGCTGCGGGTCTTCCCTGTCAATCCCGGCCCGCTGCCGCGAATTCCCGCCGCAGCCAACCGTCGACCGGCACCGCCAGCGCCTCTTCGTCGCGGGTAACGGCGACGATCACCGCGACGATGCGCCGTGCCGCGCCGTCGCCCGCCATGACCGGCCCGCCGCTTTGTCCGGGTTCGACCCGGCAGCCGATGCGCCAGATGCCGCGATCCTTGTCGCCATAACACAGCGGTGTCACGGTCAGCCTGTGCGGGCGCGAGCGGCGATAGCCCATCAGGGTCAGAGGTCCGGGCAGGGCGGCGCTGCCAATGCGTAGCGGTGGCGGGTCCAGCGGGTTTTCCAGTTCGACCACGGCGATGTCATGGCGCAGGTCGAACCGGCCCTGGGCATAGGCCTGGGGATGGACGCGCACCTCGCGGATGCGGGCGGCGCCTGTGTGCCCCGCGCCATCCCATCCGGCGACAAAGACCATGTCCGTGATCCGCTTGAGATAGCCATCCTCTGGCCGGGTCACGCAATGGGCGGCGGTCAGGGCCAGGTCGGGGGCGATCAGCGTGGCGGTACACATCTCGGTCATGCGGTAGCCGGCGGTGTTTAACCGCCCGATCGAGGGTTCCCCGGCCAGAAGGGGCAGGGGCAGCAGCAAGAGTGTCAGAGCCATGCGCAGCATGAGGCGGCCTTTCGCTTTGGCCCTGTTCGCAACAAGAAAGGTAGGCGGCGCGCGGCTCCCGGGCAAGGCCGTGACGTCTCAAGACGGGGATCGCGGCGGTGCCAGCCCTTGCCCATGCCAGAGGCGCCAGAGCAAGAAGACGCGCGGAGTTCCTGACGGATCCTTTCCTGCTCGGCCCGGGTGGGATCGACGCCCCCGTCCGAGGGGATCGCGCCGACCCAAGGCGCTTTCAGACGGTTGAAAGAGGTCGGTCGGTTGCGCGCCACTGCCGCCCGAGACCGGGTCAGGCGGAAAACACGCGCTCTTGCAGGAAACAAATGCGTGCTGGCGCCGGGGCCTTCTTGCATCTGGCCAGTACCGCGCATAGGTTCCGGCCAAATTTCGCGGGGGATGCCCCGCCGTAATCCAACAGGAGCATCCTCAATGGACGTAAGCGCAATCGGCCAGTTTCTTCCGCTCATCCTGATCTTCGCGATCATGTATTTCCTGCTGATCCGTCCGCAGCAGAAAAAGATGAAGGAACACCAGAAAATGGTTGGCGCGCTGCGCCGCGGCGACCAGGTCGTCACCCAGGGTGGGCTGATCGGCAAGGTTGCCAAGGTCAAGGACGACAAGGAAATCGAGGTCGAGCTGGCCGAGGGCGTCAAGGTCCGCGTGGTCAAGCAGACCATCGCGCAGGTCCTGTCCAAGACCGAACCGGCCGAAAGCTGATCGGGTATGCTGCAGGTCGATCTCTGGAAGCGCGTGCTGATCTGGGCGACTGTCGTGGTCGGCCTGCTGCTCGCCATGCCCAACGCATTCTATTCGCGGGTCGAAACCCACAACGATGCCGTAAAGGCCATCGAGGCGGGTCTTGATACCACGGAAAACCGCGATCTCGCTGCCGGCTGGCCCTCTTACCTGCCTTCGGGGCTGGTGAACCTCGGGTTGGACCTGCGCGGCGGTGCGCACCTTCTGGCAGAGGTCCAGGTGCAGGACGTCTACGAGGCGCGGATGGAATCGCTCTGGCCCGAGGTTCGCGACCTGTTGCGCGACGCGCGCGACGAGGTCGGCACCATCCGCCTGCAGCCCAACGCCCCCCTGGGCGAACTGCGCATCAAGATTTCCGAACCTGCAGGCATGAACCGGGCCATCGAACTGGTGCGCACGCTGGCGCAGCCGGTGGTGTCGCTCACCGGGGCGGGGTCGACCGACCTCGAAGTGCGGGGCGAGGATGACGTGCTGGTCATCACCCTGTCCGAGGCCGAGCGCCAGGCGCTCGACGACCGCACCATGCAGCAGAGCCTGGAAATCATCCGGCGCCGCATCGACGAGGTTGGCACCCGTGAACCGACGATTCAACGCCAGGGGTTTGACCGCATCCTGATCCAGGTGCCGGGCATCGGGTCCGCCGCCGAACTCAAAGAGATCATCGGCACCACCGCGCAGCTGACCTTCCAGCCGGTGGTCAGCCGGACGTCCGACGGCAGCGAACGCCCCGGCGTCGGCAACGAGATCCTGCCCGCGCTGGATCAGGAGGGTGTCTACTACATCCTCGAACAGGCCCCCGTCGTCACCGGCGAGGACCTGACCAACGCGCAGCCCGCCTTTGACCAGAACGGCCGTCCGGCGGTGAACTTCAGCTTCAACCCCTCGGGGGCGCGGCGTTTCGGCGATTACACCGCCAACAACATCGGTTCGCCCTTTGCCATCGTTCTGGACGACGAGGTTATCTCGGCCCCCGTCATCCAGGCCCATATCGCGGGCGGGTCAGGCATCATCACCGGCAGTTTCACGGTCGAGGAATCGACCCAGCTGGCCGTGCTGCTGCGCGCCGGTGCCCTGCCGGCGAAACTGGTCTTCCTCGAAGAACGGACCATCGGCCCGGAACTGGGGCAGGACAGCATCGACGCGGGCAAGATCGCCACGATGGTGGCCTTTGTCGCGGTGCTGGTCTTCATGGCGCTCAGCTATGGCCTCTTCGGTCTGTTTGCCAATGTCGCGTTGATCCTGAACATCGCGTTGATCTTTGGCCTTCTGTCGATGATCGGGGCGACGCTGACCCTGCCGGGCATCGCGGGGATCGTGCTGACCGTGGGTATGGCCGTGGATGCCAACGTGCTGGTGTTCGAGCGGATCCGCGAGGAAGTGCGCACCGCGCGCGGTCCGGCGCGGGCCATCGAACTGGGCTATGAAAAGGCGCTGTCGGCGATCGTCGATGCCAATATCACCACCTTCATCACGGCGGTGATACTCTATGTCATGGGCTCTGGCCCGGTGCGCGGCTTTGCCGTCACCCTGGGCTTTGGCATCCTGACCTCCGTCTTTACTGCGATCTTTGTCACGCGGCTCTTGATCGTCATCTGGTTCGAACGCCGCCGTCCGAAAACGATCGAGGTCTGACATGCGCCTGAGACTGGTTCCCCAACAGACCAACTTCGATTTCTTTTCGCGGCCGGTGCTCTGGCTGGGCATCTCGGCCTTCCTGATCCTGCTGGCGCTTGGCAGCTTCGGTCTGCGCGGGCTGAACTACGGCATCGACTTTCGCGGCGGCACCACGATCCGGACCGAAAGCGCGCAGCCGGTGGACGTGGGCGCCTATCGCGACGCGCTGGCGGCGCTGGAACTGGGCGACGTCGTGATCTCAGAGGTCTTCGACCCCAATTTCGGACCCGAGCAGAACGTGGCCATGATCCGCATCGGCGCCCAGGACGGCGAAGAGGCGGTCAGCACAGAGGTGATCGAAACCGCCGAGGCAGCGCTGCTGGAAATCTCGCCGGACATCAAGTTCGTCTCGGTCGAATCCGTCGGCCCCAAGGTCTCGGGCGAATTGATCCGCACGGCGGCCATCGCCGTGGCGCTGGCGATCGGGGCGGTGCTGGTCTACATCTGGCTGCGCTTTGAATGGCAGTTCGCCGTCGGCGCGGTCGTCGCACTGGTACATGACGTGGTGCTGACCATCGGCGTTTTTTCGGAACTGCAGATCCGGTTCGACCTGGCGATCATCGCGGCTTTGCTGACCATCGTCGGCTATTCCTTGAACGACACGGTCGTGGTCTTCGACCGCGTGCGTGAGAACCTGATCAAGTACAAGTCCAAGGACCTAAAAGAGGTGCTCAACCTCTCGATCAACGAGACGCTGAGCCGGACTTTCATGACATCCCTAACCACGCTCCTGGCGCTGATTGCGCTTCTGGTGCTGGGCGGCGACGTGATCCGCGGCTTTGTCTTTGCCATGACTTGGGGCGTGATCGTCGGCACCTATTCGTCGATTTTCGTGGCCTCCGTCATGCTGCTGCGCCTTGGCGTGAAACGCGACTGGTCCAAGCCCACGGACACGACCGGAAACCAGTTCGGCGACATTGATGCCTGACGCATGGTTCAGCCTGTCTCCGACGGAGATGGGCTGGGTCATCCTGGCGGCGTTCCTCGCCGGGTTGGTACGTGGTTTCACCGGGTTCGGCTCGGGGCTGGTTTTCTTGCCGGTGGCGGCGCAGGGGCTGCCCCCCTTCGGCGCTATCCTCACGATGACCCTGATGGATCTGTTCGGGCCGGTGCCGATTGTCCGCCGCGCCTGGGCCGATGTGGACCGGGGCGATCTGGGGCGCCTGTTACTGGGCTGTGTGCTGTGTCTGCCCCTGGGACTATGGGTGCTGACGCTGATTGCGCCAGAGATCTTTCAACTTGCTGTGGGGCTTCTGGCGCTGGCAATGCTGGCGGTTCTGACGCTGGGCCTGCGCTATCGCGGGCAGGTGGGCCGGCGCATGGTGACGGGCATCGGTGCCCTGTCCGGGGGCCTTGGCGGCGTTGCCGGTTTGCCGGGTCCGCCGGTGATCCTGTTTTATATGGCGCGCCCTTTGCCGATACAGAACATCCGCGCCACGATCCTGCTGTTCCTGATGTCCTACGACCTGCTCTTGGTGGCCTACATGGGAGTTTTCGGCCGGCTGGAGGCGGGGTTTGCCGTCTTGGGATTGGCGATGGCGGTGCCCAACATGGTCGGTGCCTGGCTGGGCGGGCGGCTTTTTCGCCCGGAGCAGGAGCGGGTCTACCGCAGTGTCGCCTATGGTCTGATCGCCGTCTCGGCCTTGTCGGCCCTGCCGGTTTGGGGGTAGGGAGAGCGCATGCGACTGAACGAGATCACATTCACCGATGCGCTGCCGGTCGACGGCTACGGTCCCGGCTTTTTCCGCGTTGGCGGCGAGGTCCACGAGGGCGCTTTGCTGATCTGGGACCGGGGCCGCGCCGACTGGGGCGGGCTGGAGGATCACGAGACACTGCTGAGCATGATCGGCTTTGTCGACGTGATTTTTGTCGGCACGGGGGCCGAAACCGCGCATCTGCCCAAGGGGTTGCGCGACAGGCTGGAAGAGGCCGGGCTGGGCGTCGAGGCGATGAATTCGCCTTCGGCCTGCCGCACCTACAACGTCCTCTTGAGCGAAGGCCGCCGGGTGGCGCTGGCCGCGCTGCCGGTCTGAGAGTCGCGCATCTGGCTGGCGTGACGGGCAGGGGGCTCTGCCCCCGTCTCCCTTCGGTCGACTCCCCCGGAGATATTTGGGGCCCAAAGAAGCAGGCTGCCGCGGTCTTGCGGTGCGGGCATCGCGTCGCGGCGGACGCTTGGGGCTTTTGCGGGCGCGCGCACTGGGGTAAGCCGCACAGCATGGATTTGACGGCAAGCGATCTGACGGTGGCCCGGGGCGGCGTGCCGGTGCTGGACGGGGTGAGTTTTGCGCTTGCGCCGGGCCGTGCGCTGGTCTTGCGCGGCCCCAATGGCGCGGGCAAGACAACCTTGTTGCGCACCGTGGCGGGCTTGCAGCCCGCGATGGCCGGAGAGGTCACGGGCGCGGGCGAGCGCATCGCCTATGCCGGGCACGCCGACGGGCTGAAATCCATGCTCAGCGTGGGGGAAAACCTGCGGTTCTGGGCGCAGGTCTTCGGCACCGAGGGGATCTCTGGCGCGCTCTCTGCCTTCAACCTCGAAACCCTGGAGGACCGGCTGGCCGGGACCCTGTCCGCCGGGCAAAAGCGGCGGCTGGGGCTGGCGCGCCTGATGGTGACGGGGCGGCCTGTCTGGGTGCTGGACGAGCCGACGGTTTCGCTGGATATCGCCTCTGTCGCGCTCTTTGCCGAGGCGGTGCGCGCGCACCTGGGGCAGGGGGGATCGGCGCTGATGGCGACCCATATCGACCTTGGCATTCCCGAGGCGGATGATTTCGATGTGACGCCCTATCGCGCGAAACCGCGCGCGGCCCTGCAGGACGAGGCTTTCCTGTGATCGCGCTACTGACACGGGATCTGCGGCTGGCGGTGCGGGCCGGGGGCGGCTTTGGCCTTGGTCTGGCCTTTTTCCTGATTGTCACGGTGCTGGTGCCCTTTGGTGTCGGCCCGCAGACCGACCTTCTGACGCAGATCGCGCCCGGCATCCTGTGGATCGGTGCGCTGTTGGCCTGCCTGCTCTCGCTCGACCGGATCTTTGCGCTGGATTGGGAGGACGGGTCGCTGGACCTGCTCGCCACCGCGCCCCTGCCGATGGAGGGTATTGTCAGCGTCAAGGCGCTTGCGCACTGGATCACCACCGGCCTGCCGCTGGTGCTGGTGGCGCCTGCGCTGGGGGTGCTGCTGAACCTGGCCGGGCCGGGCTATCTCTGGCTGTTCATCAGCCTTGCGCTTGGCACACCGGCCTTGTCGGTCATCGGCACCTTTGGCGCGGCGCTGACCGTGGGGCTGAAACGGGGCGGTCTGCTGATGTCGCTGCTGGTGCTGCCGCTATACGTGCCAACGCTGATCTTTGGCGCCGAGGTGGCGCGGCGCGGGGCCGAGGGGCTGGCGGTGCAGACGCCCTTGCTGATGCTGGCGGGGATCAGTTTCGGGGTTGCCGCGCTCTTGCCCTTTGCCAGCGCAGCGGTGCTGCGGATCAACCTCCGGTGAGCGCGCGCCCGTGACGTATTGCGCCGACGCGATATTTGCGCTGTAACCGCCAGACAAGGGAGGCCAAGGACCATGTCGATCTGGGAATATGCCAATCCGGTCAAGTTCATCCGCACCGCGGATATGCTCTTGCCCTGGGTGACGGTTGCGGCGGTGATCTGCCTTGTCACGGGCCTGGTCTGGGGGTTCTTCTTTACGCCAGAGGATTTCCGGCAAGGATCGACCGTCAAGATCATCTACCTGCACGTGCCTGCGGCGATGATGGCGATCAACGCCTGGATCATGATGCTGCTGGCCTCGCTGATCTGGATCGTGCGGCGCCACCACGTCAGCGCGCTGGCCGCCCGCGCCGCCGCGCCCATTGGCGCCACCATGACGGTGATCGGCCTTGTCACCGGCGCGATCTGGGGCCAGCCCATGTGGGGTACATGGTGGGCCTGGGATCCGCGCCTGACGGTCTTCCTGATCCTCTTTCTCTTTTACCTCGGCTACATGGCCCTTTGGGAGGCGATCGAGGATGACGACACCGCCGCCGACCTGACCTCGATCCTCTGCCTCGTGGGGTCGGTCTTTGCGCTGCTGTCGCGGTATGCGGTGCAGTTCTGGAATCAGGGATTGCACCAGGGGTCCTCCGTGCTGCGGGCGGGCGCCGTGACCGGCGCGGACATGGACGAAAAGGTTTCGAACGTCTATTTCATGCCGTTGCTGGTCTCGGGCGTGGGCTTTGTCCTGCTGTTCGTGGCGCTTGTGCTCTTGCGCACCCAGACGGAAATCCGGGCGCGCCGCTCGCGCGCCCTCTTGGCACGGGAGCGCAGCGCATGATGCCGGAACTGGGCAAATACGCGGGCACGGTGCTGTCGTCCTACGCGGTCTCCCTGCTGCTGATCATCCTGCTGATCGTGGTCAGCGTGCTACGGTCACGCCGGGTCAGGGCCGAGCTGCAGCGTATCGAGGAGCGTCAGAAGAAGAATGGCTAAGGTTTCCCCTCTCATGCTGGCGCCGCCGCTGATCTTTGCAGCGCTCGGCGCGCTGTTCTATTTCGGCCTGGGCCGCGAAGACCCTGACAAGCTGGAATCCATGTTCGCGGGCAAGCCTGCCCCGCAGATGACCGATGCCGCCCTGCCGGGCTATGCCGCCATCACGCCCGAGATGCTGGCGGGGGGCGAGGTGACGGTGGTCAACTTTTGGGCCAGCTGGTGCCCGCCCTGCCGCGCCGAACATCCCGTCTTGCTGAAGATGCGTGAGGACGGCATCCGCCTTGTCGGCGTGAACATCAAGGACAAGGCGGGCAATGCTACCAAGTACCTGACCGATGACGGCAACCCCTTCATGGCAGTGGCCTTTGACCCGGCCGGGCGCACGGCGATCGATTGGGGGGTGACCGGCCCGCCGGAAACCTTCATCCTGGACGGTGAGGGCACGGTCCTGTTCAAGTTCGTTGGTCCCCTTGTGGGGGCGGATTACGAGCAGCGTTTCCTGCCCAAGCTGAACGAGGCCCTGGGCCGTTAAAAGATTTCCCTGAGGAACTTCTTTGGAAGGCACTACACTCGCCCGGGCGTGCGAGTCGTTTGTCTACAAAAAAGAAGCGATTTTTCAGGGAGAGGGACATGTTTTCACGACTGACAGGGCTGTGCCTTGGGCTGGCGATGGCCGGTGCCACGGCGCAGGCAGAGCCGAGCCTGGACCGGGGACGTTACCTGGTCGAAGGACCGGCAGGCTGCGGCAATTGCCATACACCGATGGGGCCGCAGGGCCCTGTGATGGACCAGAACCTGGCCGGGCGGCTGGTGGACAAGAACCCGGCCTTTACCGCCATTGCCCCCAACATCACGCCCGCCGGGGCCGTCGCGGGCTGGTCCGATGCCGAACTGGCGCGGGCGATCCGCGAAGGCCTGCGCCCCGATGGCACGATCATCGGGCCGCCGATGCCCTTTGCCATGTATCGCGGCCTGTCCGATGACGACCTGATGAGCATGGTGATGTACCTGCGCACCGTGCCCACGGTCGAGAACGACCCGGGCAAGAGCACCTACAACATCCCGCTGCCGCCCGCCTATGGCCCGCCGGTCGATAGCGTGCCGCATCCTCAGCAGGCGGTGACCGTCGAATATGGCGCCTACCTGGCCGGGCCGGTGTCGCATTGCATGGAATGCCACACCCCGATGGGTGAGAAAGGTCCGATGCTGGACAGCCACCTGGGCGCTGGCGGTTTCGAGTTCCACGGCCCCTGGGGCACGTCCGTCGCCGCCAACCTGACCTCGCACGAGGATGGGCTGGCAGGCTATACCGACGCGGAACTGGCGGACATGATCGTCAAGGGAGTGCGGCCCGACGGCAGCCAGATGTTGCCGCCGATGCCTTATGGCTACTTCTCGCAGATGACGGGCGATGACCTTTCGGCCGTCATCCTCTACCTGCGCAGCCTGGCGCCGTTGCCCGACGCGGGCTGAACGCGCGCGGCAGGGACAGGCCAAGGCGGCCTGTGATCACAGATCGCAGGCCGCTGCCTGTGTCGTGGCCTGCTGGGGCGCGGCGCAGGTCTGAGCGCCGTCGTCCTGCCCGGCATAGGCGCCGATCACGGCCAGCATGACGAGCGCGGCGGCCTGGAGAATGGTCAGGGTTTTCATGGGTCTGCCTCGTTTGTCTTTCTGTTCAAGACATGGGGTCTCGAGGCTGATTTACAGGGGGGAATGGGTGGCGCGCAGGTCAGGAAATCCGCCAGTGCGCAGGATTTGCGCGGAAACCTGCAACCTTGTCGTGGAAATGGGCATCCCTTGGCCGATCTATGAGCCGAGGCCGGCAGGGCATCTTGTGGTTCCGGCCCATCCGGCCAGGCGAATGCGCTGACCATTGGAATCCGACAGATAGAAAAACGGGCCCCGCGATAATTGCAGGACCCGCGCCGAGTGCCTGTGCACAATGCCCCCAGGAAGAAGGGCGAAGCGTCAGGCGCTCTTACGGAACTGGATGACGGGGGTAGTCAGGCCCAGTTTCGTACGCAGTTGCGTGGGCAGCATCCGGCTGGAGGAAATGCGCGGCTTGGTCATTTCCGGGATCAGGCGTTCCACACCATTGTAGAGTGCGAGATACTCGTCGTAGTTGTCGAAGTTCTTGCGCGCTGCGTAATCGACGAAGGTTTCCGCCGCCGCGCCGTTGGCAAGGATCTCTTCATGGCTCTCGGTTTCGACATGGTAGACCTTGAAGCGGCCGCCCAACTCTGTTGCCGGGACAAAGTCGATGGTCGACCCGTTGACCAGGGCAGAGGCATTCACCACCAGACCGTCAAGGATCATGCCGTGATCCGCGGTGACAGTCAGGTCGCTGTGGGGCAAACCGTCGCCAAGCGCGCCCGCGCTGATGCGAACCATCTGCTTGCCGGTCTCGCTGAAGAGGCTGCTCAGGGTCTGGACGCCCACCCATTTGATCGTCGTTTCAGACCCGTCTGCCGTGCGGATCGTGTCGCCGATGGCCAGGTCCTCTACCTTGCGCTCACCCTGTGCGGTGTCGATCAGCGTGCCTTCTGCAAAGCAGTAGGCGTAGGGCGCGTCGCTCGTCAGGTTGATGGTGGAACTCAGCACGCCAGCGAGAGGCTCGCCTTCGGGATACCACAGGTAGGTCGTTCCGCCCTGCGAGAAGGCCACGACGGGTTTCGAATCGAGTTCGATGCCGCCCAGGCCGAGCGTCGCCGCCGTCCCTTGACCGATGTAGGAAAAGCCCGAGCCATTGAAGGTGGCGGTATCCGCGGTTTCGAAGGCATCGTCATCGTCGACGAAAGTGGCCGTACCCAGTTCCGGACCATAGGGCAGCAACCCGACGTCCAGGACGCCACCGACGGTAAGAGCAACGCCGCCGGTATACTCATGCACGTTGGCAAGGTCGATTGTTGACATGAAATTCTCCTATACATCACACCATAAAGATCAGGGCTCTGAAGAGTCCTGCCTTGCAGACACGCCGATACGCTTTCCGAAGTTTGCGCTGACGCCTTCGGATGAGTATGGATTCGCTCCCGCATGAGAAGAGTTACTCCAGCGGTTTTAACGCGGTCAACCGAATTGATACATCTTGCACTATGATTTTTAGTACACCTAAGGTTGCATTTTTTGAGAGTGAAACCTGACTGGTGAGTGTATATGTTTGCAAGGTTAGGCGTGAGTCGGCAAAATTTTCGGACGATCTTAGGGCGGATCCATAGTGCAATGATGAGCTTCCCTCACGGGTGGATCACGGTGGCAAGTTGTGAGGCTGGAAGGCGACGTGATATAAACAACTTTAGATTGTATAAGTGGGAGCCCGCCATTTTTGGGGAGAGGAATCCATTGGCGGGAGGAGAAATGAAAAAATGATATAGTTGTTTGGCTTCCTTCTGAGCGCAATCGATGCGTTCAAGCAGTGGTTTGCTGCGGATGACAGACGGACCAGTCGGCTGTGCGCGGTTGTGTCAAACCCCGGCTCTTGCCAAAGGCCAAGCGGACATGACGTCACGACGCCGACAGGTGCCTGGACATCCTCGTGGGTCGTCATCACGAAGGACGGGCATTGGCGAACACGGCGGGGACGGTCGCCCGTCGAGAGCGTGACGGTGCGGGGACAGTACTAGATGCCACTCGAGGCGAGACGCTCCCGAAGAGTCGGGCTTTCTGCCGACCCAGGGGGCTCTATGCGATCATGCAGCTGTGTTGGGCAGGTCTTCTGCAAAACCGGCCCGCCGCTGGATGCCGAGGCGCGACGCGATGTGCGCCGGCAGGTGCCGCGCGCTTGATATCCGGGGACGGGGCATTTCCGGGATGATCCGCTCGACGCGGTACAGCCTGAGGTACGCGTCGAAATTGTCGAACCGGCGCCGGTCTCGGTAGTTGATATAGGTCTCAGAGGGCGCGCCATTGGCCAGGATCACCTCATGCGCCTCCGTCTCGACATGGTAGACCGTGAGGCTCTCGGGCAGCTCCGGGGCAGGCACGAAGTCAATCGTCGTCCCGTTCACCAGTGCCGAGGCGTTGATGACCAGCCCGTCGATCACCAGGCCGTGGTCGGCGGTGACGGTAAGATCGCTGAGCGGCAGCCCGCTGCCCAGGGCGCCCGCGCGGATGCACACCAGCCGACGGCCCCTGCGGGGGACGACCAGTCTTTGCCTCCCGATCCAATGGACCCGAGCCACCCCGCCGCTGGCGGTCCACAGGCGGTCCCCGATCCAAAGGCTCTCGACCTGGACGGGGCCGTCTTCGGTGTCGATCATCGTGCCGGATACGAAACAGTCGGGGTAGTCGCTGGTGTCCAGCGTGTCCAGGTTCAACGGGCTGGGAAAGGTGTAGTCGGCGAGGTTGTCGGTCAGCGGGATGGGAATAAAGCTGTACCCGTTGGTCAGGGCAAAAACGGGCAGGTTGACCGTGCCGCCCCCGGCCTTGGTCACGTCGACATTGCCCAGGTAGGTGCAATTGCTGCTGTTGATGCCATTGACCCGATAGATCAGCGTGTCGCCGGTTTCAAAGCTGTTATCGACCTCCAGCTCGACCACTTCCAGCAGGCTGGGCTCTGTCCCCGATCCGCCCAGCGTGACGGTTCCCGAGGTGCCCAGATAGTAGCCCGAGCTTTGAAACTGGAAGGTTCCCATGACGTGTTCGTCCTCTCGTTACCCATGCGGCGGGGGCCTTCGGCAAGGCCTGCTGCCAATCATACTGTTGTGTCCGGCGCACTTGTCAGGCTCGCCTTGCCTCTCTTGCGTTTGGTCGCGGCGCGACGCCAAGGTCTAGCCGCGCGCGGATCGCCTCCGGCAATTGGCGCCGGCACGAGATCCGTGGGTACGCCATCTCGGGGATGATCCGCTCGACCCCATAGAGATCCAGGTACGCACCGAAATTGTCGTAGGCGCGACGACCGCGGTAGTCGATGAAGGTTTCCGAGGGCGCGCCATTGGCGAGGATCACCTCATGGCCGTCCGTTTCGACGTGGTAGACGGTCAATGTCTCGGGGAGGTCCGACAGCGGCATCCACTCGATGCTGTCCCCGTTCACGAGCGCCGAGGCATTGACCAGGCACCCCTCTACCAGCAAGGCGTGGTCGGCGGTCACGACAAGGTCACGGAATGGCTGTTGTGGTCCAAGCGCCCCGGCTCTGACACGCACAATATGGGCAACGCGAGCGGAAACGGTTTGCCGCGCCAGCCAGCGCAGGGGCAGGGCCGTGCCGTCATTGGAGAGGACCCAATCCCCGATCTCCAGGTCTTCGATCGGGCGTTCCCCGCCGGGCGTGGCGATCAGCGTGCCTGCTGCAAAACAGTTGACCACGTAGATTTCGGATGAGGTCGTCGAGGTCGACCCGGCGGTCAGCGGGAAATCGTCAAGCTCGCCGTTGTGGGGCACGTAGTACAACCCGTTCGGGGCGGAGAAGCTGGGATCGTAGCGAAAGACGCCGAATTGTTGCCCGTTGTGTTCGATCACGTAACCCGAAAAGGTGTAGTCCGAGGTGTTCCAGTGATCGACACCGGCATCCACCAGCCCGTCCTCGTCGATATCGGTCACATCACGGCTCAGACTGTTGTTTGACGGAAAGGTCCAGGACAGCGTGCCGCCGCTGTCTACGCCGGAAAATGCATAATAATTTGTAAATGTGGTCGTGGTCGCCATGAAATTCTCCCCGGGTGACAGTCGGAAATCCGTGCAACTCGCTATGACAACAGGTTAACCGATTCGCCGCGCATCGCCAGAACTTTGCCGTTGGCTTTGCCTCCGGGGGCGGCGGGGCCTCGTCGCGCGGCAGGGAGAGCGCCTAGGTGTGAAGTCTCAGTAGGTTGTTCACCCGACGCGGGGTTAGGCAGAAATCGTGCCCAGTAAATCCGGGGCGCCGTCAGCGGTCAATCCGACCAGTTCATAGGCGCCGCTGGTCAGCACGCTGGACACGGTCCATGTCACGTCGTTGCCGACCGCAGTGCTGGTGTCATTGCTGCCGTCGGCACCGTCGCTGACCACAGAGGTGATCGCGTTCGGCCCCTGCATCTGGAAGTCGCCGTTCACGTCGGTCCCGCCGGCGACATAAATATGCGTAAGGCTTTGCGATACCGGGGGACAATCCTCTGGAACCGATAGTCACGCGGACGATCGCCCGCAGGTTCGGCTTGGGTCCCGGTCGCGATGAATGGGCGCCACGCGAAAGGCTGGCGGCGCCCCGGTGCTGGCTGAGGTCAGTCGGCCCGCGTCGTCAGGGCGACCTCGTTTGCGATCCGCGCACGTTTGGCCGCGGCGTCCTGTTCGATAATCGGGCCGATGCGGAAGGCGTCCACGATCCACCAGATGACAAAGGCCAGCAGCATCGGGATGCCGATGATGAAATAGGCCAGCAGCAGCCCGCCCCAGAGCAGGATCAGCTGGACGATGGCGGTGCCGACGCGGCCCAGGTAGAACCGATGGGCGGCAAACCCGCTGAGGAAGAACCACAGCAAATAGGCCGTTGTCGAGGACTTCTTTTCATTGGTTAGTTTCTGTTCGACCAGCATTTGCTGTTGCGTGGAAAGTTCCAATCCATGTCTCCTGAGCGTCTGAAATCCCTGTGTTGATGCAGGATGAAAGGTGAATACGGCATAAATATGGGAGCAATTGGGAAGAGGCCCCGGGGCAGGGGCCGCCTCGATTTCGCGTTTCGATCTGGCTGGGGGCTCAGGCGCGGAGCGCGCTATCGGAATGTGATATTTCGATCCCAAGACGCGCCCGGATTCCCGCCGGAAGATGCCGTGCGCTGGAAATTCGGGGCGCGCGCATCTCGGGAACGATCCTCTCGCAGCCGTAGAGGCCGAGATATTCGTCATGGTTCTCAAAGGACCGTCGGTCGCGGTAGTCGATGAATGTCTCCGAAGGTGCGCCATTGGCCAGGATCACCTCATGCGCCTCCGTCTCGACATGGTAGACGGTGAAAGTCTCGGGCAGCTCTGACCGGGGCACGAAGTCAATCGTCGTCCCATTCACCAGCGCCGAGGCGTTGATCACATACCCGTCGATGACCATGCCGTGGTCGGCGGTGACCGTGAGGTCGGTGTGGGGCAGGCCATTGCCCAAGGCCCCGGCGCGGATGCGGACAAGCGATGTCTTGGGGGCGCCGATCCGATTGTGCACCGTCTGTCGACCGATCCATTTCACGGGCACGGTCCGACCTTCGGCAGTCTGCACGAGGTCACCGATCGAAAGGTCCTGAACAGGGATTTCCCGGTCCGGTCCGGCAATCATCGTGCCTTGTGCAAAGCAATAAACGTATGTCGCGGGAGAGGTGTCCGGGGACACCAATTGTCCGTTCAGGCCAGCATCGTTGGACAGTGTGTAGTAGCTGCCGTCGTCCAACAGGACGATCGGATCGCCATTGCCGGAAAAGCCGTAGAGCGTCACGCCGCCGGTGTGGTCGGACCAGTCGAGAGCTGCACCGACATCTGTCATTCCATCGTTTACACCGCTGTCGGCGGTATCGAACAGCGTGCTATTGGGGCCGGCTGGGAAGCTGTAGGTGGTGGCTCCGCTTGGAGCGGAAAACCCGTGGAAATAATAATTGGCGAAGGTTTCTGAATTTGGCATCTCTACTCCCTGTCTCGTGTGACGTTGCCGTCAAACAATCTGGGCCGTCAACTCTTATCTCCCGTCCCGTGTGGTGCCCATAGGCGTCGGTGGACCGAGCCGCCTCGCTGTGTCGGACGAAAAAAAAGGGGCGCTGAAAAGCGCCCCTTTCGATCATGTTTCCGAAGCTCACTCAGCCGCCATCGGCTCTTGCGCGAGGTTGCGCAGCACGTAGTGCAGCACGCCGCCGTGTTCGATGTATTCCACCTCGATGGCGGTATCGATCCGGCATTTCAGCGTGATCTCCTTGGTCGAGCCATCCGCATAGGTGATCGTGCAGGGCACTTCCTGCAGCGGCTGCACGGTGTCCAGACCGGTGATCGAGACGCTTTCCTCGCCGGTCAGGCCCAGCGATTTGCGGGTGTCGCCGCCGGTGAACTCGAACGGGATGACGCCCATGCCGACCAGGTTCGAGCGGTGGATACGCTCGAAGGATTCAGCGATGACCGCCTTGACGCCCAGCAGGGCCGTGCCCTTGGCCGCCCAGTCACGCGACGAGCCCGCGCCGTATTGTTCGCCGCCGAAGATCACCAGCGGGGTGCCGGCGTCCTTGTAGGCCATCGCGGCATCGTAGATCGAGGTCTGGTTGCCGTCGGGGCCCTTGGTATAGCCGCCCTCGACGCCGTCCAGCATCTCGTTCTTGATGCGGATGTTGGCAAAGGTGCCGCGCATCATGACCTCGTGGTTGCCCCGGCGCGAGCCGTAGGAGTTGAACTCGCGCTGAGGCACCTGACGTTCGATCAGGTACTTGCCCGCCGGGGTGGTGTCCTTGAAGGAGCCCGCCGGAGAGATGTGGTCCGTGGTGATCATGTCGCCCAGCAGGGCCAGGACGCGCGCGCCCTCGATGTTGGTGATCGCGCCCTTCTCCTTGCCCATGCCCTGGAAGTAGGGCGGGTTCTGGATGTAGGTCGAGGTTGCCGGCCAGTCATAGGTTTCCTGCTGCGGAACCTCGACGCCCTGCCACTTTTCGTCCCCCTTGAAGACATCGGCGTATTTCGACTGGAACGCCTCGCGGGTCACGGTCTGTTCGACCAGCTCGGCCACTTCCTGCGTGGTCGGCCAGATGTCTTTCAGGTAGACGTCCTTGCCGTCCGGCGTCTGGCCGATCGGCTCGGAGGTGATGTCGATGTTCATGTCACCGGCCAGCGCATAGGCCACGACCAGCGGCGGCGAGGCCAGGTAGTTGGCGCGCACGTCCGGGCTGATCCGGCCTTCGAAGTTGCGGTTGCCCGACAGGACAGAGACACCGATCAGGTCGTTGTCGTTGATCGCCTTCGAGATTTCCGGCTGCAGCGGACCGGAGTTGCCGATGCAGGTGGTGCAACCGTAGCCCACGAGGTTAAAGCCGATCTTGTCCAGGTCGTCCTGCAGGCCTGCGGCCTCCAGGTAGGCGGACACAACCTGCGAGCCCGGCGCCAGCGAGGTCTTGACCCAGGGCTTTCGGGTCAGGCCAAGGGCGGCCGCCTTGCGTGCCACCAGGCCCGCGCCGATCATGACGTAGGGGTTCGAGGTGTTGGTGCAGGAGGTGATCGAGGCGATCACGACCGAGCCGTCGCGCAGCTCGTAGTCCTCACCTTCGACCGAGGCGCTCTTGTGGATGTTCACCGGCTTGGTCGCGGCGGGGCCTTCGGCGGCCATGTCCTTGGCGTCGCCAGAGATGTCGATGCCGCGGAAATCGGCCACGACCTGTTCAAAGGCGGGCGCGGCGGCGGTCAGGGCGACATAGTCCTGCGGACGCTTGGGGCCGGAGATGGCCGGAACGATGGTGCCCATGTCCAGTTCCAGCGTGTCGGTGTAAACCGGCGCGTAATCCGCGTCGCGCCACATGCCGTTCGCCTTGGCATAGGCTTCGACCAGCGCGATCCGGTCCTTGTCGCGGCCGGTGTTCGTCAGATAGCGCAGGGTCTCGTTGTCGATCGGGAAGAAACCACAGGTGGCGCCGTACTCGGGCGCCATGTTGGCGATGGTGGCGCGGTCAGCCAGCGGCAGCTTGTCCAGGCCGTCGCCGTAGAATTCCACGAACTTGCCGACCACGCCCTTGGCACGCAGCATTTCCACGACTTTCAGAACCAGGTCGGTGCCGGTCGTGCCTTCCATCATCGCGCCGGTCAGCTTGAAGCCGACGACCTCGGGGATCAGCATCGAGATCGGCTGACCCAGCATCGCGGCCTCGGCCTCGATGCCGCCCACACCCCAGCCCAGAACGGCGGCGCCGTTGACCATGGTGGTGTGGCTGTCGGTGCCCACGAGGGTATCGGGGTAGGCGACGGTTTCGCCGTTCTGATCCTCATCGGTCCAGACGGTCTGGCTGAGGTATTCCAGGTTCACCTGGTGGCAGATGCCTGTGCCCGGCGGCACGACGCGGAAGTTGTTGAACGCGGTCTGACCCCATTTCAGGAACGTGTAACGCTCCATGTTGCGCTCATACTCGCGGTCCACGTTCATCTGGAAGGCGCGCGGATTGCCGAATTCGTCGATCATGACCGAGTGGTCGATGACCAGATCGACGGGGTTCAGCGGGTTGATCTTTTGCGCGTCGCCGCCCAGGGCCTTGATGCCGTCACGCATGGCGGCCAGGTCGACCACCGCGGGAACCCCGGTGAAGTCCTGCATCAGAACGCGCGCGGGGCGGTAGGCCAGCTCGCGGTCGCCCTTGCCGCCATTCGCGGCCCAATCGCTGAAGGCCTTGATGTCGTCCTGGGTGACGGTCTTGCCGTCCTCGAAGCGCAGCATGTTCTCCAGCACCACCTTCAGCGCGGCGGGAAGGCGCGAGAAATCGCCAAGGCCAGCGGCCTCGGCTGCCGGGATCGAGTAATAGGCGACGGTCTTGCCGCCGGCTTCGAGCGTCTTGCGCGTGCCCGCGCTGTCATGGCCTACGGTGATGGTCATGGGCAATGCCTCCGATGGGGTGACGAGAATATTCCTTGCGCCTCTCTTGCCGAAAGCCGGTGACTCAATCAAGGGGGGTGCGTCGTTTTTGTATACCGTTGCACACAATTTTGCCGGGCCGGGGCGCCGGACCCGTGCCGCGCGGTCCGGTTGCCTTTCAACCATGCAGCCTGCCTGGGCCCTGACCGCTGTGCAATCCCGGGTGCGGCGGGCGCGGGTGGGGCAAAACCTGTCACGCAATCTCCCAAAACCTTGATTGGCATTCGAGAACGCGCTTGGGTAGACCCGGACGGGGGAACGAGACAAGGGCAAGGCACTCATGCGCAGCATTGCAGGTATGGTGGCGGCGGGCTGGATCGCGCTGGCAGGGGCGGTCAGCGCCCAGGATAACCCGGTCGTGGTCGAGCTTTTCACCTCGCAGGGCTGCTCCTCCTGTCCACCGGCGGATGCCATCCTGGCCGAGCTGAGCGACCGCGACGACGTGATCCCGCTGGCGCTGCATGTCGATTACTGGGACTACATCGGCTGGAAAGACGCCTTTGCCCAGAACGCCTTTACCAAGCGGCAAAAGGCCTATGCCCGCACCGGCGGATGGAAGATGATCTATACGCCGCAGATGGTCATCAACGGCGAGGACGATGTCGTCGGCTCACGTCCGATGAAACTGTCCAAGCTGATCCGCAAACATGCCGAACAGCCGGCGCATGTGAGCCTGTCGGTCACCCGTGACGGCGATGCCATTGTCATTCGCGCCGAGGCGCTGCAAGCGATGCGGCCCTGCGACGTGCATGTCGTGCGGTATGACCCGGCCGAGGAAATCACCATCACCCGGGGCGAGAACGCGGGTCACACGCTGACCTATACCAATATCGCGCGCCGCTGGGACGTGGTGGCCCGCTGGGACGGGCAGGGGCCCTACGAGGGTCGCGTGACCGTGGGGGCGGACACGCCCGTGGTTGTGCTGGTGCAGGACCCGAAGGATGGTCACATCGTGGCGGCGGCCCGCTTGCGCTGACGCTTCATCTGGCGCTTGGGTTTCCAGCGCCGGTGCGTCCACATCCATTGCCCCGGATCCTCCTTGATCCGCGCCTCCAGCCGCCGCGTCGCCTCGCGCATCATCTCGACCGGATCACCGTGCTCGATCGGTTCTTCGAGGATGGCGTCAAAGCCATAGCGGTCCGCGCGGCGGATGCCGAAATAGGGGATCAGCAGCGCCCCGGTCTTGAGCGCGATATCCGCCGGAGAGGTCACGGTGGGGGCCGGTTGACCCAGGAAATCTATCGGCACGCCGGAGCCGTCGAAGACGTCAAAGACCATCGCAAGGACACCGCCGCCGCGCACATGGCGCAGAAGGGCCTTCAGCCCGCCGGGCCCCTGGACAAAGACCGGTTCCGCCACGTCGCGATAGTTCTGGACGTAACGCGCGTTGGAATAGGGGTTCGACATGGCCCGCAAAAGCCCGCCCACCTCGTAGCCGCGCGCCACCAGCGCGCAGCGCGCGCAGATCGGGTTTCCGTAATGCCCGGAAAGCAGCAAGACCGGCCGCCCCTCGGCCCGGGCTTTTTCAAAGGCGGCCAGGCCGGGGCCGCCGACCGGGTAGGCGGCGCCCCGTTGCAGCATCTCGGTGGGGTCGTAATTCTCGATGAAGGCGCGGGCGAGGTTGTCGATGGCGGCATCGGCGATGCGGCGTCTTTCCTCGGGTGGGGTGTCGGGCCAGACGTGGTCGATGTTGGCCTCGACCCGGTCGTAGTACCCCAACGCAGGGGCCACGGCGTGGCGCACGATCCAGCTGGCCAGGTTCAGCCGGCGGCGCACGGGCAACAGGCGCAGCGCCCCGACAAAGATGTTCAGCCCGACGTCGGACAGGCGGTCCTGCCAGGTGCCGTGGACGACCTCGGGTTCCGCCTTGGGTTTGCCCGACTTCTCCGTTTTTGCCGTGTCCTTGCCGCTCACCGGGGGCCTCTCGTACAGATCGCCCCCGTTCTATGCAGGGCGGTGCCGGGCGGCAAGGGGCGGGGGCATCACTCTTCGTCGGGGGTCACCAGCTCGATCTCGCCCATGTCGACCAGGTCGCGGATCGCGCTGACCACCGAAGCCATCGCCTTTTCACCGACCTTGGCCTTGACCTCTCCCAGGCCAGAGGCCTCTTCGCGCAGGTTTTCGCCCAGGCGTTTGGACATGTTCGCATAGAGGAATTCGACCGCCTTCATGTCTTCGGGGGATCCCTGGGTGGCCGCGGCCAGCGCCAGGGCCATCGTGTCCGGCGGCACGTCGCGGGTGATCTTGGGCACGTCCATCGGGTTCAGCCGCTCGGGGATGTTCGCGAAGGTAAAGATCGCCTTGCGCACCGCCTCGGCAAAGGCCGCGTCTTCCTGTTCGAGGTTCTGCAACAGTTCCTCGCGCACGGCGGTGTTGGAATAGTTCAGGATGGCGCCCAGCCGTTCGTCGGGCCGCGCCTTGAAGGCCTTGGGCGGTTCCGCGTCGATCTGTGCCGCCAGGCTGAGGCCGATCCGGTCCACCGCGTCGGGCGTCACACCCGTGGTCATCGACACCGCGTAGGAAATCCGCCGCGCCTTGTCGCCGGGCAGTTTCGCCAGTACCTGCGCCGCCTTGCCGACGGCGATCTTGGACATCATGACGGCGGCGATTTCGATGCTTTCGGACATCACCAGCGTCTTGATCTGGTCCACGTCCAGCGCGTTGATCCGTGCCCAGGGATCGCCGGTCTGGCGCACTCCGGCCTCCTTGCGCAGGCGCATGGCGGTATGCGGGTTGATCTTGCCATCCAGCGCGTTCAGCGCACCGGCCATGTCGCCCGGAAAGGCCAGGCCAACCGATTCGAGCTCGTTCGAGAACTCTTCGACCACGGCGTTCAGCGTCTCGCGGTCGACGTAGCGCATGTTGCCCAGCAGCATCGTCAGCTCGGCCTGGTATTCGTCCGGCAGCGCGGCCAGCGGCACATCCGCGCCTTCGTTCAGCAGGAATTGCACGATGATGGCGGCCTTGGCCTTGCGGCTGAGGCGGGGCTTGCCACCGGGGGCGGATGGGGCAGGCAGGGCAGCGAGTGCGGACATCCGGTTCTTTCCGACCATGTTGTTGGGCTTTGGCCAAGGGGTAACGCCACAAGGTTTCCGGCCCGTTAAGCCCGATGCCGGGAATAGCCCCAGGAAGCGCCCGCAATTGTTGGGAAAATGCCTGTCTGCGTTAAGCCGCTGTCAAGCTTTGGCGGCCATGCCTTCCGCAAAACGAAACGGGCAGCCCGATGGGCCGCCCGCGAAAGTCCGGTCCTGCGCCCCGGGCGGGGCGCCGACGATCGTCAGCTGGACATTACCACGCAGCTGTTGCTTTCGTGGTCGTAGGTCATGCCGTCGGCACAGCTCATCGCTTGCTTGGTATGGGCCGGGCAGGCCATCGATAGCGCCGGTGCCACGATAAGGGCCGTCGCGGCGAAGATCGTCTTCAACTTCATCTTCATGGTCCTCCTGTCTGCGTGCATCCCAAAGGGTAGCACGCAACCGGCATCCGGCAAAAACAAACTTGCCCGGGGGCCCGGCGCCCGCGCAACATCCAGAAAACCCGCCCGGTTTCGGGGCGCTCAGTGATCGTGGTTCGCGATCCCGCGCCCGATCATGACATAGTTGACCGGCAGCGTGGCGATGAACCCGATCGGGATGGCAATGGCCATCGACAGCCAGAATGTCGCGCTCCAGACCGTGCCGGAGCTCATGCCGCCCATCAGGTAGTCGACACCGTTCATCACGGTTTCCATCGTCAGGATCGACACGGTCTCGCCCAGCCAGACCATGCCAAGGGCTGTGCCCAGTCCGACCCCCAGCCGCCGCGCCAGCGGGACAGAGGCCAGCGTCAGACCAAAGAGCAGTGCCAGGGAGGTCGTCAGGGCGATGATCGGCAAGGCGCTCAGCCCTAGCGACACGCCGATCACCAGCCCCAGCACTTCGCCGCTGACACAGCCGGTGGCACAATGGACCGTCGCCCAGAATGCGGCGGGCCATGTGGCGTGGTTGTCATGTCCGTCATCCTGCGCATCCTCGTGATGCGCAGGGGTATGCGTTTGATGTTCCATTCCCCTCAGGTAGAGGGCCCGAACACTCTGTCAAAGATCGTGTCGACATGCTTGGTATGATAGCCAAGGTCGAACTTCTCGTTGATCTCTTCCTCGGACAGGGCCGCGCGCACTTCTTCGTCGGCCAGCAGTTCCTCGCGAAAGTCGGTCCGGTGATCCCAGACTTTCATCGCGTTGCGCTGGACCAGACGGTAGGCATCCTCGCGGCTGACACCGGCCTGGGTCAGCGCCAGCAGCACCCGCTGCGACATGACGAGGCCGGGAAACTTGTTCATGTTGTCCAGCATGTTCTGCGGGTAGACCAGCAGCTTGTCGATGACGCTGGTAAGGCGCGACAGGGCAAAGTCGAGCGTGATGGTCGCATCCGGGCCGATGTTGCGCTCGACCGAGCTGTGCGAGATGTCACGCTCGTGCCAGAGGGCCACGTTCTCCATCGCCGGGACGACAGCCATGCGGACAAGGCGGGCAAGGCCGGTGAGGTTCTCGGTCAGCACCGGGTTCTTCTTGTGCGGCATCGCGGAAGACCCCTTTTGCCCCATCGAGAAGAATTCCGCGGCTTCCAGCACCTCGGTCCGCTGCATGTGGCGGATCTCGATGGCGACATTCTCGATGCTGCTGGCAATGACGCCGAGCGTGGCGAAAAACGCCGCGTGACGGTCGCGCGGGATCACCTGGGTGCTGATCGGTTCCGGCACCAGGCCCATCTGGTCGCAGACGTGCTCTTCGACCGCCGGGTCGATATTGGCAAAGGTGCCCACGGCACCGGAAATCGCGCCCGTGGCGATCTCGGCCCGCGCGTCGCGCATCCGGGACAGGTTGCGGTCCATCTCGGCGTAGAAGCGGGCAAAGGTCAGGCCCATCGTCGTCGGCTCGGCGTGGATGCCGTGCGACCGCCCGATGCGCACCGTGTCCTTGTGCTCGTAGGCGCGCTTCTTCAGCGCGGCCAGCAGGCCTTCGAGATCCTTGATCAGGATGTCGGAGGCACGCACCAGCTGGACGTTGAAACATGTGTCCAGCACGTCGGACGAGGTCATGCCCTGGTGGACGAACCGCGCCTCGTCGCTGCCGACGTGTTCGGCCAGGTGGGTCAGAAAGGCGATGACGTCATGTTTTGTCTCGCGCTCGATCTCGTCGATACGGTCGATGTCGAACTCGACGTCCTTGGCCTTCCAGACGGCCTTGGCGTTCTCTTTCGGGATCACGCCCAGCTCGGCCTGGGCGTCGCAGGCATGAGCTTCGATCTCGTACCAGATGCGGAACTTGGTTTCGGGGCTCCAGATGGCGACCATCTCGGGGCGCGAATAGCGGGGGATCATGGGCAGCCTCCTGCGGTGTCTCTTGGTCCGTCCGCTCATAGGCAAGGGCAGGGCGGGCGACAAGGCGGCACGCGCCTTCGCGACGATATGTCGGCGCGAAATTGTCGCCGCGTCGGAAACGAAACCTGCTGTTGTCGGCAAATTGTTCGGAGTTCGCCACCTTGTCGCCCCGTTTCCGCGGCACGGTAGGGCCAAATTGAGAAAGCTCGGAGCAGATCCATGTCCCAGACCGCCACCGCCGCCGGTTCCATTGTGCAGCGCGATCACGCGCAATGGTCGAAAAAACTGGACGCCAATGCCACGGCCCTGATCGTCCACGCCGCGCGAAAAAGCGGTCGCAACCCTGCCGCCATCGCGATGGAAATGATCCTCATGAAACGCGGCAAGGCAAGGATCTTCTTCGACGAATACGTCAAGTTCGGCCTCTACGACAAGGCGATCCAGGACGCGGACCGCGCCGCCTTTGTCGGCGCCCGGGTTCAGAACGAGGTGATCCACCAGTGCAATGACACCTCATGGTTCGCAGTCACCGAGGACAAGTGGCTGAGCAGCCGTGTGCTGGCAGAGGATGGCCTGCCGCAGCCCGAGACACTGGCCGTGGTCGACACCGGCCCCCGCCGCTATGCCGGCGGCCGGGTGCTGCGTACGCCCGAGGATCTGCGCGCCTTCCTGCAGGACGCAGAGTTTCCGCTGTTCGGCAAGCACAACCGCGGCCTGATGAGTGTCGGTGTCTTCATGATCGAAGGCGCCGACGAAGAAATGGTCTACCTGCGCGACAAGGGCGGCGTGACCTATGCCAAGTTCTTTGAACATGTGATCGGCAAGGATGCTTTCCTGCTGCAGAAAGTGGTCGAGAACTGCGCCTTCATCCGCCAGTTCACCAGCGCTGCCGCCACCATCCGCATGGTCAGCATGTTGGCCGACGATGGCCTGTATGTGCCCTCTGCGGTTCTGAAACTGCCGTCGTCCCGCAACCTGGCCGACAATTTCTGGCGTCCCGGCAACCTGCTGTGCAACATCGACCCGCAGACCGGCGAGGTGCTGCGCCTCGTAGCCACGGACGGACCCGGGCTGAAGGAACTGGACACCCATCCCGAAACCGACGTGCCGCTGGTGGGCGAGGTGCTGCCGCACTGGGACCGGGTGCTTGAGGTCAACGCCCGGGTGACGGAACTGCACACCCCGCTGCGCTACCAGAGCACCGACATCTGCATCACCGACGACGGGCCGGTGGTGGTCGAGGTCAATGCCGGCTCGTCCTTCAGCCTGCCGCAATACGCCAGCGGCACAGGGGTCCTGACACCGAAAGTGCGCGGTATCTTTCACGACTGGGGTGTGACCGCGGTCTGACTTCCCTCTCGGACCGGGGACCAGGACGGCGCCCTTGACCGGGGCGCCGTCTTTGGGGACCCTGCGGGCCTTCACAGGGAGACAGGCGTGCAGGACAGACGGTTGCAGGACTTCCTCGGGCGCTGGCAGATCCGGCGAGGGATCGTCCACGATGACGGCACGCGCGGTCAGTTCGAGGGCGAGGCCGCGTGGCGCGCCGAGGGGCGCGATGCGCTCTATCTTGAAACCGGGCGTCTGTCGCTGGGCGCGCAGGGCGCCTTTCAGGCCGAGCGCCGCTATCTCTGGTCCTCGGAGCTGACGGTCTTTTTCGAAGACGGCCGGTTGTTTCACGTAGTGCCGCCGCAAGGCGGCGACACCGCGCATTGGTGCCCGCCGGATCAATATGACGGCAGTTATGATTTCAGCCACTGGCCGCATTGGCAGGTGGTCTGGCGCGTCAGCGGGCCGCGCAAATCCTATGTCAGCACCACGCGGTATTCCCCGCTGGCCGGATCAACCCCATGATTTGGCACAAAAAGGTCCCTGTGCCGGATTGCATACAGCGGCATTCATATAACATACTGATTGTATGTTGTTTTTTCGCTTTACTTTGCACCTGCAGCAATTCAGGTTGCGCGCATCCACCGGAGCCATGACATGCCGCCCATCCAGGACCATCCGCTGCGTTTCAAGCTGGCCAACGAGTTGCACGCGCGCCCCTTTCCTTCGCTCACGGCGCCCTGCCGCGCGATCTACCTGGCGATCAAGCAGCCCAAGGAAGCCGCCGCCCGTGACCGGGGGGCCGACCTGAGGCACCTGCTTGACCTGCTCGACCGGCATGAAACCCCGCATCCCCAGCCCGGCGCCACGCATTACCAGGGCCGGATCGGGCAATTTATGCTGAAATGGGAACAACATACGGAATTCGTGACCTACACGGTCTTCATGCCGGGCCTGGGCGACCGCGCTTTTGACCCGGCGGATTTCGACGTCTTCCCGCCCGACTGGCTGGCGCGCGCGCCGGGCGTGCGGGTGACATCGGCCATGCTGCGCATCGACGAACGTCCCGCCGACGACGCGGCTGTCAGCCGCCAGTTGCACGACTGGCTGGTGCCCGAAAGCGTGGCCGTCAGCGAGGTGATCGACGGCGACGCGGTGATCGCGGGCGACTTCCGAATCGATCCGGCCGGCCACCAGCGCTTTGCCATCTTCGTGCGCGAGGGCATCGGCCAGCGCCGCGTGGGCCGCATCGTCCAGCGGCTTTGCGAGATCGAGACCTACAAGGCCATGTCGATGCTGGGCTTCACCCGCGTGCGTGAAATCTCGCCCCGGCTGGGCGAAATCGACACCGAGTTGACACGGCTGATGCAGATCATGACCGACGAGGACGGCCAGGAGGAAGGCACCCTCAAGGCGCTGCTCAAGGTTTCGGCCCAGCTGGAAAGCCTCTCGGCGCGCATGTCCTTTCGGCTGGGGGCGACCGGTGCCTACGAGGCCATCGTGGGCCAGCGCATCGAGGTGCTGCGCGAAGAGCGGTTCCAGGGGCGGCAGACCTTTTCCGAATTCATGATGCGCCGCTACGACCCGGCCATGCGTACGGTGAAAAGCGCCGAGCGCCGGCTGGAAAGCATGACCAATCGCGCCACCCGCGCCGCCGACCTGCTGCGCACCCGTGTCGAGGTGGGCCGTTCGGCGCAGAACCAGCAGCTTTTGGAAAGCATGAACAAACGGGCAGAGTTGCAATTGCAGCTGCAGAAGACGGTCGAGGGTCTTTCGGTGGTGGCGATCAGCTATTACGCGGTCTCGCTGGCGGGCTACCTGCTCTACCCGGTGGCGGAGTTGCTGGGGATCAGCAAAGGCATGATGACGGCGCTGGTGACGCTGCCGGTGGTGGTGGTGGTCTGGCTGATGATCCGCCGCATCCGGCACCATATGGAAGAGACCGGACCGGATCTGTAGGCGGTTCGCCGGGACGGGACTGTTTGCGGCTGCGCCGCAAAGGCGCCCGCCCGCCGACCCTTTGGACAGGCTGCGCCTGTTTTTCGCTCCGGGAGTCACCAAGGAACAAGCCTCGCCTGTTCCCCGGAGCCCTCCCTCGCTTTTTGAGGGCCTGAGCCAGCGCGCGGGGCGATGCAAGGGCACGCCGCCTGTCGGCGGGCCTGCGGCCCCTTGCATCCCCCCGCACCCCGGCTCTGATCGGCCTCAAGCGACGGAGGGCTCCGGGGAACAGGCTTGGGCCGATTGTCTGGGTGTGAAACGAGGAACGGCCCCGGAGAGGTCTCGGGGGCCGTTTTCCGGGGTCATTTGGGGGACTTATTCCGCCGGTTGCAAGGCGCCGCGCGGCGTTGCGGAGAGCAGGGCATTGGTCACCAGCCCGCCCACCGTGATGGCGGCCAGAGCGGCCAGGGCGGCGATCGAGAGGGTCGGCACGCCCGAGAGACCGGCGCCAACGGTGCAGCCGCCCGCCAGCACGCCGCCCACGCCCATCAGCGCGGCGCCGGCCAGGTAGCGGCCGGTCTCTGCCGGGGAAGAGAAGCTCTGCCACTGGAAGCGGCGTGCGGCCAGGGCCGAGACGAATGCGCCCAGGAAGACGCCGCCGATCAGGCCCACGCCGAAGCCCGCCGGGATCGAGGTCGAGGCGACGGTCCAGAACAGCGTGTCCGACCAGGTGGAGGTGAAGGCCAGGCTCTGCATCGCGATCGGGTCGAAATCGTCATAGAGGATGAAGCCGGTGCCGACCCAGCCCAGCGGTACCAGCAGGCCGATGAGCGCACCTCCCACAAGCGCCTGCCAGCGGTTGCCCGAGCGCAGCCCGTAGGCCAGCGCCGCGGCGGCCAGCAATGCGGTCCAGAGCGGGGCACCACCGGGCAGGGCGGCAAGGCTGGTGGTCTCTCCCAGCGGCAGGGTGGTCTGGGCCAGCGTCGTGCGCAGCGGGGCCAGAACGCCCTTGAGCGTCGCATGGGCCACCACCGCAAAGACCGCCAGGACGGTCAGCGCGCGCAGGTTGCCGGAGGCGGTCAGCACGGTCAGCCGCGAGACGCAGCCGCGCGTCAAGACCATGCCCGCGCCGAAGAGCAGCCCGCCGACGAGGATCGCCGCCACAGGCAGGTCACTTGCCATGAAGCGGTGATCGCCGAAGCTGATCCACTCCATCGCCACGGCGGCCTGTGTGCCCACCAGCGCAAAGGCCAGCGCGGTCAGCCAGACGCCAAGCGCGGCGCGCCTGTCCTCTCCGACAAGGCCACGGCGAAAGCAGAAACGGGTCCGCTCGGCCAAGAGGCCAAAGGCGGCGCCGAGGATCAGCGCGAACCAGACCGCGGCCTGCGGTGCGGTGAGAGTGTCGAAACCCAGCGATTCATACATGGCAGCCTCCGGGGTGCGGGACGTCGGGGAACAGGAATTTTGTCCCAAATGAGGGGCCAAACGCCGCAAGGCAAGCACATGATCCTTGCGGGGCGCCTTTGGAACCGGGACAGTTTCCCGGTTCTGCCTGTCTGGTGGGAAGACGTCATCCCCGCGCCCGCGCCGGGGCGGGTACCTGTTCGGGGCGCCGGGCCGCGCGCCGTGGGGTTATCCTTTTTTCGCCCCCGGGTGCTCTGCCAGCATGTCGCGCAGTTTTTGCACCGTGTTGAGGTTGCGCATCGTGCCGAGCCGCATCGCCGGGTGGGCCAGTTTCGACCGGCCCATGCCGTTGGGGTAATGGATGTAGAGCACGCCGGGACCGGGGTGCATCTCTTCGGTGCGCAGCCCCCGGGCCTCTGCGGCGGGGTCCTGCGGTACGGGGGCGTCGGTCAGAAAAAGACCACCTGTTGCGGCCTGGCGTCGGGAAAGGGCAGGGCGGCCAGGATCTGGTCAAGCTGGGCAAGGTCGCGGATGACGAGGTCCAGGGGTTTGCCGGCGTAGGTCTTTAGCGCCGCCGCCAGCCGGGCCTTGACCTCATCCGGTGGGGCGTCATGGGCAAAGACCGCGTTGCCGCTGGCGATCCAGGTTTGCGGTGCGCCGCCGCCGATCCTCTCGATCATGGCGCGCAGCTCTGCCATTGGCAGCTTGCCGGTGCCGCCGACATTCACCGCGCGCAGAAAGGCGGCATACCCCGCCATCACGAAAAAGACCGGCGGTTGGCACCGCCGGTCCCTGGTGTGTTCGGGGGGATGACGCTCACCGGCCCCGGATGCGCGGGTCCAGCGCGTCGCGCAACCCGTCGCCCAGGTAGTTGACCGACAGAACGGTCAGCGAGATGGCGATGCCGGGCAACAGCACGCGTTCCGGGAACTCCTCCATCCGCACCACCGCGTCGGCCAGCATCTTACCCCAGGTCGGAAAGTCCGAAGGGAAGCCCACGCCGAGGAACGACAAGGCCGATTCCGTGATGATCGCCGTGGCCAGACCCAGCGCCGCCGAGACCATGATCGGCGACAGGACGTTGGGCAGAAGGTGCCGCCGGATGATCTTGAACCGGGTTGTCCCGATCGAGCGGGCGGCCAGCACGAACTCGCGTTCCTTGATGGCCAGGATGTCGCCCCGCACGATCCGCGCCGTGGGCATCCAGGAGGTGACGGCAATCATCGTGACAATCAGGATGAACATGCCTCCCTCCAGCCCGAAACTGGCCGTCAGCGGTTGTCGGAACAGCGTTACCGCCAACAGCAACAGTGGCAGGATGGGCAGCGCAAGAAAGAGATCCGTGGTCCGCATCAGCAGCCCGTCGATCCTCTTGAAGTAGCCCGCCGCCACGCCGACGGCCGTGCCGATGAAAAGGCTCAGGATCATCGCGGCCCAGCCCACCGCCATCGAGGCGCGCCCGCCCGAAAGCATCTGCGCCAACTGGTCACGGCCCAGCTGGTCGGACCCGAGCGGTTTCAGCCAGCCGGTCTTGGCGTCCGCATCCCAGAGCGCGACATAGATCGGGCGAAAGTTCTTGTTGCGGATGTCGGGTTTTTGCGGGTCCACGTCGTAGAGCATTGGGCCGATCATCACCGCAAGGGTGATGAAGATCAGAAAGCCCAGGCCGAACGTGGCGCCCTTGTGCTTGCGGAACTGGTCCCAGACGTCCTTGGCGCGCGACCGCGGCGGTTTCGACGGTTCCTTGTCCGCAAGCGCTTCGATGGCCTGCAATGGCTCGTCCGCGGGAGTGGTGTTGTCAGTCATAGCGGATCCTCGGGTCAAGCAGGCCGTAGAGGATGTCGGCAACCAGGTTGAAGAGCACGATCAGCACGGCAAAGATGAAGGTCAGGGTCATGACCATCGGCAGGTCGTTGGCAAAGAGCGCGGTGATCAGCAGCTGGCCGATCCCGTTCACCTTGAACACCTGTTCGGTGATGATGGCGCCGCCGAAGATGGCCGGCACCCCCAGCGCGATCACGGTCACGACCGGGATCAGCGAGTTGCGCACGACATGGACGTTGACGACAATCGCCTCGCTCAGGCCCTTGGCGCGGGCGGTGCGGACATAGTCCTGATTGAGGTTGTCCAGCATCGAGGCGCGCATGTAGCGGCTCAGCTGGGCGGTGATCTGCAGCGCCAGAACCATGACCGGCATGATCATCTGCTGCAGCTGGATCTTGAAGCTGCCCCAGTCGTTCACGACGTGGGTGGTGTCGTAGATCGAGGGGAACCAGCCCAGCTGGACGGAAAAGACAACGATCAGCAGCGGGCCGGTGAAGAAGGGCGGGATCGAGAAGCCGATCATGGTCACGAAGGTGCCTGCCTGGTCAAAGACCGAATACTGCTTGTAAGCGGAATAGACGCCAACCGGGATGGCGATCAGGATGGCGACCACATAGGCCGTGCCGACCACCCAGAGTGTCTGCGGAATCCGCTGGATGATGATGTCCATGACCGGCGACCGGGTCTGCCACGAGATCACGCGTTGCGCGCCCTCTGTCATGTTGGTGCCGAAGGCCCAGTCGATAAAGACCTTGGGTTCGGTCCAGAAGACCTGCACCAGCCATTTCCAGTATTGCACAAGCGGCGGTTCGCCGAGGCCAAGCGCCTCGCGCATCTTCTGTTTCACCTCTGGCGGGACCGTGAGCGGCACCTGCGCCATCGGGTCGCCGGGGGCGAGTTGAAGCAGCATGAAGATGACAAAGCTGATGAAGAGAAGCGTCGGGATCGAAAGAACCAGACGTCGCGTCGCGTATGAGAGCATCGAGCGCCTCTGATTTTTGCGGCTTTGGGGCCGGGGGCAGGCCGGGCCGGGATAGGTCCGGCCTGCGGAAGGGGCGCGCCGGGCGCGCCCCGGTTGTCAGCCGATCAGTCGATCCGGTACCAGTCGGCCACGTTCCACAGCTCGCTGTCCCAGACGTTCAGCTTGACGCCGCCGAGGCTGTTGGAATGTGCCGAGAGGCGGCCACGGTGGACCAGCGGGATCATCCCGCCACGCTCAAAGGCCATGCGGCTCAGCTCGCGGCCGATGCGCTGACGTTCCGCCATGTCCGCGGTCTCGGACAGCTTCTTGTGCAGCGCGTCGTATTCCTCGTCGCAGAAGCGGCTGATGTTCTCGCCCTGCCACTGGGTTTCCGGACGCGGAGCCTTGTCGCACAGACCGTTGCCCAGGTAGGCCTGCGGGTCGGTGCCGTTGAAGGTGTTGGCGTACATTTCAACGTCGGCATAGAACTTCTGGAAGGTGTCGGGCGAACCCGGGTCGCCACCGAAGAAGACCGATGCATCGACCGAGCGCAGCTCGACTTCCATGCCGATCTGTTCCCACCAGTCCTTGATCAGCGCCTGAAAGTCCTGGCGGACGGCGTTGACGGAGGTCTGGTAGACGATCGACAGCGGCACGCCGTCCTTCTCGCGGATGCCGTCACCGTCGGTGTCGACGATGCCCGCATCGTCCAGCATCTTCTTGGCGCCCTCGATGTCCTGCACGTCGCAGCCTTCGATGTCGGCGGCAAAGGCGGCAGGGGCGGGGACCCAGGAACAGGACACGCGGCCGGCCTGGCCATAGCCGATTTCCACCAGCAGGTTGCGGTCGATGGCCATGGACATCGCCTTGTAGACCGCCGGATCACCCAGGAAGGGGTGCGGACGGATCACCGACCGTTCGTCCGGGCCAAGCGCCGGATCGGGGTTGGTGTTGTTCAGCATGATGCGTTCCAGCAGCGGGCCGAAGCCGGCCACCGGCACACCCATGCCGCCTGCTTCCATCTTGGCGATGACGTCGGGGGCAAGCTGCAGGTTCCAGGCATAGTCGAACTCGCCGGTTTCCATCACGGCGGTGCCCGCCGCGGCCGCCGAACCGCCGCCCTTGAAGGTCACGGTGGCGAAGGCCGGCTTGGCCGGGTCGCGGTAGTTGTCGTTGGCCTTCATGGTGATCACGTCGTTCGGCTTGAACTCGGTGACGACGAAGGGGCCGGTGCCGATCGGGTTGAAGTTCTGCTCGGTGCAGGTCGAGGCCGCGGCGCCGACGCAATTCTCGAACTGGGCTTTCTGCAGGATCGGGCTCTCACCGCCGACGAAGGGGCCGTAGGGGTTCGGGGTCGGGCCTTCGAAGGTGACCACGATGGTCGACTCGTCCGGGGTCTCGACCGAGGTCACGCCCTCGAACTTGGTGACCTGCGCGCAGCCGCCCTCGGGGTGGGTGCAGTATTCGTAGGTGAACTTGACGTCTTCGGAGGTCAGCGGCGAGCCGTCGGACCACAGGATGCCCGGGGTCAGTTTCCAGGTGATCTGGGTCAGGTCCTCGGAGACGCCGCCATTGGCCACGGTGGGGATCTCGTCGACCAGCCAGGGCACCAGTTCGCCGTTTTCATTGTAGCGTGCCAGCGGTTCGATGATCATCGACGAGGATTCGACGTCCTTGGTCCCGCCCGAGAGGAACGGGTTCAGGATCGACGGAGCCTGCCAGTAGATGATCTTGACGTCGCCGTCCGACGCGCGCTCGGCAAAGGCGGCGGGCGCCAGTGCAACAGCCGCGACAGCCCCGAGCATCAGGGTCTTGAGTCTCATGATATCACTCCATGTTGGTCGGGACCGGATGTCTTGCCCGGACCCTTCGTTGTAGCAGGATGGTCGGCCAGATGCGGCGACGAATGCAACCGTCATTTGCACATCGATGAACCGGACCCCCCACGCGTTCCCCATCGAAAGCAGAACATGCGCAAAATGCAAGCATTGCCTAACGTAAAAGCACTGCGGGTCTTTACAGGCGGCCTGCGCAGCCCATAGCCTTTGCGTTCAGGACATGGGGAGCACGCAACAATGCTGGACAGCGCACCGAACTCGCAGACCGCCGGACCGATCGCGCGGATCGATCAGTTGCGGGTGGAGTTCCAGACCAAGGATGGCCCGGTCGTCGGCGTCGAGGATGTCAGTTTCGACATCGGCCCGGGGGAAACGGTCTGCGTTGTGGGCGAATCCGGCTCGGGCAAATCGGTGTCCTCGCTCTCGCTGATGCGGCTGGTGGAATACGGCGGCGGCGACATCGCCGGTGGCCGGTTGCTGTTCGACCGCAAGGAAGGCGGCGAGGTCGACCTGTGCACGCTGGATCAGCGTCACATGCGCGACATTCGCGGCAATGAGATCGGCATGATTTTCCAGGAGCCGATGACCGCGCTGAACCCGGTTTTCACGGTCAAGAAGCAGCTGACAGAGGGTCTGCGTGTACATCGCGGCATGAGTGCCAAGCAGGCCGAGGCCCGCGCCGTGGAACTGCTCCGCGAGGTGCGTATCCCCGAACCGGAACGCCGGCTGAACCAGTACCCGCACGAATTGTCGGGCGGGATGCGCCAGCGCGTGGTGATTGCGATGGCGATGGCCTGCAAGCCGCGCCTGCTGATCGCGGACGAACCGACCACCGCGCTTGACGTCACCATCCAGGCGGAAATCCTTGCGCTGATGGACCGGCTCAAGCGTGAGACCGGGACCGCGGTGATGTTCATCACGCATGACATGGCCGTGGTCGCCCAGATGGCCGACAAGGTCGTGGTCATGTTCCGCGGCAACAAGGTCGAGGAAGGCACCGTCGAGGAAATCTTCGAGAACCCGAAGCACCCTTATACCAAGGCGCTTCTGGCCGCTGTCCCCAAACTGGGAGAGATGACGGGCAAGGACCTGCCCGAACCGATGAAGCTGGTCGGCCGCACCGACCAGGATCTCAAGCCCATTCCCGGCACCAACGAACCGCTGCTGACGGTCGAGGGGCTGACCACGCGCTTTGCGGTCAAGGGCGGCTTTTTCCGCCGCACGGTGGCCAATGTCCACGCGGTCGAGGATGTCTCCTTTGTCGTGAACAAGGGCCAGACGCTCAGCCTCGTCGGCGAATCCGGTTGCGGCAAGTCCACCGCCGGGCGGTCGATCCTGCGGCTGGTGGAACCGCTGGCGGGCAAGGTCGATCTCGACGGCACCGACATCATGGCGCTGGGCACCAACGGGCTGCGCGAGGCGCGGCGCGACATGCAGATGATCTTTCAGGATCCCTTCGCCTCGCTGAACCCGCAGTTGCAACTGGCCGACCAGGTGGCCGAACCGATCCACAACTACGGCATCGAGACTGGCAGCGCCGTCTCGGATCATGTCGCGCAGCTGTTCGACCGGGTCGAACTGCCGCGCAGCTTCATGCGCCGCTATCCGCACGAACTCTCGGGCGGCCAGCGTCAGCGCATCGCCATCGCCCGTGCCCTGGCCCTGCGGCCCCGCCTGATCGTCGCGGACGAGGCGGTCAGCGCGCTGGACGTCTCTGTGCAGGCGCAGGTCATCAACCTGATGATGGAACTGCAGGCCGACATGGGGCTGGGCTATCTCTTCATCAGTCACGACATGGCCGTGGTCGAGCGGGTCAGCCATTATGTCGGCGTCATGTACCTGGGCCGGATCGTCGAGCTGGGGCCGCGCCGCGCCGTCTTCGAGGACCCGCGTCACCCCTATACACAGGCCCTGATGAAGGCGGTCCCGATCGCCGACCCGCGCCGTCGCAAGTCGGAAAAGGATCTCAACTTCAAGCCGATCCCCTCGCCGATCCATCCGGTCGACTACGAAGCCGCGCCCTCGGAATACGAAGAGGTCAGCCCGGGCCACAAGGTCCTGATCACCGACAGCGGTTACTGACGGGGCAGGGCGTGGCGGCGGGGTTGCGGATCTGGCGGTTCGACGGCCCTCCCCCCTGCACGCCCGATGATCCCCGCCTGGATGACTCCCCCTGGCTGGAAGATATCGTCGGGTCGAGCCCGGCGCTCGCTTTTGGCCCGCACGAGGACCTGCGCGCCGTTTTCGACCGTCACCTGCCGGGCCTGCGCTGGAACGACAACGGCGATGCGGCATTCTTTCGGCGGGACCGCTTTCAGGTTCAACTGCGGCTGCCGGGACCTGACAGCCGTGCCATCAGCCTGGCCATCGACGAATGGGGTGCCACCGAATGCTTGTTGCGCGCCATCGAGGCAGAGAACCCGGACTGGCACTGTAGCTGGTACGGCGGCACCTGGCTGCGCGACGCGCCCGCGGGGGCGGGGCGCTGAGCGATGCGGGCCCTGCGCATATCGCTGATCCTGCTGGCGCTTTGGCTATCCGCCTGCACGCCGCCACCGGGCCCTCCCGCGCGCAGCCCCGGCGCCCTGCGCGTGGCCAGCCACAACGTGCATTTCATCCGCATGACCGAACCGCGCGGCCCCTGGTCGCTGGCCGACTGGGAGGCGCGCAAACAGGCGCTGGATGCGGTGTTCAAGGAGGTGGACGCCGATCTCGTCGCCTTTCAGGAGATGGTCAGCATCGGCCCGGACGCCAACCGCGACGTGAACCTGGCGCGCGACTGGCTGCTGTCGCGCAACCCGGGATACGGTCTTGCGGCCACGGGCGACTGGCGGCGTTTTCCCACGCGGCAGCCGATCTTCTACCGCACCGACCGCCTGCGCCTTCTGGACCAGGGCTGGTTCTACTACGACGCGCCCGAGGTCGTGGCGCAGGACCGCCGGCGTCCGGGGTTCTGGATCTACTACGCCTCCTGGGCGGATTTCGCGGGGCCGGAGGGGCAACGCTTTCGGGTCTACAATGTGCATTTCCACTTTCTTGACGCGGCCAAGCGCCGCCACGCGGCGCGTCGCCTGGCGGCCCATGTCCGGCCTGCGATGGAAAAAGGCCTGCCGGTGATCGTGCTGGGCGACATGAACGCGCTCTCGGGCTGGCGCACCGTGCGAATCCTGCGCGAGGCGGGGGTGCAGACCCATGATCCGCGCGACAGCAGCTTTCATTTCAACCGGGGCTTGCACATCCTGCCCGCCATCGACCGGCTGGGCCGGGCGCCGGGCGTGCGGCTTGTGGGCGGTCCCTGGGGGCTGCATGGCAAAAGAGCGGGCGACTGGCCCTCGGACCACTACCCGGTGGTTGCGGATATCGCCCTGCCATGACAGGCATGGGCCATCCGCCACATCAAGAACGAGGTGAGAATGGCCGAGGTGCTGTCCCCCCGCGCGCTGCTGGACAAGCTGGTGAGCTTTCCCACCGTCAGCCGCGACACCAACCTGCCGCTGATCGACTGGGTGCAGGATTATCTCGCCTCGCACGGGATCGAGGCCGGGCGCCACGTCAAGCCGGACGAGCCTGAAAAGGCCGCGCTTTTTGCCCATGTCGGGCCGTGGGAAGAGGGCGGCGTCGTGCTTTCGGGGCACACGGACGTGGTGCCGGTGGACGGGCAGGACTGGTCCACCGATCCCTTTTGCGTGACCGAGAAGGACGGCCGCCTCTATGGGCGTGGCACCACCGACATGAAGGGCTTTGACGCGCTGGCGATCTGGGCCCTGGTCGAGGCGAAACGGCGCGGCGTGACACGTCCCCTTCAGATCGCGCTCTCCTACGACGAGGAAATCGGCTGTGCCGGCGCGCCGCCCCTGATCGAGGCCATGTCCGGCCTGCCGCGCGCGCGCGACGTCATCGTGGGCGAACCGACGATGATGAAGGCGGTGACCGGCCACAAGGGCGGTGTGACCTTCTGGGTGCATGTGCATGGCTTCGAGGTCCACAGCTCGCTGTTGCACACCGGGGTCAGCGCGATCATGTGGGGGGCCGAGATGATTTGCTGGGCCAACCGGATGAACGCCGAGTTGCAGGCGGCGGAGCCGCAGGGCATGGCGGGGCTCTTCGACCCGCCCTACACCAATGTCCACGTCGGCCAGATCCACGGCGGCACGGCGCACAACATCGCGGCCAAGGACTGCGAGTTCGGCTTCGGCTATCGGGTGGTGCCGGGCGAGACGCTGGACCAGTGGCGCCGCCTGACCGAGGAAAAGGCCGCCGACCTGGCCGCGCAGATGCAACAGATCCGCCCCGAGGCCCGGATCGAGCTGGAAGAGAAATTCAGCCTGCCGCCTTTCGCCCCGGAAGAGGACAACAGCGCCGAGGCGCTGGTGCGCCAGATCACCGGCGACAACTCGGAAAACTTCGTCAGCTATGGCACCGAGGCAAGCCATTTCCAGGTCGCCGGCTACAAGGCCGTGGTCTGCGGCCCCGGCAGCATCACCGTTGCGCATCAGCCCGACGAGTACATCACGTTTGCACAGTTCGAGGAAGGCCAGCGGTTCATGGACCGCCTGCTGGAGCGCTTGGCATGAGCGGGGCTCTGTCAGGGGGCGCTGTCCCCTCGGCCTGCGGCCTCACCCCCGGAGATATTTGGAGAGAGAAGAAACAGGGGCGCGCGCCTGGCGTCTTCTCTGGGAAAACCCCCAATCGACATGAACCACGAAGTGAGACGCCGAAATGCCTGGAGACATGATGAGATTTCCCTTTCACGACATGGGCGCGGTCGAATTTTCCGATCCCTTGCCCGAGGCTGTCGATCTTGCGGTGATCGGCGGCGGAGTGATCGGGGTCTCGACGGCGCTTTTCGCGGCGCGGCGGGGGCTGTCGGTCGTGCTCCTGGAAAAGGGTCGGGTGGCCGGAGAGCAGTCCTCGCGCAACTGGGGCTGGATCCGGGTGCAGGGCCGCGACATGGCCGAGATCCCCATCGCGCATGAGGCGCAGGATCTGTGGCAGGCGCTGGACGCCGATTGTGGCGGGCGGCTGGGCACGCGCACCGTGGGCGTCAGCTACCTGGCCCGCGACGAGGGTGAGATGGCGGCCTTCGAGGGCTGGCTGGACGAGGCGCGCGGGCTTGGCGTCAGCTCGGAACTGCTGGGGCGGACAGAGATGCTGCGCCTGCTGGACTACCCGCGCGGGTCCTGGATCGGCGCCTTGCACACGCCCACAGACATGAAGGGCGAACCCTGGGTGGCGGTGCCGGAACTGGCGCGGCTGGCCCGGGCCGAGGGCGCCGCGATTGCCGAAAGCTGCGCGGTGCGCGGGCTGGACCGGCAGGCGGGGCGCGTGACCGGCGTCATCACGGAACGGGGCCGCATCCGCACGCAGGCGGTGGTGCTGGCGGGCGGTGCCTGGTCCTCGCTCTTCCTGCGTCGGCACGGGGTGGACATCCCGCAGCTTGCGGTGCGTTCGACCGCGATGGCCACCCAGCCCCTGCCCGAGGTGGTGCACACGGCGGCGGTGGATGACCGGCTGGCCTTTCGTCCGCGCGCCGATGGTGGGTACACGCTGGCGCCCGCGGCCTTTGGCGAGCTGTATCTTGGCCCGGACATGCTGCGGCACCTGCACCATTATCTGCCGCTGGCGTTGAGCGGAGAGTTCGACATCCACCCGCGCGGGCCGCAACCGCGCCACTGGCCGGATGCCTTTTCCACGCCGCGCCATTGGAGCGGGGCGGAAGAAAGCCCCTTCGAGCGGATGCGCCTCCTGGATCCGGCGCCCAACGCGGACAAGGTTGCGGAGGTCATCGCTCTGTTCGGTGCGGCCTACCCCTGGGCCGGTGAGATCGCGCTGCACGACAGTTGGGCGGGCATGATCGACGTGCTGCCGGACGTGGTGCCGGTGGTGGATCACGTGGCGCAGATCCCCGGGCTGACGGTGGTGACGGGCATGTGCGGGCACGGCTTTGGCATCGGGCCGGGTTTTGGCCGGGTGGCGGTGGACCTGGCGACGGAGCGCGATCCGGGTCATGACCTCAGCCGGTTCCGCATGTCGCGCTTTTTCGACGGGACGCGGTTGAAACCCGGGCCCAATCTCTGAGGCTTGCAGAGCGTGCCGCATGGGCGCAGGATCACGGGCAAAGGAGATATCCAATGCCCGTGAAGAACCGTATCGCCGACTGGCAGGAGGACCTGACCGAATGGCGCCGCCACCTGCATGCCCACCCCGAGCTGCGCTTTGAAGAGCACGAGACCGCGCGCTTCGTGGTCGAAAAGCTGCGCGCCTTCGGCTGTGACGAGGTGATCGAGGGTGTGGGACAGACCGGCGTCGTCGCGGTGATCCGGGGACGGCAGGGCGGGTCGGGCCGCACCATCGCCTTTCGGGCCGACATGGACGCGCTGCCGATCCTGGAACAGACCGGGGCGGATTATGCCTCGACCGTGCCGGGAAAGATGCATGCCTGCGGTCATGACGGGCATACCACCATGTTGCTGGGCGCCTGCCGGTATCTCGCCGAGACGCGCAATTTCGACGGCACCGTCGTGGCCCTGTTCCAGCCCGCCGAAGAGGGCAGCGGCGGGGCCAAGGCGATGATCGGTGACGGGGTCTTTGAACGCTACGAAGTCGACGAGGTCTATGCGATGCACAACTGGCCCGGGCTGACGCCCGGCCATTTTGCGACGCGGCCCGGGCCCTTCCTGGCCTCCGCCGACAAGTTCGAGATCCGGGTGACGGGCAAGGGTGGGCATGGCGCCATGCCGCATCTTGCGGTGGATACCAACCTGGCGGCGGCCCAGATCGTCACCGCGCTGCATTCGATCCCCTCACGCGATATCAACGCGCAGAATGCGGTGGTGATCTCTGTCTGCGGGATGAAGTCGGAGACCTTCACCTACAACGTGCTGCCCGATGCGGTGACGGTCATCGGCACGGTGCGCCAGTACGACGTCGCGGACCGTGACACGATCCGCACCCGTATTCGCCAGATCGCCGAGGCCACCGCCATGGCCCACGGGGCAAAGGCGGAGATGGAGTATATCGAGGGTGTCGACCCGCTGGTGAATGCCGAGGCGCAGGCCGTTTTGGCCGGCGATGCGGGCGAGGCGGTTTCCGGCCATGTGAACCGCGAGGCGCCCCGCGTCATGGGCAGCGAGGATTTCGGCGACATGCTGCGGGTGCGGCCCGGTGCCTTTGTCTTTATCGGCAATGGCGACAGCGCGGACCTGCACAACCCGGGGTATGATTTCGACGACAGCATCGCGCCGGTGGGGGCCAGCTGGTTCGCGACGCTGGCCGAGACCCGGATGCCCCTGGGCTAGGCAGCACGGGACGCCGGGGCAGGGGCGACGCGCGGTCGTGGTTGCGCCCCGGAGCCGGGCGCATATGTTGACAAGCAGAACCGCGCCGCGCCCGAGAGGCCGCGCGGATCAATGAACACTCACGACAACATGGAGACCAAGATGCCCGTCAAGAACCGCTTTGCCGAACTTCAGGACGAGATCACCGCCTGGCGCCGGGACCTGCACGAGAACCCCGAGATCCTGTTCGAGACGCATCGGACCTCGGCGCTGGTGGAGGAAAAGCTCAAGGACTTCGGCTGTGACGAGGTGGTGACGGGTATCGGCCGCACCGGCGTCGTCGGCGTGATCAAGGGCCGCGGCAATGGCTCTGGCAAGGTGATCGGGCTGCGCGCCGACATGGACGCCCTGCCGATCCACGAACAGACCGGCGTGGACTATGCCTCCAAAACCGACGGGGCCATGCATGCCTGCGGCCATGACGGCCACACGGCGATGCTGCTGGGGGCGGCGAAATACCTCTCCGAGACGCGCAACTTCGACGGCACGGTGGTGGTGATCTTCCAGCCCGCCGAGGAAGGCGGCGGCGGCGGCAAGGAAATGTGCGACGACGGCATGATGGAGCGTTGGGGCATCCAGGAGGTTTACGGCATGCACAATTGGCCGGGCCGCCCGGTGGGCAGCTTTGCCATCCGCGAAGGCGCCTTCTTTGCCGCCACCGACCAGTTCGAGATCGCGTTGGAGGGGCTGGGCGGCCACGCCGCCAAGCCGCATGAAACCGTGGACACCACCGTGATGGCCAGCCAGTTGGTTCTGGCGCTGCAGACCATCGCCGCGCGCAATGCCGATCCGGTGGATCAGGTGGTCGTGTCCGTGACCAGCTTCGAGACCTCGTCCAAGGCCTTCAACGTCATCCCGCAGCGGGTGCACATCAAGGGCACGGTCCGCACTCAGAGCGCCGAGATGCGCGCGCTGGCCGAAAAGCGCATCAAGGAGATCAGCGCAGGTGTGGCGGCGACCTTTGGCGGTACGGCGGAGGTGACCTATCACAAGGGCTATCCGGTGATGGTCAACCATCCCGAGCAGACCGAGTTCGCGCGCGATGTGGCGACGGCGGTGTCCGGCGGGGTCGACGAGGCGCCGATCGTGATGGGCGGCGAGGATTTCGCCTATATGCTGGAGGAGCGCCCGGGCGCCTATATCCTCGTGGGCAACGGCGACACGGCGATGGTCCACCACCCGGAGTACAACTTCAACGACGAGGCGATCCCGGCGGGCTGTTCCTGGTGGGCGGAGATTGTCGAACGCCGGATGCCGCTGGCGTCGTAAAGGACGGCGGGGCGCCGCTTGTGCCCCCGTTCGGGGGCACGTCGCCCCGCCCGCCGTCCCACTTTTTCGGCTGTGCGGGGCGGGTCAGCCCGTCGCACCACAGGTGTGCACTCAGGGATGCGAGAGGCCAGCCCGTCACACCACAGGTGTGCACTCAGGAATGCGAGGGGCTGGCCCGTCGCACCGGAGGTGCGCGCCAAAGAATGCGAGGGGCCAGCCCCTCGCGCTCCCCGGAGGTATTTCCAGCCCAAAGAAACTGGGCGCGGGCAGGGCTGGGGGCGGCTTTCGCGCGGCCTCAGCCCACGCTCAGGAGCAGCCGGACCAAGGCGGTCTGCGCGTTCACGCCGGTCTTGTCGTAGAGCCGTGTCAGATGGGTGCGGGCGGTGTTGACGCTGATCCCCAACGCCTCGGCGGCCTCTTTCGGACCCTTGCCATCGGCGATCTGGCGAGCCAGCCGCAGCTGGCCGTCCGACAGGCCGTAGACCGCCTGCGCCACTGCCAAGCGGCGGTCGATCCCGGCGTCGCCGTCGATCCCGACATAGGTGGTGCCGTTGCGCACCGAGAGATGCACGATCGCCAGACCGCCGGTGTCGGTCTCGCCAAGGATCGCAGGGTAGCGGAAGGGGCCGCCGGTTTCCTGGGTAAAGCGGTGCAACTCGAAATAGCCGTGGTACTGACCGGCCCGTTCCAGCGCCGCCTGCAGCACCCTGTCCCAGTCGCGCCGATGGGCGCGCAGCCGACCCGCCGAGAGCGTCAGGAGCGGGTGATCCTTCAGCCGCGCCAGCGTGCCGGGGCTGGCCCAGAGCAGCTGGCCGGAAGCATCGACCGAGATCGACTCGTCTCCGCCCGGTTCGCCGTGCCGCATCACGAAGGCGGCGTAGACGATCCGCCACTCGCCCGACATCCGTTCGAGAATCCGCGTCTCAAAGCTCTCGATCCGGGCCGCACCCGGGGGCGCCGCCCATTCGTCGTAGACCACCCAGGCGGTGTCGCCCGACAGGGTGATGCGCAGGTTCTCCTGTCCAAAGGGCACCTTGGGGCAGCCGATGCCGCTGTCCATCACATGTTTCATGTAGCGCGCGATCTGGGCCCAGCCGCTGTGCACGGTCAGCCCGGCGGCGGGGGAGACATAGACATCCCGCGTGCGCGGCTCCTGCACCCAGCAGCGGGCCCAGGCCGCGTAGTCGCGCTGTTGAAAGGCGGTGGTCTCGGCGTGGATCACCGCCGCGACGGCGGCACGGTCGGTGTCCTCGACAGGGGTGGCGGGCTGGGGGCTGCGGGTCATGTACATTGGTCTACCCTCTGGGCACGCCGGTGCCAAATCCCGGACAGGTGGCGGACTGCCTGCGCCAGATGCCTCCACTGCCGAGCAAGGCCGATGCCGCCGGGCCAGTGGTCATGCGCGGCGTAGAAGGCCTTGATGGTTCGCGGGTCGTTTTTCGGGCCGCGTGGAAGGGCGCGGGTGGCGATGAAATGGGTCGGGTCCATGATCTGTCTCCGCAATGGGGTGGTTGTGACCACCCTGGCCCATGCGGCGCGGCGGGCCTGTCATGCGGAACGACCACGCGGGCCGAAAAAAAACGCGCGGGCAGGGGAGGCCTGCCCGCGCGTGAGGTCATGGGGCGCCGGGATCGCGGCGGCGCTTCTTGATGGTCGAGACCTCGCGCACCATCTTGCCGAAGGCCTTGCCGCGCGCGCGCGCCTCGGCCACGGTTTCGCTGTTGTAGCGGTCCTCGCGTCGCAGCTTTTCCCAGCGGGCGAGGCGGTCGGGATCAAGGTCGCCGCTGTCGATGGCGGCCTGCACCGTGCAGCCGGGTTCCCCGGCATGGGCGCAGTCGCGGAACCGGCACTGGCGGGCCAGATCCTCGATATCCTCGAAGACCGCGCCGATGCCCTCGTCCGCCTCCGCCAGTTGCAGTTCCCGCATCCCCGGCGTGTCGATCAGCCAGCCGCCGGTGGTGGTGGGCACAAGGCTGCGCGCGGTGGTGGTGTGGCGGCCCTTGGCGTCATCCTCGCGGATGCCCCGGGTCAGCTCATGTTCACCGGTCAGGGCGTTGCGCAGGGTGGTCTTGCCCACGCCCGAGGATCCGACCAGAGCCAGCGTCTGCCCGTCGCGGCACCAGGGCGCGAGGCGGGAGACCTCGTCCGGGTCGGTGGCGTCCAGCGCAAGGGCTGTCACCAGCGGCGAGAGCCGCTGTGCCCGGCGCAGGTAATCAGCCGCGTCCTTGGCCATGTCGGCCTTGGTCAGCACCACCAGCGGCAGGCAGCCGGCGGTATGGGCCAGCGCCAGGTAGCGTTCCAGCCGCGCGATGTTGAAATCGGCATTGCAGCTGGTGACGATGCCCAGCGTATCGACATTCGCCGCGATCCGCTGGAGTTTTGCCTCGCGCCCGGCGGCGCGGCGCGAAAGGTCGCTGGAAGGCTCCAGCCGACGGATGGCGCGTGTGCCGTCGCTCAGCACCCAGTCGCCCACGGCATAGGCGCCGGTGGATTCACTGGGCAACAGGGTGAGGGTGCCCTCGGGCGTCAGCGCGCGCAGGCGGTCGCGGTGCACCTCGGAGAGGCGGGCCGGGGTCAGGCCCCCGTCATCGTCATCCAGCTGGCGCGCGAAACATGCCGACCATCCAAGGCCGGTCAGATCAAATTCTGTCAATGGTGTAAGTCCCGTTCAGACATGCAGGTAGAGGCCGCGGCAGGCGGTCCCAGGTGCGTGCACGGGCGGCGGGCTGAGTGTTAGCGCGCGGCCCGGAGGGTCGATGCAATCTCCATCATGGCCTCCGTCCTCAGTTCGGGTTCCGGGGAAACATAGGCGCGGGCATGGTCCGCCGCAAGCGCTGGTGTTCCTGCGCGGGCGTTGCTATGCCGCGCGGGCAACACCAAACCGGGGGCGCGGCGTGACAGCCATCAACATCATGTGCATCAAGTGGGGCACGCTGTTCGGTCCCGAGTATGTCAACCGGCTCTATTCGGGCGTGCGGCGCAACCTGTCGCTGCCGGTGCGCTTCATGGTGATGACGGAACATGCCGAGGGGCTGCACCCGGACATCGAGGTGCTGGACCTGCCCGTCGAGCCCTATGCCGAACCGATGGAAGCCGCGCTGAAAGTGGCCAACCGACAAGGCGCGATGCGCAAGACCTCGCTTTTCCGGCCCGGGTTGGTGCCAGACCTTGAGGGGCCGGTGCTGGGCTTTGACCTGGACGTGGTGATAACAGGCGGGCTGGACGAGATCCACGACCTTGCGCCGGGAACGGTGGCGATGCGCCATGACTGGACGGAAAAGCGCAAGGGGCGGCCCACCGGGCACGGATCGGTCTTTCGCTTCGATCCGGCGCTGCACGGATTCCTCTACGAGGACCTGGCCGCCAACCCTTATGAAGAGGTGGAAAAGGCGCGCGGATCGGAGCAACGCTATACCTCGCACAAGGCGATGGACCGGGGTGTTTTTACCTATATTCCAGATGATTGGGTGGTGTCGTTCAAGTATGACTGCAATCCGTTCCCGGGCAACTACCTGCACGCACCCCGCCTGCCGGAAGACGCCCGCGTGGTCTGTTTCCACGGGCGTCCCAAGATGACGGATGCACTTGCGGGCTATACCGGGTCCTTTATCCGCTATTCCAAGCCCTGCGACTGGCTGCAGGAGCACTGGATCGACCGCGCCCGCGCAGACCTGGGCACGGACTGGGCCTAGGGGACTGGGCCTAAAGGACGGGGACGGCGCTGTTTCGGCTGCGCCGAAAGACGCCCCGCCCACCGTCCCCGGCGGCAGGCTCATTCTGCCGTCAGGCCAAGATCCAGCGCGGCGTCGATGGCGCGCAGGTCCAGCGCCTGCCGGCTGTCGCCGGTGGTCTTCGAGAAATGCATCCCGCGCGGCGCCAGCGTGCGGGCATCCAGCAGCAACCCGCCGCCCGATCCGCCTGTGGTTTCGCAGCTGTGGCGGAACTGTCCCTTGGGCAGGTCCTCGCGCCGGGACAACTCCAGGCAATCGGCAGAGGAGAGGCGCATCGGCTGCCCCATCGGGTGATGCAGCATGACCAGCGGGTGATACTGCGGCAGGTCGGTTGCAGCGGGCCCGACGATGCCATCCCCCAGCGCGCCCGTCGCTTCGCCCTCGAGGCTCAGAACCGCGGCGCCCAGGTCCTTGTCCATCGCCAGCGGCACGGCCCCGGCCCGGACGGTCAGCGGCGGGGTCTGTCTGTCAATATATCCGAACACGGCCTGAACGCCGCCAACGGTAAACCCGGCCTCGGTGAATCCCTGCGGCACCATGCAATAATGCGGCAGCAGCAGGCGGTTGCCCGGCAGCAGGATGCCGGTGCAGGACGTGGTAAAGGCGCTGTCGATGGATCGCGTCGCACTGCCGAAATCGACCTCGCGCGGCATGCCGTCGGGGGTGACATAGCAAAGCTGCACCAGCGCCACGTTGCGCGCGATGTCGCGCAGGTCTGGATCGGCCTGGGTCACCGGACGCCATCCGGGGCGCGCCCAGTCGGTGCCGCTCTGCCGTCCACCGTTCCGCGCCATCGGCTGATAGGCCGGGGCTGCCGGAATGCCGGCCAGCCGGGCGTCGGCCCCGGCGGGGGCGCTGCCGGCGAAACAGTCGCCGGCGAACTTCGGCCCGCCCTGAACAGCCGGTTCCGCCGGCTTGGGGGCTGCCTCCGCCGGTTCGTCGATCTTGTCGGAGGGCAGACCGTCGAGGATCAGGCCGGCCTGCACCTGTGCTGTCATCAGGCAGGCCGCGCAGGCGGCGGTCAATAGCGTACGCATAAGCATGTAAAATTCCTGTGTGGCGCGATGGATGTGCACGCAGTTTGCATGGTCTGGCACAGGGGCATAGTGGGGAATCCAGCCATTTTCGCCTGTTGCACGGCCAGTTTGGCGGCGGTCGGTCTCTTGCCGATGGGGGCGGCATCCCCTTGCCCCTGCCGGGCTTCGCGCGGTATGAGCGGACAAAGAACGTGAGAGAGAGGGCAGGCGCATGGCACGTCGCGTAGTTGTCACCGGGCTGGGGCTGGTCACGCCGCTGGCTTGCGGAGTCGAAGAGACCTGGAGCCGGATCCTGGACGGTCAGTCCGGGGCGGGCACCATCAGCAAGTTCGACGCCAGCCACCTGGCGACGACCTATGCCTGCGAAGTGCCCTATGGCGACGGCAGCGATGGCACCTTCGATCCCAACGCCTACATGGACAAGAAGGAACAGCGCAAGGTCGACGACTTTATCAAGTTCGGCATTGCCGCCGCCGAACAGGCCGTCACCGACGCGGGTTGGAAGCCCGAGGATGAAGAGGACCGCCTGCGCACCGGCGTGATGATCGGCTCCGGCATCGGCGGGCTGAACTCCATTGCCGAAACCGCGCTTTTGATAAAGGAGAAGGGCGCACGCCGCGTCTCGCCGTTTTTCATTCCCGGCGCGCTGATCAATCTGATTTCGGGCAACGTCTCGATCAAATACGGCTTCAAGGGGCCGAACCACGCGGTCGTGACCGCCTGTTCCACCGGCGCCCATGCCATCGGCGATGCGGCCCGGCTGATCAAATATGGCGATGCGGATGTGATGATCGCGGGCGGCGCCGAGGCGGCCATCAGCGAAATCGGCATCGCGGGCTTCAACGCCTGCAAGGCGCTCAGCACGAAACGCGGCGACGATCCCAAGGCGGCCAGCCGTCCCTATGACGCCGACCGTGACGGCTTTGTCATGGGCGAAGGCGCCGGTGTCGTCGTGCTGGAAGAATACGAACACGCCAAGGCGCGCGGCGCAAAGATCTACGCCGAAGTGGCGGGCTACGGCCTGTCGGGCGACGCCTATCACATCACCGCCCCCTCCGAGGACGGCGAGGGCGGCGAACGCTCGATGCGCGCGGCGCTGAAGGATGCAGGCATCGCGCCCACGGACCTCGATTACATCAACGCACATGGCACCTCGACAATGGCCGACACGATCGAGCTGGGCGCGGTCGAACGCCTGCTGGGCGATCACGCCTCCAGTGTCACCATGTCCTCGACCAAATCCGCCACCGGGCACCTGCTGGGCGCGGCGGGCGCGATCGAGGCGATCTTCTCGATCCTCGCGATCCGCGACCAGGTGGCCCCGCCGACGATCAACCTCGACAATCCGGCGGTGGAAACCCCCATCGACCTGGCGCCCAATGCCAAGCGCGCGCGCAAGGTGGACTATGCCCTGTCCAACTCCTTTGGCTTTGGTGGCACCAATGCCAGCGTGGTCTTCGGGAAGGTGGAGTAACCCCCCATGTGGCGCAGCATCGCCTCGAACGCGCTGACCTTTCTGGTCGTCGCGCTGTTCCTCTTCGGCGGCGTCCTGATCTGGGCGCAGCGCGAATACCATGCACAGGGACCGCTGACGGCAGCGATCTGCCTGGAGGTGCCGCGCGGCACCAACATGCGCGCCGTCTCCGAGGACCTGTCCGAACAGGGCGCCGTCAAAAGCGCGATAATGTTCCGCGTCGGCGCCGATTACGGCGACAAGACCCAGGCGCTGAAGGCGGGCAGCTACCTTGTGCCCGAGGGCGCCTCGATGGCCGAGATCACCGATATCGTCACGCGCGGCGGCGCCTCGACCTGCGGCACAGAGGTGGTCTATCGCATCGGCATCACCCGGGCGACGGTACAGGTGCGGGCGGTCGACCCGGCCACGGGCCGCTACGAGGAACAGGCCAGCTTTGATCCCGGAGAGGGTGACACGCCCGAGATCTATGCAGAGGTCAAGGACACCGCCGGCACCCGGTTCCGCGTGGCGCTGGCCGAAGGTGTGACCAGCTGGCAGGTGGTTGCGGAACTGAACCAGATCGATGTCCTGGACGGCGAGGTCGACGTGCCCGAGGAAGGCAGCCTGGCCCCCGACAGCTACGAGATCCTGCCCGGCGACAGCCGCGCCGATGTCATCACCCGGATGAAGGAACGCCAGGAGGTCATCCTGGCCCAGGCCTGGTCCAACCGCGCCGCGGGCCTGCCGCTGGAAAGCCCGGAAGAGGCGCTGATCCTGGCCTCGATCATCGAGAAGGAAACCGGCGGCCCGCAGGAGCGCCGCGAGGTGGCCAGCGTCTTCGTCAACCGGTTGGACAAGGGCATGCGTCTGCAGACAGACCCGACGGTGATCTACGGTATCACCAAGGGCGAGGGGCCGCTGGGCCGGGGCCTGCGCCGGTCCGAGCTGGATGCAGAGACGCCCTGGAACACCTATCGCATCGACGGTCTGCCGCCGACGCCCATCGCCAACCCGGGCCGCGCCAGCATCGAGGCGGCGCTGAACCCGGCGGACACGGAGTATATCTATTTCGTGGCCAAGACGCTGGACCCGCGCGACGGGCACAACTTCGCCGTGACGCTGGACGAGCACAACCGCAACGTCGCCGCCTACCGCGCGCTGGAGGCGCAGCGCGACCAGTAGGCCGGAAGGCAGCGCGCGCTGCCCTCACGCTTTATCTGTGCGACTCGGCTTGGATTTTTTACTCAGGTCATTCATCTTCGACCAAATCGTGCGGGCTTTTGTAGGCGCGCTTTGAACGTAGGGGGCTGGTTGTGACCAAGAAGTCCAAAGACTCTAACGGGAACCCGCTAAAGCTAAGAAAAGCGTTTCTCTTCTACTCTGTCTGCCATTTTGGCTTTTTTCTCATCTATGTCGTTTTTCCGGATGAGTTTTCGGACAGCTATTTCTTTATTCCCGGGGCGGTGCTGTTTTGTTTTTGGCCATTTTTTGTATTGATTGACACCATGCGCGGTCGGTTGCGATGAATCCTTAGGTGTTTGCGACTCTTTGGGTAGCCGTGCTTTTTGCGAGGCATCTTTGTCGACCGGGCGGCCTCAGTCTGCCCCGCGGTACCACTGAAAACCGGATCATGTCCCCGCTCGGGGGCCTTTCGATCTGCGCGGAACGAAGGGGCGATGCCCCGAACAGGGCCGGGAGTGACACCCCGGCAAGACCGATCCGTCCGGCGGCCGCCGTTTTCAGCCTTTGATGACAGGGATGCGACGACCCGCCCGGCAACTGCGCCGCCGGCGGGTGTCTTCGCTGGGAAAGCGGTTTGAAACCGCTTTCAACGCCTTTCAAAAGGCGTTGCCAAGGCGCTTCGAAGCGCCTTGGCGCCAGGCCTCAGCCGCCCGAGATCTCGCGCTGCAGCTTTTTCGTGAGCCCACCGAAGACAATCCGGTAAGAGGTTTCGATCCGGTCCCGCAATTCGTCCGCCGGCACCGCGTCCCAATCCACCCGCACCCAGGAGCGATGGAAATAGGGTGCGCGCACCGCGCGTTCCATCTCGATCAGCAGGGCCGCATCCTCGATCGAGGGTGTCTTGACGGAAACTCCGTCATTGGCCGCGCCGATGCAGGCGAACATCTTGCCGCCCACCTTCCAGGCATCATGCCCACCGCCCCAGGGATCGGACCACACCGCCCCGGGCAGCGCCCGGCAGATCTCGTTGACCGTATCGCGTCCCATGCCCGGAGGATGCCGCGCGCGCCGCCCCGGCGCAAGCCGGACAAAGAACCCAAAAGGTGTTTGCGCATGTCTCTGAAAAGGCTCCGGAAAACCCTCTTGATCTGAAGTGAGCTTGAGGAATTACGCTCTGCCCATCATAGCCACAAGAAAGGACAGAGCCATGAATGCACACCTCGAACACGTCAACATCACCGTCCCTGACGCCCGCGCCACCGCAGATTTCCTGTCCCGCCTCCTGGGCTGGCACATCCGCTGGCAGGGCGCCTCGCTCAACGACGGCTATTCCGTGCACGTGGGCAATGCGGACAGCTACCTGGCCCTCTACACGCCGAAAGCGCCCGTCGCTGAGGCGCATCCCCGCTACGGAAACGCCGCCGGGTTGAATCATGTCGGCATCGTGGTCGAGGATCTCGATGCCGTCGAGGCCCGCGTGCGCGCCGAGGGGATCGAGACCTTCAATCACGCCAACTATGAACCCGGCCGCCGCTTCTACTTCGACGGGCCGGATTCGGTGGAATATGAAATGGTCAGCTACGGCTGAGCCCTGAGCGTTCATGAGTATTTCCAGAGAGAAGAAGCCCGGGCCGCGCGCCTGCACCTTCTTCTCTCTTCAAAATATCTCCGGGGTGAATTGGCCGCAGGCCAAGAGGGGCAGCGCCCCTGAAAACGTCCCCGTTACGCGCATCACATCCCCCTTGGCGCGCAAAGCCCCGCATGTTATGCCGCGCCCATGACGACCGCTGCACACACTCTCTGCTGCATTACCTGCTGACATCGGTCGGGACATCCCGGCTTTTGGCGGGACGGTCCTCTATTCCATTCGCATCATAGAGTTGCTAGGCCCGCCGCAAGATTTGCGAAGGACGAGGCCATGAACATCCGCTTCACCAACTCCCGGACCCGGAAGAAGGAAGACTTCCGACCCTTAGACCCTGACAATGTGCGGATCTATGTCTGCGGTCCCACGGTCTATGACCGCGCGCATCTGGGCAATGCGCGCCCGGTGCTGGTCTTCGATGTGCTGTTTCGCCTGATGCGCCATGTCTACGGGGCGGACCATGTCACCTATGTGCGCAACTTCACCGACGTGGACGACAAGATCAACGCCACCGCGTTGCAGCGGAAAGAGGCGGGGGCGCCCGGCACGTTGGAAGAACTGGTGCGGGAACGGTCCGATGAGACTATCGGCTGGTATCACGCGGACATGGATGCGCTGGGCGCGCTGCGACCCACGCAAGAGCCGCGCGCGACCGAGTATATCGAGCAGATGATCGCCATGATCGAAGAGTTGATCGCTTCCGGTCACGCCTATGCGGCCGAGGGGCATGTGCTCTTCTCGGTCGAGAGCTATGATCAATACGGCGCGCTCTCGGGCCGCTCGGTCGAGGACATGATCGCCGGCGCGCGGGTCGAGGTGGCGCCCTACAAGAAGAACCCGATGGATTTCGTGTTGTGGAAGCCTTCGTCGGACGATCTGCCGGGCTGGGAGTCGCCCTGGGGCCGGGGGCGTCCGGGCTGGCATATCGAGTGCTCGGCGATGAGCTTCGCTCTGCTGGGCGAGAGTTTCGACATCCACGGCGGCGGCAATGACCTGACCTTTCCGCATCACGAGAACGAGATCGCCCAGTCGAAATGCGCCCATCCCGAGGGGGATTTCGCGCGTGTCTGGCTGCACAACGAGATGCTGCAGGTCGAGGGCAAGAAGATGTCCAAGAGCTTGGGCAACTTCTTTACCGTGCGCGACCTGCTGGACCAGGGCGTGCCGGGTGAGGTGATCCGCTTTGTCATGCTGAGCACGCATTACCGCAAGCCGATGGATTGGACGGCGGAGAAGGCGCGCGAGGCGGAGGCCACGCTGCGCAAGTGGCGCGGTATGGTTGCGAATGTCGAGGCGGTGGATGTGCCCGAGACGGTTGTCGCCGCCTTGGCCGATGACCTGAACACCGCTGGCGCGATTTCCGAGCTTCATCGACTGGCCGCGGCGGGGGAGGCCCCGGCTCTGAAGGCCGGGGCTGCGGTGCTTGGGCTGTTGACCGATGCCCTGTCCGGCTGGGAGGCGGTTTCCGTCGATCTGTCCGCGCTGGCCGACCGGCTGTCCGCGGCGCGTGCCGAGGCCATGCAGAGCAAGGATTTCTCCGAGGTGGACCGGATGAAAGAGGCCCTCATCGAAGCGGGGGTCGAGGTGCGTATGTCGAAGGCGGGTGTGGACCTGGTGCCGGGCGCCGGGTTCGATGCGGCCAAGCTGGAGGGGCTGGAATGATGGTTGCAAAAAGAACCACCCGGCGCGCATGCGCCATGCCCGACCTCCCCCCCGGGAGGGCATTCGTTGGGTCAATGGCAGCAAGAGCGACAAACGGGCTTTGGAGTGCATTCGCCGGGAATGTGTGTCCGCCCTCCCGAGGTCGGGCATGGCGCATGCGCGCCTCCTGTCTCACCCAGCACCGGAGGGCGACATGACCCTCGAACGCCTCTCCCTCTACGACACCACGCTGCGCGACGGGCAGCAGACGCAGGGCGTCCAGTTCTCCACCGCCGAAAAGCTCAAGATCGCGGCGGCGCTCGATGCGCTTGGCGTCGACTACATCGAGGGCGGCTGGCCGGGGGCGAACCCGACCGACAGCGCCTTTTTCGAGGAGGTAGGCAAGACCCGCGCCACGATGACCGCCTTTGGCATGACCAAGCGCGCGGGGCGCTCTGCCGCCAATGACGAGGTGCTGGCGGCGGTGACGAATGCGGGCACGCCCGCCGTCTGTCTGGTGGGCAAGACCCATGATTTCCACGTCACCACCGCGCTGGGGATCACGCTGGAGGAAAACATCGCCAATATCGCGGCCTCTGTCTCGCATCTCGTGGGGCAGGGGCGCGAGGCGTTGTTTGATGCCGAGCACTTCTTTGACGGCTACAAGGCGAACGCGCCCTATGCGCTGGACTGCCTGCGCGCCGCGCTGGAGGCGGGGGCGCGCTGGATCGTGCTTTGCGACACCAACGGTGGGACTTTGCCGCATGAAATCGGGCAGATCGTGCAGGATGTGATCGAAAAGGGGATCCCCGGCGATCATCTGGGCATCCACACGCACAATGACACGGAAACCGCCGTGGCCGGATCGCTGGCGGCGGTGATGGCGGGCGCGCGCCAGATCCAGGGCACGCTGAACGGGCTGGGTGAACGCTGTGGCAATGCCAACCTGACGGCGCTGATCCCGACGCTGCTGCTCAAGGCGCCCTACAGAGACCTGTTCGAGACGGGCGTCAGCACCGAGGCGCTGGCCGGGCTGACGCGGACCAGCCGGATGCTGGACGACATCCTGAACCGGGTGCCGCAGAAACAGGTGGCCTATGTCGGCGCCTCGGCATTTGCGCATAAGGCGGGGCTGCATGCCAGCGCCATCCTCAAGGACCCGACCACCTATGAACACATCGACCCCGGGCTGGTGGGCAACCGCCGCGTGGTGCCGATGTCGAACCAGGCGGGGCAGTCGAACCTGCGCCGCCGCCTGTCCGAGATGGGGCTGGAGGTCGACAAGGGTGAGCCGGCGCTGGCCCGCATCCTCGACCGCGTCAAGGCACGCGAGACCGAAGGCTATTCCTATGACACCGCGCAGGCGAGTTTCGAGCTCTTGGCGCGGGACGAACTGGGGATGCTGCCCGAGTTTTTCGAGGTCAAGCGCTACCGGGTGACGGTGGAGCGGCGCAAGAACAAGTACAACCAGATGGTCTCTCTGTCGGAGGCGGTTGTCGTAGTGAAGGTGGACGGCGAAAAGAAACTGTCGGTCAGCGAGTCGATGGACGAGGCGGGCAACGACCGTGGCCCGGTCAACGCGCTCTCCAAGGCATTGGCCAAGGACCTGGGCCGCTATCAGGCGGCCATCGACGACATGCGGCTGGTCGATTTCAAGGTGCGCATCACCCAGGGCGGGACCGAGGCCGTGACCCGCGTCATCATCGACAGCGAGGACGGGCAAGGGCGGCGCTGGGCCACCGTGGGCGTCAGCGCAAACATAGTCGACGCCAGTTTCGAGGCGCTGCTGGACGCGGTGCGCTGGAAGCTGGTGCGCGACGGGATGCCGGGCTGATGGACTGGGAGGCCTTCTTTACCGTCCACAAGGACCTGCCGCGCGAGGGACCGGGGTCGCCCGACGATGTGGCCTGGGCGCTGGATCTGGCGGCCTTGCCCGAGGGCGCGGTGATCTGCGACGCGGGCGCCGGGGCGGGCGGCGACGTGGCCGCTTTGGCCCGCGCGGGCCGGGTGCTGGCCGTGGACCAGCAGGACGGGTTCGTGGCGCAGATGCAGGCCCGCTTTGCCGATCTGCCGCAGGTGACGGTGCGCAAGGAGGACATGGGGCGGATTGCCGAGTTCCCGGAGGCTCCTTTTGACATGATCTGGTGCGCCGGGGCGCTCTATTTCCTCGGGCTGAAACCGGGGCTGGAGGTGATGCGTGGAGCCTTGAAACCGGGCGGCGTTCTGGCCTTCTCGGAACCCTGCTATTTCACGGAGACCCCCAAGGAAAAGGCGCGGGCCTTCTGGGAGGATTATCCGACCCGCGACCGCGCGGGCATCGCCGCGGCGGTGGCGGCGGCGGGGTTCGAGATCCTGGGCACGCGCGACGTTTCGGAGGCGGGCTGGGAGGCCTATTACCAACCGATGGAGGCGCGCATCGCCGAGTTGCGCCCCGAGGCGGATGCAAAGCTGACCGGGATGCTGGACCTCTGCGCGCAGGAGGCGCGGGACTGGCGCGCGGTGCGCGAGGATACCGGCTATCACCTTGTCGTGGCGCGGCGGCTGTCATGAGCTGGCAGGAGGGCGGCGACCTTTACGCCTGTGCGCAGATCGTCGAACGCGGCGACCCCGAGCGGTTCCTGGCCGCGATGGCGGCCCCGCTGCCCGCGCGGGCGGTGCTGATGCCGCTTTATGCCTTCAATGTCGAGGTGTCGCGCGCGCCCTGGGTCACGCAGGAACCGATGATTGCGCAGATGCGGCTGCAATGGTGGCAGGACGCGCTGGAGGAGATCGGCTCGGGCGGGTTCACGCGGCGGCACGAGGTGGTCACGCCGCTGGCGCAGGCGCTGGCGGGGGTGGATGTCTCGGGGTTGCAAGCGGCGGTGGCCGCACGCGAGGCAGACCTCGAACGCGCGCCCTTTGCCGATGAGACGGCGCTGATGGCCTATCTGGACGCCACGGCGGGGCAATTGGCCTTGGCCGCTCTGGCGGCGCTGGGGGCGCGGGCGGAGGAGGCGGCGGTGCTGACGCATGCCCGCGCGGCGGCACTGGCGCGGTATTTGCAGGCAGTGCCGGAGCTGGAGGCACGCGGCAAGCTGCCCCTGCCGGACGGGCGGGCAGAGGCAATCGCGGCGCTGGCCCGAACACGGTTGAAAGAGGTCCGAAAGGCGCCCGGGCTACGGGCGCTGCGGCGGGGACATGGCCTGGCCGGGGCGGCGCTGCGCGAGTTTGCGCTGGGCAAGCCGCTGTTGGCGCAGGCCGCGCGCGATCCGGCTGCAGTGGGGGAAGGGCGGCTGCGGCTCAGCGAGTTTTCCCGCCGCTGGCATCTGCTGACAAGCTGAGGTGCCGGGTCAGGCCCGGCACGGGGGCGCGTCAGTGGCCAGGCAAGACTGCATTCCGGTCACGTTGCTGACCTAGCGCTGAGATTGCTGCGTCCTGCGCAATTGATCGTCACCCGATAGGCGCATCGGCAGGGATCGGGACAACCAGGGCCAAAGCTCCGCTCACGGGCCCCAGAGCGACATGGCGCGGGGCAGGCCTAACGGGCGAGGCAAGGGCAGAACGACCGTATGTGCCTGGCGCAGAGAAGGCCCGTTGAGAGCCCAGCTTGCTTGATGCTGCGTGGTGTCCGAATGTCGGCTTCAACGAAGACGGACCATCCTAGTTGCCGGAGTTCTCAGACACTCCCGTGATCACTCCGAAGCAGCTAGCGAATGCCGGATGGTATCGTGTTTTGAGTATCGGCGCGGCGCAAGGGCAATACTTCGTGAAACTTTCCACTCGCGGTGAACTCCAGCGCCTCATGGTTTTCTCGTACCGCGACATCCTCCAAGCCGTTGTCGCGAAATACCTGTTTCACCGACGCGATGACCTCTTCATAGACAGGGCTTGCCGCCGCCTCGTCAGCCAACTGCACGCGCACTTCAAACTCTCTCTCGCCGGCCTGGATCAGCTGAACACGCCGCGCATCTTCGTGCTCCAGATCGAAGACGAGCGGCGACAGCGTCACCTCCCCTACGCGAACGAGGGTCGCCTGGCGCCCCTCCACTTCGAAACTGCGGAACGGTGACCCGCAGGGGCACTCGTTCTTATGAAACCGAACACAGTCTCCGAGATCATAACGAATGAAGGGTTGAACTTCGTTGGCAAGCACCGTCAGGAGCACTGTCGCCGACAAGGTTCCGTCGGGAATGGGGTGCATCGCCTCGTCGACCGCTTCCAAGATGACCCAGTCTTCGTTCACGTGCTTCCGCCCGTGGCTGCACGTGAAAGCAAGTGCGAGGCACTCGGTGCTGCCATAGAAATCCGCGATACCGTATTTCAGCGAAGGGAAGGCCCGTAGGGCCCTCGTACGCAGATCGTCGGTGAGCGTCTCGCCTCCGGTACGGAAAAGCGCCGGTTCGATGTGCAGACGCCCGGCCTCCTTTTCCCGGACGAGGATGGTCAACATGCTGGGGTATGTCACGATCCAGGCGACGCTCGGAATCGCATTGAGTTTCTGAACCAGCTGGTCGATCGGTTGCTCGGCCTCGATGAAGTTCAATCCCAATCCCCTCGCCAGGGCCGGATTAAGCCGTTGCATCAGCTTGTTGAACCCGTTGCCGGCAAAGTGACCGTTCCCGCCGGTGACCGTCACCCTCACGCCGAGCTTGCGCACGTCGCGCATGAGTTTCCAATGGTAGCGTTCGAAGCGCGCCATCATGATCCCATAGTAATATTCCACGAACGACGAGGACATGACGATGACCGCGGGTTCCCCCGATGTTCCGGAGGTCTGGAAAACGGCGACATCGCCGATCGGCACACCCGCATTTCCAATGTCCCCGAGATGCTCGCGGGCTTGTTTGAGAGAAAGCGTACGGATCGTCAGCCAGTCGTCGAATGCACTCATGAGGTCGGGCTTGCGCGTCACCGGCAAATCGAGGAGTGCGATATCTGTTGAAGGTGGCAGATCTTCGTAGAGCCTGCGGAACAACGGTGAGTCGCGCCGCGCCTTGTCTACGAGGCGCTGGAGGTTGCGGTGTTGCCTGGCCTCAATACGCTTTCGACCGCCCCAGCTTGTCCAAAGCCCATCGGCAAAGTAACCCAGTGCTCTGAGAAGACTGAAATGCATGTCTGCTGGCGAATCCGTTGATTGTGCGTCGATGATATCCCCATTGAATCCAGACTACAGCACTGAGGTCAGCGCAAATTGACCTCTGTCAAAGCGCGCAAGCATGCTGGATCATCGCAATGAGGCATACCGGTAAACCGGACATTTGGGCAGTGAAGCCGGGCATCTGCTTAGTCCCGCACACCGAACATTGGCGCCCCCTGAGTCGCAGGTCCGGATTGGGGTGGACATGCTTGACGGCAGGGGCCGAATTGCCTGGCAAGGGCTATTGCCAAGAGCCGGAAAATCCATCGCTTCGGGTCAATGATACAGGGCATTCGACAGTCGCGGCCTGACGCGTTTCGGCCCGGATTTCGGTTCAGACCTCTTCGGCCGCGTCCCTTGGGCGCAGCACCAGCCAGATCAGCGCGCCCCCCGCCAGCGCCAGGAAGGGCGCCATGGCCAGGTTGACCGCCGTCCAGCCCTGCTGCGCCGAGCCGCCCGAGCAGTTCATCAGCCCGCCCGAGGCCAGCGAGGCGAAGGTCACGCCGCCGAAGACGATGAGGTCGTTCAGACCCTGCATCCGGCCGCGCTCATGCGCCTCATGCGCGCCGGCCAGCATGGTGGTGGCGCCGATGAAGCCGAAGTTCCAGCCCAGTCCCAGCAGGATCAGCGCGACGAAGAATTGTTCAAGGTTCACCCCCGACAGGCCCACGATCCCGGCCCCGGCGAGGATCACCAGGCCGATCGACATGATCTTTTCCACGCCGAACCGCGCGATCAGGTGGCCGGTGAAGAAGCTGGGCGCGAACATCGCCAGCACGTGGGCGGTGACCACATTTGCGGCATCCCCGGTCTCGTATCCGCAGCCGACGACCGCCAGCGGCGTCGAGGTCATCACGAGGTTCATCAGCGCGTAGGAGACGGTGGCGCAGATCACCGCTACGGCGATGCGCGGGGTGGTTAGCAGCTCCCAGCGGGTGCGGCCCTTGGGGGCGTCCTCGGCCGGGCGTGGGGGGCGGGGGATGTCGAGGAAGAGAAAGAGCGTCGCGCCGATGACGTTGATCGCCACCACGGCGGCATAGGCCCCCAGGAAAGGCACGACGAAGGCATCCGAGGTCGCCTTGACCAGCTGCGGGCCGATCACTGCGGAGAGCAGCCCGCCCGCCATGACGTAGGAGATCGCCTTGGGCCGGAACGAGTCCGAGGCGGTGTCGGCGGCGGCGAAGCGGTAGAAACCCTGCGCCGACATGTAGGTGCCGGTGATGAGCGAGCCCAGCAGGAAGATCGGGAAGGAGGCGGTGTAAAGCCCGTAGGCCCCGACCAAGCCGCCAAGCGCGCCCGCGCCGGCGCCGACGAAAAAGCCCGCGCGCCGCCCATAGCGCTGCATCAGCGCCGAGACCGGCGTGGCCGAGAGCATCGAGCCGAGCACGATCAGCGAGATCGGCAAGGTGGCGAAACAGGCGTTGGAGGCCAGCGATTGCCCGGCCAGCCCGCCGATGGTGAAGATCATCGGCATCTGCGCGCCGAGGATGGCCTGGGCAAGCACCAGGACGGTCACGTTGCGCTTGGCGCGGCTGTCGGAGGGGGGCACTGTCACGTCGCTCATGCGCATGGGTTAGGCGGCGCCGCTCATATGAGCAAGAGGGAATATGTCGCGCCGCCGGATTGCCCGGATGCGGCTTGGCTGGTGACGTGGCGTCATTCCATGCCCGGGTCCGGTTGGATTGCCGGGCCGGGGGGCGCTGCCCCCCGTCTCCCTCCGGTCGACTCCCCCCGGAGGTATTTTCAGCCCAAAGAAACATGGGCGCGACACCTGGCGCCCTCCGGTGTGCGGCAGGTGCCGGAGCGGGGGGCTGCGCGCGGGTTTCCCTTTCCCCGCGCGCTGTTCTATGGGGGTGGCATGACGGGGATCGTGATCATCGGCGGCGCGGCGGAAGCGCATGACCTGGCTCGGGCCTTGCCCGGTGCCCATGTGCGGTTGCCCACGCGTGAGAGAGTGGCACGGCGCTGGCCGGGGGCGGTCAGTGTCGGTCCGGTCACGGCGGACTGGCTGCGGGAGAGGGGCGCCCGCGTGGTGGTCGAGGCCGCGCATCCCTGCGACGTGGCGACGGCCTTTGCCGTGGCGCGGGCCGCGCGCGCCGCTGGTGTGCCGGTGCTGCAGCTGGTGCGGCCGGAGTGGCGCCCGACCCGGCGCGACCGCTGGGTGTCGTTGCGCGATGCCCGGGCGGCGGTGGGGGTGATCCCGGCGGGCGCCCGCGTGCTTGTGGCCACGGGGCGGGCGGCCTTGCCGGGGCTGCGGGCGCTGCGGGCTCATGTGCTGATGCGGCGCATCGGCGGCGGGCGGGACCCTTTCCCCCTGCGCCGGGGACGCTACCTGCACGCCGACGGGCCCTTTACCGTCGCGGAGGAGATCCGGCTCTTGCGCCAGCAGCGGATCGACTGGTTGATGGTGCACAATGCGGGCGGGCCGGGCGGCTGGCCCAAGCTGGAGGCGGCACGCCGCCTGCATCTGCCGGTGGCCATGATTGCCCGTCCGCGCCGGCCCGGCGGGCCGCGTGTCGCAACTGTGAAGGAGGCCCTGGCATGGCTGAGGACGCACAACCTGTCGGACGGCTGATCCGTTCGGAGGCCTGCGTGGCCGAGGGCGCGGACTGGCTGGCGGCGCGAGAGCCGCGCTTTGCCTTTGCGCTGGACCGGACCGGCCCCTTGCCTTTGCGGCTGCGGCCCGACGGCTTTGCCCAGCTCTTGAGCGCCATCGTCAGCCAGCAGGTCAGCGTGGCCTCGGCCCGGGCGATCCAGGCGCGGCTGGAGGCGGCGGGCATGGTGACGCCCGAGGCGGTGGCCTCGGTCAGCCATGACGATCTGCGCGCTTTGGGCCTGTCGCGCCAGAAGGCCACCTATGCCCTGGCGCTGGCCGAGGCGGGGATCGATTTCGAGGCCCTGCGGGAGATGCCGACACAGGCGGTGATCGAGCGGCTGGTCGCGGTCAAGGGCATCGGGGTCTGGACCGCCGAGATCTACGCCATGTTCAGCCTGGGCCGGGCGGATGTCTTTGCCCCCGGCGACCTGGCCCTGCAGGAAGGGGCGCGCGTGCTCTTCGACCTGCCCGAGCGCCCGCGCGAGAAGGCGCTGCGCGAGATGGCCCGCGACTGGGCGCCCTGGCGGTCGGTTGCGGCGCGCGCGCTCTGGGCCTACTACCATGTGGAGAAGAACCGCGAGGGGATTGCATGAAAGTCGCATTTGTTGCCGCCGGGATCATGGCGGCGGCGCTGTCCGGAGCGGCGCAGGCCCAGGATGTTGTCCCGGCCAGGGTCGTCAGCACCGGGCCCGGGTTCGAATGCCTGTCGATCTCGGCGCGGAAGGGATGGCAGCGGCACGAGACAGGGCTGACCGGCCAGTTGGAGGCCTTGCGCCTGGGGCGTGCCGAAGGCTGGACGGTGGATGCCAATACCTATGGTCGCGTCGGCCCGGACGGCCACGGCCCGGCGGACGAGGCACGGCTTGCCCCCTATGCCACCTACAAGGAACGGCCCTCCTTGCCCTTTGGACGGCTGTTGTACCGGCTGGATGGCGGCACCGTGGGCCATTTCCCCAGCGGCTGGACGTTCAACAGGAAGCAGATCCGCCGGGTCATGGATTTTCGCATCAACGACACCGCGCTGCAGGACAATGCGGGCGCGGTCGAGGTCTGCTTTTTCGAGAAGCGCTGACCGAAGGCTCATCACAGGAGACAGGGTATGACACGAGTATTGCAGACGGGCCGCAAGGAACCGGTATCGGGAGAGATGCGGTCCTGCGTCGTCTTCCTGCACGGCTATGGCGCCAACGGGGCGGACCTGTTGGGGCTGGCGGATCCGCTGGGCGAACATCTGCCCGATACGCTGTTCGTGGCGCCCGACGCGCCCGAGGCCTGCGCCGGGGCGCCCTTCGGATTCCAGTGGTTCCCGATCCCCTGGATCGACGGCTCGTCCGAAGAGGAGAGCATGGCCGGTATGGCGCGGGCCATCGACGACCTGAACGCCTTTCTGGAAGCGCTGATGGTGGATGAGGACCTGCTGCCGGAACAGGTGGCGCTGTTCGGTTTCAGCCAGGGCACGATGATGAGCCTGCACGTCGGTCCGCGTCGCGAGGACGAACTGGCGGGGATCGTCGGTTTCTCGGGCCGCCTGCTGGCGCCGGAACTGCTGGCCGACGAGTGGAAGAGCAAACCGCCGATCCTGCTGGTGCATGGCGACCAGGACGACGTGGTGCCGCCGCAATCTTTGCCGCAGGCGGCGGAGGCGCTGCAGGAGGCGGGCTTCAAGGAGGTCTTTGCCCATATCATGGAAGGCACCGCGCATGGCATCGCGCCCGACGGGCTGGGCGTGGCGCTGGCCTTTCTGCGCGACAAGTGCGGATTCTGAGGGGCGCGGCTTGCGCGACTGGATCGGGGCATTTCGGCTGCTAGACTTACGGTCGAATCAATGCCCGGAGTCCTTTTGCAGATGCCCATTGCCCGCCTCGCCGTCATCGTTTCGTTCATCGCGCTTGCGAGTGCGGGACAGGCGCAGGAGATCCCGCTTGCCCCGCTGTCGAACTATGGCAAGGTCGCCATCAGCGGCAACCAGTCCGGCGGCGGCTACATCGCCTTCGAGCAGGCCTTTGGCGGCGCCTTCGATGCGGAACCGGCCTCGCAGTACCCCGAGGCGTCGGAACTGCGGCGGCTGGGACGTGCGGTGGGGCGGCTGGACGTGGCCTTTGCACAGGGCGTCGGGTATTGCACCGCTTTCCTGATCTCCGAACAGTACCTGATGACCAATGCCCATTGCCTTGAAGGCGGGCAGGCGCAGGCGATCACATTCGTCACCGGCTATGTCGAAAGCGGCATCGAGGCGGGGACGCGGACCTATTCCGTCGGCACCACCCCGGTCGAGATCAGCCCGTCAAGCGATCTGGACTACGCGATCCTTCAGGTCTTCGGCAATCCGGCGGCGGAATGGGGGACGGTGACATTGGCGGCGATGGAAATCGACGGCGCGCGCGATGCGGGGATGCCGCTTTTGGTCATGGGGCACCCGGTGTTCCAGGTGGCGCCGGTGCCGGTGCCGCAGGCCCTGTATGTCAGCCGCAAGGAATGCCGCGCGACGGCGACCAAGCCGCGCGCGGGCAAGAAGCTGCGCCATACCTGCGATACCCTGGTGGGCAATTCCGGCTCTCCGGTGTTCAGCGACGACAGCCGTGAGGTGATTGCGCTGCACCACGCCGGCAGCCCCAGCGAAGGCATCAACTTTGCCATCCCGATCAGCCTGATCGCACGGGAGTCCGAGGTCGTGGCAGAACTGGTGGCGCTTGCGCCGAAACCTGAGGGCGATGAACTGGCGGCCCTGAAGGCGGAACTGGAACGATTGCGGGCCGAGCGGGACGCATCTCGGGCCGCGGCGGAAACCGAGCGCAAGCGGCTGGCCGACGAGGCGGCACAGGCGGCGCTGGCGAAGGCCGAGGCCGAGCGTTTGGCGCGCGAAAAGGCCGAGGCCGAACGCCAGAAGCTGGCCGATCAACTGGCAGCGCTGCAGGCGGAAAGAGACCGGCTGGATGGCGGCACCGGTAGAACCGAGGGTCCGAGGGCTGCGGGTGACGACAGGCGGCGGTCGGACGCTCCACCGATACGGCCGGATCAGATCTTTGAAAGCGCCAGCTTTCCCAAGGAGCATTGGGCAAAAAACAAGGTAATTGATGCGCACAGTGACAAGATCAACCACGTTGCCTTTTCGCCGGATGGAACACGGATTATCACTGCCTCTAATGATGGCGCCGCGCGGGTCTGGGACGCGGCCTCCGGGCGCAAGGTGTTTGCTTTGGCCGGAGGGTCGAAGTTCTATAGGGCAGTTTTTTCACCAGATGGCACCCGGATCGTGACCTTCTCTGCCAACGCGCCGCCGCAAGTCTGGGAAGCATCGACAGGGCGCAAACTTTTTGAACTCAAAACGAAAACAAATGAGACCCGCGGGGCCTTGGCGCCGACGGGAACGCGGATCGTGACCTATGAATGGGGTGCGAAGGGGCCTGTTGTTTGGGATGCTGAGACGGGTGATTTTCTATGGACGCAGATCAGAGGTCACGCCGCCATGATTCACGGCGTGGCGTTCTCTCCCGATGGCAAAAGACTGATTACAACATCTTATGACCAGACGGCAGTCCTCTGGGATGTCGAAACCGAGAAAGGGCTGATTAGGTGGGAAGGACACGGTGACCAGGTGATCGCGGCTGCCTTCTCCCCTGACGGAAGGCGGGCCGCAACAGTTGCGCTAAGCGGCAAAGCCGGGCTTTGGGATGTTGAGACGGGGCGCGCGATCAAGGTCATGCCAGGACATGGCACGCTCTTCGGGGTTGCTTTTTCACCTGACGGTGACAGGGTCGTGACCGCCGCTGATTCAAGCACATCGCGTCTTTGGGACGGTGTGACGGGAACTGAAATTGCGCCGCTTGCAGGCCTGTCGGCCATCAATATGACGCCCGCCTTCTCGCCGGACGGGGCCTATGTCACGGCAGGATACGAGACGGCGGCGGGTCTGGCGCGTGTGGCGCTCTGGGACACCTCGACCGGCAAGAAGGTCGTTCTGCTCAAGGGGCACGAGGACACCGTGACTTCGGTGGCCTTTTCCCCGGATGGCAGCCGTGTCGCCTCCGTTTCCAGGGACGGTCAGCTTATTGTCTGGGGCGGGGAATAAGAAACCGAGCCACCTGTGCTATGTTGGGGCAGGGGCCGGGCTGCTCCGGCCCTGTCTGACGGGAGGCCCAGCCGATGATCATGCGCATTTTCCAGGTCACCATCCGCCCCGGCAAAGAGGCGGAATTTTCCAGGTTCTTTCACGAGACGGCCATTCCCCTGATGAAGGGCACCGATGGCGTCGTCGATGTCTACCCGGGCGCCGCGCGGCCCGAGAGCCCGCGCGAGTTCGCCTTTGTCATGGTCTGGCGCGATCTCGACGCGCTCAAGGGTTTTGTCGGCGAGGATTACACCACGCCGCATATCGACCCGGCCGAGGACGCGCTGGTCGAGGCACGGCTGATCCGGCACTACGATCTGGTTGCTGCCTGACCCGGGATTGGCGGGGCGCGTCGAGACCGGTTTTGCCTGCACGGCGGTGCCGGTCGTCAGGCCGGGGATTCCGTGCTCGGTCCTGGCACCTATTTTGTTAAGCTGAGCCGCGAATCCCCTTGTGGAGCCCCCCATGTCGCGCCCAAAACCCAACTTTCCTGCCCGCTCTGCCGCCGCGCTTGCGCTTGCCCTGTCCTTGTGTGGTCCGGCCCGTGCGCAGGACCTGATGCTGTTCCCGCCCGAGACCTTTGGACAGGTGGTGGCGCCGCAGACCGAATCCCTGCTCAGCGATATGCAGCTGGAGGCGCGGGTGGGTGACTACAACAACGAGTTCGTCGCCAATTATGGCCCCGACTCGGTCTTTGCGCGCGCCGGGCGCCCGGTGGGCATGTTGCAGGTGCTGACCAACGTGGGCCACGCGCCCTGCACCGCCTTCCTTGTGGAGGGCAACATGCTGGTGACCAACCATCACTGCATTCCCGGCGTTCTGGACCACCCCAAGATGAAGGCGCAGGGGGCGAGCTTTATCGCGGCGGTGCAGTTTCACGCGGGGTTCCTGCGCGACGGGCGGTCCGACGGGGTGACGAGCTTTCACGTCAACCCGGAGCCGATCGAGACGAACAAGGAACTGGACTATACCGTTTTGCAGGTGTTGGGGGACGCAAACGCCACCTTCGGCGCGCTGGAGCTTTCGGCGGCGGTGCCCGCCGATCACACGCCGTTCTGGGTGATTGGCCATCCGATGGGCGAGGCGCAGCGGATCAGCCGCGAGAAATGCCAGGCGGACAGCCCGGCGGTGGTGGACCATCGCCTGCACCACCTCTGCGACACGCTGCCGGGCAACTCGGGCTCGCCGGTGATCGACGCGGACAGCAAGCAGGTCGTGGCGCTGCACAATGCGGGCAGCCGGGCAGGCGAGGTGAACTATGCCATTCCAATGGCCGATATCCTTGCGGTTTCGAAGGTGCTGAAACCCGTGACCCCTGCGGCGGAGAGGCCGGACGACATATTGACCGCGCTGCAGGCGGAGCGTCAGAAGCTGGCCGATCAACTGGCGGCCCTGCAGGCCGAGCGTGACCGGCTGGCCCGCGAATTGGACAGACAGCCCGCTCCGGGCCCGGAAAAGCGGCCCGAGGGGCCGACCGTTCCGCCGGTGTCGCCCGGCGCCCCGTCCAAGGAGCCCGACAAACCCGTGGTTGAGAAGGCACCGGATCCGGCGCCGGCCCGCGGCTACATGGGCATCCGGATTCAGGATCTGAGCGAGGAAATCGCGCAGGCGCTTGGGCTGGCGTCAGAGATGGGCGCCCTGGTCTCGGCCGTTCCCGAGGGGCCGTCAAAGACGGCGGGGATCAAACCGGGCGACGTGATCCTGACCTTCGGCGGCGCCACGTTTACGGACACCCGTCACCTCGTCCGGCTGGTGTCCGAGCGCCAAGCCGGAGAGACGATCCCCCTCACCGTCAACCGCAATGGCGAGGAACTCGCGCTGCGTGTGACGCTGACGGCCCGGCCCAAGCCATCGAAGGACGTGGCCGAACAGCCTGAGCCGAAGCCCGAGCGGGACACGGGGGCCGACGCGGTGATCCTGTCCATGACGCTGCAGGCGATCGGCCCGAAGCAGCGCGCGGAGTTCGGTTTGCCGGAGACGAAGACGGGGCTCTTTGTGGCGGACGTGGCCGAGGAATCCGACGCGGCGGTGAAGGGCATCCAGCGCGGCGATGTGATCGCCGAGATAGGGCAGAAGCGGGTGACCACCCTTGCCGCCGCACAGGCCGCCATCAAGGAGGCCCGCGGGCAGGGCCGCAAGACGATCCTCCTGCTGGTGGACAGGGACGGCAACCCGCGCTTTGTGGCCCTGGGCTTGTGATCATGCGCGAGGCTGCCCGGTGAAACGCCGTGTGGAAAACCTGTGGACAGCGCGCCGGGGCTGCCTGTCACAGAGGCGTTACGGAATCGTCTTACAGGTTTGTCCGACCACTTCATCTTGCGGGACTTGCCAGAGGCAAAACGCGAGATATAGTGTTTCATAGGCTGGGGCGGGTTCCCCGCTCTGGTGCTTCGAAGGTGAGCAGGCAGGGCGAGGGAAGAGTCTCTCATGAACAGTGAGTTCAGAACGCATTTCGTACGGGAGCCGGGGGCTCTCAAACACCATCCGGCCCTGGTGCTCAATGCGGATTACCGTCCACTTTCGTATTATCCGCTGAGCCTCTGGCCCTGGCAGGACGCGATCAAGGCGGCCTTCCTGGACCGGGTCGATATCGTGGCCGAGTATGACGAAGTGGTGCGCAGTCCGAGTATGACGCTCAGGATACCGTCGGTGGTGGTCCTGAAAGATTTTGTCAAACCTCAGAAGCGCGTGGCCTTCACGCGCTTCAATCTTTTTCTGAGGGATGAATTCCGCTGCCAGTATTGCGGAACCAAGACGGAACTGACCTTTGACCATGTCATCCCGCGCGCGGCGGGCGGCGTGACAAGCTGGGAAAACGTCGTGGCCGCCTGCGCGCCCTGCAACCTGCGCAAAGGGTCGAAAAGCCTGCGGCAGGTGAACATGAGCCTGCGCAAGCCGCCGCGGCAACCGTCGGCGGGCGAACTGCTGAACATGGGGCGGCGGTTCCCGCCGAACCACCTGCACGAAAGCTGGCTGGATTTCCTTTACTGGGATGCCGAGCTGGAGGCCTGAGGCCGCATCCTGGTCGCTGTCCATGATCAGCAGGGTCTTGTCCCAGCGCTGCGCTGCCAGGTTGTTGTCCCGCGTCACGACCGCCATGCTGAGACCTTGCAGCATCCATGCGTGGTGATCCCCCAAGCCGATGACGCAGCGGGTGTGATCCATCGCATCCGGCCATTCACCGCGTTGGTCCATCCGGAACGGCGCGGCATAGCCCCCAAAGGCAAAGCCGGGGGACGCCATGCGGATTTGGTCCCGGAGCGCTTCCTCGACATCGTCCAGAGAGACCTGCTGATCCGCCACTTCGGGCCAGTGCATGGTTTCCTCCTCGATCGCGCGCGCGTGGATATTGATCTGTGACGGCGGTCTCGACCAGTTGCGCGGGATCCGGGTGATACACGAGACGAAAGCCGCGCGGCTGCACCAAGTCGTCTGCGGTGTCATCCGCCGCGAGGATGGCGGCATCAGCGCGATCCGGTCGAGGCGCGTTTGATTGCTGTCAGACATGCCTCGGGGGCGCCCACGGCGGTCTGCTCCTCCGGCGAGATCCGGCTGCCAAAGGCCGGGGTCGTCGGGCAGGGCCAGTTGTGCCGCGCGCGGCTGAGAGGGAAGGGCCTGAAGGAAGGCGATCCTCAGCGGGCGGGGACATGGGCAGCTCCAGGTTCCTCGGGCGGTCCTTCGGGGCTGTCCCCCAGACGCAATGCCGCCCCTGAAAGGCGAGTGTTTCTTGGACAAGAGCGACACGGGAACAGATTTTTGTATTCGGGATCTTGCGAGCGGCCTGCCAAGCGCGCAGAGTCGGGGAAGAATCCGAAACGAGGGGATGAACCATGAAATTCAAAGCAGTCGCGGCCACCGCATTGGTCGCCTTGACCGCTGCCTGTGCCCAGCCCGAGCCGGTTCCGGTCTATGTGCCGGTGCAGTTCGACAAGTACGGTAACGTGGTCGGCGGGTCGATCGTGGATGGCAACTATGTGCGGGACGACGGCACCGTGGTTGGCCCGGTCAGCCCGGATGTCAGCGCCGGCAACCGCAACCGCAACCGCGAACGGACCGAACAGCAGTACCAGAACCAGCAGACCCAGACCCAGCAGCAGAAAAAGGGCGGCTGAGCCGTCCGGGTCCGCCCCTGCGGACCGCTGCCGCGAAAGCATCTGTCCCGAAAACACAAGGCCCCGCTGATGGCGGGGCCTTTCTTCGTCCTGAGATCTAGAGCCGTGCGATCAGTCGTTGCTGGCCGCCGGGGACGGAGCCGCTGCGGGGGCCTGGGGCGCCGGCTGCTGGCGCTTGCCGCCGTTCAGCGGATCGTCCTGACGCTGCACCGAGCCTTCGAAATGGGCGCCGGATTCGATCGCGATGGTCTTGTGGATGATGTCGCCCTCGACACGGGCGGTGGCGGTCAGGCGGACCTTGAGGCCGCGCACGCGGCCCACGATACGACCGTTCACCACCACGTCGTCGGCGACCACTTCGCCCTTGATGGTGGCGCTTTCGCCGATGGTCAGGACGTGAGCGCGGATGTCACCCTCGACCGTACCTTCGACCTGGATGTCGCCGGTTGTCTTGATGTTGCCCGTCACATGCAGATCGGCCGACAGCGACGAGGCCGGCGGCTTTGCCTTGGGCGTGGCTGCGGGCTTGTAATCGCCTGCGGAGGATTTCGAGGGCTCGGGCATGGCCGGTTTCGACGTATCGTCGGCCTTGTGGCCGGGCTCATTGATCTTGCTCTTAGAAAACATCTTTCGCAGCCTTGATATAGATCATCGGATTGACGGGTTTGCCGCCGACTCGGACTTCGTAGTGGAGATGAGTCCCGGTCGACCGACCGGTGTTCCCCATATCACCGATCCGATCCCCGCGCGAGACCCTTTGGCCAACCTTCACGCGGATTTTGGATTGATGCGCATAGCGCGTCTCGATGCCGAATTCGTGCTGGATCTTGACCAGCCGGCCATAACCGGACTGCCAGCCTGCGTGGATCACCACGCCATCGGCGGTGGCATAGATCGGCGTGCCGTGCGGCGCGGCGAAATCGGTGCCCGCGTGCAGCCGACCCCAGCGATAGCCGAAACCGCTGGTAAAGCGGAAGCTGTCCTTGAGCGGCGAGGCGAAAGGCGCCTTCTGGGCGGCGATCCGATAAAGGTTCAGCCGGTCCATCTGGTTGAGGATGCGGTTGGCGCGCAGCGTCTCGGGAGAGGTGGCGTCACCCTTGGTCGAGAAGCTGAGCGGCGTCAGCGGGCCGCCCTGGCCGGAATAGCCCTTGCGGACCTCGTTCAGGATGCGGTCCGGGTCCATGCCGGCCTTCTCGAACATCTTGTCCAGCGGCATGACCGAGACGGTCATCGCCTCTTCGAGCTGGCGGAAGATGCGGTCGTTCTTGTCTTCGAGGATCTCGATCTCGGCCTGCATCTCGGCGGCGCGGATCAGCGCGGCCTGGGCGTCGGCGATCACCTGGTCGCGTTCCTCGGCGACGCGGGTCAGTGCCTCGTTCAGCAGCTTGACGGTGGCGTCGTCGCCGCTGGCGCGGGCAAGGGCCACTTCGCCTTTGAGGTCGCTTTCCAGTTCGGCCAGCCGGGCGGTCGCCTCTTCGCGCGACTTCATCACCTCGCGCAGCGTCGCCTGGATCACGTCGATCCCGGTTTCCAGCTCGCGCCGATGTGCCTCTGAGTTCAGCAGCTCCGTCTGCATGACCGAGATCTGTTTCAGCGCGGAGGCAAAGCGATCCTGCGCGGCCAGCGCCTCGGCGGCGCGGGCGTCGCGTTCCGCCGACAGGGCGTTCAGCCGGTGCTGATAGGTTTCCTGGTCACGCTTGGCCTGGTCGCGAAAGTTGCCCGCGCCAATCGAGTCCATCAACAGGATCGATGTTGCCACGATGCTCCAGCCCACCAGCAAGGTCAGCCCGGCAAATCCCACGGCCTGCGTTTCCGATCTCAGCCGGATAAAGCGCGTGTCGCTGTCGGATCTCAGAAAGAGCCTGCGTTCCGGAAAAAAGCGCTCTACGAGCGCGTGTAGTCTGATGGTCAGACGTGATCTCACCTGACTGTCCCCTAGTCCCGTCCCAATCAAGGTGCGCACAGTCCCCACTTAACGGCACCCTGTCGTCGGGCTTACCCCAGCCTTTCAGGGGACCGCAAGATTTTTGGCCCTGCGATTCGGTCGCACCGGCGGGAAGGGGCCGAAACGGCAAAAATCCGCCGATTCAACGGGTTCTTGCCGGGGTCTGATCCGCCAGCGGCCAGTAGAAATCCGGCGGCAACCCGGCCTCGGCGCGCTTTTCCTCGTTGAAGGGTGGTTTCAACGCGCCTTTGAAGTATTTTCTCACCAGCTCGTGAAACACGCTTTTCGGATCTGTGTCATTCCGGCCACAGAGGAAATGGAACCATTTCGATCCATAGGCGACATGGCTCACCTCCTCGGCATAGATCGTCTCCAGCGCCGCCACCGCGCTGGTCATCCCGGCCTTGCGGAAGATCTCGATCATGCCCGGCGTCACGTCCAGGCCGCGCGCCTCCAGCACCATCGGCACCACCGCCAGACGGCCCATGAAATCATCGGCCGTGTCCTCGGCGGCGCGCCACATGCCCGCATGGGCGGGCAGGGCGCCGTAGAATGTGCCCAGTTCCTCGAGGCAGTCGCACATCAGGTTGAAGTGCTTGCTCTCCTCGTCCGCCGCCTTGACCCAGTCGTCGTAGAACCCGGCGGGCATGGGCGTATCGGCAAAGCGCGGGATGATGTCCCAGTGCAGGTCGACGGCATTCAGCTCGATATGCGCCACCGCGTGCAGCAGGGCGATGCGCCCCTGTGGGCTGCCGGGCTTGCGCTTGGGCACCTGGCGCGGGTCCAGCAGCTCGGGCGCCTCGGGGCGCGACGGGCGCAGCGGCGGCGCCGCCCGGCCCAGCGGGATGTCTTCCCCGGCGGCGCGCGCCGCGAACCATTGCGCCGCATAGGCCCGCGACTTGGCGGTTTTCCGCCGCCCGTCCGCAGTGGTCAGAACGTCCACCGCCATTTCGCAAAGGCTCATCATCCGGCGCCGTCCCCCTGCCTTCTACTCTCGAAAAATACCTCCGGGGGTATGGGGGCAGCTCCCCCATGACGCAAGTCCCCCGCGCCGCGGCCGGGACTAGAGCGCCTGTGCCGCCTCCAGCACCGCCTCGGCATGGCCGGGGACCTTCACCTTGCGCCATTCCTGCGCGATGCGGCCTTCGGCATCCACCAGGAAGGTGGAGCGTTCGATGCCCATGAAGGTCTTGCCGTACATCTTCTTTTCCTTCCAGACGCCGTATTTCTCGCACATGTCCGATCCCTCGTCCGAGATCAGCGGCACGGTCAGCGCCTTCTTGGCCATGAACTTTTCATGGCTGGCGATACTGTCCTTCGACACGCCATAGACCTTGACCCCCAGTTTTTCGAACTCGGGCAGAAGCGCGGTAAAGGCCTCGTTTTCCTTGGTGCAGCCCGAAGTGTCGTCGCGCGGATAAAAGAACAGCACCACCGGCGCGCCCTTCAGGGCCGAAAGGCTGACCTCGCCCGAGGTCGAGGGCAGGGTGAAATCGGGGGCGGTTTCCAGCGCGGTGTCGGACATGGGTGTCTCCTTTGGTGCGTTGCTGTATGATGTGCCATTAAGCTGTGCCAGGAGAGTAAGACAATGGGCGCGGGCTTCCAGTGAGCAGACAGGCCGGAATGCAGGAAAAATCCACGTCGCCCCGCCGCCGCAGACGCGGGCGGCGGCTTCTCTACGTCCTGGTGGCGCTGCTGGCGGCGCTGGGGGTGGCGGGCTACGCCATGGTTGGCCGTCCGGTGGACGCGCCCGAATGGGTCCGCGAACGGATCGAGACGCGCATCGCCGAAAGCCTGCCGGGAATCCAGGTCGATTTCGGCCGCATGAGCCTGCTGGTCCAGCGCAGCGGCCTGGCGCGGGTGATCCTCTGGGATGTGGAAATCCGCAACCTCAACGGCGAGACGGTGGCCCAACTGTCGGACATCGAGGCAGGCCTGTCGCCCGCCGCGCTGCTCAATGGCCAGGTCGACCTGCGCGAGGCGCAGGTCTCGGGCGCCTTTGTCACCCTGCGGCGCGCTGCGGACGGGCGTCTGGGGCTGTCGCTGGGCGATGCCTTTGCCGCCAGTTCCGAGATGCCCGACATCGGCCAGATCATCGCCCGCATCGACACGGTCCTGGGCGATCCCCGGCTGGCGGGGCTGAAATCCTTCGAGGCGGATGCGCTGACCCTGCGCTACGAGGACCAGCGCGCGCGGCGCGGCTGGACCGCCGATGGCGGCCGGCTGCGGCTGGCCCGAGAGGATGGGCGGCTGACGCTGTCCGGCGATGTCGCGCTTTTGTCGGGGGGCGACGGCGTGGCCACGGTTGAGGTCGAGGCGCAGAGCCCCATCGGCCAGCAAAGCCTGGATTTCGGCGTCATCCTGCACGGTCTCGCCTCGCGCGATATCGCCACGCAAAGCCCGGCGCTGGCCTGGCTCGAGGAATTGGACGCGCCGATCTCGGGCGCGCTGCGCTCCGGCCTCGACGACAGCGGGACGCTGAAACCGCTGGAGGCCTCCCTGCAGATCGGCAAGGGCGCGTTGCAGCCCACCGCCGCCACCCGCGCGCTGCCGTTCGAGAGTGCCGAAACCGCCTTTACCTACACGCCCGCCGAAGGGCTGCTGCGGTTCCAGCGGATTCGCCTGGCGTCTCCGCTGGGCAAGGTGACGGCCGCCGGGACGGCCCGGCTGAACGGGATCGAGACCGGTTGGCCGCAGGGGCTGACCGGACAGTTCACGCTGAGCGACATGGCGCTGGCCAAGGGCGCGCTGCTGGACCGGTCCGTCAACCTTTCCGGGGCAGAGGCGACTTTCAAGGTGCGGCTCGATCCCTTCGAGGTCACGCTGGGCGAGTTGCGCCTGACCGATCCGACCTATCCGCTGCGCGCTTCGGGGCAGCTCTCGGCCCAGGTCGATGGCTGGCGGCTGGCGCTGGACACGCAGATCGAGCAGACGACACCGGAGCAGGTGCTGGGGTTCTGGCCAGAGGATCTGCATCCGGGCACCCGCCGCTGGGTTGAAAACAACGTGCAAAGCGGACGGATCGAGGACGTGCAGTTCGCCCTGCGTGCGGACCCGGGCGCGGATGAGCCCAAGACCTATATCGACTTCGCGTTTTCCGAGGGCGTGGCCACCTTCAACCCGCGAATGCCGGGCCTGACCGGCGCGGCGGGGCGGATCACGATCTACGATGGACGGCTTGGGCTGCGGCTGGAGGCGGGCACAACCGATGCCGGGCGCGGGCCCATCGACCTCAGCGGGACGGAGTTCGTCATCGGCGACCTGCGGGTCAAGCCCGCGGTGGGCGAGGTGCGCCTGCAGGCGCGGGGCAGCGTCACCGCCGCGCTGTCCTATCTCAACAACGAGGCCTGGCGGCTGATCGACAAGGCCGACCGGACCGTCGACATGGCCAGCGGACGGGCGCGCGTCTCGGGTCGGATCGCGCTGCCGCTGGTCAAGGGGCTGACCCTGCCGGATGTGGCGCTAAACCTGCAAGGCATGCTGCGCGACGTGGATGCGCCGACGGCCATCCCGGGCAAACCGCTGACCGCCGACCGGCTGGCGCTGAGCGTCACCAACAAGGCGGTGGCCCTCGAAGGCGCGGTGATCGTCGACGGCGTTCCGGCCACGGGCCGCTGGGCGCGGCCCTTCTCGGGCACCGGGGGCGAGGTCGACGCCGAGGTGACATTGACGCCCGAAAGCATCGCGGCGCTGGGGATCGGCCTGCCCCCGGGCACGGTGCGGGGCAGCGGCAAGGGCCAGCTGCGCATCGACATGCCGCGCGGCGCCCCGGCGCGCTTCTCGCTGACCAGCGATCTGGTGGGCATGGGCCTGTCGCTGCCGCAGCTGGGCTGGGACATGGCGCCGGGCGAAGGAGGCCGCTTTGCCGTCGCGGGCCTGCTGGGAAAGGTGCCCACGATCGAGCGGCTGGAACTGCAAGGCGCGGGGCTGAAGGCCGAGGGCCGTGTCCTGCTGACCGCGCAGGGCGGGTTCGACCGGCTGGAACTGACGCGGTTGACGGTGGGCGACTGGCTGGACGTCGCCGGGCGCCTGCGCGGGCGCGGCGCCGGAGTGCTGCCCGCGATCGAGGTCGGCTCTGGCAGCGTGGACATGCGGGGCGCGCCCTTCACCTCAAGCTCGGGCACCGGGGGTGGTGACGGCAGGCCGGGGGGCGGCGCGCCGCTGATCCTGACGCTGGACAGCCTGCGCCTGACCGACAGCATCGTCTTGGAGGATTTCCGCGCCGATTTCGACACCACGCGCGGGCTGAACGGGCGCTTTGACGCGCAACTGGGCGGGCGCACACCGGTCAAGGGGCTGGCCGTGCCGCAGGCGGGCGGCACCGCCTTTCGCATCACCGGAGAGGATGCGGGCGACGTGCTGCGCGCCGCCGGGTTGCTCAAGACCGTGCGCGACGGCAGTTTCCAGCTGGACATCGCGCCGGTCCGGGGCCAGCCGGGCAGCTATGACGGATTCATGCGGATCGAGGGCACGCGCCTGCGGAAGGCCCCCGCCATCGCCGCGCTGCTGGATGCGGTCAGCGTGGTCGGCCTGCTGGACCAGCTCAACGGGCCGGGGATCTTCTTTACCGATGTCGAGGCGCGGTTCCGCCTGACCCCCAGCCGGGTGATCGTCAGCCGGTCGAGCGCGGTGGGGCCGTCGATGGGGATTTCGCTGGACGGCTATTACGACCTGGCCAGCGGGCGCATGGACATGCAGGGGGTGCTGTCGCCGATCTACCTGATCAACGGCATCGGCCAGATCTTCTCGCGCCGGGGCGAGGGGTTGATCGGCTTCAATTTCAACCTACGCGGATCGGTCGAGAATCCGCGCGTCAGGGTCAACCCGCTTTCGGCCTTCACCCCGGGCATGTTCCGTGACATCTTCCGTCGGCCTCCGCCCAAGCTGTCACAGTGATTCCAACGGGTTGCCCCATGAAACTCAGCGATTTCGATTTCGATCTGCCGGATGGGCTGATCGCCACGCGGCCCGCGCGTCCGCGCACCTCTGCCCGGCTGCTGGTGGCCGAGGGTGATGTCATCACCGACGCGCATGTCACCGACCTGGTGGACTGGCTGCGCCCGGGCGACCGGCTGGTGCTGAACGACACGCGGGTGATCCCGGCGCGGCTGCAAGGTGTCCGGCGACGCACGTCCGACGCCGGAGAGACCGAGGCGAAGATCGAGGTGACCCTGCTGGAGCCGCGCGCCGGGGGGGGCTGGGCGGCGCTGATCAAGCCGCTGAAAAAGGTACGCGACGGCGAGGAAATCATTTTCTCCAATGCCTTGAGCGCCACTCTTGACGCGCGCGAAGAGGGGCAGGGCCTCTTGCGGTTCAATCTCGAAGGCGATGATTTCGACGCCGCGCTGAACGCCGCCGGTGCCATGCCGCTGCCGCCCTATATCGCCGCGAAACGCCCCGCGGACGCGCAGGACCGTGACGACTACCAAACGGTCTGGGCTCGGCATTCGGGCGCCGTGGCCGCGCCCACCGCCTCGCTCCATTTCGATGACGCGCTCCTGGCGCGGCTGCGGGACATGGGGGTGGAGTTCACCCATGTCACCCTGCACGTGGGCGCGGGCACCTTCCTGCCGGTCAAGGTCGAGGACGTGACCAGCCACAAGATGCACGGCGAATGGGGGGAGGTCAGCGCAGAGGCCGCGGCCGAAATCGCCGCCACCCGCGCCGCAGGCGGGCGCATCATTCCCGTCGGCACCACCGCGTTGCGCCTGATCGAGACGGCGGCACAGGGCGGAGAGATCGCGCCGTTCCGGGGGGTGACGGATATCTTCATCTACCCCGGCTTCACCTTCAACGTGACCGACGCGCTGATGACCAATTTTCACCTGCCCAAGTCGACGCTGATGATGCTGGTCTCGGCCCTGATGGGCCCCGAGCATATACGGGCGATTTATGCCCATGCTGTCGCGACCGAATACCGGTTCTTCTCCTACGGCGATGCCTCGCTTTTGATCCCGCCGCGGGGCTGAGGCGCCGCGTCCGCGGTTTCTTCTCTGTCCAATACGCCCGGGGGAGTCAACCGAAGGGAGACGGGGGCAGCGCCCCCGGTTTCACATCCGCCATCTTGCGACCGCGCGGGGAAACGAACGGCGTGACCCTGCCGAAAAAAGTCGCAGCAATTCGCCAATGCGTGACGCTTTTGGTTCCACAGCGACACAGAATCGGGCAGGGCGTCGCCAACAGCCATCCGGCGGCGGCACGTGATTTTGCACTGTGCCGAAAAGAAAGGGCAAACCATTGGTCCATGTGCTGAAAAATTCCTGGGCGCTGCTCCTGGGCATGCTGCTCTTGATGATCGGCAACGGCCTGCAGGGGTCCTTGCTGGGTGTGCGCGGCGCGGCGGCAGGGTTTTCCGCCGGCACCATGTCGATTGTCATGGCGGGCTATTTCGCGGGTTTCCTGCTGGCCTCGCGCACCGTGCCGGGGATGATCCGGCGGGTCGGGCATGTGCGGGTCTTTGCGGCGCTGGGGTCCTTTGTCTCGGCCGTGCTGATCCTCTTCCCGGCGGTGCAAGACCCGATCGCCTGGACGCTGGGGCGTCTGGTGCTGGGCTTTTGTTTCTGTGGTGTCTACGTCACCGCCGAAAGCTGGCTGAACAACGCCGCCGACAACGAGACGCGCGGCCAGACCCTCTCGGCCTACATGATTGTGCAAATGGCGGGCATCATCGTCAGCCAGGCGCTGCTGGTGGTTCCGGACGTGAGCGGTTTCCTGCTCTTCGTGATCCCTTCGGTCCTGGTTTCGATCTCTTTCGCGCCGATCCTGCTGTCTATTTCACCCACGCCGGCCTTTGAGTCCTCCAAGCCGATGACCCTGCGTGAGCTCTACGGCGTGTCGCCGCTGGGCATGGTGGGGATGTTCCTGCTGGGCGGCGTCTTTGCGGCACAGTTCGGCATGGCGGCGGTCTATGCGACCGAGGTGGGGCTGAAACTGACCCAGATCTCGATCTTCGTGGCGTCTTTTTATGTCGGTGCATTGGTCTTGCAATACCCGCTGGGCTGGGTGTCCGACCGGGTCGACCGCCGCTGGCTGATCATGCTGGTGGCCGCCTGCGGTGCCGGGGCGGCGGTGCTGGCGACGGTGTCGGGCGGCTCTTTCGCGGTGCTGGTCTCGGCGGCCTTTGTCATCGGTGGCTGCTCCAACCCGTTGTATTCGCTGCTGATTGCCTACACCAACGACTTCCTCGGCCACGAGGACATGGCCAGCGCCTCTGCCGGGCTGCTGTTCGTCAACGGGCTGGGCGCCATCGCCGGGCCACTGATCATCGGTTGGGTCATGGAACGTGCCGGGCCGCAGGGCTTTTTCCTGCTGATCTTCGTGCTGCTGGCGCTGGTCTCGCTTTACGCGCTCTACCGGATGACGCAACGGGCGGCGCCCTCGGTCGAGGACACCGGCGCCTATGCCCCGGTCATGCCTTCGTCGACCCCGGTCGCCGTCGAGGTGGCGCAGGAATATTTCATCGACCAGCAAGAGGATGACGAGGCCGATGCGCATTGACTGTCAGAACCTGACAGAATTCGTGATTTGGGTGCCGGTGATTCCTCGCGCAATATTATTTCGTGGCGGGATAAGTACAGGGTGACAGAGGAGAAACAGATGACCACCCCCGACAGTATACTGGCCTTCTGGCTGGACGAGGTCGGCCCGAAGGGCTGGTACGCAAAGGATGACGCGCGGGATGCGGTGATCACCGAGCGGTTCGGTGTCGCCTGGCAAGGATTGATGGAAGGCCGTTACGGTCTCTGGCTGACCTATCCTTCGGGGGCGCTGGCCTACATCCTCTTGGCCGATCAGTTTCCGCGGAACATGTTCCGCGACGATGCGCGCGCCTTTGCCTCGGACGAGGTGGGCCGTGCGGCAGCGAAACAGGCGATCCATCGCGGCTGGGATCTCAAGATCGACCCGCCGGCGCGGCAGTTCTTCTACATGCCGCTGATGCATTCGGAAAACCTGTGTGACCAGGACCGCTGCGTGCGCCTGTTCAAGGAACGCATGCCCGAGGCCGAAGGCAACCTGCTGCACGCCCGCGTGCACCGCGAGGTGATCCGCCGGTTCGGTCGGTTCCCCTATCGGAACGAGGTTCTGTCGCGCAAGACCAACGCGCCCGAGCAGAGCTTTCTCGAGCAGGGCAGTTATGGCGCCGTTCTGCGTGAGTTCCAGGCGGACGTGGCGGCCTGATCGGCGCCTGCTGCCGATTGCCCTTGTCCCGGTGACGGGCTAGCCTCCCCTGCGAAGGCCTGCAGGGGAGGAACGGCATGGGCGCGAAACGCTTTGACATGGTGGTGATTGGCGCGGGCCCGGGTGGCTACGTCGCGGCGATCCGCGGCGCGCAGCTGGGGCTGAGCGTCGCCGTGGTCGAACGCGAACACATGGGCGGCATCTGTCTGAACTGGGGCTGTATCCCGACCAAGGCCATGCTGCGGTCCGCCGAGGTGTTCCACCTGATGCAGCGCGCGCAGGAATTCGGCCTCAAGGCCGAGGGCCTGTCCTATGACCTGGACGCGGTGGTCAAATGGTCGCGCGGGGTGGCCAAGCAGCTGAACTCCGGCGTCGGCCACCTGCTGAAAAAGAACAAGGTCACGACCCTGATGGGCACCGCGCGTCTGGACGGGCCGGGCCGGGTGCATGTCACCACCGACAAGGGCAAAGAGATCCTGGAGGCGGGCAGCGTGGTGCTGGCCACCGGCGCGCGGGCCCGCGAACTGCCGGGGCTGGAGGCGGACGGCAAACAGGTCTGGACCTACAAGCACGCCCTGGTCCCGCCGCACATGCCGAAGAAACTGCTGGTCATCGGATCGGGGGCCATCGGCATCGAGTTTGCCAGCTTCTACCAGACACTTGGCGCCGAGGTGACAGTGGTCGAGGTCATGGACCGCATCCTGCCGGTCGAGGATGCCGAGATCGCGGCTTTCGCCAAAAAACAGTTCGAGAAACAGGGCATGACCCTCCTCGAAGGGGCGAAGGTCGACAAGCTGGACCGCGGCAAGGGGGCGGTTGTCGCGCATGTGGATAAAAGTGGGGATAAGTCAAAACTAACCGTGGATACGGTGATTTCGGCTGTGGGTATTGTTGGAAATGTAGAAGGGTTGGGGCTGGAGGATTTGGACGTCAGGGTCGAGAAGAGCCATGTCGTGACCGATCCCCACTGCCGCACCGGGGTTGAGGGGCTCTATGCCATCGGCGACGTGGCGGGCGCGCCCTGGTTGGCCCACAAGGCCAGCCATGAAGGTGTCATGGTGGCCGAACTGATCGCCGGGCAGCAGCCGCACGCCGTGGACCCGGACAGTATCGCAGGCTGTACCTATTGCCAGCCGCAGGTAGCCAGCGTCGGCTTGACCGAGGCGCAGGCCAAGGAGAAGGGCTTTGATATCAAGGTCGGGCGCTTCCCCTTCATCGGCAACGGCAAGGCCATCGCGCTGGGAGAACCCGAGGGGCTGGTCAAGACGGTCTTCGACGCCCGGACGGGCGAACTCTTGGGGGCGCATATGGTCGGGGCCGAGGTGACGGAACTGATCCAGGGCTATGTCGTCGGCCGCCAGTTGGAGACGACCGAGGCGGATCTGATGCAGACGGTCTTCCCGCATCCGACCCTGAGCGAGATGATGCACGAATCCGTGCTCGACGCCTGGGATCGGGCGATCCACTTCTGAGGCGATGACAGACCAGATGACACAACCCTCGGATGCCTCGGTCGAGGCTTTTCTCGATGCTGTCGAACCGGCCCGCCGCCGCGCGGACGCGCGCGTTCTGGATGCGCTGTTCCGCAAGGTCACGGGCTGGCAGCCGGTGCTCTGGGGGTCGTCGATGCTGGGCTACGGGCGATATGCCTATACCTATGCCAGCGGGCATTCCGGGCAGAGCCTTGCCACCGGTTTTGCCCCGCGCAAGGCCAACATGGTGGTCTATATCATGCCCGGCTACGCGGATTTCAGTGAGATCCTGTCGCGCCTGGGGCCGCACAAGCTGGGCAAGTCCTGCCTTTACCTCGGTGCGCTGTCGAAGGTGGACCACGACGTGCTGGCGGAACTGATCCGCGCCGGGCTGGCGGACTTGGGCAAACGTTGGGAGATGACGCCGGGGTGAGACACCTCATGCCCCTGGTCCAATGCCAGGGACCGGGCGCCGCCCCCAGTGTTTCTTTGGGCTCAAAATACCTCCGGGGTCCGGGGCAGAGCCCCGGTCCGACAGTCCGGCTCTCAGGAGGGTGAGGAAGTCAGCGCAAGACTTTGAAATTTAGCCTATAACGAGATTTCCGCCGTTACAGGTTCTCGTTGTCCGCGCCGGGCGCCATCGCCGGGGGCGCGGCATCCCCGCGTTTGCGCGCCTCAAGGGCGCGCTGGACGTGGTCGTTGAGAAAGTTCCGCGCCCGCCGCTCGGCCAGGCGGATGCGGACCGCGGCGCGAAAGATCTCTTCGGAGGAGGGGGACGACGCCCCCAGAACCTTGGCCACCTGTTCCGGCAGGTTCTCATCCCCAAGGGCGTCCATCGCCTTGATCGTGTCGCGGGCAAGCTTGTCTGCGAGGTCGTCGACGACGGACATGGGGGCCTTCCTTTATCGGGTGTTCTCGGTCAGGCGGCGCTTCACATAGGTCGACACGCTGTCCATCAGCGTTGCCATGTGCGGCTCTTCGAAGAAGTGCCCCGAGCCTTCGACCTCTTCATGGGTGATCTGGATGCCCTTCTGCTCGTGCAGTTTCGACACCAGCGCGCGGGTGTCGGCAGGCGGGGCGACGCGGTCGGCGGCGCCGTTGATGATCAGGCCCGAAGAGGGGCAGGGCGCCAGGAACGAGAAATCATACATGTTGGCGGGTGGCGAGACCGAGACAAAGCCGGTGATCTCGGGACGCCGCATCAAGAGTTGCATCCCGATCCAGGCGCCGAAGGAGAACCCCGCGACCCAGCAGTGTTTCGAGTTCTGGTTCATCGACTGCAGGTAGTCGAGCGCCGAGGCGGCGTCGCTGAGTTCGCCCACACCCTGATCATATTCGCCCTGGGACCGGCCGACGCCGCGGAAATTGAACCGCAGCACGGTGAAGCCCATGTTGTAGAAGGCGTAATGCAGGTTGTAGACAACCTTGTTGTTCATGGTCCCGCCGAACTGCGGATGCGGATGCAACACGATGGCAATCGGCGCATCGCGGTCCTTTTGCGGGTGGTAGCGGCCTTCGAGACGGCCTTCGGGTCCGGGAAAAATGACCTCGGGCATGGGGCGGAACAGCTCCTTCACAGTGGCGACGGGCGCGTGACCGCGGCGTGCCTGAAATTCTTGACCAAAACACGCGGCTTCTTTAGAAGTGTTCTAAATCGGTTCGGGCGTGGTCCGGGCTGCGAAGCAGATAGGCAATGTGGCGGTCAAGGTCAATTGCCGCGGCACGTGGGGGCGCAAACGCCGTGAAACTGAGCACCAAGGGACGCTATGCGATGGTCGCGCTGGCGGATATCGCGCTTCAACCCGCCGGGGACCTGGTGACGCTGGGCGATATCTCGCGTCGGCAGGACGTTTCGTTGCCGTATCTCGAGCAGCTTTTCGTCAAGTTGCGGCGGGCGGGCCTGGTCGAGTCGGTGCGCGGCCCCGGCGGCGGCTATCGCCTGTCGCGCCCGGCGACCGAGATCCGCGTGGTCGACGTGCTGGCTGCCGTGGACGAGACCGTGGACGCGATGCACAAGGGCGCGGGCGCCTCGGGCGCGCTGTCCGGCAGCCGGGCGCAGTCGCTGACCAACCGGCTGTGGCAGAGCCTTTCGGCGCATGTCTATGTCTTCCTGCACCAGACGCGGCTGTCGGACGTTGTGGACAACACCTTGGCGCCCTGTCCGGCGGTGCCCACGATCTTTTCCGTGGTGGATGATGACAAGGCGTGATCCAACGGAGCGCCTGCGGCGCGCAGGATCAGGCGGCTGGCGCCGCCGGTTGGGGCGCTGCCCCAAACCCCGAAGTATTTGCAGCCCAAAGAAACAGGGGGCGTGGACGTGAGCCGGGTCTACCTGGATCATAACGCCACGACGCCACTGCGGGCAGAGGCGCGCGCGGCCATGTTGCGCGCGATGGACGTGGTGGGGAACCCGTCCTCCGTCCATGCGGAAGGGCGCGCGGCCAAGGGTCTGGTCGAGGCGGCGCGGTCCCAGGTGGCAGAGCTGGTGGGCTGCATGGCCAGCCAGGTGGTCTTTACCGGATCGGCCACAGAGGCGGCGGCGCTGGCGGTGGCCCAGAAGGATCGGCATGGCGGGCGCTTTGCGGCGCTGCCCACGGAACATGACTGCCTGCTGGCCTGGAGCGAGGGGGCAGAGGATGCCGGGCTGCTGGCCGTCTCTGCCGCCAACAGCGAGACCGGTGTCATGCAGCCCGACCGTAGGGCGGCGGCCAACCGGGACGGGCAGGCCGTGGTCTGCGACATCACCCAGATGGCGGGCAAGATGCCGGTGCTTTACCCGGAAGGCGGAAAACCCTCCTACATGATTCTGTCCGGACACAAGATCGGTGGTCCCAAGGGGGTGGGCGCCTTGATCAATTCCACCCGCGACGATCCCGTGCCCATCCTGCGCGGCGGCGGGCAGGAGATGGGCAGGCGGAGCGGAACCGAGAATGTCATCGGCATCGCAGGATTCGGTGCGGCGGCTGAGGCTGCGCAGCGTGACGTGGCGTCCGGGGCATGGGCGCGGGTCGAAAATCTTAGAAACATTCTAGAAGAATCTCTTGAGGCTGCCTCAGACATAACTATTTTTGTCGGGAAAGACTCGCCACGACTGCCGAACACCTCTTGCTTTGCCACACCCGGGTGGAAAGGCGAGACGCAGGTGATGCAGATGGACCTGGCGGGATTTGCGGTCAGCGCCGGCTCGGCCTGTTCCAGCGGCAAGGTTCGCCGCAGCCGGGTGCTGGAGGCGATGGGATACGACGAAGCGACCTCGGGCGGCGCCATCAGGGTGAGCCTTGGGGTGCAGACGACCGAGGAAGACGTGGCGCGTTTTTGCGCGGCATGGATCGACAAGTACCAGCGGCACCGGGCACGGGCCGCGTGAAAGGAAGGAAACCCGATGGCGGCTTTTGAAGACGTGACGGTAAAAGAGGGCGTCGACCAGGAGACGGTTGATGCCGTCAAATCCGTCGGCACCTACAAGCACGGCTGGGAAACCGACATCGAGATGGAATACGCCCCCAAGGGGCTGACGCCGGACATTGTGCGGTTGATCTCGGAAAAGAATCAAGAACCCCAGTGGATGACCGACTGGCGCCTGCAGGCCTATGAACGCTGGCTGCAGAAGAAAGAGCCGGACTGGGCCATGGTCGAGTACCCTGAAATCGACTTTCAGAACCAATATTACTACGCCCGTCCCAAGTCGATGATGGAAAAGCCCAAGTCGCTGGACGAGGTCGATCCCAAGCTGCTGGAAACCTACGAGAAACTGGGTATTCCGCTGAAGGAACAGATGATCCTGGCGGGGGTCGAGGGCGCCGAGGCCATGCCGGCGGATGCACGCAACAGCGACCGCAAGGTCGCCGTGGATGCGGTGTTCGACTCCGTGTCGGTGGGCACGACCTTTCAGGCGGAGCTGAAGAAGGCGGGCGTCATCTTCTGCTCGATCTCCGAGGCGATCCGCGAGCATCCCGAACTGGTCAAGAAATACCTGGGCTCGGTTGTGCCGGTCTCGGACAATTTCTACGCGACGCTGAACTCGGCCGTGTTCTCTGACGGGTCCTTCGTCTACGTGCCGCCGGGCGTGCGCTGCCCGATGGAGCTGTCGACCTACTTCCGTATCAACGCGGAAAACACCGGCCAGTTCGAGCGTACACTGATCATCGCCGACAAGGGCAGCTATGTCAGCTACCTCGAAGGCTGCACCGCGCCGCAGCGCGACACCGCGCAGCTGCACGCGGCGGTGGTCGAGATCATCGTCGAGGAAGATGCCGAGGTGAAATATTCCACGGTGCAGAACTGGTATCCCGGCAACGAAGAAGGCAAGGGCGGCATCTACAACTTCGTCACCAAGCGCGCCGATTGCCGCGGCGACCGGGCCAAGGTGATGTGGACGCAGGTCGAAACCGGCTCTGCCGTGACCTGGAAATACCCCTCCTGCATCCTGCGTGGCAATGAAAGCCAGGGCGAGTTTTATTCGATTGCCATCACCAACAACCACCAGCAGGCCGATACCGGCACCAAGATGATCCACCTGGGCAAGGATACGCGGTCGCGCATCGTCTCCAAGGGGATCAGCGCGGGCGTGGCGCAGAACACCTATCGCGGGCTGGTGTCCATGCACCCCAAGGCAAAGAATTCGCGCAACTACACCCAGTGCGACTCTCTGCTGATCGGGGATAAATGCGGGGCGCATACGGTCCCCTATATCGAGGTCAAGAACAACTCGAGCCGGGTGGAGCACGAGGCGACGACGTCGAAAGTGGACGACGACCAGCTGTTCTATTGCCGCCAGCGTGGCATGGACGAGGAAGAGGCCGTGGCCCTGGTGGTCAACGGGTTCTGCCGCGACGTGCTGCAGGCGCTGCCGATGGAGTTTGCCATGGAAGCTCAGCAACTCGTGGCGATCTCGCTTGAAGGGTCGGTGGGGTGAGCCTGCGCGGTGCGGGCAAAGCCGTTCTGCTGCTGGCTGGCATCATGATGCTGGTCAGCGGTGTCGGCTGGCAGGAACCGGCGCTGGCCGCCGGGCCGCGCTTTGATCCGCCGCTCTTGCCCGGTCTGGACGTGGTGCGCGCGCAAGAGATCCGGGACTGTTTTGCGCCTGTGTTCCTGCCGCGCTCTTGCGGCTGGTGGCTGTGGTGACACCCGAGGGAATGACGTTTTCGGGCCTCAGCCCGAATGATAAAGTTTTCAATAAGATGCTGATGGTTTCGGCCTCTGGCACCGCAGCGGCGATCAGCTGAAGGATTGCCCGGGTGCCGTGCCGAGGGAAAGGGAAGAAAATGCTGGAAATCAAGAACCTGCACGTCAAACTTGAAGAAGAAGACAAGCAGATCCTCAAGGGTGTCGACCTGACCGTCGAGGCAGGCAAGGTGCATGCGATCATGGGGCCGAACGGCTCGGGCAAGTCGACCCTGTCCTATGTCCTGTCGGGCCGCGACGGCTATGAGGTCACCGACGGCTCTGCCACCCTCTTGGGGGAGGACCTGCTGGACATGGAGGTCGAGGACCGCGCCGCCGCCGGCCTCTTCCTGGCGTTCCAGTACCCGGTCGAGATCCCGGGCGTGGGCAACATGACCTTCCTGCGCACAGCCGTGAACGCACAGCGCAAGGCGCGCGGCGAGGAGGAAATGTCTTCCGCCGAGTTCCTCAAGGTGATCCGCGCCAGGGCCAAGGACCTGAAAATCGACGCCGAGATGCTCAAGCGCCCCGTGAACGTCGGCTTCTCGGGCGGTGAGAAGAAGCGCAATGAGATCCTGCAGATGGCCATGCTGGAACCCAAGATGTGCATCCTGGACGAGACCGACTCGGGCCTGGACGTGGACGCCATGAAGCTGGTGGCCGACGGTGTGAACGCGCTGCGCGACGAGGGCCGGGGTTTCCTGGTCATCACTCACTACCAGCGGCTTCTGGACCACATCAAGCCGGACGTGGTGCACATCATGGCCAATGGCCGGATCATCAAGACCGGCGGTCCCGAGCTGGCACTTGAGGTCGAACAGAACGGCTATGCCGACATCCTCGAGGAGGTGGCGTAATGGCATTGCCGCAGGCGAAACAGGACGCAACCGAGGCGCGGATCACGGCGCTGAGCCTGCCCGAAGGCGGCTGGGCCGATCCGGCGCGGCGCGATGCGCTGGCGCGGGTGCGGGCGATGGGCCTGCCCAATGCGCGCGACGAGTACTGGAAGTTTACCCGGCCCGACACGCTGGTGGCCGCCGAAGCACCGGCTGCGGCGACGATGGACAGCGGTGAGGCGCCACTGTTTGACAGCCGCGACCGGCTCAAGCTGGTGTTTGTCGATGGTGTCTTCTCGCCCGAGGAGTCGGATGACCTGAGCCTTGAAGGTGTGACCATCGACCGCTTGGCCGAGGCGAAAGACATCCATTGGGCCAAGGACTTGTATGGCGTTCTTGAGGCGCGGGCGCAGAGCCCCGTGGCGCGGCCGCTGGCGGCGCTGAACACCGCCTTCGCCAGCGACGGCTTGCTGATCCACGTGACCGGCAAACCGTCCAAGCCGATCAGCCTGATCTACCGTCATGTGTCGGACAGGTCCGATGCGATCCTGCATCACGTGGTCAAGGTCGATCCGGGTGCCGAGGCGACGATCCTTGAAAACGGACCCGCCGCCGCGCGCTTCAACAAGTGCATGGAGGTCGACGTGGCCGAGGGCGCCTGCCTGCACCACATCCGTGCGCAGGGCCGCGACCATGAACGCCGCGCCGCCACGCATATCTTTGCGCGGCTGGAGAAGGAAAGCGTTTTCAAGAGCTTCACGCTCACTGTGAATGGCGCCATGACCCGCAACGAGGTGGTGGTCGAATTCACCGGCGACGATGCGGTGGCCCATGTCGCGGGCGCCTGCATGGGCGACGGCGATTTCCACCATGACGACACGGTCTTTGTGACCCATGACGCGGTGAACTGCGAAAGCCGCCAGGTCTTCAAGAAGGTGCTGCGCAACGGTGCGACAGGTGTCTTCCAGGGCAAGATCCTGGTGAAACCGGACGCACAAAAGACCGACGGCTACCAGATCAGCCAGTCGCTGCTGCTGGATGGGGACAGCCAGTTCCTCGCCAAGCCCGAGCTGGAAATCTACGCTGATGACGTGGCCTGTTCGCATGGGTCCACCAGCGGGGCCATCGACGAGGACGGTTTGTTCTACCTGCGGGCGCGCGGCGTGCCGCGTGGGACCGCCGAGGACCTGCTGACCATCGCCTTTATCGCCGAAGCGGTGCAGGAGGTCGAAGACGAGAGCCTGCAAGAAGACCTGGTCGAGCGGGTTGCCGGCTGGCTGGCACGCCGGCGCGACTGAGCCTTGAGCGTCACGACGGATATCGCTGCCAGCTATCGCGGGCCGGGCAAGGTCCTGCGCGCGCAGCTGGCGCGCGGGGCGCATGAGCCGCGTGCGCTGGCCTACCTGATGGGGGCCTGCGGCGTTATGTTCGTCGCGCAATGGCCGCGCCTCGCCCGCGAGGCGCACCTGCAGGACACCGAACTGCAACCTGCGCTTGGTGGTGCCCTGTTGGCGACGCTGATCTTTCTGCCGCTGATCTTTTACCTGATCGCGGGACTGAGCCAGCTGGTCGCGCGCGCCATAGGCCGTCCGATCGAGGGCTACGGCACGCGGCTGGCGTTGTTCTGGGCGCTGCTGGCGGCCTCGCCGCTGGCGCTGCTCAACGGGTTGGTGGCCGGGTTCATCGGGCCGGGGGGCGCTTTGACGCTGGTCGGCATCCTGTGGTTCGCGGCCTTCCTGTGGTTCTGGAGCAGCGGGTTGCGCGAGGCGCGGCGCCTGAACGCCGGGGCGGAACCGGCGTGACCTTGGACGGGTTCCTGAAACTGGCGCTGCAAAGCGTGACGAACCCGCGCGAGGTTGCGGCGCTGCTCTTGTCGATCCGCCCCAACCGCGAGGCGCTGTTGACCGGCTTCGCTCTGGTGGTGGTTCTGAACGCGCTTCTCTATGGCCTGTCGACCCTGCTGGACCCGACCGGCGCGCCCGGATTCATCGGCGGGCCGGTCAGTTTCCTGGTGATGCAGGGACTGGCCCTGGCGGCGGTGATCCTGTCCCTGACCTGGATGGGGCGGCTGTTCGGCGGGCGTGCGCGGGTCGAGGAAATCGCGCTGGTGATGATCTGGATGCAGGGTTTGCGGGTACTGGTTCAGGCAGCCACGCTGCTGGTGGTGCCGGTCTCTCTGGCGCTGGCCGGGCTGGTCACAATGGCGGCGACCGCGCTTGGCGTCTGGATCGCCGTGAATTTTCTGGACGAGGCGCATGAACTGCGCAGCCTCTTGCGTGCTCTGGCCGTCTTGGTATTGGGCATGCTGGCGATGGCCTTTGCGGTCTCGCTGATACTGACCCTGGCCGGGGTCACACCGGAAGGGATGTTGGACAATGTATGATATCGAGGCGATCCGCGCCGATTTTCCGATCCTCGCGCGCGAGGTGAACGGCAAGCCGCTGGTCTACCTGGACAACGGCGCCTCGGCGCAGAAACCGCAGGTGGTGATCGACGCGGTGACGCGCGGCTATGCCGAGGAATACGCCAACGTTCACCGGGGCCTGCATTACCTGTCCAACCTGGCGACCGAGAAATACGAGGGCGTGCGCGAGACCGTGGCGCGCTTTCTTGGTGCGAAAGACCCCGAGGAGGTCGTCTATACCACCGGCACGACCATGGGGATCAACCTTGTCGCCTATGGCTGGGCCATGCCGCAGATGGACGCGGGGGACGAGATCGTCCTGTCGGTGATGGAACACCATGCCAATATCGTGCCTTGGCATTTCCTGCGCGAGCGGCAGGGCGTCAAGATCAAGTGGGTGGATGTGGACAGCACCGGCTACCTCGATCCACAAAAGGTGGTCGACGCCATCGGGCCCCGGACAAAGCTGGTCGCCGTCACCCACCTGTCGAACGTGCTGGGCACGGTGGTGGACGTCAAGGCGATCTGCGAGGGCGCGCGCGCCAAGGGCGTGCCGGTGCTGGTCGACGGCTCTCAGGCGGCGGTGCACATGCCGGTGAATGTCGAGGATCTGGGCTGCGATTTCTACGCCATCACCGGGCACAAGCTGTACGGTCCCTCCGCCTCGGGCGCGATCTGGATCAAGCGTGCCCGCATGGACGAGATGCGCCCCTTCATGGGCGGCGGCGACATGATCCGCGAGGTCCACAAGGACGAGGTGACCTGGAACGACCCGCCGATGAAATTCGAGGCCGGCACACCCGGGATCGTTCAGCAGATCGGCCTGGGCGTGGCTCTGGACTACATGATGGATCTCGGGATGGAGAACATCGCTGCGCATGAGGCCAGGCTGCGGGATTACGCCGTGTCGAAACTGGGCGGACTGAACTGGCTCAGCGTGCAGGGCACGACGCCGGACAAGGCGGCGATCTTCTCCTTCACGATGGAGGGGGCAGGGCATGCGCATGACATTTCCACCATCCTCGACAAGAAGGGTGTGGCGGTGCGCGCGGGCCATCACTGTGCCGGGCCGTTGATGGATCACCTGGGGGTGACGGCCACGTGCCGCGCCTCGATGGGGCTTTACAACACCGAAGCTGAGATCGACGCGCTGGTCGACGCGCTGGAACTGGCGCACGATTTGTTCGGCTGAACGCCGTCAAAACGGGCAGTGCCGCAGCGGAACGGGTTATTTTCGCGGCAGGCGGTTCAATTCCGGGCCGGGTCTTGGCAGGTTGCGCGGGACGCAACAACCTCGGAGACCCGCATGCCCCTATTGACCGAAGCCGACGAGATTTCGCAGATCGCATTTGGATTCATGGGCTCGAAGGCGCTTTTCGCCGCGCTCGAGCTCGATGTCTTCACCCATCTTGCCAAGGGCGCCATGACGGCCAGAGAGATGGCCGCCGCCGCCGAGATGCACGAGGATCGCGCGATGACGCTGCTCACGGCGCTGGCGGGCATGGGGTTGGTCGCGGTCGAGGAGGCGCGGTTTTCCAATGCGCCCGCGGCCGAGGCTTTCCTGGTGCATGGGGCGAAATACGATTTCTCCGACTACCTGCGCCTGCAGGTGGGCAAGCAGATGTACCCGCTCATGGAACAGCTTGAAGGCGCGCTCTCGGGCGAGATGGACGAGGATGCCACGGCCTCTTACGCCGACTGGTTTTCCGATCCGGCCGAGGCGCGGCTCTATTCCGAAAGCCAGCACGCCGGTTCGCTGGGTCCGGCGCGGCAACTGGCCCGGTCGCTGGACCTGGGCGGCAAGAAAAAGATGCTGGACGTGGGCGGTGGCACCGCGGCCTTCGACATCACCCTGTGCAAGAAGAATCCCGAGCTGACGGCCACGGTGCTGGAATTCCCCAATGTCGCCAAGCTGGGACGGGAATACGTCGAGAAGGCGGGGCTTTCCGACCGGATCACCTATCTCGAAGGCAACGCGCTGGAAACGCCCTGGCCCGAAGGACAGGACGTGGTGCTGATGTCCTACCTCTTTTCCGGTGTCCCGGGAGAAACCCACGCCGGGCTGATCGCCCAGGCCTTCAAGGTGCTGAACCCCGGCGGGGTGGTTCTGGTCCATGACTTTATCGTCAACGAGGACCGCACCGGCCCGGGCCTCGCGGCGCTCTGGCAGCTGCAGCACACGGCCTTCACGCCCGAGGCCCGGTCGCTGGACGCCGGCTGGCTGGAAGGGGCGCTGGCAGCGGCGGGTTTCCAGGACGTGAGCGTTGGCGCGATGATCCCCGAGATGACCATGCTGGCGCAGGGCAAGAAGCCCTGACGCTTTTGCGCCCGCACCCCATTGCGGCGGTGCGGGCGAGCGGTTATAGACAGCCGCGAAGCACCCGTAGCTCAGCTGGATAGAGCGCTGCCCTCCGAAGGCAGAGGCCAAAGGTTCGAATCCTTTCGGGTGCGCCATTTCAATGGACAAATCAATTGCCGAGAGGGACGGACCTGTAGAAGGTCGGTGCTTCCGTTCAATAGTGGCGCAAGCAGGCGGAGTGTCGCATCGCGTTGACACAGTACGCCGCCTCATCGGGTCGTTCACGAGACGCCAAGATCGAAGCCGCGCGCCTTCATAGTTCTGGGTCACTGCTCGTTTGCCAGTGTCACAATGCGCTCCGGCGATGCCCGCCCCCTGTCTGAACGAGGCCATCGCCACCTGGTCAAACATCCGGTCGGACAGCCGGCGGCGCAGGAACAGGATTGGCATTGCCATCCGCCTACCAACATAGCGCGGTTTTCGGTTTCGCGATTCCAGCGTGCGCATCAGCAGATCGGTGATCATCTTTGGCCCCGGCAGCTTGCCGAGCGCCTCTTGCGCCTTCGCAAATGCTGTCATCAACCCAGCAAAAGGGCCCGGCCTGCGGCCTCCTTAGACGCAATCCCGCTCCATTCGGAAGCGATCCCGCCCGGCTCGATCACCACCACCGAACTGACGGGTATCGCCAGCTGCACCGCTTGCTGGGGCGAGAGGACCTGCAAGTGAACTGGAAGAGCCGTACCGCATCTACCGCGAAGAGGGGCTGACCGCGCGCACCTATCTCCATCCCGCAAGGGCCGAACCAGCGGTGATCCCTGGACTTCGTCTCAGACAGTCTGTCGGGCGGGCGTCGGTTCCGTGTGCTCTGCGTCATCGATGACTTCAGCCGGGAATGCCTGGCCTGCGTGGTCGACACGGCGTTATCCGGTCAGCGGGTTGCCCGTGAACTCGACAACATCGCCCGGGCGCGGGAGATAAATGCCCTGCTGTTGTCGACCCGTATAGAGTTCGGATAGCCGCCCCCGCCCGCAGACATTCTGCAGCGTTTGCACGACGCCGGGGATCGGAACCCGGGCACGGTCGGGAACGGGTATCCAGAACCGTCAGGGCGAGCCATTGTGCGCCAATGGGGCAAGTGCCGTGGCGAGCGAATTTCTTGCCCAAGACCCAAACAACGTTCGAGCCGATAGCTTCCTGGTGGTCGTCCCGCATCGCCGCCTTCGCCCTGCAATTCGGATGCATGTTCCTGTGCTGCGGGCCCAACTCGTTGTAATCCCTGCGGGTCTTCTTGATGTTGATCATCCCTCCTTCCCGCTTCGACAACACTTGGACGCGCCTGCAACTACAGCGCATGCGTGTCTTGCAGATTTCCCTGAGCACGGGAGAAACGTCTTCGAGATGGACGAGGTCGGCGCAAGCATCCAGTGCATCACCAGACAAGCATGGGTCACCCCTGGTCGGGGCGGCTGTCCCGATGGCCGGGACCCAACCTTTGGCGGGGGGGCGGTTTCAGCGCTGCATCTGGCCTGCCAGCGCGATCAGTGCCCGGTCGCTGCCGCGCGGACCAACAAGGGACAGACCGACAGGCAGCCCGGCGCGGGTGCGCATCGGCAGGCTGACCTGCGGCAAACCGGCATGCCCTGCCAGCGACAGCAGCGTCAGCGCGCGGTTGCGGTAGTCTTCCATTTCCGCGCCATCGACGGACAGAAGGGGCGCCGGGCCCGGCGCCGTGGCCAGGACGATCACGTCCCGCTCGCCAAGGATGGCGATCAGGTGACCCGTGATCCGGGCGCGGTCCTTGCGGGCCTGTGCGATCTCTTCGCCCGTCAGGGCGAGAGCGCCTTCGAACCTTTGCCGGATGCCGGGACCGAAGGCCGGGGCGGCCTCGGCGATCCAGTCGCGGAAATTGGCAGCCACCTCCGCCCCCTGGCAGATCCGAAAGGTCGGCAGGAGCAGACCGCGCAGCTCATCGTCAAAAAGCGTGGGTCCGGGGGCCTGACCGGGGGGCAGCAGCGCCTCGGCGGTGTCCGTCTCTGCAAGACGCCAGAGGTCCTCGGGGTACAGGAACGCGCCGTCCAGGGGGGCGGCTGCCGGAGCGAACTGCTCCGCCAGGAGCGAGAGCGTTTCGGCGTCGCGGGTCATAAAGCCCGGCACGTCGTAACTCTGGGCCAGCGGCACGAGGCCCTCTGCCGGCAAAAGGCCGTGCGTGGGTCGCCAGCCGTAGACGCCACAAAAGGCCGAGGGCAGGCGGACAGAGCCGCCGGTGTCCGTGCCCAGCCCGATGTCCACCGCGCCCGACGCCACCGCAACGGCAGAGCCGGACGAGGACCCGCCGGGCATCCTGTCCGGCGTGACCGGGTTCACCGGCGTGCCGTAGCGCGCGTTCTGCCCCATCAGCGAATAGGCCAGTTCGTCCATCTGGGTCTTGCCGATGGCCTCGGCCCCAAGGTCCAACAGTCGCGCGACAAGGGGGGCGGTTGTCTCGGCGGCGGGGTGGGTTGCCGCCCATTCGGGGTTGCCGCAGCCGGTGACATGCCCGGTGACGTCGAAATTGTCCTTCACCGCAAGGCGCAGGCCCGTCAGAGGACCCTTGCCCGCAGAGAGCGGCGGATCAAAGAGCGAGACGAAGGGTGCGGCGCTGAACTGCATCACGATCCGTCCTGCATCAGAGAGACATGGGCCGCGATCACGCGCCAGCCCTCCTCTGTGCGGACCCAGGTCTGGCTCTGGCGCCCGACGCGGGTCGAGCCGACGCGCTGGAACTGCAGGTTGCAGATACCCACATCCGGACCCAGTGTCGTGATCTCGCGCCGGACGACCTCTCGCTGGGGTGAGCCGCCGGTGCGGCCCTTGCGAAAGGCGCGGATTTCTTCGATCCCGTAGAGGTTTTCGCCGACGCCGTAGCGCAGCGTGTTGGGATTGTCCCAGAACAGCCCGTCCAACACCTCCAGGTCATTGTCCATCAGGGCCTTTTCATAGGTATCGCAGGCGGCTGTCAGCTCTGCCAGCGCCTCGGGCTGGTTCAACGTCACGGTCATGCGCCGTCTCCGATGGCCTTGAGGATGTCCTTGCTGTCACCGACAAAGCCGAAACACTGGCGCACGTTGTACAGCGTCGCATCCATGCAATAGGCGGGTGAGGTCGTGCCCGAGCAGTCTTCGAGCATGATGACGTCGTAGCCGAGGAAGTTGGCATCCTGCAGCGTGCACAGAACGCATTGATCGGCGTTGACGCCGGCGAAAAGCACGGTGGTGATGTTGAGGTTGCGCAGGATGCTGTCCAGCTCGGTGTCCTGGAACCCGGACATCCGGTATTTCGACACGGCGATGTCGCCCGGTTCCGGCGCCAGTTCGTCGACCACGGCGGCGGCCCAGCTGCCTTCCTCCAGCACATGCGACCCGTTCGAGGGCAGCGGCTTGCCGATGCCGGTCGACCGGCCATCGGGATCGTAGACGTGCAACACCGAGGGCGGCAGGTTCATGCGGTCGGGCCGGTTGCCCCAGTTCAGCCAGATGACCGGAACGTCCTGTGCCCTGAGGTCCGGCAACAGGGCCTGCAACGGCGCGATCTGCGCCCGGGCCGGGGCCACGTCGACGCCCTTGTGGGCAAGCCAGCCGTCCCCGTGGCAAAAGTCGTTCTGCATGTCGATCACGATGATCGCCGTGCGCGACAGGTCGATGGTGACGGTGCGGTCGCGGTCGCGCAGGGTGACGGGACGCACCGGCGGCGGGGTCCGGGTCATGTCGACGCTGGACTTGCTGACATGCCATGCGTTGCGTGGCGTGGCCCCGAGGGGCAGGGGGGTATCAGTAGAAAGGTCCGTCATTTCAGGCCTCTGTCAGAACACGCAGGTCTTCGTCGTCCAGCTCCACCCGCTCTCCCGAGCGGATCAGTTCCGAGAAATCCTGGTTCGGGGTCATCACCGTCAGCGTATAGAGCTTGCCCTTGCCGGTGTTCTCGACCACGTGGAGGGAACCGGGGTTCAACAGCAGCGCGTCGCCTTTCGCGATGGGCAGGCGGTCGCCATCTGACGAGGCATAGCCTTCGCCCTCGATCACGTAAAAGAACTCATGCGCATTGGAGTGGCTGTTCGGCGGGGTCGCGCCGTCCTTGGTGAAGATCTCGACGACGTAGATGTTGTCGGTCGGCGCATTGGCTGGGTCGAAGAGCATCACGAAATAGTTGCTGTCCGTGGGCGCGATCTTCCAGGCCTCGGCCTTGGCCACCTGTTCATGTGAGAAGGATTTGATCATCTGGGAAACCTTTTGTCAGTTCGCGGTTCTGCGGGATGGTGAACGGGGGATGCGCGTGCCATGTTTGGCATCGGAAACCGGGATTTCGATGATGGTTAGGCAACGGAGAAGCGGATGCACGCGAGGGTTCTGACCTATGTGGACGAAGTGGCGCGGCAGGGGTCGATCCGGGCCGCGGCGGACAAGCTGAACGTCGCGGCCTCGGCGATCTCGCGGCAGATCAAGTCGCTGGAAGAGGACCTCGGTACGCCGATCTTCAACCGGGCGCCGCGGTCGCTGACGCTGACCGCCGCCGGGGAAATCCTGCTGGTTCATATCCGCGAGACCCTGCGCGAGATGGACAGGAATCTTGCCCTGATCGAGGACCTCAAGGGGCTGCGCCGGGGCGAGGTGTCGGTCGTGCTGATGAGCGGGCTTGCCTCGAACATCGTGCCGCGCGTGGTGATGCAGTTCCGCAAGGCCAACCCCAAGGTCGCGGTGCGCCTGCAGCTGATGACCGACCCGGACGAGATGATCGCCGCCGTGGCCGAGGGGCAGTCCGACCTGGCCATCGGGTTCGACTTTCCGCAGCGTCCCAACGTCCGGCAACTGGCGGTCGCGATGGTCAATCTCGGGGTTGTCGTGCCGCCGGATCACCCTTTTGCCGGGCGTTCCAGCGTCCGTTTGGACGAATGCGCCGACTACACGATGGTGGTGGCGGATACGAGCATGGTGATCCGCCCGCACCTGGAAAAGCTCTTTGCCCGTTCGGGGGGCAGGCCCAGCGACCTGATCGAGACGAACTCGATCGAGATGATGCGCCACCTGACGCGGCTGGGCGGATGCATCACCTTTCTGACACCCTTCGATATCGAGACCGAGGTGGCCGCCGGTCAGCTTGCCTTTGTCCCGGTCGAGGAGTTTGCCCGCGAGACGCAAAGGTTGATCTTGCTGGGGCCCGAGCGAAATCCCTCCGCGCTGGGCAGTGTTCTGGCAGAGCATTTCCGCGCGGCCCTGGGGTAAGAGACATTGCATCTGCGTCACCTCGAATACAGCCGGTCGAGACGCACGAACTTGCCCAGCAGCGCCAGCGCCACGGTCGTAACGACGATCAGCAGGGCAGAGATCGCATGTGCCGTGGGTTCCAGCGCAAAGGTCGCTTCGGAATAGATCCGGACCGGCAGCGTCGTCAGGCGCGCGGTGGTGAGAAAGCTGGTCACGGTGACTTCGCCAAAGCTCATCAGGAAGCCGACCAGCGCGGCCGCGAAAATCCCCGGCGCCATGCCCGGCAGGGTAATCAGCAGGAAACACCGCATCTTGTTCGCCCCGAGGCTGGCGGCAGCCTCTTCCAGCGAACGGTCAAGCGTCATGGCGGAGGTGGTCAGCAGGGTGATGATGAAGGGCAGGATCACAACGACGTGGATCGAGACCAGCCCGGCAAAGGGCGGGATGATCAGGTAGACCTGCAGCAGTTTCAGCATTCCGACGGCGATGGCCACGCCGGGCAGCGACAGGGGCAGCATCCAGAAGGCCAGCAGAACGGGCCGCATCCGGAAGGGATAGCGCGCCAGGGCAAAGGCCGCCGGCATGGCCAGCAAAACCGCGATGGACACGGCGACCAGGGCCAGCTTGACCGAAACCAGGAAGTTCCTGGTGTAATCGCCTTCGATCAGGACGCGGCGATACCATTCCAGGGTAAAGCCCTTGAACCCGGCGGCGGTGGCCAGCGGCACGTCGTTGAAGCTCTGGATCATGACCAGCACCAGCGGCAGGATCAGCAGCCCGATCGCGCAGAACAGCAGCAGGTAGCGCAGCGGCGGACCGACCCGGTCGACAAGCACCGCCACCCAGGCGGGGATCGTCCAGGGCGATGAGGGCACCCCCTGGCGCCAGCGCATGAAGCGGTTCAGCCAGAGCGTCGCCAGCGCGATGAAACCCAGACCGACCGTCGTCATCACCAGCGACAGCGCCGAGGCCATCGTCGCGTTGAGATTGCTGATCGCCTCGTTCAGCACCAGCATCCCCATCGTCCAGACCTTGCCGCCGCCCAGAAGCGTGGCCGAAACATAAGAGGTCGTCGCCATCAGGAAGACCACGATCACGCCCGACCGCAGCCCGGGCAGCGACATCGGGAAATCAACGGTCAGAAAGCGCATCCCGGGCGAGGCGCCCAGGCTTTCGGCGGCTTCGTGGATCCGCGGAGAGGTGTTCTGCAGGTTGTCATAGAGCGCCAGCACCATGAAGGGCATAAAGACCTGCGCCAGCGCGACCGTGACCGCCCCGTGATTGAACAGCATGGTTTCGATTGGCGGAATGCCGAACCAGCCTGTGAACGTGTTGATGAGTCCCTGCGGCGACAACAGCAGCATGATCCCCAGCGACCGGACAACCACGTTTGTCAGCAGGGGAATGAGGATCACCGCGAAGGACAGCGCACGCCATTTCGATGGCATGCGCGCCAGCCAATAGGCCAGGGGGTATCCGAGGAGCGCCGAAATCGCGGTGACGGCCAGGCCGAGCAGCACGGTTTCGGCGATCACCGAAAGATAGAATGGATCGGTCAGGATCTTGACGAATTGTACCAGGGATGGGCTCTGGATCACCGGGCCGAAGGGGCTGGGGTATTCGTGCAGCGACAGCAGCACGACCACCCCCATCGGAGCCGCGAAGGCCAGTAGCAGCCATGCGGTTACGGGAAAGGACAGAACCGGACCGATCCAGCGTTTCATCCAGCGATCTCCCGGTCATATTTCGCCTGCCACTCGGCGCGGTGGGCGTTGATGTAATCCCAGTCGAAATCGACAAGGCTGTCGACATTGCCGGCGGTGATGACCTTGCCCTCAAGCTCGGGCGGGATCTCGACGTTGTTGACGGTGGGCGAGTAGTAGATCTCGTTCGCGTAGGCGAGCATGGTCTCGGGGCTGAGATGCAGGTTCACCCATTCCTCGGCCAGCTTCTGGTTGCGCGTGCCCTCGGTGATGCAGGCCACGTTCATCGTCACGGCCTGGCCTTCGACCGGCGTTGCGATGGCGCAGTTGGGGTTGCGGCTTTCGGCGTACATGCGGGTGAAGGAGGCGAACTCGACCGACAGGTCGGCGACGTTCTGGTCCAGCATGTCGAACAGTTGCGCCTGGCTGCCCTGGATGCCGGCAAAGGGTTTCAGTTCCTTGACCTTTTCGACCACCTTGTCGAATTCCTCGATGGAATAACCCCAGGCCTTGGCGGTCATCATCAGGGCCGAGATACCCTCGGCGCCCAGGCCGTTCGGCCAGGCGATCCGGCCTTTCCATTCCGGGTTCCACATGTCCTTCCACGAGGTGATCGGCGCCGAGGCGGCGGTCTTGTCGTAGACGATTGTGCAGGGGTTGAAGGCCACCCCGTAACCGCCCTTGCGGGCCAGCGGATAAAGGTACTCGTAGTTCGGCACCGCCGGGCTGGCGGGCTGGGTGACGCCATCGGCGACGGCCTGACGGCTTTCGTAAATGTTCAGGTACAGCACGTCAAAGCTGGGCCGGCCGCGTTCGGCGTAGGCGCGCGCGCGGCGTTCGCCGGTGCCGCCCAGGACGTAAGAGACCTTGCAGCCATACTTCTCGACCAGCTTTGGCTCGATGTGTTTCTTGACGATCTTTTCCTGCGCGCCGCCCCAGATACCGACAACCAGTTCGTCACCGGGTTTGGGCTGGGCATAGGCCGGGCGGATGATCGACGCGGGGGCGGCAAGGCCCGCGGCCATCAGGCCGGTAAACTGTCTGCGGTTCAAAGCCATTTCATTTACTCCTGTTGGTGGGTGGTTGGGTCGTTCAGATGAAGGTAACGGCGCCGGGCAAGGCCTCGACAGAGGCGGTTGCGCCCGCCGCCGGGGCGGCCAGGTCCGAGGGGATGGTCAGCCGGACCGGGCCGCTGGCAGAGGCAAGGTCGATCTCGAAGGTCTCGCCAAGGTAGTTGACCGAGGTGACGGTGCCCGACAGGGACAGCGGCCCGGTCGGCGCGTCGCCCAGACGCAGGCGCGAGGCGCGCAGCACCATCTTGGTCGCCCCGTCCGGCGCGCCTTCGCAGCGTACGCCCTTGGTTTGGAACACGCCGTTGTCGACGCTGCCGTTCAGCACCGTGCGTGCGCCCAGGAACTTGGCCGTGAAGGCCGATGTCGGCGTATCGCAAAGCTGTTGCGGCGTGCCCAGTTCCGAAATCAGACCGCCGTCCATGACGGCGATACGGTCGGACATCGAAAGCGCCTCTTGCTGGTCGTGGGTGACGAAAATGGTCGTGATGCCAAGGCGCTGTTGCAGGGCGCGGATCTCGTCGCGCATCTCGGACCGCAGGTTGGCGTCGAGGTTCGACAGCGGTTCGTCCAGCAACAGGACCTCGGGTTCGATCACCAGCGCGCGGGCCAGGGCGACGCGCTGCTGCTGACCGCCGGAGAGATTGCCGGGCAGGCGGTCGGCGAAGGCCCCCAGGCCCACGGTCTCCAGCGCGGCGCGGGCGCGTTCCTGCCGCTGCGCCTTGGGAACATTGCGCATCCGCAGGCCGAAGCCCACGTTCTCCAGCGCCGAGAGGTGCGGGAACAGCGCGTAGGCCTGAAAGACCACGCCGATGTTGCGCTTGTGCGGGGGCAGGCGGGTGATGTCCTGTCCGTTGACCATGATGTGCCCCGATGAGGGCTGGATGAACCCGGCGATCATGCGCAGCGTCGTGGTCTTGCCGCAGCCGGACGGCCCCAGCAGCGACAACAACTCTCCGCGGGCGATTTCCAGCGTCAGCTGATCGACCGCGACGGTGTCCCCGTACATGGCGGTTATCGCGTCCAGAATGAGATAGTTGCGGTCACGCATGAGGTGTTTCCTGATCTGCGGTGAAGACGAGGAGCCGGCTGGCACCGTGGTCGATGGCGATGGTCGTGGCGATCACGCCGGGATCGGTGAGGTCCGTGGCCGGATAAGGCTGGACGTCGGGCAGGGGGGCGGCCTGGATGGACAGGCGCAGGGCCTGCCCGGGATGCAGGCTGTGAAAGAGCCCCTCGAACACCAGGCGCAGCGTCCCGCCCTTCAGGCGCGTGACGGTCGCGGCCAGTGCCGTGGCGGTGCCGTGCCGGTCCACGACCGCCAGCGTTGCTGCCAGTCCCGGGTGCGGGCCATCGACGTCCAGCGTGATTTCGGCCTCGACCCGGTCGCGCAGGTGCATCGGTTCGGCAAGCGGTGCGGTGGTGTAGCAGGCCACATCGGACCGGTCGTGCAACGGACCAAGATCGACCGGACCCGTGAAGGCGCCCCCGCACAGTGGCGCCTGCCGGGTAGGATCAAGGACCAGCATGTCGGTTCCCGGCTTGGCGGGACCGGTCGTCAGCCGACCGTCCGTCACCATCTGTGACGCAAGGCCGTCTGACGTTAGGTGATAGATCCGCGACCCCGATCCGGCGATGGTTTCGGTCTGGTGCCAGCTGTCGGTGCCCGCGTCATAGGCCGTGACCCCGGCGGGGCGCGGACCAATATCCTTGAGGTAGTGATCGAAAAAGGCGAGCTGCGCCCGGTCGACCGAGATCTCCGCCCCCGGTGCCAGCCGCGCCAAACCGGCGGAGCGGTTCCATCCGATGTGTCCCCAGGGACCAAGGATAAGATGCGTCGTTTCGGCAGAGACCGCGCGAAAGGCCCTGTCGGCGGCCAGCGAGCCCCGCAGGAAGAAATCGGCCGTCCCGGCGGTCTGCATCAGGGGCACGGCGGGAGGAGGGTTCAGGTCCGCCGCCGGGTCCACGCCCGGCTCACCGCTGGCCCAGCGGGAGAGATGCGACAGGTCCGGGCGTGTCATGAGAAAGTCGAACTGCGCCTGCCAGCTCCGGTCGGGCGCCAATGCGCCGAGCGCCGCCTCGTCGCCTGTCCGGCGGGCCTTTAGCCGGGCCATCTGCGCGGCCCAGAAGGTGGACATCCGGCAGCGGAACAACTCGCCTTCGGACAGCCAGTCGGTCAGGGGGGACCATGACGCCATCGAGACCGCCATCGCGTCGGGCCGGGCGCCGCCCGCCAGCATCAGGAACTGCGTGGTGCCCTGGTAGGAGAAGCCGTAGGTGCCGACCTTGCCGTTTGATCCCGGCAGGTCACGCGCCCAGTCGAGGGTCTCGGCGCCGTCCTCGGCCTCATTGACCAGCGCGTCGAAATCGCCCTCGGACTCGCCGGTGCCGCGCACGTCCTGGATGGCGACGAAATAGCCGCGCGCCGCGTACCATGCGGGATGGGCCAGCGTGACGGTCGAGGCGATGGCGCGACCATAGGGCTGGCGCATCAGCAGGACCGGCAGGCTGTCCTGCGTGTCCGGCCGCCAGATGTCGGCGACCAGGCGGGTCCCGTCCTTCAAGCGCAGGTCCTGCCGGACAGGGCCGCGCACCGGCAGCAGGGGCCGTGGCGGGGTGTCCGCCATGTCACGCATCGTTGTACATGGTTTTCTGCGTCACGCGTTCGATCGGGAAGTCCCGAACCTCTTTCAGCAGCGCGACGAACCGGTCGGCGGCGCGGTCCAGCGCGATCCGGCCGCGCTCTGCATCGGCGGCGGCGGCATTGCCGCAGGCGCCGGAGGGATGCAGGTCCTGGGTCTGCCAGCCATAGCCGATGCGGCCTTCGGGGGTCAGAATACCGCCGGCCTTTTCCATCTCGACCGAGAGCGGCTCGAAATCCTCGGCCAGGTTCATATCCACCAGCTCGGGGTGCAGTTCGAGCAGCAGAGAGGTCTCGAACTCGCCACCGTGGATGCCGTGCTTCATCTCCTGCCCGTCGAAGAGGTCCGAGACATCGAGGTCGGCCGAGGCATTGGCGCTGACTGCAAACATGCCCAGCTTGACCCGCAACTCGCGGCAGACGATTTCCATCACCTGGGGCTGGCCGCCGTGCCAGTTGGCAAAGACCAGCTTGCGGCAGCCGGTGCGCGCGACGCTTTCGCCGATCTCGAACCAGATCCGGGCGAGGGTCTCGTAGCTGTGGGTCAGGGTGCCGGGGAATTCCAGATGCTCGACCGATTTGCCCACCGCCTGCATCGGCAGGATCAGGGCGTGCAGGTCGTCGGGGATGCGCTGGGCGACGCGGTCCATGATGCCGGCATTGATGGCGCTGTCGACGCGGACGGGCAGGTGCGGGCCGTGCTGTTCCACGGCGGCCGTGGGCAGAACGGCGACGACCTTGCTCATGTCCAGGTCGGAGAAATCCTTGGTGGAGAGATCCCACCACCAGTTCGATTTGAGCTTCATTTGCGCCGTCTCCGTCAGGTGTTCGAGTGATTCACCTGACTGTTGTCGCGGTTTGTGATGCAGGAAAAGCGGCGTTTTTAGAGGTTTGCGTTGCCAAATTGGCAACGTATGACGAAGGACGCCGTTCAAAAATCGGGGCCTGGCGGTTTCTGCGGGTCAGGCCTTCGGCAGTCCTGCCGACCGTGGGCGGGGGCGCCGTTACCCCGTCCTGAAGGCAATATTTGCATGTTTTGCAAGGGGCTGCGGGCGGCGAGGAGGAGAGGGGATTCCTGTACCAGTCCAGGTTTTCACCTGACCGGAGTGCAGGGTTTGACCTTGTCTGCCGGCAGGCTGATGGGGCCGCTTCGGTTTGGGCCCGGCGCAGAGGGCTCGCCGCATGCGCAATGCTGCACTGCCGCTTGGATGTGCGGTAAGGCGCGGGATGCATAAATTCAGGGCGGGAAAAACACGCGCCCGAATGGCCATAGTGGAGGAAGACCCCAACCTTGCGGGAATTGACGCGCTGCGGCGTGTCCCCCGCTTCGCAGTGCCGCGCAGTTGGGCGAACCGCGGCGCCCGTCGGAAATCCAAAGGCCCTGGCGCGAACTTTTTTGACTCTCGCGTCGGCTGTGCCAAACTGACCTCAGCGAACGCTCATCAAAAACAATATGTTCGATAACAAGGGAGAAACATATGAAACGATTTATTGCCACCGCTCTTGTGACCTCGACGGCCCTGGCCCCGCTCAGCGTGGCGGCGCAGGAGTGCACCAACGACACATGGAAGAAGGTCATGGAGAGCGGCACGCTCACCGTGGGGGTCAAGGCTGATTACAAACCCTGGGGGTATCGCGATACCGACGGGTCCATCATCGGGATGGAACCGGACATGGCCCAGATGATCGCCGACACGATGGGTGTCGACCTGGAACTGATGGCCGTCGTCAGCTCGAACCGGATGCAGTTCCTGGAACAAGGCCAGATCGACCTGATGATCGCCACCATGACCGACCGCCCCGACCGGCGGGAACTGGTGGGGATCGTCGGCCCCAACTACTACACCTCCGGCACGAACGTCATGGCGCCCAAGCAGCTGGGCTTTACCGACTGGTCGGACCTGACAGGCAAGCCGGTCTGCGGTATTCAGGGCGCCTTCTATAACCAGATCGTCGAGGATCGTTACGACGTCGAGGTCGTGGCCTTCTCCGGCACCGCGGAGGCCAAGCAGGCGCTGCGCGACAAGAAATGCGTGGCCTTCGTCTATGACGACAGCTCGATCGGGTCGGACATCGCCAGCGGAAACTGGGACGATTTCGAAATGCCGCTGCCGTCCGAGGATGACAGCCCCTGGGGGCTGGCCGTGCCCAAGTCCGAGGAAGACTGCGTCTTCGGTGCCTTCATGAAGGGCATGCAGTACCAGTGGCATCTCGACGGTACGCTGATCGAACTGGAAGAAAAGTGGGGGATCAAGCCCACCGCCTTCCTGGCCAAGCAACAGGAGCTGATCCAGCAGACGACGCCGATGCCGGAATAACATGATCGGATTCGAGGAGTTCTTTCGCGAACTCGCCGCCGAGCATGCGCGGTGGAACTTCATCTGGCTCTATGACGAGAAACAGGCCGGGCGGATTCTGTCCGGCCTGTGGATGACCATACAGCTGAGCATCGCCTGCGTGATCCTGTCCGTGATCATCGGCGTTGTCGGTGCCTGGGCGCAGGGCGCGCACAACCGCGTGCTGCGCGCCCTGGTGCAGGGGTATATCCAGTTTTTCCGCAACACGCCGCCCCTGGTGCAGCTGCTGTTTTTCTACTTTGCGCTGGGCCAGTTCACGCCGTCCTACAGCCCGGACGGCTGGCTGGAGGTGCCGATCATCTCGAACGTCGGATGGGCGATCATCTCGCTGTCCTTCTTTGCCGGCGCTTTCAACGTGGAAATCTTTCGCGCCGGGATCGAGGCGGTGCCTGACTCCACTGTCGAGGCGGCGGAAAGCCTGGGCATGACGCGGACGCAGACCTACCGCGAGGTGGTCTTTCCGCTGGCGCTGCGGGTGTCGATCCCCTCGCTGAACAACAACCTGGTGAACCTGGTCAAGACGACGACCCAGGCCTATGCCATCGCCGTGCCCGAACTGCTGTATGAAAGCGTGTCGGTCTGGAACGATTTCCCCTCGGCGCAGAACCCCACGATGCTGCTGCTTTTCGTGACCTATATCCTGCTGGTCGGCATCCTGGTGATGGGCATGAACCGCTGGGAACGCAAAATGAGGATTCCCGGCTATGGACAGTAGGTTGCACGGGACGACCGATCTGCCGGTCATGAAACCCTATGTCCTGCGCGGGCATCAATATGACGAGCTGTTCCTGGTGCGCTGGCTGGGATCGCTGCCGCCGTGGAGCTTGCTTGTCCTGCTGGCACTCTGGCCCGCCGCGGCCTTTGCCCAATCGGCCATGTTCGGCACCGTGGATGCCTTTGCCGCACTCTGGCGCTGGATTCCCTTCCTGACCTTTCAGGGGTTCCTGTTCAACGTCCTGATCTCGCTTTTCGCGATGCTGATCGGCACCACGCTGGGCGCGGCGCTGGGGCTGGCGCAACTGTCGCGCAACAAGGTGACGCGCGGGATCTCCTGGGCGATCACGCAGCTGTTCCGAAATTCACCCTGGCTGGTTCTGCTCTTCGTGGTGCTTCTGGCCTTTCCCTTTCAGATCACGGTCTTTGGTGTGACCATCCCGATCCCGGGCTGGGTCAAGGCGGTGATCGGGCTCAGCCTGCCGGTCATGGCCAATATCTCCGAGATCGTGCGCGGCGCGGTCAACTCGGTGCCCTCGGCGCAGTGGGAGGCGGCGGAGAGCCTGTCCTTCACCCGCACACAAACCCTGTGGCAGATCATCCTGCCGCAGTGCTTCAAGCGGATGATCCCGCCCTGGATGAACTGGTACGCGATCCTGACGATGGCCACACCGCTCTGTTCGCTCCTGGGCGTCGGTGAGATCATCACCTTTTCCCGTCAGGCGATGGAGGCCGAGAACAACCACCCGGAACTCTTGATGCCCTTCTACGGCTATGCGCTGGTGCTGTTCTTTGCCTATTGCTACCCGATCGCCCGGCTGACCATCGCGCTGGAACGGCGCTATTCCGTGAAACTGTGAGGTTGCCATGAGCTGGACCCCCGATTTGCCCATCGTGTCCCTCAAGGACGTACACAAGAGCTTTGGCGACTTCGAGGTGCTGAAGGGCGTCAGCCTGGACGTGATGAAGGGCGAGGTGATCTGCATCATCGGCCCCTCGGGGTCGGGCAAGTCGACCCTGATCCGCTGCATCAACGCGCTGAACGACATTCAGCGGGGTTCGATCACCGTCGAGGGGCAGGAGGTCAGCGACCCGAAACTGGACAAGCTGGCGTTGCGCAAGAAAGTCGGCATGGTGTTCCAGCAATACAACCTGTTTCCGCACAAGACGGCGCTGGAAAACGTCATGATGGCGCCGCTGAAGGTGCTCAAGGAAGATCCCAGGACGGTCGAGGACCGGGCGCGCTCGCTGATCAAGAAGGTGCGGCTGGAGGGGAAAGAAGACAACTACCCCGGCGAGCTGTCCGGCGGTCAGCAACAGCGCGTGGCCATTGCCCGCAGCCTGGCCATGCGGCCCGACGTGATGCTGTTCGACGAGGTGACGGCGGCGCTGGACCCTGAAACCGTCAAGGAAGTGCTGGTCACGATCAAGGACCTGGCAGCAGAGGGCATGACCTGCATCCTTGTCACGCATGAGATGGGCTTTGCCCGCGAGGTGGCGGATCACATCTATTTCACGGACAGGGGCGTGATCGTGGAACACGGGCCGCCGGCCAGCTTCTTTGACGAGGCAAAGGACCCGCGCACCAAGGAGTTCCTCAGCCAGATCCTGTAGGGTCTCAGCGTCCCTTTATCTCGATCGCGAAGCTGCGCCTTGCGCCGCTGGGCGGACGGGGGAAGGGGGCCGCGCTGCGCACCACGCCGAGCGCGGCCCGGTCCAGCGCCGAGGACCCGGAACTGCGCGCCAGCGACAGCGAGGCCAGGCCGCCAGCCGAGGAAATCGAGAAAGCCACGACGGCGGTGCCGCGTGCGTTCACGCGGGGCCGCCCGGCGCGGGACAGCTTGCGCATGACTTGGCCGGGATAGTTGCTGGCCGCTGCGTTGCCCGGCGCGGCCTTGTGACCGTTGTTGCCGGTCTTGCGCGCCTTGGCGGCCTCGTTGCCGGTGGGGCTTCCGGCGCGGGCGCTGCGCGCGGCGCCGCCGCCTTGCGGGGCGGGTTTGGGCCTCGACTTGGCCACCGGCTTGTTCGCGGCTTCGAACTCCGGTGTGCGCATCTTTGGCCGCAGCGACCGAGAGACCGCCGCGCTTTTCGGCGCTTCTCCGGTCAACCGGTCGGCAGGGGCACTGTCCGCTGTGAGCGGTTTGATCGCGGGGGCCGCGGCGACCAGGTCCAGCGTTTCGGGAGCATCGGGTTTCAACGCCTCAAGGCGCGGGCTGCTGTCGGCCTCTGCCGGGGCGATCGCAGCCAGAAGGGGGGGCGCCCGTTCAGGCGTCTGCTCGACACGGGCTTTGGCCCGCTCGGGCGTCAGTTTTTCCGGGTCTGCTTTCTCTGCAGGTGTCTTCGCGGGTTCGGGCCGGACAAGGCCCGCCGCCATGTCGGCAAAGGATGACCCAAGCCGCACCTCGGCCCCGCCCGAGGCGCCTTCGATCCGGGCCCCTTCGGGGCTGGCAAGAGTCAGGGCGACGGCGCCATGGGCCAACAGCGCCAGCGACACGGCGGATGATTTGGCAAGTCGGGACGAGACGATCATTCTAGGGCCTTCTCGGTGACAATGACAATTTTTTCGGCTCCAGCCCCACGCAGGGCACGTCCGATCCGGACCAGATCGGCGGCGTTCAGGTTCCGGTCTGGGATGATGCGCACACGGGCCTTTGCCTCTGCGGGCAGTTGCGCCATGAAGTTGGCGGCGCTGGCCTGCGATGCCCCGCGCCAGGTCATGCGCCCGTCCGCGTGGATCACCAGCGCATCGGCGGGCGCGGTGGTGTCCAGATCCGCCGTGCGCACCAGCGTCAGATCCTTGTCCAGCGGGCGGGCCAGCGTCCCCGCCACGAGAAAGAAGATCAGCATCAGGAAGACGATGTTGATCAGCGCGATGGTCGGTTCACGCTCGGTTTTCTGTCGGCGATCTCTCATGAGGTTTCCAGGACCGTGAGCCTGACGCCGGGCAGGGCGCGGACCGCCACCAGCAGATCGGTCAGGCGCTGGGCCGTGACCGCGCCTTGCAGGGCGACCACGACGGTCAGGTCGGCGTCTATGTCTTTCCGATGTTGGCGCAGCGCCTCGGGCAGGGCCGTGAGGTCGTGCGACGTGCCGTTGAGGCTCAGCCCATCGGGTGCCAACCTTAGAAACACCGGGCGCAGGCCAGAGGCTTCGCCGGTTCCGGCACCGCCTGCGGCCAGTTCAACCTCGGCAAAGCGCGAAAAGGTCGAGGAGAGCATGAAGAACAGCAGCAGGAGAAAGATCACGTCGATGAGCGAGGTCATCGACAGTTTCCGCCGCCGGTGACGCCTACGCATGGGCTGGCACTGTCGCCGGTGCGGGGGAGACCCCGAGGGCGTGATCTGCAGGCGCCAGGATCGTGCGCAGGGCCTTTTGCGCCAGCACCCTTTCGGCGTCCATCTGGCCCTCGAACCAGCTCAGCACCAGCGCAGTGGGCATGGCAACGGCCAGCCCCACGGCGGTGGTCAGCAGCGCGACCCAGATGCCGCCCGCGAGGATCGAGGGGTCGACCTGCGCCCCGGCCTCTTGCAGCGCCTGGAAGGCCGAGATCATGCCCAGAACCGTGCCGAAGAGGCCGAGCAGGGGCGCCAGTTGCGCAATGGACTCGAGCAGCCGAAACCCGGATTCAAGGCGGGCAAAGCGCACCTCTGCCTCGGCCTCCAGCCGGTCGGCATCGTCCTGGCCGTCCAGCGCCATCGCCACCACCGGGCGCAGATAGCTGCGCGACAGGTCCAGGTGGCGCCGCGCGGCCAGACGGTTGCCCATGTCCCAGGCCTCGATCGCCGCACGCAGGGCGCGGTGGCGCCCGACACCCGCCGCGGTGAATTGCCAGAGCTTGTAGAGCACGACAGCCGAGACCACGATGGATAGCGCCCCCAGCAGGATGACAACCGGACCGCCAAGGTCAAAGATCCGTTGCACGGCGTCTTGCAAAGTCTCGATCATCCGATGATCTCCACCTCGGTGCGGCTGCGCAGGTGCAGGTCCTGCGTACAGGCACCGGGACTGGCGGCCTCGCAGGTTTCGGCGCCATTGATCAGCAGGCGGCCCAGGTCGGAACAGATCAGGCCGGGGACAAGGAACTGGCGCACGCGTGGGCGGGCGGCGGGCAGGTTCCCGAAATCGAACAGGGTCATGCGATCCACGCGGCCCTCGGTGTCGAACAGCACCGCCTCGTAGACGGCCCGTGCGATGTCGCTGTCATGGCCGTTCTGGATCAGAAAGCTGATGCGGCAGGCGCCGTCGACCGGTTCCAGCGCGTTGAGTTCCAGCGAGACATGCGCACCCTGCGCCGTCTCTGACTGCGCGGGCGCTGCAAAGGTCACGGCAAGGGCGCAGAGCGCGGGAATGCCAAAGGACGGAAGGTTCATGAAACCAGCCCCCATCGATGGGATTTTCGTGTCTGGCTGGGGCGGGACACCCTGGCTGGTTGATCATGTGACTAGCAGGCAGCGATCTGTCGGACAATTCCTGATAGAAAAAGTTTGTTATTGTGGATGGCGCGGATCGGGGCGCGGGCCGACCACCCGCTGCAGATCGATCAGCTGTTCCAGGGCCAGACCCGCGCTGTCGAACTGGTCGGTTTCCGAATGCAGCAGCTCGCGCCAGCAAACGGTGCGGAATCGATCGTCCTGATCCCGGTCCGGCGCGCTCATGCGGCCCGTGCCGCGATGCTCTGGATCGAGGTGAAGCCCTCGAACCGGGGCGCGCCCTCGTGCAGTTTGCGGGTCTGGCCAGCACGGGTGTGGGCGGTGCGGAATTGCTCGCTCCGGGTCCAGGCGCGGAAATGCGCCTCGCTTTCCCAGACGGTGTGCGAAGCGTAGAGGATCTTGCCGTCTTCCTCCGGGCCGCGCAGCATGTCGAAAGCGACAAACCCCGCCATATCGCGCAGGTGGCTTTCGCGCGACAGCCAGAGCTCTTCGAACTCGGCGGCGTTTTCCAGCGGGACGGTAAAGCGATTCATGGCCAGGTACATGGCGTTTTCTCCTCAGTTGGTTTGCAGGCTGGCGCAGGGATCGTCGCGCGGCGCCGGGGGAACGATGGTAACGGTGTCGAAAGGCGTGTCAGTCTGTGCCTCGACAAAGCCGATGGCATGGGTCGTGACCTCTGGTGCGACCCGGGCGATCACGGCGGGAATGCCCCAGTCGGTGCGGGCATGGCCGTTGCCTGCGATGACCGCGATGGGCGGGCCGTAGGTGTCCAGTGCCTCAAGGGCCGCGCGGGCAAAGACGGCGTCGCGGTAGCGCTGCACCTCGACCATGCCTGCCATCATCTCGCGCGGCATGGCCTGGCAATGGGCGTCGAACTGCATCTCTTCGCGCAGGGTCTGCTGCGCGTCGGGCAGGGCCTTGTCCAGGCCGAACCGTGGGGCATCAACGCCAAAGAGGGTCGCGGCGCCGTCCCCATAGACGGCGCGCACCGTCTCGCGCGGGGCGGCGGCGCCGACAATGCGTGCCGCGCCCAGGGCGCCAAAGACCGGTGCATACAGGGCATAGTCCGGCCAGCCGCCAGTGTCCCAGATCGCCGGGATCTGGTCGCGGTCCTGATCGGCGCGGAGCGCATCCCCGGCGGTCAGCATTTCAAAGACCACGGCGGTGGGGGTCAAGCTTTCCAGTGCCGCAGCCTGGCCGATGTGGGCCTCGGGATTGTCGTGGACCTCTCCGAGGATGACGATATCGGCCACGGGATCGGCCAAGGCAGGCGTGGCGAGGCAGACTAACAGGGGAACAAGACGCATGGGTGACCTTTCAGGCGGATGCCGCGTGCGGCAGGACAAAGGGAATATCTGCCGGCGGCGGGGCAGAGACGCGCAGCGCGCAGCCATAGGCGCGCGACAGGGTGTCGTCGGTCAGGACTTCGGCAGGGGTGCCGAAGGCCACACGCTGCCCCTCTGCAAGGACGGCGATCCTGTCGGCAAAGAGCGCGGTCAGGTTCAGGTCATGCATGACGGCCAGAACGCCGCCTCCGCCACGGGCAAAGTCGCGCGCGATCTCCATCACCTGCAACTGGTGCGCGATGTCCAGGCTGGAGACCGGTTCATCCAGCAGGAGCCAGCGCGGCACGCCGTCCTCGACCGGTGCCCAGACTTGCGCCAGCACACGCGCCAGCATGACGCGCTGCGCCTCGCCCCCAGAGAGATCCTGGAACAGACGGTCGGCGTAGTGCGCCAGCCCGACGCGGGCCAGCGCCTGCATCGGCACCTCTGGCCGGTCGCCCGACGTGCCCGCCTGCACCCCGATGCGCACGACCTCGATCACCGTAAAGGGAAAGGCCAGGCGAGAGGCTTGTGGCAGGACGGCACGGGTGGCGGCCAGTTTCCAGGCCGGTTGCCCGGAGACGTCCAGCCCGTTCAGGCGCACGTGGCCCTGGTGCGGCAGGGTGCCGTCGATGGCGCCCAGCAGGGTGGATTTGCCCGACCCGTTGGGGCCGACGATGGCCGTGACCTCGCCCGACTCTGCGGTCAGGCTGACCCCGCGCAGCGCCTCGCGGCGACCATAGCGGACCCGGATGTTTTCAGCCACCAGCGTCATGGCGCGACCAATCCTTGTCGTTTCAGAAGAATCCACAGAAAGACCGGCGCGCCCAGAACGGCGGTGACGATCCCGATGGGAAGTTCAGCGGGGGCGATGATGACGCGGGCGATCACATCCGCCAGGATCAGCAGGCTGGCCCCCAGAAGCGCAGAATTCAGCAAGAGTGTGCGGTGATCCGGGCCGGAGCCGAGCCGCAGAAGATGCGGCACGACGATCCCGATAAAACCGATGCCGCCCGAGACGGCGACCGCCGCCCCGGCGGAGCCCGCCACGGCAAGGATCGCGACGTTTTTCATGCGCTGGACGTTGATGCCGATATGGGCGGCGGTCGCCTCTCCCAGCGCCAGCGCGTTCAGCCCGCGCCCCAGCACCAGGGTGGCACCGATGGACAGCAGGATCAGCGGTCCGGCGGCAAACACCTTGGCCCAGCTTGCCCCGGCAAGCGATCCCAGCCCCCAGAAGGTGAGATCCCGCAACTGCCTGTCGTCGGCGATGTAGACGAGGATGCCCGAGAGCGCCCCGGCCAGTGCCCCCAGAGCGATGCCTGCCAGCAGCATTGTCGCCACAGAGGTGCGCCCGTGCCGGGTGGACACGCGGTAGAGCAGCAGGGTCGATCCCCAGCCCCCCAGGAAAGCGGCGAAGGGCGTCAGCTGGTCGCCGGTCAGCTCTTGCATCCATGCGGGCAGCAAGGCGCCCAGGACAATGGCCAGGATCGCGCCCAGCCCGGCGCCTGCCCCCACGCCGACGATACCCGGATCGGCCAGCGGGTTGCGGAACAACCCCTGCATCGCCGCGCCGGACACGGCCAGCGCGGCCCCCACCAGAAGGCCCATCGTCAGGCGCGGCAGGCGGATGTCGAAGAGGACAACCCGTTCCATCTGGCTCAGGGGTTCGCCGCTGACCAGCTTGCCCAGAAGGGCGGTCAGGGTCACATCGGCGGCGCCCACCTGCAGGCTGGCCAGCGCGCAAAGCAGCAGGAACGCGGCCAGCATCCAATGCAGCACGCGGGCGTGGGCCAGCCGGTCGCGCGGCGGGACAAGCGGGTCAGTGATCGCGGTCATCGGATCAGCCCGGCGTTCCGTAGAGCGCCGCGTTCAGCGCCTCGATGGCCTCTGCCGTGCGCGGCCCGAACCCCAGTATCAAGAGCCCGTCCATGCGCACGACGGACCGCGTCTCTGCCGCAGGGGTCATCCGGATGGCGGGCATGTCGAACAGCTCGTCATCCCCCGCCGCGTGATCGCCCGTGCGGTCCATCATCAGGATCACGTCGGGCGCGGCGAGGCCCACGGCCTCGTCCGTCAACTGCTTGTAGCCGGTGAAATCCTCGACGGCGTTCACGCCCCCGGCCATGCGGATGATCGCATCTGCCGCCGTCCCGGTGCCCGAGGCGTTGATCTTGCCGCCATCGGTGGACAGGACAAAGAGCACGCGCTTGCGATCCTCAGCGGGTATGTCCGCGCGGGCCTGTGCCGCGTCCAGCGCCGCGCCAACCTCGGCTGCCAGCCCCTTGGCCCGCTCGGGCACGCCCAGGGCGGTGCCGACGATCTCGATCTTGTCCAGGATGCCAGTGGCGTCCAGCGCGTCGGGCACCTCGACATAGGCTAGGTCGGCGGCGCGGATCACCTCCAAGGCCTCGGGCGGCCCGGCGCCTTCCTCCGACAGGATCAGGCTGGGACCGACCGAGAGCACGCCCTCGGGAGACAGCGCGCGCATGTAGCCGACGTCCGGCAGGTTGGTCACCGCCGGGGGGTAAGTCGATGTGGTGTCACGGGCCAGCAGGCGGTGCTGCTGGCCCAGGGCCACCACGATTTCCGTCACCGCTCCGCCGATCGACAGGACATCGGCCTGCGGATGGGCGGGTTGCTGCGCGGAAACGGTCAGCGCGACCAGCGCGCCGAACATCGCGGTGGACAGGCCGGTGAACATGGCCAGCCCGCTGGAAGACGTGCAGCGTTTCATGCCGGCACCTCTTCGCGCGCGGGCAGGGCCGCGACGATCCTGCCCCAGGCGGGCCGTGAATCGCGCCCTTCCTTACCAACACCGAAGACCTGGAAGATCAGCGCGCCCTCGGCATCGAATGCCTCGACCGAAACGGCCGGTCCGCGCTGGGTGGGCTTTTCCACGGCCCAGATCTCGGCCACCTTGTCCAGACGAAGGTGCAGGTTGAAGCCGGGGTCCATCACGTTTTGCCAGGGGCCCATCGGGTGCAGGGTGTTCACCGGGCCGGAGTGGATCTGGATACAGCCCCGGTTGCCGACAAAGATCATCACCTCGATTCCCGCGTCGCGCACCGCCTCCAGCATGGCGTTGACGGCCTTGGGGGCCAGTGCGCGCACGAATGGCGCGCCCGCGATCCGGTAAGCGCCAAGGCGGTTCATCTTGAGCTTGGAACACAGGCGCAAGAATTGATGCGTGTCCGTCAGGCGTGCCCATTCCTCACGCAATATGTCCAGCTTGTCAGGGCGCGATTTCGCCCCTTCGACGGGCTTGCGTGGTGCCACAGTCTGACCCGGGGCCTGGTCGGGCAGGGCCAGCTCCGAGACAAGATCGGCCCAGGCGTTATGGTGCGAGGTCTCGCGCAGGTGGATCTTGTGGATCGCATCGCCCGCCGCGTCGAAGACTTGCAGCGATCGGCGCGGCGCGTTGCCGTCCTGCCCGGGTGTGTCCACCGCGTAGGCATGGACCCAGTGAGAGGGGAAGATGCGCAGGTCGATGTCCTCAGCCAGCACCATCGCCGCATGATCGCCGGGGTGGTAGTTGGCGTAGTGTCCGACCTTTTCATGCACGCAGCCCTCAACCCGGGTCAGGGCCATGACCTCGCCCAGGCGTGCGGCGCCCGGCATGATGCGGTCGGGGTGGGCGTCGATGCGGGTTGCGCCGTCACCGACACGGGCGGCGACAAGCTGGGCCTCGGTGATGCCCAGTTGCGCGGCAAGGTCGCGCGCGCGCATCTTGGGGGTGTCGGCCTCGGCGGCACGGATCTGTTCTGGTGATGGCGTAAGCTGCTCGGTCATGACGTCCTCGGGTCAGGGAAAGTCTGCTGGCTTCGCCGGGCTGCTGCCCCGCGTGGCTTACGCTAATTACTTGACTATTTTAGTCTGGATACCGTAAGGCTGCAACCCGTCACGATACGTTTTATCGCCCAGGCAACACTTCGCCCGCGCCAGCCTTCGCAAGCCACGGCACTTACATGGACACGAAGGAAGGCGCTTATGCTCACTCCCCTTTTGCGCGGGACCACCGCGCTTGTCTGCCTGTCGCTGGCATTGCCAGCGACGGCACAGGACGCCCCCGGGTTCCTCGGGACCCTGATTCTGACCGGAGGCAAACGGGACCTCAGTTTTGGCACGGCGCTGTCGCGCACCGTCATCGACGAGGAGGAAATCCAGGATCGCCAGGCCAGCACCGTGGCGCAGCTGATCGATTCCGTGCCCGGCGTGACGCTGGTCAACGGCACCACGCCGCAGGGGTCGGGGATCAACATTCGCGGGTTTGGCGCGAACACCACCTACGGTTCGGACCAGAAGATCGCGGTGCTGGTGGATGGCGCCGCCGTGGGGTCCGAGGAACTGTACCGCATCGGTACGCAGCTGTTCACCGACCCGTTGCTGTACAAGAACGCCGAGGTCCTGCGCGGCACCATCGGCAGCTTTGCCTATGGGTCGGGCATCGTCGGCGGGGTGGTCAAGCTGGAAAGCAAGGACGCCTCGGATTTCACGGGGGGCGTGCCGGGCTTTGCAGGGGCGCAGACCTTTGAATTCAGTTCGAACGGGGCGGGCAAGGTCAGCTCCACCACCCTGGCCTGGCAGCCGACGGACCGCGCGGAATTCCTGTTCAACTACACGATCCGGGATCAGGATGATCTGACCGCGGGCGATGGGCGAACCATCGGCAACAGCGCCTTCCGCACGCCCTCGGGGCTGGCCAAGGCCAGGTTCACCTTTGGGCAGGAGGATGCGCATGAGCTGACCTTCAGCTATTCGCAGACCCGCGCTGATGACAAGGACGTGCCCTATGACCAGTTCGCCACCACCGGCGGCACATTCGGCAATGTCGACCGGCTGACCGACACGCGGCAGGCGGTGATCGACTACCGGTTCAATCCGGTCAGCGATCTGGTGGACATGCGGGTGAACCTGTCCTTTGCGGACCAGATGATCGAATATGACTATGTGCCGGGCTCGTCGCCGCTGGAAGGCACGCCGACCTTTCCCTTCCTGGTCGACACGGTCAACGCGGACCAGCGGTATCAGACCACCAAGCTGACCCTGTCGAACCGTGCGCTGTTCGGCTCGGATGCTTTCGGGCATGACCTGCTTGCCGGCGCCGAGTTCATCCATCGGGACCGCAAGGACAACGATGCCGCCGGCGCCCCCGGCGGGTCCGACCGGCGCTTTGCCCTGTTCCTGGTGGACGAGATCACGATGGGCGCTTTCACCGTCACGCCTGCGCTGCGCTACGAGACCTCGACCGTCAAAAGCGCGACGACCTACGGCACGTTCACCAATGATACGCTGATGGGCGGGTTGGCGCTGTCCTATGACATTGGCAACGGGGTGTCGGTCTTCGGCAGTGCCGCCTATACCGAGGGCCTGCCGATCATCGACGACCTGGGCGCCAGCGCCGCCGCGCTTGCCCGCATGGACACCACGGAAAAGTCGCATACTTTCGAGTTGGGGGCGGAATACACCGGCGCGGATGTCTTTGGCGCGGGCGATACCTTTACCATTCGGGGCAACCTCTATGCCACGACCATGTGGGACATCACCAGCTACACCGCCGCCGGGTCCACCTCGACCACCCTCGACCGGGTCGAGACACGGGGGCTGGAGCTGGAAGCCTCTTACGGTCATGCCAGCGGGGCCTATGTCGATTTCGCGGGCCACGTCGGCTCGGGCGAGGAATTCGCCCCCGGGGCGGGCGGCATCACCTGGCGCAACGCCGCCGCCGACCGCGTGCAACTGACGCTGGGCAAGAAGTGGGAGGACGGGTTGGACCTGAGCTGGGAGATGGTGCATTCCGCAGATCGCCGCGATGCGCTGGGCGCCGACCTGGACACTGTCACCGTGCACAACCTGCGCGCCACATGGCGGCCGGACCAGGCGTCCTGGATGACAGGCACCGAGGTGCGGTTCGGGATCGAGAATGCCTTTGACGCCGATTATGTCGGGCACCTGTCCTCATCCACGCGCAAGGCGCCGGGCCGGACCTTCAAGGTCAGCCTGACCAAGACGTTCTGAGCCGATCCCTCCGGCCAATTCAGGCAGGGCACGGGCGGGCGGGTCCGGGGATCCCCGGACCCGCCCGTTTTCCTTTCGCTCATTTCACGCGGGTGTCGTCGATGATGCGGACGCGGGTGGCGGCGCCCGCCAGGGGCCCTGCGTCGCGCAGGATCGCCAGAAGGGCCAGCCTGTCGGCTGGGGCCAGCCGTGCACCATCCAGCCCTTTCAGGGCCTGCATCAGGCCCGCCTGCAGTGTCGGGTACAGCAGGCAGCCCAGCAGCGTTTCCGCCGGCGGCCCCATCGCGGGCCAGTAGACGCGGTTGCCGCCGGGCAGGGGTGGCAGGTCATCGGGCAGGGTGACTGTCTGACGGGCCACCACCTGCACGTCAGGGGCATAGTCCGCCGGCAGGACGATGTAGAATTGCCCGGTCTCATCCAGCGAGAGACAGAGCAACGCCCCGGCGCGGTCGGAGTTGAGTGCCAACCGCATCAGGCTGTCGGCGCAATCCGCGGGCACGCGGGCGGCGTCGGTGGCGTGGCAGACCGGGTAGGTTCCTGCCCGCCCGCCAGAGGCCGTCAGGGACAGCTGTCCTTTGCCCATCGCCCCCAGCGCGCTTGCGATCCCGTCCAGGCCCGTGCCCTGGGCCATGTTGGCCGGGTCCAGCAACGCCCGCAGATGCGCCGGCATCCGCAACGAGGACAGGTCCAGCGTGCGCGAAGCGCGCAGCGCGCCGTCCTGCGACAGGCGCAGCACCAGTTGAAAGCGATTGCGGTCGATCAGCCGGACGCTGCCGCCCAGGTAGTAACCGCTGGCGGGCGGCGGCCCGCGCCGCACCCGCGCGGGCGGCGCATCGCGCAAGAGCGCGGTGACCGAATTGGCCGCGTCCAGCCAGGCCTCCACGGCCATGTCCGCCAGGGTCCGGCCAACGGGTGTTTCCAATCCCGAGGTCTCATTCACGAAGGCGCCGACCGTGATCTCGTCCCGCGCTTCGGGCAGCATGTCCAGGAACTGGCGGATGGCGGCGCTGATGGCGGCGCGCGGGTCGCCCCCGGCCTGACCTGTCAGCCCGGTCAGCCGCCTGTCCGAGGTCTTGACGATCACCCGCCCGTCGCTGAGATCGACCAGCGTCAGCCGCAGGGTCACGTCCCCATCCGCGATGCCGGTTTCCCCGACCAGGACAAAATCCGCCTCCTGCCGAAGAGTGGATTGCACGGTTTCCTGCCAGGCGGTTGTGCCTTGCCGGTTCAGCACCAGTGCGAGCGAGGCGCGCAATTCGGCGCTGCCGGCCAGGATGCGGGGCTTGGCAGGCCAGTCGGCGCACATCTCCTGCGCGGCGCGGCTCATGATCGCCTCAACCTCGGCAACCGGCAACGGGGTCTCCGCCGCCAGCGGCGCCGCAAGCGCAATGGTGCTGCCCGCCGGGATCTGTCCCTCTGCCATCCGGCAGAGTTCCGCGCCCAGTTGGGTTTCGGCCTGCGCCAAGGCGGTGCGGGGCAGGATCAAGGCCAGCGCGAGCAGGGCGGACAGGAGGGCAATGCGCAGCATGGGTCAGTCTTCCGTGACGTATTCGGCCAGCACGTTGTCCTCGCTGCCGGGCAGCAGGCTGGGCGATTGGCGCAGGTCCTGCTGGGCCAGTCTTTCGTCGATGTGATCGCGCAATTCGGACAGGCGGATCCGCCCGTCGCCATCGGCATCCGCCGCACCGCGCAGCCCCTCCAGCGTGTAGTAGCTGAAGGCGCCTTGCTTCTTGTCGTCCAGCCAGTGGGCAAACTGCGGCGTGCGGAAATCGGTTGCTGTCAGGACCGAAACCCGGGCCTTTTCCTGCGGCGGCGCCACGGCGACCCCGAAAGCGCCCGAGACGCCTGGCACAAGGCTGCCCTGCGTGGACAGGCCCGAGAAACAGGCGTCCAGCAGGACGGTGACACTCTTGACCGGCAGGGTTTCCAGCTGACGGATCAGCATGTCCAGCGGGTAGGCGCCAAAGCCCGGTTCGGCGGCGGGCACGTCCACGGGCAGCAGATAGCCGCTTGGCAGGCCTTCCTCGTGAAAGACAGGGACACCGTGGCCCGAGTAGATGACCACGATGTCATCGACAAAGCGCGCGCGGCGGGCCAGCCGCCCGTCCGGCACCTCGTCGGTGCCGAACCAGCGCGCCATGCCGATGGAGTTCAGGTCCTTTTCGACGATGATGTTTTCCTGCGGCACGCGCAGGGTGTCACGGAAATAGCGGGCAAAGGCCTCGGCATCGTTGTGGGCATATTCGACAGGCGGCGCCTCGGCGTAGCTGCGGTTGCCGATGATCAGGACCAGCGTTTCGGGCCGGGCGACGGCCACGGTGACGGGCGCCTTGGGCGCAGGCGCGGGCCGGGGGGCGGCAATCACCGGCTGGCGTTCCGGAAGATCGGGCCAGAGCGCCTCTGGCACCGGCCACAGCCGCACGGTCCCGTCCCAGCTGGCGGTCAGCAGGCTGCGCCCGTCGGGTGCGAAATCCACCGCGTCGATCGAGGCGCCGTGGCCGTCGAAAACCTGCAGTTCCTCACCCTTCTCGACGTTCCAGAGATAGGCCTTGCGGTTCCATTCACCGGTCAGGGCCAGCGCGCCATCGGGGCTGAGATCGACGGCGCGGATTGCGGCCTCGTGCCCCGGAAAGCGCCGCAGGACCTTGCCTGTGTCCAGATCCCAGAGGATCGCGCTCTTGTCCCAGCTGCCGGTGATGGCGCGTTTGCCTTCGGGGCCGAAGGCCACCGAGAGGATCAGCGCCTCGTGCCCGTCAAGGGTGCGGATCTCCTCGCCGCTGGCCATGTCCCACAGTCGCGCGGTCCGGTCTGTGCTGCCGGTCAGGAGGCGGGTGCCGTCAGGGCTAATCGCCAGCGAGGTGATGGTTTCATCGTGGCCGGAAAATTGGCGCAATTGGGCGCCGCTGCGCAGGTCCCAGAGCCGCGCGATCCCGTCGTTGCCGCCGGTGACGGCCTGCCGCCCGTTGGGGCTGTAGGCGGCAGAGGTAAAGCGCCCGCCGTCCTGCGTCAGTTTCAGGACTTCCTCGCCGGTGGAGAGGTCCCAGACCCGCGCGGTGCCATCGGCGCTGGCGGTCAGGGCGCGGGTGCCATCGGGGCTGAAGGCGACGCCGCTCACGCGGTGCTCATGGCCTTCGAGGATGGCCAGCCCGCGCTGGGTGGACACCTCCCAGAGTTCCGCCGTGTAATCGGCGCTGCCGGTCAGGACATGCCGACCGTCGGGGCTGAAGACGGCGGCGTCGATGGCGCCCTGATGGCCGGTCAGCACGGTCGAGCCCGGCTCTTCGGCCCAGAGCGGGCCGGTCTGGACAAGACCGGCCAGTGCTGTTGCCAAGGCGAACCGGGTCAGAGGCTGTATGCGTCGCATTCGGATGCCTTTCCAGGTCGTGCGGGGCGTCACCAGGTGATGGTGATGTTGCCGTCCTTGTCCTTTTGCAGCGTGCCGGGCAAGGGTTCTTCGGGCGGGGCCACCGGTTCGACGCTTTCGACGGGCGGCGGCGCAGTGGGCGCGGCTGCGGGGGCGTTCGACTCAGGCCTTGCGGGCAGAAGCAGCGTCACCTCGACCCGGCGGTTGATCGCGGCGGTCGGATTGCCGGGCGTCTTGAGCCGGGTTTCACCAAAACCGACGGCGATGAGGCGGTGCGGCTCGATGGGGAAATTTTCGACGAGGAAGCGTGCAACGCTTTCGGCGCGTCGCTCCGAGAGCCACTGGTTGTAGGCGTCGTCGCCCGAAACATCCGTATGGCCAGCGATCAGGTAGCGATGCGGACGCAGCGCCGAGGAGGCCAGCGCGTGCCCGAGCGCGGCCAGGTCCTCGCGGGCGCGCCAAGTCAGCTCGTAGCTGTCGAGCGCAAAAAAGACCTGCAGGTCGATGCTGTGTTGCGGCACCACCCAGACTGTGCGGCCGCCGATCTGCACGCCCCGGGCGGCCTCTTCTACAGGGGCGGTGCTTTCCTGCTGCACCGGGGCTAGCGAGGTGATGATCTTCTGGATCTCTTCGGCCTGGTCGGCCTGCACCGGCAGGGCGGTGACAAGGGCAAGGCTCAATCCGGCGAGCCACTTGGGTGCGGTGATGGTCATGTCTCTTCTCCCTTGGGTGCGGTGGCGCGGCTGTCAGTTGCCGCGCAGCAGGTCGGTGACACCGCCAGAGCCCAGACCGGTGCCCGGGGGCGGCGCATGGCGGCTTTCCAGCGGCAGATCGGTTGCGGGGTCGGCGGGCGGCGTGGCGGGGGGGGCCGAAGGTGCGGCCCCGGTGATCTCGCGCAGCAGGTCGGACTGCGCCAGGATCGCGCTCAGCCGGGTGCTCTTGTTGAAGCTGTGGTCGTCGTTGGCTGTCATGCCGCCGGAATGGTGCAGGGCGACAGGGTGCAACTCGCGGTCGAAAAGGATCGAGCCGGAGCTGCCGGGCTGGGTGTCGCAGCGGTGGCGCAGGATCGGCCCGCTGTCCTGCTCTCGCAGGGCGAAACAGCGGAACCGCGTCATGACCTGGGGCCGGCCCAGCGGATGATGGATCACCATGAGCGGATCGCCCGGGTCGACGGTGACGTCCTCGATCAGCAGCGGCAGGATGTCCTGTGGCAGATCGATCATGCGCACGAGGCTGAAATCCAAGACCGAATGCCAGTCGGCAGGGTCGATCGACAGGGTATAGCGCTGCGTATCCTTGGCGCCTTGCAAGAGGTAGCCGGTCAGGATCGAGGCGGCGAGCAGCCTGTGGGGCCCGTCTTCGGGAATGCAGTGGTGGTTGGTCAGGACCCAGCCGCCAGGCAGGATCGCGCCGGTGCAGGTCACGAGGTCGCGCCCGCCCCGGTCGTTCTGTTCAAGCAGGTCGACCCTGCCGATGGCCTGGGCCAGGCGGCGGATCGGATCGTCGGCGGGCAATTCGCGGATCGGTTCAAAGGCCCCGTCCTGCGCCGCGATATAGGCGCTGGCATTGCCGGTGCTTTCTAGGAAGACGAGGTCCGTCTTGCCATAGTCATCGGCGCTGAAGGTGGCGACCTGGGCCTGTGCCGACACAGCGGCCAGCGACAGGGCAAGGGTGAGCACGAAACGGATCATCCTGTGGGTCTTTCGATCTGCGGGAACAGGGGGGGATGCGCCGAGGCGCGGCGCATCCCGGTTTTCATCGGTGTTCAGCGGTTGCCCATGAGGCCGATCTTCTGGATCTCGAACCGGTTGCCCGACATCGCGATCCGGGCCTGGACACCCATCGATTCAACCATCAGGCGCAGGTTGCGGTTCAACCGCGCCACGTCCGAGCAGGTCTCGTACCAGTAGTCGGCGCTGGTCATGGTGACACGCACCGGGCGGTGGTGGTCATAGCCCTTGAAACCGGCCAGGTAGCCTTCGATCAGGGTCATTTCCTGCGGCTGGAACCCGGTGAAGGCCAGCGTATAGGCGGTGGTCAGGCCGGTGCAGCCAGCGGGGGCCGGAATGACCGGCTGCTGGGCAACGGGCGGTGTCACGATTACCGGCTGTTGCGGCATCGGCTGCGGGCTGGCGGGCGAGAGCACGTCAAGCTTGGTGGCCAGGACACGGCCCACCTCTGCGCCGATGGTCTTGGCCTCTTTGCCGACATGTTCCAGAACGCAGTCGCGGTTGCAGACACGCGGCAGCGAGGCGACCGGGATCTCACCCGCGCCGGGGCCAAAGGCCACCTCGAAGTTGCCGAGGCTCTGCATGGTCTGCGCGTGCAGCATACGGCCCGTCACCCGGATGCGCAGGTCCAGCACGTCGGGGATATAGGGGTTCTGATCCGCCGAGGCGTAGATCTGGATCGGCATGATCACGTCGATCGGAACGTTGGGCACGCGCTGGGCCAGGGCGATCAGCTCGGCATCCGACCGGCGCACGCGGTTCGGATCGGTAAAGCTCATGATGACGCCGGTCTGGTCATAGACGCGAAAGCCCATCGTCTGCATCTCGGTGATCATGGCGCGCAGAACGCGTTCGAACACGCGAGAGTTGCCGGGCACCGTGTCGAGGTCGGCGTCCTCTGGCACGGGCAGGATGTTGGGTTGATCGCCGGCGTATGTGGGCGCCGGGGCAAGCGAGAGGGCCAGCACGAGCGCCAGGCTCGCGAATGCGCCCATCAGGGTCTTGGTCAGGAATTTCATGTGGGACTCCTCCAATGTGGTCCGGATTTCTGCGCGGCGCCCGGGAAGGCGCGGCGCCTATGGCTTAGTGAAGAACGATGATGCGGCCGTCGGGCTGGACGATCACGCGACCAGAGGCCGGCAGGCCGGGGTCGCAGTCGATGCCCGGCTCGGGCGAGAAATCGTCCAGGTCCAGCGCCTTGCCGTCCGGGCTGACGACACCGGCGGGGCAGGGCGGCAGCGGCGGCACGTATTGCGCGCCGGTCTGTGGCGGCAGCACGGGCTGTGGCATCGGCTGCGGCATGGGCTGCTTGTCCAGATCGCTGGTCTGCGGGGCCGGTTGCGGCACCGCTTGGGGCAGTGGGACCATCGGCTGCACCCTGTCGATCAGAGTGATCTCGACCCGACGGTTCTCGGCCGCATAGGGATCGGCGGGGTTGCGGGGATAACGCTCGCCCCATCCGACCACTTCGAGCCGCCACGAGGGGATCGAGTGATAGCGCATCAGGTAGCGCTTGACCGCCCAGGCCCGGCGATAGGACAGGTCGACGTTGTAATCCTCGGGCCCGCGCGCGTCGGTGTGACCGGCGATCAGGTAGCGGTTGTTCATCAACTGCGGGGACCTCAGCGCCTGGCCGATCAGGTCCAGGTCCTGCCGCGCAGGGGGTGTCAGGAAAGCGCTGTCATAAGCGAAATACACTGTCACGTCCAAGCTGTAGCCATAGTTCAGCACGATGGGCCGCCGGTCGATGATGATGGTCGTCGGCCGCCCCACGATCACCGGCGGCAGAAAGACGTCCGGCAAGGGATGCGTGACCACGGGCGGCGTTCCGGCCGGCGGCGTGGCGGGCTGACCTGCCATCGGCGCCAGCGACTTGATGATCGCGGTGACGCTGTCCGCCCGCGAGCTGTCCAGTTGCAGGGTTTCGGTCGTTGTCTGCGCATGGGCCGGAGAGAAGGCTCCGACCGCGACGGCAAACAGGATGGATAGTCGTTTTCGGATGTGGTGCATGTCGTCTCCCCCACGGCAATGCGTTGGACACCCGTCTAGGAATTCGGCTGATACCGGAACTGACTGGAACTTGGGTGCCTGTGAAGTCAGCCTCGTCCAATCAGGAAGCAGCGGCCTTGAGGCAGATCAAAAAGAATTCGATTTGCAGAATATAATTACCTGACAGGAGGTTGCGATCGCTTCTTCATGTTTTGGAAAAGGCGATCCGCCTATTTCGCCGCGCGGAGAGATCAGAGCGCGGGGGCGCCGACTCGCTTGAGAGCAGGTGTTTAGAAGGCCAGGCATGTCCCGAAGGCCGGAATCAGCCTGCGCCGTTCCGTGGATCCAGGAGCGCCTTGAAACCGGCGCGAGTCTTTGGCGCGTCGAAATCGGCAAAGGTCTGCATGACGCGGGCGCGTTCGGCATCCTGTCTCTGGTGCAGCACGGTGGTCAGTGCGCCAATGCTGCGGGCGATTTCCAGTTGCCGGTCGTGATCGGTGTCCGTCAGCGTGCCAAAGACAGAGGACAGCGCTTTTTGCTGGACGACGCTGTCGTTGAAATCGCCCAGGTTGTCCTGAAGCTTTTTCAGCGCCTTGATGAGGCGTGTCATATCGGATTGGCCAAAGAGCGGCGCAAAAAACTCCATCAGGTAGCGCAGTTTCTTGCACTGGATACGCAACCGGTGAATTTCCGCGTCCGGCGTGTCCGAGTCGATTGCCCGGGCGACCTTGCGGACCTTGCGGTAGCGTTTTCGGATCAGTTGTTGGGCGTAGTCGCGGGCGGGATGGTCGGCCTCATCCCCCCTGTCCAGACGCTCGTGCGGCGTGGCAAAGAGGTCATGCAGGGCCGTGATTTCGGCGTCGTATGTCTCGCTCCGGAGATGGCGGCAGAGCGCGTCATGGGCACCGTGACGCTCCTTGGCAAAATGGTCGAAGAGCAGGTCGACGCCGGGGCGCAGGCTGTCGGGAACCATCTGCACGTAGCGGGGGCGTTCGATCAGGTAGACGTCGAGATCCCGCAAGCGCCCCGTGACCGACATGAGGGCCGAAAACCGGGCCTTGAGGTCCGCGGCCTGACCCGGGCTGTAGACGCCCGTAAACAAGGAGACGACAGAGCGGATCTTGCGCAGGGCGACACGGTAATCGTGCAGGAACTCACTGTCATGATCGGCGATGATTCCCGGTTCGTTGACGCGGACGACGGGCAGATGCGCGGCGACGATCGCCGAGGCCGCGTCAAAGGCAGGTGTGTCTGGCGAGAGCGCGACATCCGGTTTCGGCTGGTAGGCGGTCGCTCCGGGGGCAAGTGCTTCCAGTGCCTCGCGGGGGCAGCAGCGGGAGGGCTCGGAGCGGAGGTGTTTGACGAGCCGCTTGTAGTCGCCTTTCTGTCCGGCGAGGGGCCGCAGCCCGAGAAGGCTGATCTGCCCCCCCTTGTCCGTCGTCAGGACGCGGAGATGGCCGTGACACAGAAGCCTGTCCTTGGCGTCGCGCAGCGCGACATCCTGTGCCCCCATCTCTGCCGTGACCAGTTCAAGAAGCCTGCGCAGCGGCGACAGGTGCTTTGCAAGGATGCGCGCTACCGGGCCGTCGGGCATTTCGTCGAGGAATCCGGCCGGGGCGCTGTCCTGCCGCGTTTCGCCTCCACTTGCGTCCAGCAATGACAGGGTGTCGCCTGCCGAAAGAAGGAGCACGCCCTTGTGGGCCAGTTCCGTATCGAAACTGTCGAAAAGCCTGGCGTGCGCATGGGCCTCATGGCCCAGGACCGAGACGCGGCACTCCCCGCCAAGCGTGGCGCGGAGATCGCCGTGGAACAGCAGTGTTTTCGGTTCGGTCTTGCTCATTGCTCCGGGGCAGTCGCTTGGGGCCTTTGGCCGTTGGTCTTTCGATGGCCAGACTGTCACAGAACCGCGCCCCGGTGAACGGACGCGGGGAGGGACGTCGCGTCAGGTCGCCCCTGTGCCGTCGATCTGCCCGGGTCGGTGCCGTGTGCCTTTTTCCGCGGCTTTATCGGATTGCCCTCGCTCGCCGGCTCTGTAAACCTCCGGCGCGGGGCGACCGGCGATGTGCCGGGCAGGCGCCCTGGCTTTGGGCCGCCCGATGGGACCGTGGCGGCCGAGGGAAAGGAAACCGGCGGATGATGATTACGCCCGAATACTGCCTGGTCATGGCGCGATACAACGCCTGGCAGAACCGGCAGGTGAAACGCGCCTTCGGGGCGCTGGACGACGCGGCGCTGGTCAAGGACCGAAAGGCCTTTTTCGGGTCGATCCTGGGGACGGCGAACCACCTGCTCTGGGGGGACATGATCTGGATGTCGCGCTTTTCCGACACCCCGCGCCCCGAGGGGGGCATCAAGGAAAGCCCGGCGCTGACCGCCTCACGCGGGGATTGGGAAATCGCGCGGTTCCGCACGGATGCCGATATCCTGCTCTGGGCGGAACAACTGCGGGCGGTGGAGCTTGCGGGGGAATTGTCGTGGTATTCGGGTGCGGTGGGGCGCAATGTGTCAAAGCCGATGGCGCTGTGTGTCACGCATATGTTCAACCATCAAACCCACCATCGCGGCCAGATCCATGCCATGCTGACGGCCGCCGGTGTCGCGGCCCCGGTGAGCGATCTGGCCTTCATGCCGGAAGAGGGCCCCTGGCTGTGACCGGGACGCCGGACGGACGCTGTTTCGCCTGACGGCGAAAGACGCCCCGCCCGCCGTCCCGCAGGGGCCGTGTAAAACGAAATCAGAGAAGGGAGAGACCCATGTTCAAGGCACTGGTTGTCGACAAGGACGAAGAGAGCGGCAAGACCTCTGCCGCGGTACGGGACATCGGTCTGGATGACCTGCCCGGCGGCGAGGTGACGGTGGCGGTCGAGTATTCAACCGTCAACTACAAGGACGGGCTGTGCATCGGTCCGGGGGGCGGGCTTGTCCGCAAGTACCCGCATGTGCCGGGCATCGATTTTGCCGGTACGGTCGAGGACTCCTCGGACGACCGCTACAAGCCCGGCGACAAGGTCGTGCTGACCGGCTGGCGCGTCGGAGAGGCGCATTGGGGCGGCTATGCGCAAAAGGCGCGGGTCAAGGCCGACTGGCTGGTGCCACTGCCCGAGGGGATGGACTCGCGCGCGGCCATGGCCGTGGGCACCGCAGGGCTGACCGCCATGCTGGCGGTCATGGCGCTGGAAGATCACGGGCTGGAGCCGGGTCACGGGCCGGTCCTGGTGACGGGGGCCGCTGGCGGTGTCGGCTCGGTCGCCACGGCGATCCTGGCTCGTCTGGGCCACGAGGTGGCTGCGGTTACCGGACGGCCGGAACAGGAAGAGTACCTTCGCGGGCTGGGTGCCACGCAGATCGTGCCGCGCGAGGACCTGTCGGAAGTCACCCGCAAGCCGCTGGAAACCGAGCTTTGGGCCGGTTGCGTCGATGCGGTTGCGGGAGCGATGCTGGGCCGGGTGCTGAAGCAGATGAAATACGGCACCTCCGTCGCGGCCATCGGCCTTGCCGGCGGCGCGGCGATCGAGGGCGCGCTCATCACGCCCTTCATCCTGCGCGGCGTCAACCTTTTGGGTATCGACAGTGTCATGCAGCCTTATGACAACCGCGTCCGCGCCTGGCAAAGGATCGCGCGCGACCTGCCGATGGACAAGCTGGAGGCGATGGTCCAGCCGGCGACCCTTTCGGACCTTCCCGGCTTGGGCAAGGACATCCTCAAGGGGCAGGTCAAGGGCCGCGTGGTGGTGGATGTGAACGCATGAGCTATGACGACCAGAATATCTTTGCCAAGATCCTGCGGGACGAGATCCCCTCGACCCGGGTCTACGAGGACGCGGACACGCTGTGCTTCATGGACATTTTCCCGCGGGCCGACGGTCATTGCCTGGTGATCCCAAGGACAGCCTGCCGCAACCTTCTGGACGCCTCGGCCGACCAGCTCGCCAGCGTCATGGCGACGACGCAGAAGGTGGCGAAGGCCGCAATGTCGGCGCTGGGCGCGGACGGTGTCACCGTGCAGCAGTTCAACGAGGCGCCGGGGGGGCAGGAGGTCTTTCACCTGCATTTCCACATCCTGCCACGCTGGGAAGGCGTCTCTCTGCGCCCGCCGGGGCAGCCCGGGGACATGGCGCAGATCTCGGAAATTGCCGGGAAAATGAGCAAGGCCCTGGACGGAACCGCATGACATGACCCGCGCCCGCTGGGGCGGGCCTTGCCTTTGACAGCCCCGCTGCCGGTTTCCGGTGGCGGGGCTATTTTGTTGTTCTGGCAACATTTTTGCGACCGGGGATGTCGCTTTTGGGGTCTCGAGTGTCTTGATGATTTGTCCTTAACCTCGTTTCCGGGTTAGGCTTTGAAGGTCGAGACGCCGAGCAGGGCGTCACGGACATGCAAGTGCCGGAAGACCGTTCCGCCCAGGGCGCACGCTTTCGGCAAGAAAAATCAAAGGGAGTGGGACGTGTTCAAACGGATCATGGTGCCGGTCGACCTCAAGCACATAGATCGCCTTGAAAAGGCGCTCGGATGTGCGGCCGACCTGGCACGACACTACGAGGCCACGGTGGTCTATGTGGGTGTCGCGGCGGCGACCCCCAGTTCCATCGCGCATACGCCGGCGGAATTCGCCGAGAAACTCAAGGAATTCGCCGAGGCGCAGGCCGGGGCGCATGGGGTATCGACCGAACCCCACGCCGTCACCAGCCACGACCCGTCGATTGACCTGGACCCGACGCTGTTGAAGGCGGTGGACGAGACCGGCGCGGACCTGGTCATCATGGCCAGCCATATTCCCAACATCACCGATTACATCTGGCCCTCGAACGGGGGCACGGTGGCGGGCCATGCCAAGGTTTCGGTCATGGTGGTGCGCTGACGGCGAACAATTGGCGCACAGACGCCGATCCCTCAAGGAAACGCAAGTACAGGGAGGCCTCACATGGCTGACACCTCAGACGATCAGGGCATACCGGAGCCGGAAGGCGTCTCGGACCTGATCGATACCGATTACGAAATCGGGCAGGACAACATTGAAACGCAGATCGGTCCTTTCGGTCTGGACATTCACAACCCGGTTTTCCTGATTTCCGGGCTGTCGATCATCGCTTTCGTCTTTTACACCCTCGCACTGCCGGAACAGGCGGGCGAACTCTTCAACTGGCTCTTTGGCACCGTGACCAAGGGGTTCGACTGGTTCTTCCTGGGCGCGGCGAACATCTTTGTCCTGTTCTGCCTTCTGCTGATCGTCCTGCCGGTGGGCAAGGTTCGGTTGGGTGGTCAGGACGCAACGCCGGACTATGGCTATGTCGGCTGGTTCGCGATGCTCTTTGCTGCGGGCATGGGCATCGGCCTGATGTTCTACGGCGTGTCCGAACCGATGAGCCACTTTTCCTCATCGTCCGGAGGGGCCTACCACAACGTGAGCTTTGCCGGAGACGTGCCGGAAGAGGGGGCCCCGGCCGGGTTCGAGAGCCGCGAGGCTTTTGATGCGGCGGTCGGCCTGACCAATCCCGATCCGGCGGCGCTGTCCGCCGCGCTGGACGAGGCTGTGCCGGCGGATCAACGTGACGCCTTCACCGTCTCCGCGAACCGTGCGGACTGGGCACCGCTGGGAGGTGCTGCAGCCGACGAACAAGAGGCCGTGCGTCTGGCCTTTGCGGCGACGATCTTCCACTGGGGTCTGCACCCCTGGGCGATCTATGCCATCGTGGCCCTGGCGCTTGCGCTCTTCTCCTACAACAAGGGGCTGCCGCTGACGCTGCGCTCTGCTTTCTACCCGCTCCTTGGGGATCGCGTCTGGGGCTGGTGGGGTCACATCATCGACACGCTGGCGGTCTTTGCCACGCTTTTCGGTCTGGCGACCTCTCTGGGCTTTGGCGCGACACAGGCGAACGCGGGTCTGAACGAGCTCTTCGGCATTCCCGTGGGATCGGCGACCGAAGTGGTCCTGATCACCGCGATCACCGCCGTGGCGCTGGTTTCGGTGGTGCGTGGCCTCGACGGTGGGGTCAAGGTCCTGTCCGAGATCAACATGGGCCTTGCCTTCCTGCTGCTGATCTTTGTGTTGCTGACCGGACCGACGATCCTGCTGCTCACGGGTTTCGTCGATTACCTCGTGGCCTACATCGAGTATCTTCCGGCACTGTCCAACCCGCTGACTCAGACCATTGCGGGCGAATCCGGCCGGGCCGATGTCAACTTCAGCCAGGGCTGGACCTCGTTCTACTGGGCCTGGTGGATCTCCTGGTCACCCTTCGTCGGCATGTTCATCGCCCGCGTCAGCCGTGGCCGTACCGTGCGCGAGTTCATCATCTGCGTGCTGCTGATCCCCTCGCTGGTCTGCGTGCTGTGGATGAGCGTCTTTGGCGGCACCGCTGTGCACCAGGTCGTGGCTGACGGCTATACTGCCGCGCAGAGCGCCTCGCTGGAGCTCAAGCTGTTCAAGATGCTGGACGAGCTGCCGCTGGCGGCCATCACCTCCTTCATCGGGATCATCCTGGTGATCGTGTTCTTCGTCACCTCCTCGGACTCCGGGTCGCTGGTGATCGACACGATCACGGCGGGCGGCAAGGTCGACGCGCCGGTGCCGCAGCGGGTGTTCTGGTGTATCTTCGAAGGGGCCGTGGCCATCGTGCTGCTGCTCTCGGCGGGTGGCTTGTCGTCGTTGCAGTCGATGGTGATCTCCACCGGTCTGCCGTTCACGGTGGTCCTGCTGGTGATGTGCTATGCCATCTGGAAAGGCCTGCTGGCCGAGCGGAAGGCGCTGTAAGCCCCTTTCGCCCCCCAAGACAGGAAAGGCCCCGGCGGTGACGCCGGGGCCTTTTCCGTTTCCGGCGGAGGCATGGGTTGACGCGCGGCGTCACAGGCGCATTGTCACCGCCACTTAAGAGCGATTGGGGTGACATGCTGGATATCGATTTCGTGCGGGCGCAGTTTCCCGCCTTTGCCCAACCCGCCCTGCAGGGGCAGGCCTTCTTTGAAAACGCCGGCGGCTCTTATGCCTGCCAGCCGGTGATCGACCGGCTGACGCGCTTTTACACCGAACGCAAGGTGCAGCCCTACGGCCCCTTTGCCGCCAGCGAGGCAGGTGGCGCCGAGATGGACGAGGCACGCAGCCGGCTGTCGGCGTTGCTGGGTGTGGACACCGATGAGCTGAGCTTTGGCCCCTCGACGACGCAGAACACCTATGTCCTTGCGCGCGCCTTTCGGCAGTTCATGCAGCCCGGAGAGGCGATTGTCGTCACGAACCAGGATCACGAGGCCAATTCCGGCCCCTGGCGCCGGCTGGAGGCCGAGGGTATCGAGATCCGCGAATGGAAGATCGACCCGGACACCGGCCATCTTGACCCCGAGGCGCTGGAACCGCTGCTGGATGAAAAGGTCCGGCTGGTCTGCTTTCCGCATTGTTCCAACGTCGTCGGAGAGATCAACCCGGTGACCGAGATCACCGCCCGCGCCCATGCGGCGGGGGCTTTTGTCTGTGTCGACGGGGTCAGCTATGCGCCGCACGGGTTTCCGGACGTGGGTGACCTGGGGCCGGATATCTACCTGTTTTCCAGCTACAAGACATATGGCCCCCACCAGGGCATCATGGTGATCCGCCGGACCTTGGCCGAGGTGTTGCCGAACCAGGCGCATTATTTCAACGGTGATGTGCTGACCAAGAAGTTCACCCCCGCCGGGCCGGACCATGCCCAGGTGGCGGCCTGCGCCGGGATGGTGGATTACGTCGAGGCGCTGGCTAACCATCACGGCTGCGGTGCGCATGACCTGCACGACCTGATGCGCGCGCATGAGACAAGGCTGTTGCAGCCCCTGCTGGACGCGGTTTCGGAGCGCAACGGGATCCGCCTGCTGGGGCCGCGTGATGCGGCCAACCGCGCGCCGACCGTGGCGCTGGCCTTGCCGACCTCCGCCGAAGCTGCCGCGACAGAGCTGGCCGCGCATGGGATCATGGCCGGGGGCAGCGATTTCTACGCGGTGCGCCCCTTGCAGGCGATGGGGATCGACCCGGACCGGGGGGTGCTGCGCCTGTCCTTCGTCCACTACACCGGCGAGGAAGAAGTGGCCAAGCTGATCGAGGCGCTGGACGCGGTTCTCTGATTCCGGGGCTTGCCCTTTGGCGGCACGCGCTATGTCGCATCCGGCAAGCCAGTGAAGGAGCGCGCCTTGTCCGACACCTCTCCCGTCATCCTCTGGGTCCGGCGCGACCTGCGCCTGTCCGACCACGCCGCGCTGCAGGCCGCCTGCAAGGCCGGGCGCCCGGTGATCCCGGTGGTGATCCGCGACGCGGTGATGGACGGCCTGGGGGCCGCGCCGAAATGGCGGATGGGGCTGGGCATCGGGCATTTCGCCCAGCGGCTGAAGGACAAGGGGTCATACCTTGTGCTGCGGTCTGGCGATCCGGCGGCGGTGCTCAAGGCGCTGGTGGACGAAACCGGGGCAGGGGCCGTCTACTGGATGCGGGCCTACGATCCGGCGAGTGTGGAGCGGGACAAAGCCGTCAAGTCCGCGCTGAAGGAGGCAGGCGTCGAAGCCACCAGCTTTGCCGGGCACCTGATATTCGAACCTTGGAGTGTCGAGACGCAACAGGGCGGGTTCTACAAGGTCTTTACCCCGTTCTGGAAAGCGGTGCGGGGGCGGGACGTGGCCTCTCCTTTGCCGACGCCGGGGCGGATACCGGAACCGGAAACCTGGCCGCGCAGCGAGAGGCTGGAGGACTGGGCACTGGGGGCCGCGATGCGGCGCGGTGGGGATGTCGTGCGCCCCTGGGTGCAACTGGGCGAAGACGCGGCGCAGGGCCGGCTGGGCGCCTTCATCGCAGAAAAAGTGGCAGGTTACGGAGACACGCGCGATCTGCCCTGGATCGATGGCACCTCATGCCTGAGTGAGAACCTGGCCCTGGGCGAGATCACCCCGGCGCAGTGCTGGCACGCCGGGCGCCGCGCGATGGAAGACGGCAAGAAAGGGGCCGAGACCTTTCTCAAGGAACTGGCCTGGCGCGAGTTCGCCTACCATCTGATGTGGCACACGCCGCATCTGCTGGACAGCAACTGGCGCGAGGAATGGGAGGCCTTTCCCTGGAACGAGGACGAGACCCGTGCGGAGGTCATCGCCTGGAAGCAGGGCCGCACCGGCATTCCCTTTGTCGATGCGGGCATGCGTGAGATGTATGTCTCGGGGCGGATGCACAACCGCACGCGGATGGTCGTGGCCTCTTACCTGACCAAGCACTTGCTGACGCATTGGAAGATCGGGATGCGCTGGTTCGAGGATTGCCTGATCGACTGGGACCCGGCCTCGAACGCGATGGGCTGGCAGTGGTCGGCAGGGTCCGGTCCGGACGCCACGCCCTATTTCCGGGTCTTCAATCCCGTCACCCAGCGCGACAAGTTCGATCCGAAAAGGACATACATCGAGCGCTGGATCGCCGAAGGGCGCAAGCACCCATCCGAAGAGGCGCTGAGCTATTTCGATGCGGTCCCGGTCAGCTGGGGGCTGTCCGCCTCTGACGGCTACCCGGACCCGGTGGTCGCCGCGGATGTGGGGCGCAAGCGCGCCCTCGCGGCCTATGAAAATCGCGGCTTCTGACTCCGTGCCGGAAGGCTCAGTTGGTCACGCCGCCCATGCGGTCCATCTTGACCCAGCCGCTGGAATTGCCGGCATAGGCGATCTTGCAGACCGGCTTGGCATCGGAACAGGTCTCGACATAGCCGCCTTCGCCGGGGGCGAGGGTGCCGACCTTTTGCGTGAACTCGACGTCGCTGTAGACCGCGATGGGCAGGGCGGACATGTTGAAGTAGGGGATGTCGCGCGCCACGTTGCGTTCCCAGGACCCGCCGGAAACCGGCTTGGGCTGCACTTCGCGGACGGGTTCGGACAGGGTCATGGCCGGTCGCGCCTGCGGAGCCTTGGTCTCACCTTTCTCGACGCCGACGAAACTCATCACCTTGCCGCATCCAGAGGTTGCAAGAGCCATGAGGCACACCGCTACCAAATGCTTTTTCATCTGTCATCTCCCGTTGTGAGGGAACGTTTCGCTCCGGACTGATACCAGAAAACACCATGTTGAAGAAAATCCAAAGCACAAATCCTTGCCACAGGTGGTTTGGGACATAAACTTCGATAAAATATCGGCTTCTCGAAAGAAATCTATGCTATTGACAGACACCCAGGGGCAGGACCAGCTGCCCCGGTACTTCGCGCGGGTCTTCGACATGGCACGCGGGATGGGCTGCGGCCGACTTGATTTTGTGCTGCGCGACGGGCGCGTTTTTCGCGCCGAGGGGCGCGTTCCCGGCCCGGTGGCCGAACTGCACCTGCATCATGATGACATCTTTGCCCGCCTGATCCGCGAAGGCGACCTGGGCTTTTGCGAGGCCTATCTGGACGGCTGGTGGTCTACCCCGGACCTGATGGCCTTTCTGGACCTGGTGCATGCCAACGAAGAGATGTTCGACGGCTACCCCGGCGGCGGGTTGGTGCGCATGTGGGAGCGGTTCCGCTTCTGGCTGCAATCGAACTCGAAGCGGCAGGCGAAAAAGAACATCGCCCATCACTATGACCTGGGGAACGACTTCTACGGTCTGTGGCTGGACGATACGATGACCTACTCCTCGGCCCTTTTCCGCACCGGGCAGGAGAGCCTGGAAAAGGCGCAAGAGCTGAAATACGCCTCGATGATCGACCAGATGGGGGCGCAGCCGGGCGATCATGTGCTGGAAATCGGCTGTGGCTGGGGCGGGTTCGCCGAATATGCCGCCAAGGAGCGCGGATTGCGTGTGACGGGTCTGACCATCAGCCAGGAACAGTTTGCCTATGCCCAGGAGAGGATCGCCAAGGCCGGTCTGGCCGACCGCGTGGAGCTGAAGCTGCAGGATTATCGGGACGAACGCGGTAGTTACGATGGCATCGCCTCGATCGAGATGTTCGAAGCGGTGGGCGAAAAATACTGGCCCGCCTATTTCGAAACGGTCAGCGCGCGTCTCAAACCCGGCGCCAATGCGACGCTGCAGATCATCACCGTCCAGCACAAGCGGTGGGAGATCTATCGCCGGGGCGTGGATTTCATCCAGAAGTACATCTTCCCGGGTGGCATGCTGCCCTCTCCCGAGGTGTTGCGCGCCGAGGTCGAGCGCGCGGGTTTGCAGGTGGTCCGCAGCCTGGAATTCGGCGAGAGCTATTCGCAGACCCTGCGCCGCTGGCACGAAACCTTCAACGACCGCTGGGACGAGGTGGCCAACCTGGGATTCGACGACCGGTTCCGCCGGATGTGGAATTTCTACCTCGCCTCTTGCGCGGCGACCTTTCACAGCGGTAACTGTGACGTGACCCAGATCACCATCGCAAAGCCCGCCTGACTTATGCCCAACGCCGCGAAACTGATTGCCGCCCTCGGCCTCGCGGCGCTGGGATGGCTCGTCTCTGACATGATCAAGCCGCTTGTGCCCTTCAGCGTCGATTTCGGCTGGTTCAACTACGTCAACGCGGCGATCGGTGTGCTGGTCGGCTGGCTCTTTCTGGGGCCAAGGGTGGGCCAGGGGATGACCTCGGCCATCAACAACGGAATAACCTCCGCCATTGTCATGGTCATCCTCGGCCTGTTGTCGCAGGGCGTGAACGAGATGGTCCGCCTGTCCTTTGCCCGCCGTTACGACACGCCGTTCGAGGCGATTGCCGCCATTTTCGAGATCAGCCTGGATTACGGGATGATCCTTCTCGACATGCAGGTGATCCTGACGCTGCTGGGCGGCGGGATCGTCGCCGCGCTCGTGGCCGAGGCCTTGGGCAGACGCTGGAGATAACCTTGTCAGACCTGTTTTTCTACGGAACGCTGCGGCATCTGCCGTTGCTGGAATTGGTGCTGGGCCATGTGCCCGAGGTCGAACCGGCGCAATTGCCGGATCACGCGGTGCTCTGGGCACAGGGGCAGGCCTTTCCGATGATCGTGTCCAAGTCGGGGGCACAGGCCGAGGGGGTTCTCTTGCGGGGCGTCAGCGATGCGGACCGCGCGGCGCTGGATTATTACGAAGGCGGCTTTGCCTATGAGTTGCGCCCCGTGACCGTCGAGACCGGCGCGGGACCATGCTGGGCAGAGGTCTTTTTCCCGGTGACAGAGGATCGCTGGCAACCGGGCGCGCCCTGGTCGCTGGATGATTGGCTGGCGCGCTGGGGCGGGGTGACGATGCGGGCCGCACAGGAGGTCATGGACCGCCGTGGCGCCTACGCGGCGCGCGAGGTGGCGGGGATGTTGCCGTTTTTCCGCGCGCGCGCCTGGGCGCATGAAATCGCGGCCAAGGGCGCTCCGCAAACCCTGCGCCGCGCCAGCGGGATCGAGGACGTGGACTACCAGGGGCTGCGCGGTCAGCCCTACCGCGGCTTCTTCCGGATCGACCCATTCCGCCTGCGCTATCGCCGCTTTGACGGGGAGTGGAGCGCGCCGCTTGAGCGGGAATGTTTCATCGCCTTCGACGTGGCATTGGTGCTGCCTTATGACCCGGTTCTGGACAAAGTGCTGCTGATCGAACAGATGCGCTTTGGCCCGATCCACAGGGGTGATCCTGCGCCCTGGGTGCTGGAGGCGGTGGCGGGTGTGATCGACGCGGGCGAAAGCCCCGAAGAGGCGGCGCGGCGCGAAACGGTCGAGGAGGCGGGGCTGGAGGTGCGCGCCCTGCTGCCCGCCTGCAAGGGCTATGCCTCTCCCGGCTACACGACAGAGTTCTATCATGCTTTCGTTGGGCTCTGCGATCTGTCCGGTCGTGACAAGGGGATCGGTGGGCTGGATGAAGAGCACGAGGACATCCGAAGCCATGTCGTCCCGTTCGAGCACGCGATGGAACTGATCGAGACGGGCGAGATCAATGCCCTGCCACTGGCCATGCTGATCAACTGGGTGGCGGCGCGGCGGGCCGACCTGCGCGCGGGGTGAGACGTTTCTCAAGGATTGCACTTGCGAAGCGTCAGGCGGCATTGCACAGGTCCAAGTCTGGCGCGGCCGTGATCCGCTGCGGCTTGAGTTCCCCGGACCTCGGCCCTACACCAATGGGAACACGTTTCGGAAAGGACACGTCATGCGCAATTCGCAGGACCTCGCACAGGCTGTCGGACAGACGCCGCTGATCAAGCTTCGCAAGGCGTCGGAGCTGACAGGGTGCGAGATCTGGGGCAAGGCGGAATTCATGAACCCGGGCCAGTCGGTCAAGGATCGCGCGGCGCTCTACATCATCAAGGATGCCATCGCGAAGGGCCAGCTGGCGCCCGGCGGCACCATCGTCGAGGGCACCGCCGGCAACACCGGGATCGGCCTTGCGCTGGTCGGTGCCTCGATGGGGTTCAAGACCGTCATCGTCATGCCCGAGACGCAGAGCCAGGAAAAGAAGGACATGCTGCGTCTTGCGGGGGCGGAACTGGTGCTGGTGCCGGCGGCGCCCTACAAGAACCCCAACAACTATGTCCGCTACTCCGGCAGGCTGGCCGAAAAGCTGGCCGCGAGCGAGCCCAACGGCGCGATCTGGGCCAACCAGTTCGACAACGTGGCCAATCGCCAGGCCCATATCGAGACCACCGGCCCCGAAATCTGGGAGCAGACCGGCGGCAAGGTCGACGGCTTCATCTGTGCTGTCGGCTCGGGCGGGACGGCGGCGGGTGTCGGCATGGCGCTGCAGCCCAAGGGCGTGAAATGCGGGATCGTCGATCCGATGGGGTCGGGGATCTACAGCCTCTACAAGGACGGCGAAGCCAAGCCCGAGGGCAGCTCGATCTCCGAAGGGATCGGGCAGGGGCGGATCACTGCGAACCTCGAAGGGTTCAAGCCCGACTTCCTGACCCAGGCCAGCGACGAAGAGGCGCTGCCCATCGTGTTCGACCTGCTGGCCGATGAGGGCCTCTGCATGGGCGGATCGACGGGCATCAACGTTGCCGGCGCCATCCACATGGCGCGTGAGATGGGGCCGGGGCACACGATTGTCACCGTGCTCTGCGACTATGGCACCCGCTACCAGTCCAAGCTGTTCAACCCTGACTTCCTGCGTGACAAGGGCCTGCCGACGCCGCCCTGGATGACGCGCGGACCGTCCAGCATTCCCGGTGTATTCGAGGACGCATGACCCGACAGTTCAGCAAGATTCTGCCGGCGCTTTCCGCGCTGGTGCTTTCCGTTTTCCTGTGGACCGGCGCGGCGCTGGCCCAGCAGGATACACCACCAGACTATACCGCCTGGGAGACCGTCGCCACGCGGGCCGAGGCGATGATCGATGCCGAGCGCGCCTCTGACGAACGGCTGGAAAACCTGCGGGCGCAGATCGCGCAATGGCGCGAGCAGTTCCTGGCTGCGCAGGGCACCAACGCCTCGCGCATCGAGACCCTGCAGGCGCAGCTTGATGCGCTGGGCCCGGTGCCGGAGGACGGCAGCGAAGCCAATGAGATCGCCGATCAGCGCGCCTTGCTGAACAAGCAATTGTCCGAGGCGCGGGCGCCTGTGCTGCGGGCCGAGGCGGCCTATTCCCGCGCCGATTCCATCGTCGGTGGGATCGACCGCATCATTCGTGAACGCCAGGCGGATGCACTGCTGGAACTGGGGACCTCGCCGCTGGATCCGACCCGCTGGCCGGTTGCCGCGAAAGAGGTCAGCGCGACCTTTTCGGATCTGTGGCAGGAAATGTCGAAACAGACCTCGGACAGGACTACGCGCGCGGCAGCGTTGAAGAACCTGCCGGTGGTCCTGTTCTTTGCCCTGCTCGGCCTGTTGTTGCTGGTGCGCGGTCCGCGCTGGGCGCGGGCCGGTGTCGAGAAACTGCGCGCGGGAACGCGGCGCGGCTCCGGCGTGTTCCGGTTCCTTGTCTCCCTTGGCAAGATCGTCCTGCCGTTCTTCGGGGTTGTGGCGCTCTTGCTGGCGATTGGCGCCACCGGTTTTACCGGCCCGACCTGGGCGGGCCTCTTGAACAATCTCGGCTCTTGGGTGGCCATGCTTTTCGGCATCCGCTGGCTGGCCGAGGAAGCGTTCAACGACGACGACAGGATCGCCGTGCTGCTGATCCCACACGAGGAACGCGCGGTTGCGCGGCGGTTGTCGAACGCGCTGGCCTTTCTCTACGTGCTGAAATCCGCTGTCGATACATTTGTCGAGATCGGCCAGTGGTCGCCCGCGACGACTGCGGTCGTGCAATTCCCGGTTCTTGCCCTGTCGGGCCTGATGCTGGTGCGGCTTGGGCGTGTGCGCAACGACGCGGCCATGGTGGGCACCCGAGAGGCGCGTGAGAACGGGCCGGGCGATTTTCGGCTGCGTTTTGCCCGGCTCTTGGGCCGGGCCTGCCAGATCGTCGGGGTTCTGGGCCCGGCCATGGCGGCCATCGGCTACTACAAGGTCGGGGAAACGATGGTCTATCCGACCATCGCGACGCTGGCGCTTGTCGGTCTGATCATGGTGGCGCAGCGGTTCATCAACAGCCTCTACGAGCTGGTTTCCGGACGCGAAGGGCAGGGGGGCGAGAGCCTCTGGCCGGTGCTGGGCGGCTTTGCCCTTGCGATGCTGGCTCTGCCGGCGCTGGCGCTGATCTGGGGCGCGCGCACGGCCGATCTGACCGAGATCTGGACCCGGGCACAGGAGGGCATCAGCATCGGCGAGACCCGGATCACCCCGATGAGTTTTGTCGTCGTGATTCTTGTCTTTGCCACCGGTTACATGCTGACACGACTGCTGCAGGGCGCGCTGCGCACCTCGGTGTTGCCCAAGACCCAGATCGACCAGGGTGGTCAGAACTCCATCGTCTCCGGCGTGGGCTATGTCGGGATCTTCCTGGCGGTCATCATCGCGGTGACGGCCGGGGGGCTGGACCTCTCCTCGCTTGCGATCGTTGCCGGTGCGCTCTCGGTCGGGATCGGTTTCGGTCTGCAGAACATCGTCTCGAACTTCGTGTCCGGGATCATCCTGCTGATCGAACGCCCCATCGGCGAGGGTGACTGGATCGAAGTCAACGGCACACACGGGATCGTCAAGGACATCTCTGTGCGCTCGACCCGGATCGAAACCTTTGACCGCTATGACATGATCATCCCGAACGCGGATTTCGTCTCGGGCACGGTGTCGAACTATACCCGGGGCAATTCGCTGGGCCGGATCATCATCGACGTGGGCGTGGCCTATGGCACCGACACGCGCAAGGCGGAACGCATCCTGCTGAACATCGCGCGGCAGCACGACCTGGTGCTGATGAACCCGGCGCCGGCGGTGGATTTCATGGGCTTCGGTGCGGATTCCCTGGACTTCCGCATTCGGGCGATCCTGTTCGATGTCGGTCAGGGCCTGGACGTCAAGACCGAGATGCGCCACCAGATCGTCGAGGAATTCGCCCGCGAGGGCATCGAGATTCCCTTTGCGCAGCGCGACCTTTGGCTGCGAAATCCGGAGGTTCTGGCCGACGCGGTCGAAAGCCGCCGGAGTGCATCTCAGGAGCAGGAGGCGCAAGAAAGCCCACCGCGCCCGGCGCCGCGCAAGTCCGGCGCCGTCATGGGAGATGAACGCGTGTCAGATGACGGAGACGAGGGATGAGCCAGCAACCGCTCTACCGCGAAGATCCCTACCTGCGCGATGCCTCTGCAGAAGTCGTGGCCCTGACCGACGAGGGTGGCATCGTGTTGTCGCAGTCCCTCTTCTATCCGACCGGCGGTGGCCAACCCGGCGACAGTGGCTGGCTGGAATGGGATGGCCGGACGCTGGAAATCGCGACCGCGGTCAAGGGAGACGGGGGCGTCTCTGTCCTTGTGCCTGCGGAACCGGCGAAACTGCCGGCGGTCGGGACGAGGCTTGTGCAGACACTGGACTGGGAACGGCGGCACAAGCACATGCGTATTCACACCGCGCTGCACCTGCTGAGCGTGGTGATCCCCTTGCCGGTGACGGGTGGGCAGATCGGCGCCGGGACCGGGCGCCTGGATTTCAAGATGCCGGAACCGCCGCAGGATCGCGACGCGGTGGAAGAGGCCTTGAATCGTCTGGTGGACCGCGACCTGGAAGTGACGGAAGGCTGGATCACCGAGGCGGAACTGGATGCACGTCCGGAACTGGTCAAGACCATGTCCGTGCAGCCGCCGCGCGGCGCGGGCCAGATCCGGCTGGTCCGGATCGGCTCGGGGAGTGAGCAGGTGGACCTGCAGCCCTGCGGCGGCACCCATGTCGCCCGCACCGGAGAGATCGGCGCGCTGAAGCTGGGCAAGATCGAGAACAAGGGCAAGCAGAACCGGCGCGTGACCATCGCGCTGGCGTGATGGTTTGGCCTGGAAAGGCCAAGGACGGGACGGTTGCAAAAATGAGCGCTTCCGCGCGCTTTTATCCGCCCTTGGTGACGCGACGGCTTTGCCTTGGGTGGGTGCCTGTGGCCCTGTGGTCGACAGCTTCAGGACTCACCAGAACGAAGATCGGCGGTGATTGGGCGTCAGCGCTTTTTCAGCGGGACGCCGTAGAGCTCCATGCGGTGGCCCTTGAGCCGGTAGCCCAGTTTTTCCGCGATCTTTTCCTGCAGGGCCTCGATCTCGGGATCGACGAATTCGATCACCTCGCCGGTGTTGAGGTCGATCAGGTGATCGTGGTGTTCGCGTTCGGCGTCTTCGTACCGGGCACGACCGTCGCCGAAATCGACCCTCTCGAGGATGCCCGCCTCTTCGAACAGCTTGACGGTGCGATAGACCGTGGCGATCGAGATATTGGGGTCGCGCGCAGAGGCGCGGGCATAGAGATCCTCCACGTCCGGATGATCCGTCGCGCGTTCGAGCACCTCGGCGATGGTCCGGCGCTGGTCGGTCATGCGCAGGCCTTTGGCGGTGCAGCGGTCTGAGATGCTATCGGTCATGGGCCCGGAGTCGTTGGTCTGGCGCCCGTTTTAGGCAATGCGGCGGGCGAGGCCAAGCCTCGAACGCGGCGCGCGCGTGCGACGTAGACGGCCAGCGTGACGATGACCACCGCGCCCCCCAGGATCATCCGCCGCGAGGGGGCTTCGCCGGTGCCGAGCCAGACCCAGAGCGGGGCCAGCACGGTTTCGAGGAGCAAGAGCAGGCTGACATTGGCCGCGGCGGTGTGGCGCGACGCCTGGCTGAGGGCAAAAAAGGAAAGCGGCAGCACGAAGATGCTGGCCAGGAGGATCGCCCAAAGGGCGCCTTGGGTCATCCTGCCGGGGCCGGTGATGGCCCAGCCCGTCGTGCCGGCGATCAGCGCGCCGAGGCCGATCGCCAGAAGCAGGGGCAGGTCCGGATTGTGGCGCAGGGTGACGAAATTGAGCGCCAGCGCAAAGGCCACGCCAAGGCCGCAGGCGGCGCCCGTCAGCGCGGCCGCGTCCAGGGCAGCCGCCCCCTTGTCGGTCACGGCAATCGCCAGTCCGGCCAGAACCAGCAAGATGGCGGTCCAGGTGGCGCGCGAGGTGGCTTCGCTATGCAGAAGGCGCGCCAGAAGCGCCGACCAGACAGGCACCGTCGCCACGCCCAACAGGACCGGCGCCACCGGGGACAAGGCGATCCCCAAGGGGAACAGCATGGCATTCAACGCGTGGCAGGCGATCACCATAAGCGCGGTCGGCGCGGCAATCCCGGCAAGATCGGCGCGGCGGGTCCGGCTGGTCAATGTCCAGGCGACGAGGAAAATGACCGCCATGCAGATCCCGCGCCAGCCCAGCATCTGGAAGCCGGACATGCCGGAGAGGCGCATCAGCAGCGCATCGGGTGTCAGGATCAGCGCCCCGGCCAGGGCAAGGCCGAGGCCGAAGGCCGGGGTGCGTGTCATGAATGTCTCAGCCGTAGAGCGGTTGCAGGCCCATCTGCATGTGCAGCATGTTCACCACCGCCTCATCCAGTTGCATGGCCTTGGCGAGTGTGTCGAGGTATTCGGCCTCGGCCTGCGTATCGACGCGGATCGTCATCAGCGAGGCGGAATAGACCTGCATGCGCTGCGCTTCGGGGACATCCGCGGCCAGCGCCTCGGGGTCGACGGGGGCCTTGAGCTGGGCCTGGATAAAGGCGCGGTCCTCAGGGTCAGCATCCTCGCCCAGGGTTTCGAGGATCTTGGCCTGTTCCGCCTTGTCGATGCCGCCGTCGCTTTTTGCGGCCTGGATCATCGCGCGCAGCATGAGGCCGGCGGCTGCTTCGGCCTCTGGCGCTGTGGACTGGGCGTTCATGGCGTCCATCAGCCCGGCGGCGCCCTTGCCCTGCGCCTGGGCCGCCGACCCGGCAAAGGCCGCCAGCATCCCGGCCATGCCGGTGCCGCCTTCGCCCAGTTGCGACAGCAGGCCGCCGCCTTTTCCGGTGCCTGCCTGGCCCGTGAAGGCCGAGAGATCCATGCCTCCGGCCTGCATGGTCTTCATCATGTCGGCAAGGGGGTTGGCCCCAGCGGCGCCGGCGCCGGGCATGCCGGGAAAGCCGCTTTTCTGCGCCGCCTCCATCATCTCTTGCCAGCCGCCGCCCTGGGGGGCCTGGCCGCCCATGAGCTTGCCCATCTGGGCCTGCAGCGTCGCGGTCGGCGTTTTCGCCGGTACCTGCGCGCCACCGCCGAGGAGACTGCCAAGTCCCTGTCCTCCGGACATCCGGTCGACCCCGCGCGCTGCGGCATACCCTATGGCGAGTTTAGCCAGTGTTCCCATCAGACCCATGTGCGTTCTCCTCTCAGACGATGATCTCCCTCTGGCGACTGTGACAGAACTTCGCCGCCGCGCACAGGGGGGGCGTCGGCAGTGGATTGACCTTGCCCGCGTCCGGGTGTCCAAGAGGGCATGGAACGCAAGCAACAGATGGACCTCGCCGGCGCGGTGGGGATGGTGGTTTTTGCCAATGTCCTGGCCTTCAACCAGGTGGCGATCAAACTGGCCAATGCCGGGATCGGTCCGGTCTTCGGAGCGGGGCTGCGCTCGGCCCTGGCGCTGGCGGTGCTGGGGATCTGGCTGCTGGTTAGTGGGCGCCGGATCAAGGGACTGCGGCAGACGCTGTGGCCCGGACTGATACTGGGCGGGTTGTTCAGCATCGAGTTCATCCTGCTGTTCACCTCGCTGGACCTGACCAGCGTCTCGCGCGCCTCGATCACCTTTTACGCCATGCCGGTCTGGTTGGCGCTGGTGGCGCATTTCACCCTGCCGGGAGAACGCCTGTCGTCAAGGCGCCTGTTGGGCCTGGTGCTGGCGATGGCGGGGGTGGCATGGGCGCTTGCCGATCCGCAAAGCCGTGGGGCGGGCAACATCTGGGGCGATCTGCTGGCGCTTCTGGCCTCCTGGGCCTGGGCCGGGATCGCGCTGAATGTGCGCCTGACGCGGACCTCGGAGCTGAACCCGGAGGGACAACTGTTCTGGCAACTGGCTGTTTCGGCGGTTGTGCTCTGCGTGGTGGCGCCGCTGTTCGGCCCGCTCTGGCGCGAGACCGGCCTGCTGAGCCTGTTCGGATTGGCCTATGGCGTTTTGGTGGCCTCGCTGGGGTTCATGTTCTGGTTGCGGCTGATGGGAATCTATCCGGCCTCGGACATCGCGTCCTTCAGCTTTTTGTCTCCGGTCATGGCCGTGGTCTTTGGCTGGCTTGTCTTCGACGAGCCGGTGGGGCCGGATTTCCTGGGGGCGCTGGCGCTGACCTCGGTGGGGATCGTGCTGATCAACCGACGTCGCAAGACGCGGGCCGAAGGTCCGCCCGGCCCGGGGCAGGAAACATTGCGAGGGCAAAACTAGGACCGGGCAGAGGCCCCGGGGCACGCCCGGGGCGGTGTGACGTCCGGTGGGGTCAGGTCCCACAGAAGGTGGCGCGAACCTTTTCGCCTCTCGACGGCGGGCGGCGCAGGTCGGCATAGTTGTCGTCCAGGTCGAATGGCGCCGAAAGCGCCGCGCTCAGCCGGTGAAAGGGCGCATCGTCGCCCGCCACGGCGGCCTCGATCATCTGTTCGACGCGGTGGTTGCGCGGGATCAGGACCGGGTTCACCGCGCGCATCAGCGCCTGCGGGTCATCCTCTTGTTCCAGCCGCGCTTGCCAGCGTGCCTCCCATCCGTCAAAAGCCGCGCGGTCGGTGAACTGGTCGCGGGCATCGCCATCGGCCAGGGCGCGGAAGGTGTTGGTGAAATCCGCGCCGCCCTCGTGCATCAGCGTCAGCAGGTCGCCGATCAGGGACAGGTCTTCTTGCGTCGGGGCGGACAGGCCGATCTTGGCGCCGAAGCGGTCCAGCCAGAGCGCGCGCAGCCGGTCTGGCATGGCATGCACGGCCTTGGTGAAATCCTCGACAGCCTTGTCCGTGTCGGGCATCAGCGGCACCAGTGCCGTGGCCAGCTGGGCCATGTTCCAGACGATGATATCGGCCTGCGCGGCATAGCCGTACCGCCCGAACCGGTCGATCGAGGAAAACACCGTGTCCGGGTCGTAGGCATCCATGAAGGCACAGGGCCCGTAGTCGATGGTTTCGCCCGAGAGCGCGCAATTGTCGGTGTTCATCACCCCATGGATGAAACCAACGCCCATCCATTGTGTCACTAGCTGCGCTTGCCGTTCGATCACGCCGTTGAGCAGGTCCAGCGGGTCGCGCGCATCTGGATAGTGGCGGTCGACCGTGTAGTCGTAAAGCGTTTTCAGACGCTCGTTGTCCTGTCGCGCGGCAAAGACCTGGAAGGTGCCCACGCGGATATGGCTTTGGGCGACGCGGGTCAGCACGGCACCGGGCAGGGGGCGTTCGCGGATGACCTCCTCGCCCGTGCGGATCGCGGCAAGGGCGCGGGTGGTCGAGATGCCAAGCGCGTGCATCGCCTCGGACACGACGTATTCGCGCAGGACCGGCCCCAGCCAGGCGCGGCCATCGCCGCGACGTGAGAAGGGCGTTGGGCCGGATCCCTTGAGCTGGATGTCACGGCGGATGCCATCGGTGCCCACAACCTCGCCCAGCAGCAAGGCGCGCCCGTCCCCCAGTTGCGGGTTGAACTGGCCAAACTGGTGCCCAGCATAGAGCTGGGCCAAGGGCTCGGCCCCCTCTGGCACGCGATTGCCGCCGAATTGCGCCGCCAGAGCGGGGTCGTCGGCGCCGGTGATGCCCAGGAGATCGGCAAGGTCATGGTTGAAGGCCACGGTCTGCGGGGCCTTGACCGGGGTCGGGCCCTGGCGGGCAAAAAAGCCCTCGGGCAGGCGGGCATAGGAATTGTCGAAGGGGATGTGCAGGGTCATGCCCGAGATATAGGGGCGCGATCACGGTTGCGCCAGCGGTCTTGCCACAGCTGTCAGGGGGCTAGGGTTACCCGCAACCCAACAAACAGGAGCAAGACGATGCAGACGGAAAACGCCTACGCAATGCGCCTGATGGATCGCCCCGAGTTCTCGTCCAAGCCGCAGCCGCTGACGTTTTCGCCAAAGACCCTGGTCACGACCGCCGCGCAGGCGATGAACGAGCGCAACTTTGGCTCGGTCATGGTGGTGGATCCGGACGACCGGGTGCTGGGGGTGGTGACGGAACGCGACATCCTGCGCAAGGTCGTGGCGAGGAAGGCCGACGCGACCAGCCTGACGCTGGAGGATATCATGACCCGCGATCCGCGTGTGGCACGGGAAACCGACGAGGTCATCGACTGGCTGCGCATCATGTCGAACGAACGGTTCCGCCGCCTGCCTGTCGTGGATGAGGACGAGAGGATCAAGGCGGTCTTCACCCAGGGTGATTTCGTCAGCTACACATGGCCCGACCTGATCTACCAGGCCAAGGAACTGGCCAAGGCAAGCGTGGGGCGCAACTATCCGATCTGGCTGATCGGCGGGGGCATCATGTTGTATTCGATCCTCATGGTGATCGTCGTGAGCGCGATGTGAGTCGCGCTCAGAGCACCCGGCTCATGAAGATGTAGCGATCGCGGGGCTTGAAGCGCGCGCGGCCATAGAAGCGCTGCGCGCGCTCATCTTCGCGGTCGACCTCGAGGTGCAGCGCGCGCACGCCAGCCTCTCGCATCGCCTTGGCGATGCCGTCCAGCGCCTCGAGCCCCATGCCGCGCCCGCGCACGGCGGGGCGGACGTAGAGTTCATCGACGATGGCATCCAGCCCGCCGAACTCGACCGACCAGCCGAAGGTCAGCACGATATAGCCCACCGGCGCACGTCGCGGTCCGATCAGCCAGGCCGCGCCGTGGGGCGATCCCTGAAGCAAGGGCGAGATGGCGGCGGCGCGGTGGTCGGTGTCGGTGCCATACCCCATTTCGGTATGAAAGGCGGCGACCAGCGGCAGGAGCCTGTCTGCATCCGTTTCGCCCGCGAGGTGGAGGGATTTCATAGCCGCGCCAGCCTTTCGGTCAGCAGGGCAAAAAAGCCGTCGGCGTCGACGTCGCCCATGAACATGGCGTTGGGGGCGCGGTCCGTGACCCGCCACCAGTCGGCCACCGTCATGCCGCGCGTCAGGTCGGAGCGGGTCTCGATCTCGACGTTGATGAACCGGCCCGAGAAGAGATCGGGTTGCAGCAGATAGGCCGTGACGCAGGGATCGTGCAGGGGCGCGCCGTCCGAGCCGTATTTCTCCCGGTCGAAGCGTTCGAAGAAATCGGTCATCTGCGCCACGGCGATCCCGACCGGCGTGCCGAGGGTGCGAAAGGTCTCGTTGCGGGCGGTGGTGACCAGCGCCTTGTGTGTCACGTCCAGCGGCATGACCGTGATCGGCGCGCCGCATTTGAACACGATTTCAGCGGCTTCCGGGTCGACGTAGATGTTGAACTCGGCGGCGGGGGTGATGTTGCCCACCTCGAAATAGGCGCCGCCCATCAGGACGATTTCCTGGATGCGTACAGCGATGTCCGGGGCGCGTTGCAGGGCAGCGGCGATATTGGTCAGCGGCCCCAGCGGACAGAGCGTGACGGTCTTTTCCGGTTGGGCGCGCAGGGTGTCGATGATGAAGTCGACGGCATCACCGTCCTGCAGCGGCATGGTCGGCTCGGGAAGGTCGGGGCCGTCGAGGCCGGTCTTGCCGTGCACGTGTTCGGCGGTAACGAGATCATGCGCCAGCGGTCGGTCACATCCTGCAAAGACAAGTGTCTCTGGCTTGCCCGCCAGTTCACAGACCATGCGGGCGTTGCGCGCGGTCAGCTCCAGCGGGACATTGCCTGCAACGGCGGTGATACCCAGGACATCGAGCTCTGCGGGCGATGCGAGCGCCAGAAGGATGGCCACCGCGTCGTCCTGGCCCGGGTCGGTGTCGATGATGATCTTGCGCGCTGCCATCTGTCTCTCCTGCTCGCTGCCGGAGGAGTGACACGGGGCAGGGAGCGGCGCAAGCTGGATCGGCGGGTCGGCGGGGCCTTGCCGGGACGTCAGGACGGGGGACTAGGCGGAACAGCTGGCCCCACCAAGGACGCAGAACTTGGCGCAGTGGGGGTGGTTCAGCGAGACGTCCTGCTCTGCCGCCTCCAGCGTCTCTCCAAGGTCGAATTCCGGCTCGTAGGGCAGCAGGGTGCAGGCCACGACAGACGGGCGTGCCGCCCCCTTTCGCTTGACCACCATGCGCGAGGAGGAACACATCACCTGGGTCGGTTGCTTGTCGAGGATGTCCCAGCAGGAGGTGGTGATCTCGGGCACCTCGACGTTGATATCCATTTCCGGGAAGAGGATGGTCATGCCCGGATCCTCTGCGTCGATGTCGAAGCCCTCGGCCTCGAACAGGCGTGCGAACCCGGCCCGCGACAGGGCTTCGGATTCGTCCCACATCGTGCGGCCCGCGACGGCCATGCGAATACCCGTGTCACGCAGCCAGCGCATTCCTTCCAGCGTTTTTTCGAATGTCCCCGTACCGCGTTCGGCGTCGTGGTGGCGCGCCGACCAGTGATCCAGGGAGATGCGCAGTGTAAGGCGGTCGCCGTAGTCGGCGTGCAGCGCCTTCAGGCCTTCGCGCATGGCAGGCCGCATCATCGGGCGCATGGCATTGGTCAGGATCAGCACCTTGTACCCCCGGGCGAGGCTGCGGCGCGTCATCTCGATCATCTGGGGATTCATAAAGGGCTCTCCCCCGGTGAATCCGATCTCGGCCACCCCCCAGTTCCGCGTTTCGAGCTGGTCGAGATAGTCCGTGACCTCGTCCGCCGTGATATAGACCAGCCGGTCGTTCTCGGGCGAGCTTTCGATGTAGCAGTTCAGGCATTCGATATTGCAGAGCGTGCCGGTGTTGAACCACAGCGTCTGCGGGTCCGACAGGGCCACATGTGCGCGCGGCTCGCCCTTGGCTGTGCGGGCCGGGTCCTTGAACTTGTCGATATTTGCGGCGGAAGCGTCTTTCATATCCAGTCCTTCAAGCAGTCCCCCCAAGGCGTAAGCAGTAGGCAAAGCCGGTGCCAGTCACAAGATTTCGCCTGACGCCATTGTGATGCATCAATTGGGTGTTAGACTTTGAACCGAACATGGGGTATTCGGAGCGCGAACAGGATGCGTTAGCGCTAACGGTGCATTGCCAATGGCAAGAGGCGGCCCGCTCCGCCGAACAGGAAAGGCACGGGACTCATGGTTTCACGCGTAATTCCGGTCGACCCATTCGATCTGGTGATTTTCGGGGCGACGGGCGATCTGGCCCGGCGCAAGATCCTGCCGGGGCTGTTCAGGCGCTATTGCAGCGGACAGATGCCAGAGGACGCGCGGATCATCGGCGCCGCCCGCAGCGACATGGATACGGCGGGCTTTCGCGAGATGGTGGCCGAGGCCACCCGCGAATTCGGGGGCGGCCGCCACTGCGAGGATGGCACGCTGGAACAATTCCTCGAACGTATCGACTATGTGGCGGTCGACGCGATGGGGGAGGGCGGCTGGGAGGCGCTGAAAACGCACCTGCGGCCCGGGACGGTTCGGGCCTTCTATTTCTCGGTCGGTCCGGCGCTTTTCGGGGCCTTGGCGGAACGGCTGCGCCATTTCGGGCTGGCCGACGATGACAGCCGCGTGGTGGTCGAAAAGCCATTTGGTCATGACCTGGACAGCGCAAAGGCGCTGAATGCGACCCTGCGGCAGCATTTTCACGAGGATCAGATCTATCGGATCGACCATTACCTGGGCAAGGAAACCGTCCAGAACCTGATGGCGGTCCGGTTCGGCAACATGCTGTTCGAGCCGTTGTGGAACGCGCAATACGTCGATCACATCCAGATCACCGTGGCCGAAACCGTCGACGTGGGCGGGCGTGGCGGCTATTACGACAAGTCGGGCGCGATGCGGGACATGGTGCAGAACCACCTGATGCAGCTGTTGTGCCTGATTGCGATGGAACCCCCGGCACGGTTCGAACCGGATTCGGTGCGGGACGAAAAGCTGAAGGTGATCCGGGCGCTGGACCCGGTGGATTACCACCACATCGTGCGTGGCCAGTACGACGCGGACGACGACCAGCCCGGCTATCGCGCACATGTGGAAAATCCGCGCTCGACCACCGAGAGTTTCGTGGCGATGAAATGCCATATCTCCAATTGGCGTTGGGCCGGGACGCCCTTCTACCTGCGCACGGGCAAGAAGCTGCGGGCGCGCGCCAGCGAAATCGCCGTGGTCTTCAAGGACGCGCCGCATTCGATTTTCGGCCCCGAGGCAGGCACGCACCGCAACGTGCTGGCCATCCGGTTGCAGCCGAACGAGGGCATGACCCTGGGTGTGACGATCAAGGAACCGGGGCCGGGTGGCATGCGGCTGGTGGACGTGCCGCTGGACATGAGCTTTGCCGAGGCGCTGGGACCGGAGGCGGAAGAAGTGCCCGATGCCTACGAACGGTTGATCATGGACGTGATCCGGGGCAATCAGACCCTGTTCATGCGCGGTGACGAGGTCGAGGCCGCCTGGGCCTGGACCGATCCGATCATCGCCGGATGGCTGGGCCGGGGCGAGGTGCCCAAACCCTATGACCCCGGATCCGCCGGTCCGGATGATGCGTTGATGCTGATGCATCGCGACGGGCGTCGCTGGCGCGACATCCGCGCATGAGCCTGGCGAGACAAGGGAGGCCGGGAACATGAGTTACGAATTCATCGAGTATCAGGACAGGGAGATGCTGGCCATCGACCTGGCCAACCAGCTGGCCGGCGACTTGCGGCAGGCGCTGGGTCAGCGGGACCGGGTCGGCTTCGCAGTCCCCGGCGGGACGTCCCCGGGTCCGGTCTTTGACGATCTGAACACTGTCGATCTAGACTGGTCGCGGGTGGATGTACTGCTGACCGATGAACGCTGGGTTCCAGAGGACAGCCCGCGTTCGAACACCGGGTTGCTGCGTGAGCGTTTGCTGATCAATCGGGCGCAGGCGGCACGTTTCCTGCCTCTTTATGCGCCCGCGGATGAACCGGAAGAGGCGCTTGAAGCGCTGCAGGCGCCGATTGCCGAGGAACTGCCTCTGGCGGTGGTGCTATTGGGGATGGGGGCCGACCTGCACACGGCCTCGATTTTTCCGGGGGCGGACCGGCTGGAAGAGGCCCTGTCCCCCAAGGCGCCTGTGCTGTTGCCGATGCGGGCGCCCGGAGCACCCGAGCCGCGCATCACGTTGAGCGCGCACGTCCTGAACGGGGCAATGTCAAAGCACGTCCTGATCTTTGGCGAAGAAAAGCGCGTCGCGCTGGAATCGGCGCGCGGCAAGCCAGCCGAAGAGGCGCCGATCAACGCGGTCCTGTCCGAGGCGCGGGTGCATTGGGCGCCATAGGCTGCGCGCCCGGGTCGCAAATCTGTCATTTTCCGCCTGCTATGGGGTGGGCACATGTTCAAAGGGCCGCATCAAGGTCGGCGAGGGGGATGGAATGTTCGAGCAACTGAAGACACTGGCGGCAGGCATCGGCGACCGCCGGATCGAGACCCTGTTTGCGGATGAGGGCCGGGCCGGGGCATTTTCGCAGTCGGCAGAAGGCATGCTCTTCGATTATTCCAAGACGCAGATCGACGCCGAGGCGCGCGCAGGCCTGCTGGCCCTGGCCGAGGCGCGCGGCGTGGCGGCCCGTCGGGACGCGATGTTCGCCGGGGAAAAGATCAACGAGACAGAGGGGCGCGCGGTGCTGCACACCGCCCTGCGCAACCTCGACGGGACCGAGGTCCGCGTGGATGGCGTGGACGTCATGCCACCGGTCCTGGACACGCTGGGCCGGATGGAGGCGCTGGCGCGCGAGATCCGCGGTTCGGGGATCACGGATGTGGTCAACATCGGCATTGGCGGCTCGGACCTGGGGCCGGTCATGGCGACACTGGCGCTGGCGCCTTATCACGACGGGCCGCGCACGCATTTCGTGTCGAACGTCGATGGCGCCGACATCGCCGACAAGCTGGCGCTATGCGATCCCGAGACGACGCTGTTCATCGTCGCCTCCAAGACATTTACCACCATCGAAACGATGACCAACGCGCGCACGGCCAAGGCCTGGCTGGCGGATAGGGGCGTGTCCGACGAGGGACGTTTCATCGCCCTGTCCTCGAACCAGGAAAAGGCGGCAGAGTTCGGCATCCCGGCGGAGCGCGTGTTCGGATTCGAGGATTGGGTCGGCGGGCGCTATTCGGTCTGGGGACCGATCGGCCTGTCGCTGATGCTGGCGGTGGGGCCGGAGGACTTTCGCGCCTTTCTGACCGGCGGCATGAAGATGGACCGGCATTTCCAGACCGCCCCCCTGGCCGAAAACCTGCCGGTGCTGCTGGCGCTTGTGGGGATCTGGCACAATCAGGTGCTGGGCCATGCCACGCGCGCGGTGCTGCCTTATGACAACCGCCTGTCGCGCTTGCCTGCCTACCTGCAACAGCTGGAGATGGAATCGAACGGTAAGGGCGTCAGCATGGACGGCGCTGATCTGCCCTATCACTCCGGCCCAGTGGTCTGGGGAGAGCCGGGCACCAATGGCCAGCACGCCTTTTACCAGCTGATCCACCAGGGCACGCGGGTGATCCCGGCGGAATTCCTCGTGGCCGCCAAAGGCCATGAACCGGATCTGAAGCATCACCACGAGTTGCTGGTTGCCAATTGCCTGGCCCAGTCCGAGGCGCTGATGCGCGGGCGCGATCTGGATGAGGCGCGCGGCAAGGTCGCGGACAAGTTCGAGGGCGACGAGCTGGAGCGGCAGGCGCGGCACCGGGTCTTTCCGGGCAACCGTCCGTCCACGACGCTGATCTATCCGCTGCTCGACCCCGAAACGCTGGGCAAGATCATCGCGCTGTATGAACACCGGGTTTTTGTCGAGGGCGTGATCCTTGGCATCAACTCTTTCGACCAGTGGGGCGTGGAGCTTGGCAAGGAACTGGCGACGGCCCTGGGGCCGATGGTGACGGGGGCTGTGCCGGTCGAAGGCAAGGACGCCTCCACCACGCAGCTTTTGAAGTTCTTGCATACGCACGGAGGCGGCTGAAGTTCCTGTTGGTGCGAAAAATATAATGGGGAACAGGAGCGAAAAGAGACGCGTTCTTTGGGCAGACTGAACGGAAAAAAGGAAGGAGTTCAACATGAAACGCTTCATGATGACCGTTGCCGCAACCGCTCTCATCCCCGCTGTCGCGCTGGCGGAAAACCACGAATCCGGCGATGCGATGGACCCGGCCGCCGAGCCGATGCCGATGGAACAGGCCGATACGGCGGATCCGATGGAGAAAGCCGATACGGCCGATCCGATGGCGACCGACCCGGATGCGCCCAAGGCCAAAGCGTCGGATACGGCCAAGGCCGATACCGGGTTGACCGGGCCGGTCAAAGCCTCGGTGATCGTCGGCGCGCCGATCTACACTTTGTCGGCCACTGAAAGCGTCGATTGGGACGTGAATGTGAACTATGAGACCGTGGCCGACGAGTGGACACGCATCGGTTCGATCGACGATTTCATCGTCGACGAGAATGGCGAGATCACGGGCCTCGTGGCAGAGGTCGGCGGTTTCCTGGGTGTGGCCGACAAATTGGTCATGCTGCCGATGGATGAAACCAAGATGGTCATGGTGAGCGAGGCGGATTACGCTGTCGTGACTCCGTTCACCAGCGAGGACCTGTCCGACATGGAGCGGGTCGAGTAACCCACTACACCCGACAGAGTTATTTCGCCCGGGGCCATTTGCGCCCCGGGCGTTTTCGTATGTGTCAGCCCGGGATGTCGAAATCGGGCGGGGCCAGCTCGAAACCCTCGAAGCGGAAACCCGGTGAAACGGTGCAGCCGACAAGGGTCCAGTCCCCCAGCGATTGCGCGGCCTGCCAGTGACCGGGTTCGACGATCCCCTGCGGGCGCTGCCCCTGTGACAGGTCCGGCCCCAACACCATGTCATCGCGCGGGCCTTGGTCGGTTGCGGCACGCATCAGGCGCAGCGGGCTGCCGGCGTAGAAATGCCAGATTTCGCCCGCATCGACCCGATGCCAATGGCTGCGCTCCTCCCCTTTCAGCAGGAAATAGATGCAGGTGCCGGCCGCGCGTCTGCCGTCATCGGTCTCGGCCTCCCATGTCTGCCGGTAATGCCCGCCTTCGGGGTGTGGCGACAGGCCCAGCAGGGCGATGATCTCTTTAGCGGTCATGCAACGTACGGTCCTGTGAGGATTGGTTAAGAGCTGCGGCGCACCCTCAGGCCATCGAGAGTGAACCGAGCAGGAGAGACTGGATGTCGACTCTGACCCCCCGCGTCCGCAGGATGGCCGAGGAAATCGTTGCCCGCGAGGGCGGATATGTCAACGACCCGGACGATCCGGGTGGCGCCACGAAATATGGCGTCACCATCCACACGATGCGCCGTCTGGGCCTGGACCTAGACGGCAATGGACATGTCGATGCTGCGGACGTGCGCCAGATCACCCGCGACCAGGCGGTGACGATCTTTCTGACCCACTACTTCCTGAAACCGCGCATCGCGGAATTGCCGGAGCCTCTGCATGCCACGGTCTTTGACATGTATGTCAACGCGGGTGGTAACGCGGTCAAGATCCTGCAGCGACTGCTGAACCAGATGGGGGAACAGGTCACGGTGGATGGTGCCATTGGCCCGCACACCATCGCCGCCACGGCGCGCGCCTATGGCAAGGCGCCGCATCACATGGTGGATGCCTATGGGATCGCGCGGCGCAACTATTACTTCCGCATCGCCGACAACCGTCCGGCCTCGCGCAAATACGCGCGCACCCGCGCGGGCGGAAAAGGCGGCTGGATCAAGCGCGCCGAAGAGTTCATTGCGCCCAAGTACCACATGACGGAGGCCGAGTTTCACGCCCGGGTGGCGGCATGGGGCTGATCGGTCAGATCCTTGGCGCGCTGTTCGGCCCTGGCCGCAACGTGGTGACGGAGACAGCGGAGGTGTTCCGTGTCAATGCCGAGGCGCAGGCGCAGCGCGGTCACGAGGCGCAGGCCGCGGCGCTGGCGCAGATGGCGGGCGAGTTCCGCATTCGCCGTCGCGGCTGGTTTGACCGGCTGATGGATGCCTTGAATCGTGTACCACGCCCGGCGATGGCGCTGGGGACGCTGGGCATGTTTGTCGCGGCGATGGTCGACCCGGTCTGGTTCGCGGCGCGTATGGCGGGCATCGCCCTGGTGCCAGAGCCGCTGTGGTGGCTGTTGGCGGCCATCGTCAGCTTTTACTTCGGCGCGCGCCACCAGGCCAAAGGGCAGGATTTCCAGCGCGACCTGGCGGTGACGATGGCGGCGGTCCCGCAGGTGGTGCAGACGGTCAAGGATGTCGAGGCGCTGCGCGATGTGACGCCCGATGCCGATGCCCCGGTCGAAACCGCGACCTTCGAGGTGCCGTCGGACAATCCGGCACTTGCCGACTGGCGGCGGTCCTCCGGCTAGCGGATTTCCCCGATCTCGATACGATTGCCGCGCTCCTGCAAGGGGCGCGGTTTTTTCGTGGCGCGGGTGGTACGTATATCATTGCGACAATGTGATCGGGGAAACCGGGCGAAAAGGATTGGCGCGGGAGGGCGTCACAACTATAACGCAAGACATGATTACAGAACTCGGACACTTCGCCCTGATCCTGGCCTTCCTGGTTTCACTGGTTCAGATGGTCATGCCCCTGGTGGGCGCACACAAGCGATGGCCCGGGTGGATGGCCGTGGCGGAACCGGCGGCGACGCTGCAACTCCTGCTGGTGGCCAGCAGTTTCGCGGCCCTGACCTATGCCTTTGTCGTGTCCGATTTCTCGTTGAAACTGGTCTACGAGAACAGCCATTCGGCCAAGCCGATGCTCTACAAGATCTCGGGCGTCTGGGGCAACCACGAGGGGTCGATGCTGCTCTGGGTGTTGATCCTGGCACTCTTCGGGGCCTGTGCCGCCTGGTTCGGCACCAATATCCCACCGACACTGCGCGCCCGCGTTCTGGCTGTCCAAAGCTCGATCTCGGCGGCGTTTTATGCCTTCATCATCTTCACCTCGAACCCGTTCACGCGTCTCAGCGTCCCGCCTATCGACGGCACCGACCTGAACCCGTTGTTGCAGGACCCGGGGCTCGCCTTTCACCCGCCGTTCCTCTACCTGGGCTACGTCGGGCTGAGCATCTGCTTTTCCTTCGCAGTGGCGGCGTTGATCGAGGGGCGGGTGGACGCGGCCTGGGGGCGCTGGGTGCGGCCCTGGACGCTCGCGGCCTGGATCTTTCTGACCATCGGCATCGCCCTGGGATCCTGGTGGGCCTACTACGAGCTGGGCTGGGGCGGTTTCTGGTTCTGGGACCCGGTCGAGAATGCCAGCTTCATGCCCTGGCTCTTTGCCGCCGCGCTGTTGCATTCGGCCATCGTCGTGGAAAAGCGCGAGTCGCTCAAAAGCTGGACCATCCTTCTGGCGATCCTGGCCTTCGGGTTCTCTTTGATCGGCACTTTCATCGTGCGGTCCGGCCTGCTGACGAGCGTCCATGCCTTCGCGAATGACCCGGTGCGCGGCAAGTTCATCCTATATATCCTGCTGTTCTTCACCGGCGGTGCGCTGACGCTCTTCGCGGCACGGGCCAAGGTGATGGAGTCCAAAGGCGTCTTTGGCATCGTCAGCCGAGAAAGCGCGCTGGTCGTGAACAACATCCTGCTGGCAGTATCCAGCTTTGTCGTCTTCGTCGGCACCATGTGGCCCTTCCTGGCCGAGATGCTGTTCGAACGAAAGCTGTCGGTGGGCGCGCCCTTCTTCAACATGGCCTTCACCCCTTTCATGGTGGTGCTGGGTCTGGTCCTGCCTGTTGGCGCGATGATCAGCTGGAAACGGGGCAAGCTGGACCGCATTCTGCGCTCGCTCACCCCGGCCTTTGGTCTGGCCATCGCGCTGATGGGGCTGGTCTGGGCGATGCAGACCGGGCGCAGTCTGATGGGGCCGATTGGCGTCTTCTTGGGCACATGGATCGTGGCGGGGGCCGTGACCGATCTGATCGGGCGCACGGGCCAGTCGCGCGATTTCTCGCGCCTGTTGCGGTTGCCGCGCGCCGATTGGGGCAAGACCGTGGCCCATTCCGGCCTTGGCATCACCATGCTGGGGATCGCCGGGCTGCTGGCCTGGCAAGAGGAAGACATCCGTGTCGCCCATATCGATGAGCCTTGGACCGTGGGTGCCTTCGAATTCACGCTGCTGAGCGTCAACCAGGTGCAGGGTCCGAACTACCGTTCGACAATGGGTGAGGTGCGGGTCATGGCCGATGGCCGCGAGATTGCGGTGCTGAACCCGGAAAAGCGGATCTACCCGGTTGCGCAGATGCCCACGACCGAGGCGGCCATTGATTATCGCGTGATGCGCGATGTCTATGTGGTGATCGGCGATCCGCAGGATGACGGCGGATGGGTCATGCGGGTCTATATCAAGCCGCTGGCCAACTGGATCTGGGCGGGTGCGATCATCATGGCCCTGGGCGGCTGTCTGAGCCTGTCCGACCGTCGCTACCGGATCGCCGCCGGGGCACGCAAGACCACACCGGCACAAGGGGTGCCCGCGGAATGAGACTGAGAGCCCGTCGGCAGGGTGGAACCCCGCCCTACATCCTTGGCCTGCTGTTTGCGCTGGTGGCCAGCGTGGCGCTGGCGGTCCAGCCGGACGAGATGCTGGACGATCCGGCCCTTGAAGCCCGGGCGCGGGACATCTCGGCGGGACTGCGGTGCCTTGTCTGCCAGAACGAGAGCATCGACGAGAGCAACGCCTCGCTGGCGCGTGACCTGCGCCTATTGGTGCGTGAGCGGATCATGGCGGGCGACACCAACGAGGAAGTGGTGGATTTCATCGTCGACCGCTACGGCGAGTTTGTCCTGCTGAAACCGACGACAGGCGGCTGGAACTGGCTGCTCTGGGCCTCTGGGCCCGGGCTGTTCCTGCTGGCCCTGGTCGTGGGTATGGCCTATGTGCGCCGCCGCTCGCAGGCGGGAGGGGCAGGGGATGACGGGCTGTCTCCGGAAGAGCAGACGCGCCTTGACGAATTGCTGAAAGGCGAAGAGGGCTGAGGCGCCCCGGGTAGGGACTATGCCGGCGCGCCCATCTGTTTCGACACGTACCACTGCGTCCCGCAGGGGGTGCGAAATCCACCGCGACGGTCGCCGTCGCCCTTTTCCATCACCGGCTGGATTTCCACCGCGCCCAGTTCCAGTGCGCTGGTAAAGGCCGCGTCGGGATCGGGCAGGTAGAGGTGGATGACCGCGCCCGCGGCCCCTTCGGCCCCGCCCATCATCAGGATGGAATCGCCGATACGGCACTCAGCGTGCATGATCCTGTCGCCGTCGTGAAAGACCCGCAGCCGGGTGGCGCCAAAGACCGCCTCGCAGAAGTTGAGGACGGCCTCGGGGTCGGGCACGACGAGATAGGGCGAAAGATCGGTGTAGCCGTCGGGTTTATAGCTCATGGCCGCGAGCATGACAGGCCGGGGGCGCCAGGGTCAACGGCGATGGACCCGCCTGCGGCTTTCTGCTAGGCGCGTCTCACGGGTCCGCAGTTCACCCAGGCGCCGCCTTTCGCTAAACCTGCGATCATCGAATGATCCTTGGTGTACCTTCACGATACCCATGGACAAGGGCGGCCCTCCTCTCCCCGGCACAGGGGACGCGGTATCGGTGACGGAGGACACAGATGTCTCGTGATCCCATTGCCCTGACCATTCCCGACCTGTCGATTTTCGCCAAGTCCCTGCGCGCGGGGCTGGAAAACCCGCCCTCGCACCTCGAGATGCTGGGCCTGATCGCCCGCGCGGCGGGCTATCGCAACTATCAGCATATGCGCGCGCGGCTGGCCGACACCCCGGCAGAGCCGCTGGACGACCGGGCGGTTGCCCGGGCGGCACGGTTCTTTGACGCTGCGGCCCGGTTCACGGACTGGCCGGGGCGCACGTCCGTACAGGGCCTCTGCCTCTGGGTGATCTGGGCGCAACTGTCGCCCGCGACCACCTGGACGGAACGCGAGATCAGCGCCCGGATCGACACGCTTTGCAGCTTTCGCGACGCGGCCCAGATCCGCCGCGCGATGATCGAACACGGGCTTTTGCAGCGCGACCGCGACGGCAGCGCCTATGCCCGGCTGGAACGTCGTCCCAGCGCCGAGGCCCGTGCGCTGATTGCCCGCGTGTTGCGGCCGTGACGCGGCGTTTGGCTTTGCCATTCCCCCGCCCGCGATGTTTGATGCCGGCAAGGTTACAGGGAGCACACCCATGCAATACGACATGATCACCTACGCGGTGGCCGAGGATATCGCCACCGTGACGCTGAACCGGCCAGACGTGATGAACGCGCTCAACTCCCAGATGCGGGCCGAGATCACCGACGCGGTCGACCGTGGCGGGCGCGAAGCGCGGGTCGTGGTGCTGACAGGATCGGGACGATCCTTCTGTTCCGGGCAGGATCTGGGCGATGGCGGCAATGCCGCCAACCTGGACCTGGAACGGACCCTGCGCGACGAATATGTCCCCATGCTGCGGGCGATCTATGACTGCCCGGTGCCGACCATCAGCGCGGTCAATGGGGCTGCGGCGGGGGCGGGCGCCAACCTGGCCCTGTCGGCCGACGTGGTGATCGCGGCGGAATCGGCGTTCTTCCTGCAGGCCTTTACCCGGATCGGGCTGATCCCGGATGCGGGAGGGACGTGGTTGTTGCCGCGTCAGATGGGGCTGGCCAAGGCGATGGGTGCTGCGCTCTTTGCCGAAAAGATCACCGCGGCACAGGCGGATGCCTGGGGCATGATCTGGGAAGCGGTGGCCGACGACGTCTTTGGCGCCCATGTCGCGGCGCGCGCCCGGCACCTGGCCCAGGGGCCGACAGCGGCCTATGCGCGTGTGAAACAGGCGCTGCGGGCCTCTTATGACAATGACCTTGAGGCGCAGCTGGGGGTCGAGTCGAAGCTGCAGGGGGAATGCGGCAAGACGCGGGACTTCAAAGAGGGTGTCGTTGCCTTTCACGAAAAACGCCCGGCGGTCTACGAGGGGCGTTGAGGACTGTTGGGGGGCTCTGCCCCCCGCCTTCGGCTCCCCCCGGAGGTATTTATCGGCCCAAAGAAACAGGGTGGCGGCGCCGCTGCCTGGGGTCTGGAACGTGCGGGGTCTGGAACGTTAAGAGGGTCCAATGAAAAAGGCCCGGGCGGCATGCCCGGGCCTTTGGATCATCGTCTTTCCCGCGTTCAGCGGTTTTCGATATCGACGTAGTCCCGTTCCGTCTCGCCAAGGTACAGCTGGCGCGGACGTCCGATCTTGTTCTGCGGATCGTTCAGCATCTCTTTCCACTGGCTGATCCAGCCGACGGTGCGCGACAGCGCGAAGATCGGCGTGAACATGGAGGTCGGAAAGCCCATCGCCTCGAGGATGATGCCCGAGTAGAAATCGACGTTCGGGAACAGCTTTTTCTCGGCGAAATAGGGATCGGCGACGGCCTGTTTTTCCAGCTCCTTCGCGGTGGCGAGGATCGGATTGTTCTCGACACCCAGGAGGTCGAGCACCTCGTCGGCGGACTGCTTCATCACCTTCGCGCGCGGGTCGAAGTTCTTGTAGACCCGGTGGCCGAAGCCCATGAGCCGGAAGCTGTCGTTCTTGTCCTTGGCGCGGGCAATGTACTCGGGGATGTTCTCGGGATCACCGATTTCCTTGAGCATTTCCAGGCAGGCCTGGTTGGCGCCACCGTGGGCAGGGCCCCAGAGGCAGGCGATGCCGGCGGCGATGCAGGCAAAGGGGTTGGCGCCCGAGGACGACGCAAGACGGACGGTCGAGGTCGAGGCGTTCTGCTCATGGTCGGCGTGCAGGGTAAAGATCCGGTCCATCGCGCGGCTCAGGATCGGGTCGACGACATATTCCTCTGCCGGCACGCTAAAGCACATGTGCAGGAAGTTCGCCGCATAATCGAGGTCATTGCGCGGATAGACGAAGGGCTGGCCGACCGAGTATTTGTAGGCCATTGCGGCAATCGTCGGCATCTTGGCGATCAGGCGGTGGCTGGCGATCTCGCGCTGGCGCGGATCGTTGATGTCCGTCGAGTCGTGGTAGAAGGCCGCCATCGCGCCGACCACGCCGACCATGATCGCCATCGGGTGCGCATCCCGCCGGAACCCACGGAAGAAGTTGTACATCTGCTCGTGGATCATCGTGTGACGGGTGATCGTGTTCTCGAATTTTTCCAGCTCGGCCGCCTTGGGCAGATAGCCGTAGAGCAGCAGGAAACAGACCTCCAGGTAGTGCGATTTCTCTGCCAGCTGGTCGATCGGATAGCCGCGGTGCAGCAGCTCACCCTTGTCGCCGTCGATGAAGGTGATGGTCGAATCGCAAGAGGCGGTCGAGGTGAAGCCCGGGTCATAGGTGAAGACACCGGCCTGGCCGTAGAGCTTGCGAATATCGATCACGTCCGGACCGGCGGTCGGCGAGTGCATCGGCAGTTCAAAATCCTTGCCGTCGATCGAAAGCGTCGCGGTCTTGCTGGTCTCAGCCATGCTTGTCATCCCTCTAATATCGTAAAGCGGGGCCGTGAGACGGCCCAGCCGGTTGAAGTCACATGGCCGATCCGGGGCCTCAGCCCTCTTTTTCGGCCGCGGCCCGGGCCAACCGCGCAAGGCTTTCATCGCGGCCCAGGACGAGCATCATGTCGAAGACCGAAGGGGTCACGGCACGTCCGGCGAGCGCCGCCCTCAGCGGGCCGGCCAGCTTGCCGAACTTGGTCCCCTGATCCTCGGCGAAGCGGTTGAGAACCGCCTCCAGATCGTCTCGGGACCAGCTAGCATCTTGCAGGTGCGGCGTCAACGCAGCCAGTATACCACGGGATACCGTGTCAAGGTTTTTCGCCGCCTTCTCATCTGGCTGAATCGGGGTGTCCGCCAGGACAAAGTGCGCCTTTTCAAGAAGTTCCGGAAGCGTTTTGGCCCGGTCCTTGAGGCAATACATCGCACGGAGCAATCCGTCACGCTGCGTTTCGGTCAAGGCGGTGTCCCCTTTGGCTGCAAGAAAAGCCTCGATTTCATGCAGCAGTGCAGCATCGTCGCTGATCGCGATGTGCTGGCCGCAGAGATTTTCCAGTTTCTTGAGGTCGAAGCGCGCCGGCGACTTGCCGATCCCGCCCAGGTCGAACCACTCCTTGGCCTGCGCGTCGGTAAAGAACTCGTCGTCGCCGTGGCTCCAACCCAGGCGCGCCAGGTAATTTCGCATGCCCGCTGCGGGATAACCCATCTTCTGGTATTCGTCGGCGCCAAGCGCGCCATGACGTTTCGACAGCTTCTTGCCGTCCGGCCCGTGGATCAGCGGGATATGCGCGTAGACCGGCAGCGGCCAGCCCATCGCGGAATAGATGCCCATCTGGCGCGCGGCGTTGTTGAGGTGGTCGTCACCCCGGATCACATGGGTCACGCCCATGTCGAAATCGTCCACCACAACGGCCAGCATGTAGACGGGCGTCCCGTCCGAGCGCAGCAGCACCATGTCGTCCAGCTGGTCGTTGCGGATGGTGACGCGGCCCTGCACCTGGTCCGCGATCACCGTCTCGCCGTCCTGCGGCGTCTTCAGGCGGAGGACATAGGGCGCGTCGGGATGTGTGGCGGGGTCGGCGTCGCGCCAGGGGCTCTGGAACAGGGTCGAGCGGCCCTCGGCGCGGGCGGCCTCGCGGAAAGCCTCGATCTCTTCCTGGGTGGAAAAGCACTTGTAGGCCGCGCCCTTGGCGAGCAGCTCATGGGCAACCTCGGCGTGGCGGGGGGCGCGTTCGAACTGGCTGACAACCTCGCCGTCATGGTCCAGCCCCAGCCAGTCCAACCCGCGCAGGATTGCCTCTGTCGCCTCGGGGGTCGAGCGCGCGCGGTCCGTGTCCTCGATCCTTAGCAGGAACTTGCCGCCACGACCCCGGGCATACAGCCAGTTGAACAGAGCGGTGCGGGCGCCGCCGATGTGCAGGAAACCGGTGGGCGAGGGGGCAAAGCGGGTGACGACCTGTGCGTCGGGCATCTTGGTTAACCTTTTCATAACGGCATCGGGGCTAGGCTTGGCCGTTCCTTAACGAGCCGCCCATCGGGGGGCAAGCATGGGTCAGGTCCTGACGTGGCTGGCCGCCCTTCTCCTGGGGCAGCGTGGCCATCTCTTTCCCTGGGCGCCGGTCTGCCTGGCAATCGGCATCGGGGTCTATTTCTCGCTCCGCGCCGAACCCTCGGCGGCGGTGCTCTGGGCCTGTGGCGGGCTGGGCTGCCTGGCGCTATTGCAACATCGGGCGGGGCCGCTCTGGGGGCCTTTGCTGGGCGCGGTTGCGCTGGCGGCAGCGGGGTTTGCCCTGGCCGGTGTGCGGGCGCAGCAAGTGGCCGGCCCGGTGTTGGACTTCCGGTACTACGGCGCAATCGAGGGGCGGGTGGTCCGGATCGACCGCTCTGCCTCGGATGCGCTGCGGCTGACGTTGGACCGGGTGGTGCTGGAACGCATGGACCCGGACGAGGTCCCGCTGCGTGTCCGCGTATCCTTGCACGGGACACAGGGCTATCTCGACCCGCGCCCGGGGCAGGTGGTGATCCTGACCGGCCACCTGTCCCCGCCCGGCGGCGCGGTGGAACCGGGCGGCTTTGATTTTCGCCGCCACGCCTGGTTCCTGCGGCTGGGGGCGGTGGGTTACACGCGCAGTCCGGTCCTGTTGTTGCAAGAGGCCGATGACGGTCTTCCGGTGGCCCGGTTGCGGCTGTGGCTGTCGGCCCGGGTTCAGGAGGCCTTGCCGGGCGAGCGCGGTGCCTTTGCCGCCGCGATCATGACAGGTGATCGGTCCGGTATGGGGCAGGAAACGTTGCAGGCGCTGCGGGACAGCAACCTGGCGCATCTGCTGGCGATTTCCGGGCTGCACATGGGGCTGTTGGCGGGGTTCGTGTTCGCGGCCCTGCGGTTGGCGTTGATTCTGCCCCGTCACGCGCGTCATCACTGGCCGGGGAAAAAACTGGCCGCGCTTGGCGCGCTGCTGGCCGCCGCGGGATATCTGGCGCTGTCGGGGGGCAACGTGGCGACGGAACGCGCCTTCATCATGGTGGCGGCGGCGCTCTGCGCGCTGTTGCTGGACCGCCGCGCATTGAGCTTGCGAAGCGTGGCCATCGCGGCCCTGGTTGTTCTGGTGATGCGGCCCGAGGCGCTGCTGGGGCCGGGCTTCCAGATGTCCTTTGCCGCCACCACCGCGCTTGTCGCGGTCTTTGAGCAGTTCAGTCTGCTCCAGCGGGACCGAAAGTGGCCGCGCTGGATTTCGCCGATCCTGTCGGTTGTCCTGTCGTCGGCTGTGGCGGGGGCGGCGACGGCGCCGGTGGGCATGGCGCATTTCAACCAGGTGGCGCATTACGGCCTGGTGGCGAACCTGATGGCGGTGCCGGTCATGGGCATCTGGGTGGTGCCCCTGGCGGTGCTGGCGGCGCTCCTGATGCCGCTGGGACTGGACTGGATCGCGCTGGAGCTGATGGCGCTTGGGCTGGGCTGGATTCTTGGCGTCGCGCATACGGTGGCGGACTGGGAGGGGGCCGTGGGCCATGTTGTGGCGCCGGGCTCCTGGGTGCTGCCGCTGATCGCGCTCGGAGGACTGCTCTTGTTCCTGTGGCGCGGGCGCGGGCGCTTGGCCGGATTGGTGCCGCTGGGGTTGGCTGTGGTGCTTTGGGCCGGAACCGACAGGCCCGGGGTGCTGATCTCGGACAGCGGGACGCTGGTGGGGATCATGCTGCCGGAGGGGCGGGCGCTGTCACGCGACCGTGGGTCCGGCTTTGTGGCGGGTGTCTGGCTGGAAAACGATGGGCGGGGTCATGTGCAACCCGAGGCGGCGGCACTCTGGCCCACGCCGGTCGAAGGGCGCGTGGCGCGGGCCGCCCTCGGGGACCTCGAGATCCTGCACCTGCAGGGCAAGCGCGCCGCGCGCAGCGTCACCAGCTGTCATTCGGGACAGATCGTGGTGTCCAGCGTGGCGCTGAGCCTGCCGGGCGGCTGCGAAGTCTTTGACCCGCCGCGCCTGGGCGAGAGCGGGTCTGTCGCAGTCTGGTTGAGGGATGGTGTGCAGGTGGTGACGGACCGCGACCTCTCGGGCCATCGGCTCTGGCATGGCGGCCCGCCGGACCCGGTGAAGGTCGCGCGCTCTGCGGTTGCGGATCAGTAGGTGCGGATCAGGCCGACAAGGCGGCCCTGCACGGTGACGGATCCCCGCGGCAGGACGCGCGGTTCATAGATCGGATTCGCGGCCTCCAGGACAATCATGTCGCCCTTGCGGCGGAACCGTTTCAGCGTGGCCTCGTAGCCTTCGATCTGGGCCACGACGATGTCGCCTTCCGACGCATCCGAGGTTTCACGGATCACAACGACGTCGCCATCGTTGATGCCCGCCTCGATCATCGAGTCGCCCTTGACCTCAAGCGCGTAGTGACGGCCCTGGCCGTGCAGCATCTGCCCGGGAACAGAGACGCCCGGTGCGGGATCGTTGATGGCCTCGATCGGCCGACCGGCGGCGATACTGCCGACCAGCGGCAGTTCCGCAAGGTTCGCCGCTCCAAGGTCGAAAGCGCCCGAGGGCCGGTTGTCCGGGCGGTCGCCCTCGATCACCTTGGGGGAGAACCCGGCAGGCTGGCCGCCCAGGCTTTCAGGCAGCTTCACGATCTCGATGGCGCGGGCCCGGTGGGCGAGGCGGCGGATGAAACCGCGTTCTTCCAGAGCGGTGATCAGGCGGTGAATACCGGACTTGGACCGCAGGTTGAGCGCGTCTTTCATCTCGTCGAAACTGGGGGGGACACCGTCACGGGTCATCCGCTTGTTGATGAAGTCGAGAAGGTCGAGTTGTTTCTTTGTCAGCATGCTCAGCCCCACAGTTGTTAACTTTTGTTCTACGGGTGTTCTTGTTTTGTGTCAACAATCATGTGGATAAGCCCGGCGCCTTGTTGCGCATTGGCGTCAACAGCGGCAGGGCCAACCTGTCCGGAATGGGGAACAAAGCGCGGCGTGACGGGCGCTACAGCGGCAGGTAGTCCACCGTATCGCCGATCTGGCGTGCGGCGTCGCCCACGGGGCGCACCAGCAGCGCGTTTGCCTTTCCCAGAACGCTGAGCAGGCTGGAATCCTGACGGTCCAGCGCCCGGATCCCGTCGCCGTCCAGGTGCGCGCGCATATAGTGTTCGCGCGGACCATTGGCCGAGAGCGGGGCGCTCAACCGGGCCTTGAGGCGTGGTGTGGGTGCGGTGCCCAGCCCCAGCATCGCCCGGATCACCGGCGCAAGGAAGACGTGGCCGCAGACCATCGCCGACACCGGATTGCCCGGCAGGCCCACCATCATGGCATCGCTCAACCGGCCCGACATCAGCGGTTTGCCGGGACGCATGGCGACCTTGTGAAAGGCGCGCTCCATCCCGAGTTCTCCGGCCACGCGCGCCACCAGGTCGTGGTCGCCGACCGAGGCGCCACCGATGGTGACAACCAGATCCGCGTCCTCGACAAGCGAAAACCCGTGGATCAGCGACTCTGTCGTGTCGCGGGCGATGGGAAGGATGCGCGGCTCGGCGCCGAGGTCGCGCAAGAGCGCGTGCAGGCCAAAGGTGTTCGAGGCGATGATCTGGTCCGGGCCCGGCGTGTCGCCCGGCATCACCAGTTCGTCCCCGGTCGAAATCAGGGCGACGCGGGGTTTCCGGGTGACGGGCACCTCGGCAATGTTCATCGCCGCCAGAAGGGCCACGTCCTGAGGTGTCAGGAGGCGCGGCGCTTCGACCGTCTGGCCGATGCGGAAATCGGTGCCGGCGGGTCGGATATAGGGGTTGTCGTCGAGGTCGTCGTCGAGTGTGATCGTCTCGCCGTCGCGGGTCACGTCCTCCTGGATGACGATGCGTGTGGCGCCCTCGGGCACCGGGGCGCCGGTAAAGATGCGCACCGCCTGGCCGGGGCCGACGCTGCCCTCGAACCTGGCTCCGGCGGCGCTTTCGCCGATCACCGTAAACCGCTGGCCCGGGGCCGCGTCGGGCACGGCATAGCCATCCATCGCGGAGGCGGGAAAGGGCGGCTGATCGCGTCTTGCGGTCACAGGCTGCGCCAGAATGCGGCCCGCGGCCCGGACCAGCGGCACGGTCTCGACCGGCAGCGGTGCGGCAAGGGCGAAAAGCTGGTCGAGCGCCTCGGAAACGGAGATCATGTCGCCTCGTAACGCCCCGATTTGCCGCCGTCCTTCAGCAGGACGCGGATGCCGCCGATGACCATGCCTTTGTCCACCGCCTTGACCATGTCATAGACCGTCAGCGCGGCGGTCGAGACGGCGGTCAGCGCCTCCATTTCCACGCCGGTCTGGCCCGAGGTCTTGACCGTGGCGGTGATGCGCAGGCCGGGCAAGTCCGGGTCCTGCGTCAGGTCGACCGTCACCTTGGTCACCGGCAGCGGGTGGCACAGCGGGATCAGCTCGGGCGTCTTTTTCGCACCCATGATGCCCGCCAGCCGCGCCACGCCGATCACGTCGCCCTTTTTCGCGCGGCCCTCGGTGATCATCTCAAAGGTCTCGGGCGCCATTTTCACATGGCCCTCGGCGGTGGCGATCCGGGCGGTCACCGGCTTGTCCGAGACATCGACCATATGGGCGTTGCCCTGGTCGTCGAAATGGGTCAGCCCGCTCATGCCGGCACCGGGTTTTTCAGCAGCGCCTGCGTGGCCGCCGCGACATCCGCCTGACGCATCAGGCTTTCGCCGATGAGGAAGGCGCGGGCGCCGTGACCTGCCATATCCGCCAGGTCGGTGGGCGTGTTCAGCCCGGATTCGGAGATCAGGAAACGGTCGTCCGGCAGGCGTTTCGACAGGGTGCGGGTGGTGTCCAGCGTGGTTTCGAAGGTCTTGAGATTGCGGTTGTTGACCCCGATCAGGGCCGAGTTGAGCGCCAGTGCGCGGTCCAGTTCGGCACCGTCGTGCACCTCGATCAGCGCATCCATACCCCAGCTTTGCGCGGCCTCTTCCAGTTCGGCGGCCTGCGTATCGCTGACGCTGGCCATGATGATCAGGATGCAGTCGGCGCCAAGCGCCCGCGCCTCGGCCACCTGATAGGTGTCATACATGAAATCCTTGCGCAGCGCGGGCAGCGAACAGGCGGCGCGGGCGGCGGTGAGAAAGGGTTTGGCGCCCTGGAAACTGGGCGTGTCCGTCAGTACCGACAGACAGGTGGCGCCGCCGGCCTCGTAGGCCTTGGCCAGGGCCTCGGGGTCGAAATCCTCGCGGATCAGCCCCTTGGAAGGAGAGGCTTTCTTGATCTCGGCGATCAGGCCGTAACCGGTCTCGGAGGCCTCCATCAGGGCACCGGCAAAGCGCCGTACCGGCGGCGCGGCCCGGGCTTCGTCCTCGACCGTGCTCATCGGTTTGGCGGCCTTGTCGGCGGCGATCTCTTCCAGCTTGTAGGCCTTGATCTTGTCGAGAATGGTGGTGGTCATCACGGTCCCTTGGGCGTCGTCCAGTTGATCGGCGTCTGGCCCTTGTCCTTAAGCCAGTCGTTGATGCGGGAAAAGGGGCGCGAGCCGAAAAAGCCCCGGCGCGCGGAGAGCGGCGAAGGATGCGCGCTGGTCAGGATCAGGTGGTCCGCGCCGGTGATGTGTTTTGCAAACCCTTGGGCATGGCCACCCCAGAGCAGGAAAGCACGCGGACGGTCCGACAGCGCGCCCAACACCTGTTCGGTGAGCCGCGCCCAGCCCAGCCTGGCATGGGCCCCCGCCTTGCCCGCCTCCACTGTCAGCGCGGTGTTGAGCAAGAGCACGCCCTGGTCGGCCCAGAAGTGCAGGTCCCCGTTGGGCGGACAGGTGCCCAGCTCCTCCGTCATCTCCTTGAAGATGTTGGTCAGGGAGCGGGGCAGGGGGCGCACATCCGGTTCGACGGAAAAGGCCAGCCCGTGGGCGTGGCCCGGCGTCGGGTAGGGGTCCTGTCCGAGGATCACCACGCGCGTGCGCTCCGGCGGGCAGGCGGTCAGCGCGGCAAAGACCTGATGCGCGGGTGGCAGCACCTGCGCGTCGGTTTGTGCAAGATGGGCCGCGATCCGGGGCAGATCCTGCACGAAAAAGGGCAGGTGGCGCCAGCCGTCGGGCGGCGTCAGGACGCCGTGGGTCACGCCGCCTGCGTCGCCTTGGCCAGCGCCTGAACCTTGCCAAGCGCCGCGCCGCTGTCGATGCTTTCGCGCGCCAATGCGGCGCCCTCGCGCAGGTCCGCCGCCTTGCCCGCGATGGTCAGCGCGGCTGCGGCGTTCAGCAGAACCGCGTCGCGATAGGCCGATTGCGCCCCGTCGAGAAGCGCGCGAAAGGCGCGGCCGTTTTCCTCGGGCGTGCCGCCGACGATCTCCTCGAAAGGGTGAACCGGCAGGCCCGCGTCCTCGGGGTGCAGTTCGGCCTCTCGGATGCTGCCGTCCTCTTCCAGGGCGGCGATCCAGCTGACACCGGTGATGGTCAGCTCGTCCGTGCCGTCCGACCCATGCACCAGCCAGGCGCGTTCGCTGCCCAGCTGGCCCAGGGTTTCGGCCATCGGGCGGATCAGCTCGCGGGTAAAGGCGCCGGTCAGTTGGCGTTTGACGCCCGCAGGATTGGTCAGCGGGCCGAGGATGTTGAATATCGTGCGTGTGCCCAGCTCGGTCCGGACCGGGCCGACATGGGCCATCGCCGGGTGATGCATGGGCGCCATCATGAAACAGATGCCGACCTCGGAGAGCGCCTTTTCGACCCTGTCGGCGGGGATCATGACCTCGATGCCCATCTGCCCCAGCGCATCTGCCGCGCCGGATTTGGACGAGAGGTTGCGGTTGCCGTGTTTGGCCACGGGCACGCCCGCACCTGCCACGACAAAGGCCGTGGCGGTCGAGATGTTCAGCGTGCCCTTGCCGTCGCCACCGGTGCCGACGATGTCCATCGCACCCGCCGGTGCCGTGACCTTGTTGCACTTGGCGCGCATGACGGCGGCGGCGGCGGCGTATTCGTCCACCGTTTCGCCCCGCGTGCGCAGGGCCATCAGCAACCCGCCGATCTGGGCAGGCGTGGCCTGGCCGTCGAACAGGATCTGAAAGGCGGTCTCGGCCTCGGAGCGGGTCAGGGAGCGGTCGGCACTGGTGCCGATAAGGGGGCGAAGATTGTCGCTCATGCCGGCACCTTCATCGCGTCGAGAAAGTTGCGGAGCATGGCGTGGCCATGTTCCGAGGCGATGGATTCGGGGTGGAACTGCACGCCGTGAATGGGCAAGTCGCGGTGCATCAGACCCATGATGGTGCCGTCCTGCAATTCCGCCGTCACCTTGAGGCTGTCGGGCAGATCGGACCGCCGCACCACCAGGCTGTGATAGCGGGTGGCCTTCAGCGGCGAGGGCAGGCCCTTGAACACGCTTTCGCCCCGGTGATGAATCTCGCCCATCTTTCCATGCACGATCTCGTCATGGCGCACCACCGTGCCGCCAAAGGCCTGGCCGATGGTCTGGTGGCCCAGGCAGACGCCCAGCAGGGGCATCCGCACCTCGGCGGCGGCCGCGGTCAGGGCAAGGCAGATGCCCGCCTGGTCCGGGTCGCAGGGACCGGGGGACAGAACGATGCCCTCGGGTTTCAGCGCCATCGCCTCTTGCACGTTCAGGGCGTCGTTGCGCCAGACCTGTACCTCTGCGCCCAGCTCGCCCAGGAAATGGACGAGGTTGTAGGTGAAACTGTCGTAGTTATCGATCAGGAGCAGCATGGCGCGGGTCGCCTTTGGACTAACGTTTACAGGTCTATAGAGCGGGGACGCGATCGGGGGCTGGCGGCCCGGGGCCACGTCGCGGTATACATGCGCAGGCCCTCCCGGTGGCGTCAAGCCCGCCAGGGGGACCGGACTGCAGGACAAAGGCGCCGGGACAGGCGCGCAAGAGGTCGGAGAGAGCAGCATGGCACGGGGTTTTCTGTCTGGGGCGATCTGGGGCGCGGTCTTTTCCGGGGCCGGGCTGGCAGCGGTATCGCTGAACACACCATTGCCCGAAAACCCGGCCATCGTGCCGCCACCGGGCGGGGTGGTGGACAGCGGCCTGCTGGACACGCCCCCCGATGCGGACCCGGATGCGGCACCTTTTGCGGTCCCGGATGCCGAACCGGTGGCCCAGCCCGATCCGGTTGACCCGGCGCCCGATGCCTCGGCGCCGCGCGTGGTCGAGACGCCCGAGGCGGGTGACGTGGCTGATCCGAAACCGGATCTTTCCGAGCCGGGGCGCCGTCCGGTGCCCGAAAGCGGCGTCGACCGGCCCGCCGCGCCAGCCGGTGCGCCTGCCGCGCCCTCGGGACCTGTGGCGGTGGGCGCGGATACCGCACCTCCCGCGGCCCCCCGTGTCGGCGGGGCGCCGGATGCGCCAGAGGGGGCAACCCCGGCGCCAGACGGCACGGCGCCGGTTTCCGTCGGGCGTGACGCGCCGGTCAAACCGGGGGCGCAGACCTCTGCCCCCGGGGCGCCCCGTCCCGAAGCCCAACCGATCATCATCACCGGCCCGGCCCAGCCGCCGGCCCCGGTCGTGCCCGATGGCGACAGTGCGCTTGTAACCGAGCGGGTGGACGGGCCAGATCCGGTCGATCCCGCGCCGGAGCACCCGGCCCCGGTCGATCCCGCACCCGAGGCACCCGAGCCCGCCGCCGCGCCGGACCCGGACGCCCCCGCGTCCGATCCCGATGCACCGCGCGTTGCGGCGCCCGGTCCCGATCCGGCGCTTGAACCCGTGCTGGAGACAACGGAACCCGCGCCCGAACCCACGGGGCCGGCCATCGGCAAACCCGCGCGGTCCCTCGTGGATCGCGCGACGCCCGCTGCCCCCGATCCGCAGCCCGACCCCGAGGAGACCGGCCCCACCGCGCCCCCCTCTGCGCTGGCGGCCTTGCCCGAAGACAGCCCGCTGGTGCGCTTCGCCGCCCCGGTCAAGGTGGCGCCGGACGTGCCGCGCATGGCCATCGTTCTGATCGACGACGGCAGCGGCCCGCTTGGCCCTTCGGGGCTCGAGGCCTTTCCCTTCCCTGTGAGCTTTGCGATCTCTCCCAACCATCCGGACCCCGCCGCCGCCGCCAAGGGCTATCGCGATCTCGGGTTCGAGGTGCTGGTGCTGGGCGACATGCCCGACGGTGCCCAGGCCGCCGATGTCGAGGTCGCGATGGAGGGGCTGATGCGGGCGGTGCCGGATGTCGTGGCCGTGCTTGAGGACCCGGATGGCGACCTGCAGGAGACCCGCGATGTGTCGAGTCAGGTCGCGGCCTTTCTTGCGGATAGCGGGCACGGGTTGATCTCACAGCCCAAGGGGCTGAACACGGCGCAGAAACTGGCGCTGAAGGATGGTGTGCCCTCTGTCACGCTGTTCCGCGATTTCGACGGTGAGGGGCAGGACGCCACGATGATCCGCCGCACGCTGGACCAGGCCGCCTTTCGCGCCCGGCAAGAAGGCGGCGTGGTCATGATGGGGCGGCTGCGCGCCGACACGGTCTCGGCGTTGGTGCTCTGGGGGCTGCAAGACCGCAGCGGCAGTATCGCACTTGTTCCGACATCGGTTGTGCTGGCCGAGTCGCTGGCGTCGGATTAATCCGTCAGCGTGGAGCCGGTGCGCCGGCCCAGCCTTCCAGAACGCGCGCCAGGTCACCGTAACCGGTATAGCGCCGCTCAAAGGCAAGGCCCATGCGTTCTGCGCAGGCCTCGGCCCGGGCTGTCAGCTCGGCATTCTCGGTCTGGGCGAGATACACCAGCCGGTCGTAATTGCCGAAATACATCTCGCGCAGCTGCGGGTGTCGGTCCAGGCCCAGCGGCTTCCAGACGAAGGCGTCGAACTGACGACAGAGGAAATCCGTGAGATAAAAGGCCGTGACCTCGTCGCGGGCCTCTAAGGCGGACAGCCCGTCGAAGAAGGCATAGCAATGCGGGCCGGGCACCATCTCGACCCCCATCTCGTCGCAGGCGGCCTGCAACAGCCCGCCGGTGCCGCAGTCGGCGTAGACCACGCAGATCCGCGCGTAGTTGGGCCGGTGCTTGTCCACCGCCGCGCGCACGGCGCCGGTGATCTTTTCCGGGTGGTTGTGCAGAATCGCAGGCAGGCAGGCGAGATCCATGTGATCCCACCCATTCAACCGGATCAGCGCCAGGATCTCTCGGGCGAGCGCGCCGCAGGCCAGCAGCAGAATCCGTCCCTCGCCGCCAGCACTCTGGTGGGGGCGCAGGCCGTCTTCGGTCAGGGCGCGGTCGGAAAGCGCGTCAGGTGCGGCTGTCGTCATAGGGGACATGGGCGAGGGCCCAGCGGGCCAGCAGCGCGATCGCCAGAAGGACAGGCACCACCGTCAGAACCCCGAAGGAAGACACCGCCCAGACCGTCAGAGCAGCTGCCACGATCACGGCGCACACAAGCAGGGCAAAGGATGTCACGGGCATTGGGATCTCCTTCCTCACTGTTAAATATGGGCCAAAGGTTACGAAAGAAAAACCCCATTCGCGCTTTTGCGGCATCAATACGCGCCAGGGTGCCTATCGCGACAGCTTGACCGCCGTGCCATATGCGACGATCTCGGAGGCCCCCCGCGTGATGGCAGAGGTCTGCATCCGCATGGAGACAATCGCATCGGCCCCAAGCGCCTCGGCCTCGGCGGCCATGCGGTCCAGCGCCTGTTCCCGTGCGCCCGCCATCAGCGAGGAATAGCCCGTCAGCTCTCCGCCGACGAGCATCTTGAGCGCGGCGACGATATCCGTGCCCAGGTGTTTGGCCCGCACGGTGGCGCCGCGTACCAGCCCCAGAGATGCGGTGATCTCGTGCCCGGCGACGTGTTCGGTGGTGACGATCAGCATCAGTGTTTCATCCCGTCGTAATGGTCTTCTTCGGCATTGCCGACCCGTTCGGCGATGACCCGATAGAGAATATAGCCCACCAGCGCCGCGGGCAGCACCGCCAGCCATGCGAAAGGCACGCTGAGAGAGGCCAGCAGCAGCATCCCGAGCCAGAAGGTCACGGCGCTGCCTGCCAGGACGCAGACGATGATCAATACGAGTCTGTCGAGTTTCATGGCGCACCCCTCTGCATCCATCCTGACCGCAGGGGGCGCAAAAGAAAAGAGGCGGAGCCGGGGCCCCGCCTCATCGACCGGCAGCTGTGTCAGCCGGCCGCCATCTGGTTGTGCTTGCGCGAGATGAACTCCTTGGCGGTTTCCACCGCCACGGCCGCGTCGCGGCAATAGGCGTCGGCGCCGATCGCCTTGCCGAATTCCTCGTTCAGCGGGGCGCCGCCGACCAGCACGACATAGTCGTCGCGGATGCCCTGTTCGATCATCGCGTCGATCACCACCTTCATGTAGGGCATGGTGGTGGTCAGCAGGGCGGACATCCCGAGGATGTCGGCCTCTTCGGCCTTGATCGCCTCAAGGTAGTTCTCGACCGGGTTGTTGATCCCCAGGTCGACCACCTCGAAGCCGGCGCCTTCCATCATCATCGAGACAAGGTTCTTGCCGATGTCGTGGATATCACCCTTGACGGTGCCGATGACCATCTTGCCCTGCTTGGGGGCGCCGGTTTCGGCCAGGAGCGGTTTCAGGATGGCCATGCCACCCTTCATCGCGTTGGCGGCCAGCAGAACCTCGGGCACGAAGAGGATGCCATCGCGGAAGTCGTGGCCGACGATGGTCATGCCACCCACCAATGCCTTGGTCAGGATATCGTAGGGGGCCCAGCCGCGCTCGAGCAGGATGTTCACACCTTCTTCGATCTCTTCCTTGAGACCGTCGTAGAGGTCGTCGAACATCTGCTGGACGAGTTCCTCGTCGTCGAGTTCGGAGAGGATGATGTCGTCTTCTTCATCGGACATGGCGCGGTTCCCTTGGCTTGGCATGGCATCGCATGCCGTCGTTTGAACGACTATTCGTCGTTTTCTGCGGATTTCAATTGGCGGATTGCGACATTGGGTAAGGCTGGACCGACCTGCGGCACCCAAGTGCCGCAAATCTTGTCAACGTTCCCGTTGTGTTCTAAGTTTTCGGCATGAAACCCCCGTCCCGCCCCGTCGATCCCGAACGCGCCCGTGGCCGTGCCGCGACGAGTCGCGATTGCGGCCGCTACGAAAGGTTGCGGCGCGAGGATGTGCATGATGGATGGGACCTGCCGGAAGAGGGCGGGGTGTTCCGGACCGAGGTCAGCGAGGAAGTGCCGCGCAAGGTCATCACCTACGTCCGGTCGCCGGACCTGCCCTTTGACAGGTCGCTGAACCCGTACCGGGGCTGCGAACATGGCTGCATCTACTGTTTTGCGCGGCCCACGCATGCCTGGCTGGGCCTGTCGCCCGGCCTGGATTTCGAAACGCGGTTGGTGGCGCGGCCCGCCGCGCCCGAGGTGCTGGCGCGCGAATTGCGGAGCAGGCGCTATGAGGTTGCGACGCTGGCCATCGGCACCAATACCGATCCCTACCAGCCGGTCGAGCGAGACCGTGGCATCATGCGCGCCTGCCTGGAGGTCCTGCGCGATTTCCGGCACCCGGTGGCCATCGTGACCAAGGGCGCGCTGATCGAACGCGACATCGACATTCTGTCCGACATGGCGGCGCAGGGGCTGGCGCGGGTGGGAATATCCGTCACAACGCTGGATCCGGTCCTGTCGCGCCGGATGGAACCGCGCGCGCCCGGCCCGCAGCGCCGCTTGCAGGTGATTCGACGGCTGACGGAGGCGGGCATTCCGGTGCGGATCATGGCCTCGCCCATGATCCCGGCCCTGACCGATCCGGAGCTGGAGGCGATCCTGAAGGCAGGGGCCGACGCCGGCGCGGACGCGGCCAGCTGGATCATGCTGCGCCTGCCGCTGGAGGTCGCTGACCTCTGGCAGGACTGGCTGCAGCTGCATTATCCCGACCGGGCCGCGCGCATCATGGGCCACCTGCGCGACATGCACGGCGGCGAGGTCTATTCCTCGAAATGGTTTTCCCGCATGCGCGGCGAAGGCCCCTATGCCGACCTGGTGGCGGCGCGATTCCGGCGCGCGGCGCGCGCGTTGGGGCTGGATCGCGACCAGCCCGCGCTGCGTCGCGATCTCTTTGCCCCGCCCGCACAAAAGGGCGATCAGTTGAGCCTGTTCTAGCCGGCGGTCGTCGGGTCGATGCGGGTCTTGATCTCGGTGATCGTGTCGGCGGGAAAGCCGCTCATCTGCGCGTGTTCGCGGATCGCATCCTCGTCCTCGGCAAGGTAGACGCAGAATGTCTTGTCCCCGGCCACGTAGGAATGGTTCCATTGCACCCTGGGCGCCAGTTTCGCCAAGGCGGCATTCGATGCGCTGGCCGCGCCGCAAAGCTCGTCCTGCGACATGGACCCGGCGCCGGGGATATTTCGTTCGATCACATAGGTTTTCATCTGGGCCTCCCTGGGCAAAAAGACGTTGTCGTCTCACCCCAAGTAAAGCGCAGTTCTGTCCCGCGATCATTTGAGTTATTGTACTCGACGGGTGACAAAATGTTGTCGGGGGAGCATGCCGCTGTCGCATCTCAATGCCTGGCGGGCGGTGGATGCCGTTCTGAGTGAAGGATCGGTCGCGCGTGCAGCCGTGGCCCTGGGCGTGACCCAGGCCGCCGTCAGCGCGCAGATCCGCCGGCTGGAAGACAGGCTGGGCCGGACGCTGTTCCGGCGTACCCCAGGCGGTCTGGAACCGGTCGAGGACCTGGCCGGGCTGGCGCCCGCGCTGCACAGCGGGTTCGCGGCCATTGCCTCGGTGCAGGATGCGCTGCGCTCCGGGCTTGGCCAGCGGCGCGTGGCGCTGACTGTCACCCAGACCTTTGCCGAAAGCTGGCTGCCGCATCACCTGCCGGATCTCTTTGCCAGGTTGGGGGCGGTGGACCTGCGCATCGACACCAGTTGGGAGGTGGTGGACCTGGCCGGTTCGGACGTGCATTTCGCCATCCGCTTCATGCCGCAACCCGGGCCGGGTTATGGCGCGATCGACCTGCTGCCCAGCGGGGTGGTGCCGGTCTGCACGCCGGAGTTCGCCCGCCGCTACGGGTTGACCCCCGGCCAGACGGATCTGAGCGGCGTGCCCATCGCCCATATCGACGTGCCCACCACCGACGCGGCCTGGCTGGACTGGCAGGGATGGAGCCGGGCCACGGGCATCGACATCTCCAGCGCGAACGACGGGCCACGGTTTGCCCTCAAGGGTAGCGGGGCGCGGATCGCGCGGGCCGGGATCGGCCTTGTGCTGGGCGGGTTGTCGGACGTTGTACACTCGGTGGAAAGCGGCGCGCTGGTCATGCCTTTCGGCGTGGGGTCCGTCGTGCCGGCGGAGTACTGGCACCGCCTGTTGTGGTACGAACAGCGTCCGCTGGGACCGGTCCAGCGCAAGTTTCGGGACTGGATCGGTGCCCGTGCCGCCGATGACCATGCCAAGATGCGTATACTGTTCGGGATCTGACCGCGTCTCAGCCGTTGTCGACGACCAGCCGGACACAGCCGACTCCGGCCACGGCATGGCCGGTGTCGGCCTCAAATCCCGCGTCGGCCCCGGCGTCCTGCAGGCCCAGTTCGTCCATTGCGACACGCCGTGCAACGCGCAGTGCTGCCCTTGTCGCTTGTCCGCCATTGGCCTGTAGGTACCTTTCCAAGTCGCTCAGAACATCTGCGACCCATCTGTGATCCGCCATGATATACCCCTTACCTGCCAACCGAATCCCACCCGGGTCGGCGGGACGAAAATAGGGCAGGGGCGTTAATCAGACCTTGATCGAGGTCGCCGTGGCGGATGCGAAATCCGCCACACGCCTATCAGCCGCGCCGACGCCGTCCGCGCCGTTCGCGTGTCGGGCCATCGTCACCCGTGCCGTCACTGTCGGACGAGAACCCGCCCAGCATGCCGGTGATCTGTTCCAGCGTCGGGCGCGGCCCCTTTTCACGGGTTTCCAGAGCCGCGCGCATGGCTTTCAGGTGTTCGGGCATCGTGCCGCAGCAGCCGCCGATGATCCGGGCGCCGGAATCGCGTGCCATGATCGCGTATTCGGCCATCAGCTCGGGCGTGCCGTCATAGTGGATGTGCCCGTCGACGTATTTCGGAATGCCCGCGTTGCCCTTGGCGATGATCGGACGCTCTGTCCCCTGAGCGGCAAAGCCCAGTACCGTACGCAGCAGGTCCGAGGCGCCGACGCCGCAGTTGGCGCCGAAAGCCAGTGGCGGGTTCGGCAGGCTCTCGACCATCTTGACCATGTCGGCCGAGGTCATGCCCATCATCGTGCGTCCCGCGGTGTCGAAACTCATGGTGCCGCACCAGGGCATGCCGACGTTGGTAAAGGCCTCGGCGGCGGCCTTGTATTCCTCTGGGGCCGAGATCGTCTCGACCCAGAGCACATCCGCGCCGCCATCCTTGAGGCCGGCGGCGGTTTCCTCGAACATCTCGACCGCGCGTTCGTGGGTCAGGTTGCCGGCCTCGCCCATGATCTCGCCCGTCGGGCCGACAGAACCTGCGACGATCACCTCGCGGCCCGATCCGTCGGCAATCTCGCGGCCCAGTTCGGCGGCGAGTTTCGACAGTTCAAAGGCGCGGTGCCCGGCCTCGTGCAGTTTCAGCCGCGAGGCATTGGCGCCAAAGCTGTTGGTCAGGAAAAGATCCGATCCCGCCTCGACCGCGCCGCGATACAGCGCGCGGATCTTGTCCGGTTCATCCTCGTTCCAGAATTCCGGGGCATCCCCGGATTGCAGCCCCATGTTGAAGAGGTTGGTGCCCGTCGCCCCGTCTGCCAGCAGCCAGTCGCGCTGAGCCAGGGCCCGGGAAAGTGCGTCGCTCATCGTTTTTGCCTTTTCCGGACGTCGTTGGTTTGCGTGTTTCACATCTGCTGACTGGAGGCAAATTCATAATCATCATCATTGTTATGAGGGGGCAGAGCAAAAGCTGCGGGACCATGCTTGTTTCGGCCTCGGTCCTCGGGAAAGGGTATCAGCTCAGGAGAAAGGCTGGCAGCTTGTCTTGCAGACCCAGCGCGCGGGCAAGCGACCAGATCGCGGCACGGGGAATATTGACGGCCCAGGAGCCCGCCTCGCGCAGGAGCACCGTTGCCTTGTCTCCTGTTGTTCGCCCGGGTCCAGGACTTGCGCAAACCGCTGAGGGACGTCCGGCCCAGGCGAAGGATGCCCCGGCGCGCCAGGCGTGGTAGGCCTCTGTCACCAGCAACAGGCGCGCGTCTTCTGGGAGGTCAGGCTTGGAAAAAAGCGCGTTCTGCAGCGTGGAGAGAGACAGCGTTTCCAGCGTGAGCGCGGTGTCTGGCACACCGAGATCTCGGGCTATGCGGGCAAGGGCAATGGCGCTGCTCTTGTGCGTTCGCGGATCGCCACCACCGGTTAGCAAGAGACGCGGCGCAATGCCGCGCTCGTACAACAGAACGCCGGCATGAATGCGTCCCGTTTTCTGTTCCAGAACATGTTCTTCGCCCTCGCGCCCGCCTCCCAGCACGACGACAATGTCGTAGGCCTCGTCAACCACGAGACAATCCCGGATCAGCAGGCTCGATCCTACGGCCAGCGCAAGACACGCCAGGGAATAGAGTAATATCGTTTGAAAGAACCAGCGCAGAAGCCGGGTCATTCCCACTCGATCGTGCCCGGGGGTTTCGAGGTCACGTCATAGGTGACGCGGTTGATGCCCTTGACCTCGTTGATGATCCGCGTGGCGGTTTCGCCCAGGAAATCATGGCTGAACGGATAGTAATCCGCCGTCATCCCGTCGACCGATGTGACCGCGCGCAGGGCGCAGGCATAGTCATAGGTGCGCCCGTCGCCCATCACGCCCACCGTGCGGACCGGCAGGATCGCGACGAAGGCCTGCCATATCTCGTCATAGAGGCCGTGTTTGCGGATCTGGTCGATATAGATCGCGTCCGCCTTGCGCAGGATGTCCAGCTTGTCTCGGGTGATCTCTCCGGGGCAGCGGATCGCCAGGCCCGGGCCGGGGAAGGGGTGGCGCCCGATGAAGGAGGCAGGCAGGCCCAGCTCATGACCCAGCGCGCGGACCTCGTCCTTGAAGAGTTCGCGCAGCGGTTCGACCAGTTTCAGGCCCATCTTCTCGGGCAGGCCGCCGACGTTGTGGTGCGATTTGATTGTCACCGAAGGGCCGCCGCTGAAAGAGACGCTCTCGATCACGTCCGGATACAGCGTGCCCTGCGCCAGAAAGCGCGCGCCTTCGATCCCGTCGGCGTATTTCTGGAACACGTCGATGAAGAGCTTGCCGATGATCTTGCGCTTGGTCTCGGGGTCGCTGACGCCGTCAAGTTCCCCCAGGAAGAGATCCTGTTCCTGCGCGTGTATGACCTGAAGGTTCATGTGGTCGCGGAACATGCCGACGACCTCGTCGGCCTCGTGCAGGCGCAACAGCCCGTGATCGACAAAGACGCAGGTCAACTGGTCACCGATGGCCTCGTGCAGGAGGGCCGCCGCGACCGAGCTGTCTACACCGCCGGACAGCGCGCAGATCACCTTGGCATCGCCCACCTGCTCACGGATCTTGGCGATGGCCTCTTCGCGGTAGGCGCCCATCGTCCAGTCGCCCTTGAACCCGGCGGCGCGTACAAAGTTCTCGTACAGAGTCTTGCCGTTGGGCGTGTGGTGCACCTCGGGGTGGAACTGGACGGCGTAGAAATGGCGCGAGGCATCCGCCGTGATCGCGAAAGGCGCGCCCGGCGAGGTGCCGTAGACGGCAAAGCCCGGCGCGATTTCCGAGACGTGGTCGCCGTGGCTCATCCAGACCTGTTCGCGGCCGGAACCGTCCATGAACCAGCCGTTGAGCATGTCCAGGCGGGTTTCACCGGGGACGACATAGGCGCGGCCGAATTCGGCGGTGCCTTCGCCCGCCACGACCTTGCCGCCCAGGTCCTGCATCATGACCTGCTGGCCATAGCAGATTCCCAGGATCGGCACGCCGAGGTCATAGACGCCCTTCGGCGGGCGCGGGCTGCCCTCGCGGGTCACCGAATCGGGCCCGCCGGAGAAGATCACCGCCTTTGGCGCGAAATCGGCCAGGAAAGCTTCGGTGACATTCTGGTAAGGGTGGATTTCGCAATAGACATTCAGCTCGCGCAGGCGGCGCGCGATCAGCTGCGTCACCTGGCTGCCAAAGTCGATGATGAGGAGGCGGTCGTGCTGGGTCTCGGTCATGCCTTCCATTAGGCAGGGCTGCGGAAAAGTGCAATCGCGCTGTCAGCCTTCGGCCAGAAAGGCCTCTGTCCGGGCCAGGACCTGCTCCCACGCCGGGTCCTGCGGCAAGAGCATGTGACTCCGGCTGTCCAGCCTCACGAATTGCGCGCCTTTGAGGTGCGCGGCCAGTTTCAGACCCTGGCTCAGCGGGTGGATCGCATCCTGTTCGGCGTGAAAGATCAGAGCGGGAACGTCGATCCGGGCCAGGTCGCCGGTCACGTCGAAACGATCAATCACTTGGCGCAGGGTGACGGCGCACTCGGGGCTGGCGCTGGACAGCTGCATCCGTACCAGTTCGTCGCGCTGTTCACGCGTCGCGTCGGGGGCGAAAAGCGTGGAAAAGGCCTGCATAAAAGGGCTGTCGGCCTTGCCCCAGCCTGCGCGGATCATGGCAAGAATGGTGTCCTCGTCCACATCTTCTGTGCCGGCGGCGCGGTGCACGCGGCCTTGGACATAACCGCCGACGATCACCATGCGCCGCACCCTGTCGGGCCAGCGCGCGGCGAAACGGATGGCGACGGGCGCGGCCTGCGAGGCGGCAAAGAGGTCGAAACAATCGAACCCGGCGGCATCTGCCACTGCCGCCATGTCCTCGGCAAAAACGTCGATGCCGGTCAGCGGCGCATCCCGTGCCGACAGTCCCGTACCGCGCAGATCATAGCGCAAGAGCCGGTGGCGCTGCGACAGGCGGTCGATCAATGGCCCCCAGATGGTGCCGTCCCGGTCCAGTTCCAGGTGCGACAGCCAGTGCCCGATTCGCAACAAGGGCGGGCCGTCGCCGGTCAGGCTCCAGGCGATGGCGCTGCCGTCCTGTGACAGGGCATAGGCGACGTCGGTCGGGGTGGTTCTGGGGGTCTGCGGGGGCCTGGGGCTGTCCCGCAATTTGGCCACGAAAGACAGTCCGCGCCGGGGAATCGTGCGCAGAACGCCCTGTTCCTTGCCGGAATCGCCCACTGCCGCCCGCGCGGCGCTGATCCGTGCCGCAATGGTCGCATCCGAGACGGCAAGGCCTTTCCAGACCACCTCGACCAGCTTGTCCTTGGAGACCACTCGCCCGCCGGACTGTGCCATATAGGCCAGCAGGTCAAAGACCTGCGGTTCCAGGTGAACCTCCTGCGGGCCGCGAACCAAGGTCCGGCGGTCGAGGTCGAGCGCGCAATCGTTGAATTTCAGGATCATGCATCCAGCATCCAGCAAGTCCGGCGCCGATGGCAAAGGTTTTCGCAAGGGCAGGGCGAATGACAAGGGTTTCACAAGACAAGGACAAGACCGTCTTCAAGCGGGGCGGGCCGTGATCGGGTCAGATGGGGTCATGACATCCCAGACCCGGAGACAGACCATGACCCAGCAGGACGACACGATCCGCACCCGCCCCGATGGTTCCATCGACACAGCCTATTACATGGCGCGGGGCCGCCACATGCGCTCGCAGGCGGCGCATGACATGTTCACTCCCGAACCCACCAAACTCCGCCGGCGCCGTGGCTTTGCCCGGCTCTTTGGCGGTGTCCCGGTCTGACGCGTACGGCCAGCCGTCAGGCCTGGCCCCGCGTGCCGAAAAGGGCGCTGTCCCTTCTCCGGTGCGCGGGGCGCCTATCAGCCCATGGAATGGGATTTGACGCGCCCGCGCTGACGGCCCCGTTTCACGTCCGACTGCCAGGACCAGAGCGCCATTCCGGCGGCGGCAGAGACATATAGGACGCCCACAAGAATCAGGATTTCTCCCCCCACGGGGCCGACATCGGCACGCGAAACCGCCTCGTCCCAGGTCTTTACGGGGGTGGGGTGCACAGCCAGTTTCCCGGCAAAGGCCAGCGACTGGATCAGCAGGATCCACAGGTAGTTCGACCGGATACGGCGCCCCACGGCGGTCAGCAGCGTGACATGATAGGTGGGCCGCAGGTAGTCCGCAGCCAGGGTCTTTTGCCAGTTTTCCTCAAGGTGCAGGTCGCCGTCGTCCAGCATGGGCGCGTAGAAATGCTGTTCCATCCAGCGGCAACGTGCGCGCCAGACGTTGAAATACCGGTACCGCCGCGCCTCCAGCATCAGGAACAGCAGGATCAGCACCCCCACCAGCACCAGCGGCAGGGGCGAGGCCCCCGGCGCCGAAAACGAGATCGACAGCGCCACGCCCAGCGTCACCACCGCCCAGTTGGTCGTTGTGTCCAGCCGGGTGCGCCAGATCGTGCTGCGATAGACCTCTCCCCGGTAAAGATGCGCAACGGCAGTGATCTCGGACGAACTCAGCGTCTTGCGCTCCAACTCGGGCGCCTCTGCCGCGGCCTCTCCTCCCATGATGCCGGATTCCTTTCCTTTTTCGGCTACTCTGCCGCGTCTCCGCTCAGAGGTCAAAGTCGCATCGCCGTTTCGCCGCTTGACCCCGGCGCCGTGCTCTGGCTCCTCTGGGGGGAGCGACGGGATGGAGGCATGATGCAGGTATTGACGGAATTCGGCCTGGGCACCTCGCTCCGGCGGGGCGATTACACCGAGGCCTCGGTGCGCGCGCTGCGCGACCTGTTGTGGAAGGCCTCGATCAACGCCGCCGAATGGCTGGGGCGTGAGAAATCCGAGATGCGTCTGGCGGTCCGCGTCGCAGTGCAACAGCCAGAGGCGGTGGACCTGGCCGAGCTGCAAAAGGTCTTTCCCTATGGTGAGGCGCGGATCGAGGTGGTCTTTGGCGGGCTGGACGTGCCGCGCCCCGAGGGGCAGGGCAATCCGACGGTCATGGCGCTGGCGGCGCTGACCGTTTCCTTTGAAGAGGCGGCGGCATGAGACAGCGACTGATTGTGCAGATGGGGATGGGCGTGGGTGATACCGCGGGTCAGGCGGCGGAACGCGCCATCGCGGCGGCGCAGGCGCGCGCCGTGCTGCATGTGCAGGTGGACTGTGCCGTGCATGTCACCCTGGGCGTGCCCGAGGCGGCAGAGCTGGACACCAGCGGGCTCAACCGTGCCTTCGGCGCCGGAGAGGTCGAGGTGCGCGTGGTGCCCGGCGGCATGTCCGTGCCGCAACCGGGTGGCGCCGCGCTGGTCATGGTCAGCGCGGCGATCGAGGTCTTTCCGCTGGAACCCGCCACCTGACGGCGGGTGGCGCGGTCTACCAGCGGTAGGTCAGGCCCAGGGCGATCTCGTTCTGGGACATGCGTGCGCGAACCTCTTGCGGCACGCCGGTCAGCGCCTGGTTGGTGCCCTTGATGCTGTTGTCAAAGGCATGGGTCCAGGATCCGGTGACGCCCCAGCGGTCGTTGATCCGGTACGAGGCCCCCAGAGAGGCATGCCACTGCGGCGTGGCCGGGGTCAGTCTGTTCAGGACCGCGTTCTTGCCTTCGGCAAAGGCGCTGGCGTGGCTGATCCCGCCGCGAAAGGTCCATGTCTCGTTGTGCCGATAGATGGCGGCGACGCGCCAGATGTCCATGTCCGTCCAGCCGAACCCGATCCCGTTGTCCGCGCCAAGCGGCCCTTCCGGCGGTGCGTTCGGGTTCGAGATGGCCGCGATGTCGCTGTAGAAGATGCGCTGAACTTCACCGGTAAGGGTCCATTTCGGCGCGGTTGGCGGCGTGTAGGCCAGGCCGATGGTGGCAGAGGCGGGGATGTCGAACCCGCCCTGTTCGGCGAAAAGCCCGGCGTATTTGTCGAACTTCTGCATCTCGATGCGTGTTCGGTAAGAGGCCCCGAACGCCAGTCCGTTGCCCGGCTCCCAGAGGATGCCCAAGTTCGCGCCCCAGCCGTGGGACCAGTCATCGCCCTGGTTGGTTACATTGCCCGGCGCGGTCGACATGGCGGAAAACGCCTCCAGCCCCGTGGCGCTGAACCGCTGAACCGCAAGGATCGGCGAGACGCCGACCGTCACCTGGTCCGACAGCTTGTAGGACAGGTTGAGGCTGATGAAGGCCTGTTCGAGGTTGACACCCAGCGGTTCCGACCCGGCGCCGAACCCGGCAAAGAAGTTGGTGCCGTATTCGGTGTTCATCCCCCCGTTTCCAAACAGAAATGCGCCGAAGGTCAGCCGGTTGTTCAACACCCAGTTGGCGCCGCCGCAGGGGATCAGGAAATAGTCGTTTTCGCTCTTGTGGGTGCCCGGGGTCAGCGGTCCGCCCGGCGCGATCTCGACCGAACGATCAGGCAGGAAGCTGGTCAGGCAGAGGCCCGCCTTGTTGCCGACCTTGTGACCCATCGCCGGGTTCTGGGCCAGGCCCAGAACCCCCGAGGGCACGGCGACGCCGGCCCCGGCCATCCCCTTGGACGCGCCGCCAAAGCCGTTTGCGAAATAGCCGTTCGTGGCCTCTGCCGGGCCTGTGCCCAGCCCGCAGAGAACCAGTGCGCCGGCCGTGAGGCCGCGCAGTTTCATGAGCACCATTCGGGGTGTCCCTCCCTTGTCCGTGACCGCTGTCCGGCCTGCATTGGCTTTTGTTGGGCCGGTCCGTCGTTGCGGCCCGGCAGTAGTATTCCACTATTGTGATATTAAGCATCTGGAATGTGACTTGTCACGAAATATTATTCTCGGGGTCATCAATTCGGAATTGCCCCTCTGCGGCGCGATTCCCGGAGGGCAGGGCGGCAAGGGCCGCCCGCGCGGCCCAGACCGGCGGGGGAATGTCGCTTTTCCCCCGCACCTGCCGGAAAAGGTCGATGGGCACAGGACGCGAAGCGTTAGAACGGGGAATGATCCAGCGGGCCGATAACGGCACCGCCCCCGCAGACGAGGGCTGAGACACATGGCAGAAGCAGCAGCGCGCAAACGGTCCAGAGGCGGCGGCGGTGCCGCACGCCGCGCAGAACGGACCTCGGTCCAGGTGGAGACCGCCCGTTACATCGAGCGCAACATCCCCAACATGGAGCTGCTCGACGACGCCGCTCTGGAGATGATCGAAGAGCACGCCGAACAGGTGCTCGAAGAGGTCGGCGTCAACTTCGTCCAGAACCCCGCTGCGCTGGAGCGCTGGCGGGCGGCGGGCGCCAAGATCGACGGCGAGCGCGTGCGCATTCCCCGGGGCCTGGCCCGCGAGCTGATCAAGACCGCGCCCTCGCGGTTCACCCAGCACGCCCGCAACCCGGCAAAATCGGTCGAGATCGGCGGCAACAGTCTGGTCCTGGCGCCGGTCTATGGTCCGCCCTTCGTGCGCGACGCCGACGGCGGCCGCCGCTATGCCACGATCGAGGATTTCCGCAAGTTCGTGAAGCTGGGCCAGATGTGCAAATGGCTGCACCATTCCGGCGGCACCGTCTGCGAACCTACCGACGTGCCGGTGAACAAGCGTCACCTGGACATGTTGCTGGCGCATATGACCCTGTCGGACAAGCCCTTCATGGGGTCGGTGACCGAACCCAGCCGCGCGCAGGACAGCGTTGACATGGCGGGCATCCTCTTCGGCAAGGAGTTCGTGCAGGACAACACCGTGATGACCTCGCTCATCAACATCAACTCGCCGCTGACCTTCGACGACGTGATGATGGGCGCGCTGGAAATCTACGCGCAGAACAACCAGGCCTGCATCGTCTCCCCCTTTATCGTGGGGGGCGCGATGGCGCCGGTGTCGGTCGCGGGTACACTGGTGCAGGTGCTGGCGGAAACGCTGGCCGGCGTGGCCTATTCGCAGCTGGTGCGCCCGGGCGCTCCGGTCATCATGGGTGCCTTCGTGACCTCGATCGACATGAACTCGGGGGCGCCGACCTTCGGCACGCCGGAAGCGTCGCAGGTCACCTACGGCGCCGGGCAACTGGCGCGTCGCCTCGGCCTTCCGTTCCGCTCGGCCGGGTCGTTCTGTGGCTCCAAACTGCCGGACGCGCAGGCGGCCTACGAGACGGCGAACTCGCTGAACATGGGGCTGTTGTCCGGCGTGAACTTCATGCTGCATTCCTGCGGCTGGCTCGAAGGCGGGCTTGTCGCCTCGTTCGAGAAGTTCGTGATGGATGCCGACCAGCTGGGCACGCTGCACAAGATGGCGCAGGGTGTGACTGTGAATGAGGACACGCTGGCGATGGATGCGATCCGCGAGGTCGGTCCCGGCGGTCACTACCTGGGCTGCGCGCACACGCAGGCCAACTTCAAGACCGCCTTCTGGCGGTCCGAGGTCTTCGACTACAAGCCTTATGAAACCTGGTCCGAGGAAGGCGCCCGGGATACCGTGGCGCTGGCGACTGTGCGGGTGCAGAAGCTTCTGGATACCTATCAGCAGCCGATGCTCGACCCCGCGATCAACGAGGCGCTCAACGCCTTCGTGGCAGAGCGCAAGGCCTCGATGCCCGACGCCTTTTCCTGAGGGTCGGGCGCAAGATTGCGGGCGGCCTCAGTAGGCCGCCTCGCGCAGGATGCGGGCCTCGCCCATCATCGCGGTCAGCACCTCGACATGGCGGCTGACCGAATAGGCGGCGTCATCGGCATGGCGCCGCTCGTTCAGCTCGGACTCGATCTCGACCAGCCGCATCAGCGCGGCGCCGGGACGGGGCAGGGCGCCATATCCCAGCAGACGGTTGAGGTGCGGATTGCGCCGATAGTCCTGCGCCCCGATGCGGGCCGCGCGGATCAGCAGGCGCGGGCGGCGCAGGTCGTTCAGCAAACCAAGAATGTCTTTCATCGTCTCGCTCCATGCAGGTCGCGTCATGCGAATACCGGCTGACTATGCACAGCTTTGGCGAGTGTTGCGTCCGGGGCGTACGGTCCGAACGCAGAGTTCAGAAGTAGTTTAACTTTCTTATAAACAATCACTTTTGCGGTGTTCTGTTAACTGTCCAGTAAGGAACACACGTTTAGGTTGCCAAAGTTGCCACTGGGGATAAGTCTGTGGAAATAACCCCTTTTTCAGTATGCGCCCATGCGTGACGCGCAGCTCGACATCCCGGCGGATCATCTGCCGAACTGGGTGCCCGAGGCGGCGCGCGTCTACCTTGCGCACACCGAACAGGGGTGCTCGATCCGGGAACTCGCGCGGCAAGCTGGGTGCCACGCGTCGACCGTCCTGCGCCAGGTGCGCAGGATCGAGACCCGCAGGGACGATCCCCTGATTGATGCGGCTTTGTGCAACCTGGGGGCTGCCGGGGAAACGGTTCCGGCACAAAAGACCAGAAAGGACACGGATCCGATGAACGCTGCCATGACACCCACGCCGCCGGACGAGGCCACGCTCGCCCGCGAGGCACGGCGCGTGCTGCGCCGCTTGTGCGAAAGCGGCTCCGTGCTGGCCGTCGCGGTCGAAATGGACAAGGCCGTGGTCGTGCGCGACACCGGCGACGGCGGCAGCACGCGCACCGCCGTGGTGGATGTTGCCGTTGCCCAGGCAATGGCGCTCAAAGACTGGATCGCCTGCGATGCCCCGGGGCGGATCTCGCGCTATCGCATCACCTCGGCGGGGCGCGCGGCGCTCAACCGGCTGGTGGCCGAGCAGGAAAGCCGCGTGCGCGGGTTTGCCGAGGCCCAGGCCGGGTTCGACACCGGGCGTGACGCCGAGGCCGCGCTGGACGAGGTCGAGCGTGACCCGCGCGCGCGCAAGGGGCGCTACATGCTGGCGGAAAGCCCGCTGACCGCCCTGGGTCGGCGGCGCGGCAAGGATGGCGAACCCTTCCTGTCGGATGAGCTGATCGCCGCGGGCGAGCGTCTGCGCGAGGATTTCGAACTGGCCCAGATGGGGCCGCGCACGGCGCAGAACTGGGACCAGTTCCTGACCGCCGGTGTCGCCACTGCGCCCGGCGGGTTTGAGGACAGTGGCTCTGCCGCAGCGCAGGCCCGCCTGCAGGCGGCGTTGCGCGACCTGGGGCCGGGCCTGGGCGATGTGGCATTGCGCTGCTGCTGCTATCTCGAAGGGCTGGAAACCACCGAAAAGCGATTGGGCTGGTCGGCCCGGTCGGGCAAGGTCGTGCTGCGTATCGCGCTGCAGCGTCTGCGTCGCCACTACGAGGAACGCAGCAAGGGCGGTGGCGACCTGATCCGCTGATCCAGCCCTGCCCCCAGGGCAACCCCGACAGAAACCCCCTGCATGGCCCCGGGGCGGCATCACGCCGCTCCGGGGTCTAAGTTTTTGAAACACCGGGGAAAGGTGCAGGGGGTAATCGTCAACATCGGGGATAGGCCGCAGGGACTGCGACCGGGTACTCTGGAAACGCCCCCTGCATTACGGTAGTAAGGATAAGGTCCTTGCCACATGAGGGGAAATTTCCGTGCGCGATCTCAAAATGCCCGCCGAACGCCACCCGGAGAAGGCGCACCGCCCGGACAATGCCCAGCCGAAGAAACCCGACTGGATCCGCGTCAAGGCACCGGGCGGGCAGGGGTATGCCGAAACCCGCCGCATCATGCGCGAGCACAACCTGGTCACTGTCTGTGAAGAGGCGGGATGTCCCAACGCGGGCGAATGCTGGAACCAGGGGCACGCCACCATGATGATCATGGGCGAGATCTGTACCCGCGGCTGTACCTTCTGCAACGTGGCCACCGGGCGCCCGGATACGCTCGATGCCTTCGAGCCGGGCCGCGTGGCCGATGCGGTCCAGAAACTTGGGCTGAACCATGTTGTCATCACCTCCGTCGACCGCGACGACCTGGACGATGGCGGCGCCGAGCATTTCGCCCAGACCATCCGCGCCGTGCGTCACCGCGCACCTGGCACCACCATCGAGATCCTGACGCCGGATTTCCTGAAGTGCGGTCCTGAGGCCTTGGAAATCGTCGTTGCGGCGAAGCCGGATGTCTTCAACCACAATCTTGAAACCGTGCCGGGCCTTTACCCGACGGTGCGCCCCGGCGCGCGCTATTTCCACAGCTTGCGCCTGTTGCAGCGGGTCAAGGAGATCGACCCCGCGATCTTTACCAAGTCCGGCATCATGGTGGGCCTGGGCGAGGACCGGCAGGCGGTGACGCAGATCATGGATGATATGCGCGCGGCGGACGTGGATTTCCTGACCATTGGCCAGTACCTGCAGCCGACGCCCAAACACCACCGGGTCGACCGTTTCGTGACGCCCGAGGAATTCGCGTCTTACGAGAAAACCGCCTATGGCAAAGGCTTCCTCATGGTGTCCGCGACGCCGTTGACGCGCTCGTCTTACCACGCGGGGGACGATTTTGCCCGCCTGCGCACGGCGCGAGAGGCGAAACTTTCCAAGGCGTGATCCAAGTGTTTATCAGGCCATATGGCCTGATAACCTGTCGCGCAACGTTCAGCGCGACGGGATGCCCATCGTGTTATTTTTTTCGGCCATGATTGTCGGACCCTCATGCACGACGCCACGCGGGTCGAAACTTGTGCCGCGGTCGACTACGGCAAGATAATAGCCGATCCACGTGTTGGGTACACCCAGCGCATTGGATTCATAAACAAGCTCCGCACCGGGATTCAGGTTCGGCACGGCCCACAATGCAATCCGTTCGAACATGTTCGTGTTGTTGATCCAGGCGGATCTGTAAATCTCCAGCGTTGGAAAGGGGTACGCGATTGCGGGCGCGTCACCGATATTCTTGACGTGGACACGCAGACGCATCTGCTTGAATTCGTCACTCTGGACGATGACGAACTCCATGTCGCGGATAACCAGATCGGGTGCGGGTCTCGACGGCTCAACCCGGGTCAAGGGAAAGAAATCACTGTCCGCGTGAACCGGTGACAGGGAAAGCCCGACTGCCAGTGCCAGACTCGCGGAAAGCCAGCGTAGTGTGGGAATTTTAAAGCGGTGCATTTCAGGCCTCCGACATTTGGCGTGCGACAGGCGGAGGGTACACGGGTTTTCGGCGGCGGGTCTTGATAGGTGTCAAGCGCGGCGCGGGGCTCCGGGCTCACCAAAGCGAAAGCCGGCGGTATCGTTGTGGCCAGTCGGGAGAAGGGGGGGCTGAACCCGACGCGCGGGTTCAGTCCTGGGTCAGGGGCGCGGGATCATTCGCCCAAGGGCGGCAAAGCCTTGATATAGGCTGCGACCGCCTGACGGTCTTCTGCCGGAAGCTTGGAGAAATTCTCGACCACTTCGGCCATGTGACCACCGACCGCGTCGAAGGTCGGCGTGAATCCCGATTCGAGGTAGTAGGCCACGTCATCCGCGGACCAGTCGAGCTTGTCCGGGGTCAGCGCGGGGATCTTGCCGCTTCCCGAGGGATTTGGCGCGCCGCCCATCCAGCGGGTCTTGTCCAGCGCCCCCAGCGCGTTGCGCGGGGTATGACATTCGGCGCAATGGGCCAGTGTTTCCACCAGGTAACGACCGCGTTCGTTGTCTGCGGCCTCCATCACGTAGTCATCCGACATGAAGAGGAACTTCCAGCCGCCGACGGAGCGGCGGATGTTGAACGGAAAACCCACGTCATGCGGTTTGCTGGCGACGTCGCTGGGCTCCAGCGTCTGAATGTAGGCCCAGAGATCGCTCAGGTCCTGGTCCTGCATCTTGGTATAGGCGGTATAGGGGAAGGCCGGGTAATAGTGCTGACCTTCCGGGGACACGCCGCGCGTCACCGCATTGGCAAAATCCTCGAAGTTCCAGCCGCCGATGCCCGCCTCGGGGTGGGGCGAGATATTGGGCGCGTAGAACGTGCCGAAATCCGACACGAACTCTTGCCCGCCGGTCAGCAGCAGCTTGTCCTCGGACCCCTTGGCATGGTGGCACGAGGCGCAGCCGGCCGCCGTAAAGACCGTCTCGCCGCGCGCCGCATCGCCTGTGAGCCCGTCGAGCCGGGCGGCATCCACCCGGTCCGGCGCCGTCACCCACAGACCGATCCCGGCGCCGACAATCGCCGCCAGGACCAGAAGTTTCAGAAAGCTGCGCACAGCGGCTTACTCGGGCGCGCGATAGCTGTCGTGGCAGGCCTTGCAGGCATTGCCCAGTCCGCCCATGTTCGGGCCGATCGCGTCGCGGCCGGTGCCGGCAACGGCGGCCATCGCGGTGGCGGCTTCGCCCAGATCGGCCCACTTGGACGTGAAATCGTCCATGTCGCCCCAGATGTCCGCCTTGGCGCGGGTACCGGCGATCGACCCGGCATCGGTGCCGTCCGGCCACATCGCGCCCTGCGACAGAGTCGACACGGCGACCAGCGAATCGGCTGCGGCCTGGGCCGCCTCGGCATCATACTCGACCGTGCCGCGGGCCATGCCGCCCAGAACGCCCAGGTTCAGCGCCAGGATGTTGAACTGGCCCTGACGCGCCTTGACCGGCTGCGGAAGGTCCTGTGCGAGAGCGGGGGTGCCTAGAACGGCCAGGATCGCCAGTGCGGCAAATGGAGTTTTCATGGGTATCTCCCTGTGTTGAATACCTGCAGCATAATATCGCAGGCCATTGTGACAATCACATTCTTACCTGCTGAGTAACATGTGCTCTCGCGCAGGTGTGATCTGCAAGCATGGATCTTGACGTGGGGTTTGACCGGCAGACAACCGCCTGACTATCCTTGTGGCACAAAACGTCATTTTTTGAGCGGAGCCCTTTGCCATGACCCGTTTCCTTGCCGTGCTGATCGCACTCTGGCCGCTGATAGCGCCCGCCCAGGGCAGCCTTGACCGAGAGATTTCACCCGCCCTGGCCGAGGCGCGCGAGGCCTGGCTGAACGGGCGTTACGAGGGGATCTGGGACACCCTGCGCGCCGCGGCCGAGGGCGGCGATCCCGTGGCCCAGAACATCCTCGGTGCCAGCCTGACCGAAAAGGACGGCGGCAAGGGGCTGGCTTATGATCCCGCCGCCGGGCTGGACTGGTACCGGCGCGCCGCCGACCAGGGCTTTGCCCGGGCCTATTTCAACATGGCGCTGTTCTGGCAAAACGATCACGACGGGTTCGGCATCGATTTTGACAAGACCCGCGCCCTGGCCGAAGAAGCCATCGCGCTGGAGTATCCGCAGGCCTGGAACCTGCTGGGCGACATGTATTTCCACGGTCGTGGCGTCGAGGCCGACAAGACCCTTGCGCTTGAGATGTACCGCAAGGGGGCCGATGCAGGGACCTTCAACGGTCTTCGTGAGGTTGGCTATGCCTATTATCACGGCAACGGCGTGGCCAGCGACGTGGATCTCAGCCGCCTCTACCTGGAACGCGCGGTGGCGGCGGGCGACAAAAAATCGATTCCCGACCTTGCCTGGCTTTACGAAGGCAACGACGGCATCGCGCAGGACCTGCTGAAATCCTACCTGCTCTACCGCATGGGGGTCGAAAAGGGCGTGGCCAAGGCCGCCTTTGAACTGGGCCTTTTCGTCGCCTGGGAGGAGTACGAGGGGTTCTGGCACGACCCGGTCAAGGGCTACGGCTATTGCCTGCTGGGCCTCGACTGGGGGCACAGCCTGGAAGAGGGCGACGCCGCCGCCGACTGCGCCGAGATCGCCGAGGGGTTCGACGAGACCCAGCGCGCCACGGCGCGGGCCTTCGCCGACAGTCTCAAGGCCCGCTGAGCCTCAGGCCCTCTGAACTTCAGGCGCCCCGCGCCAGCAGCCTGCGGGCCGAGATCCGGGGCAGGGGCATCTCGGGGATGATCCGCTCAGCGCCGTAAAGCGCGAGGTATTCGTCAAAATTGTCGAAGGCGCGGCGTCCGCGAAAGTCGATGAAGGTCTCGGCCGGGCTGCCCTCGGCCAGGATCACCGCATGGGTTTCGGTTTCGACGTGATACCAGGTCACCCGGGCCGGGAGCGCGCGCGCCGGAACCCAGCGGATGCCCGCGCCATCCACCAGCGCCGAGGCGTTGACCAGCCTCCCGTCCAGCACCATGCCATGATCTCCGGTCACCACCAGGTCACGCAGGGGCAGGCCGCGCCCCAATGCCCCGGCGGCGATGCGCACCGCCTGGAGTGCGCGCGCCGGGCCGCTCTGCCGTCCGATCCACAGCACGGGCACAGGGGCGCCCTCGGCGGTGTCGACCATGTCGCCGATCCGCAGGTCTTGGACCTGCACCATCCCTTCGGGTGCGGAAATGCGCGTCCCGCCCGCAAAGCATTGCACTTCGTAGGCTCCGGCATCGGCAAAACCGCTGCCGTCATTGCCCACGCCCGGCACATCGTAAAGCGGCAAGCCCCGCGCGTCGGTCAGCGCCGAGGCACCCACGTCCAGCGCCGGGTTGCCGGCGCTTTCGGCCAGCGCCACGGTCGCGACCGGCCCGCCATTATAGGCCAGGGTGTTGGCGCCGAAGATCAGCGTCGGGTCCCCGTCAATGACGTTGCCGCCGTTGTCGGTGAAGCCGCCGGTGACATTGGCGCCTATATCCGCCGCGTTCCCGCTGACGATGGTATTGGTCAGCGACATAGAGCCGAACTGCTGGAAAATGCCGCCGCCTGTGGATCCAGCCCCCGCCGCGACATTGTCGGTCACCGTGCAGTCGATCAACGTCAGCTGGGTGCTGGCATTGCCGCTGGCGCTGATCGCCCCGCCTTTGCCGGGAAAGCCCGAAAAAACCGTGTTGTTGGTGAAAGTCGTATTCGTCGCGGTCATGACCCCCTGGCTGAAGACCGCCCCGCCCTGGTCGAACGCATTGTTGTAGGCAAAGGTGCTGTCGGTGATCGTCAACGTGCCGTTGTTCCAGATCGCCCCGCCCGGGCCGCTCGGGGCTGCGTTGCCGGTGAAGGTACAGGCATCGACGATCAACGAGGCGTCGCCCGCGATATAAACCGCCCCGCCGCCGCCGACCGAACCACCGGTCAACACCAGCGCGTTCAGCGTCAGGCTGGACACGCCCCGGACCGCAAAGATCTGGTCGACCCCGTTGGCATCCAGCGTGATGTCGGCGCGACGGTCGGCCCCCAGGACATCGCCGTCGATGGTCAGGTCCTTCTCGATGCCGATCCGGCCCTGCGTCAGCTCCACCCGCCCGCCGGCAAGAGTGGCGTCGAAGACAATCGTGTCGCCCGAGGCCGCCTGGTCAACCGCCTCGCGCAGGGTGGTCAGACCGTCCTCTGCCGTGACGTCGCCTAGCGATGTGACCGTGATGACCGCCATGATGTGACACCTCCCTTGCGCAGACTGACATCAAACCTGCGGCAAGGAAAATGCCCTTTCGGTGCATCTTCGGCGACCGGTCCTCAGTCGGTGAACCGGACCTTGCCGATATAGGGCAGGTTGCGGTTGCGCTGTGCAAAGTCGATGCCGTAGCCCACGACGAATTCATCCGGGATCTCGAATCCGGTCCAGTCGGCCCTGATGTCCACCTCGCGCCGCGTGGGCTTGTCCAGGAGCGCAATCACCTTCAGCTTGCGCGGCTCACGCCCGCGCAGGATGTGCAACACATGGTTCATGGTGAATCCGGTGTCGATGATGTCCTCGACCACCAGCACGTCGCGTCCCTCGATCCCGGATCGCAGGTCCTTGAGGATGCGCACTTCGCGGCTGCTCTCCATACCGTCGCCGTAAGACGAGGCTTCGAGGAAATCGACCTCGACCGGCAGGTGCAATTCGCGCACGAGATCGGCGATAAAGACGAAACTGCCGCGCAACAGGCCGACCACCACCAGCTTGTCGGTGTCCGCGAATTCGCGGTCGATTTCCTGCGCCAGGGCCTCGATCCGCGCGGCGATGGCCTTGGCCGATATCATCTCGTCTACGACATAAGGACGCTTTGTCATGGCTTTCCCTTGAAATTCCCGCCCGACAATACGAAATCCCCGCCCATTGTTCAGTCCCGAAAAGAGCGACATGCCGACCCACTCCGAGACCCGCAAGCTGCCCTATACCGCCCAGCAGATGTATGACCTGGTGGGGGACGTGGCCTCCTACCCGAAATTCCTGCCCTGGACGGCGGCGGCGCGCATCCGTTCGCGCCAGGAGATGGGCGACCACGAGGTGATGCTTGCGGACCTGGTGATCTCGTTCAAGGTGTTCCGGGAAAAGTTCGGCAGCCGCGTCACGCTCTGGCCCGAAGACATGCGGATCGACACGGAATACCTCGACGGCCCCTTTCACCACATGATTTCGAAATGGGGGTTCACCGATGTCGAGGGCGGCTGCGAGGTCTCCTTCTTCGTCGATTTCGAGTTCCGCAACCGCATCCTGCAGGGGGCGGCGGGCATGTTCTTCTACGATGCGATGCAACGCATCGTGCGCGCCTTCGAACGCCGCGCGGCCGAGCTTTACGGCTGACCCGTCCCGGGCCTGACCCGGGACCCTGCGCCACCTGCGCACCGTTAACCAGCTTGCGCGAATCCCCCCTTGCCGGGGGCCTTCGCCCCCAAATCGCCCGATTTCGGGCGTAGCTCTGAACGGGCCGTTACCGCTGTTTCGGAGAGGCCCATGCCCGCCGTCTTCAACATCGCCGCTCTGAAATTGCCGCTGGTGCAGCTGATCGGCTTGCCGCAGGCGGCCAAGAACGCGGCGCAAAAGGTGCCGCCCGGACAGGCGCCGCAGTCCGCCGCACAGGGCGCGCCCTCGGGCGCCGCGCCAAATGGCGCCGGGGCGCCGATGGCCACCGGCGCGGTCTTGCCGCCCTCGGCGCAATTGCCCGTCCCCGCGCCGCCTCCTGTTGTCTCGACCAGCCAGACCGGCAGGCTTGCGGCGGCGGCGATCAACGGGCTGGACCGGCGTCCCGAAGACCGTCCGGGCAGCGACCAGCAGGGCGGCCGCCGGCGGGACCCGTCGTCCGGACAGGGCCCTGACCAGCCACAGGACCAGGCAGCCGGGGAAGGTCCGCTGCCGATGGCTGCCCCGGCGTCCCCGCAGGGCCTGCCCGGTGGGCAGGCCCCTGCCACCTCTGCCCTGCAACGCGCGGCCCCGGCCTATGCCGCCGCCCGCAGCGCCACCGGGGCCGACCCGGCAGAGTGACTTTACCTCGCCCGTCATCCGGCTAGTCTGCGCGGCGGATCACAGCCGGAGGCCCCCATGACATCCCCCTTTACCCCGATCATCGAGGCCGCCCGCGCCGCCGACACCGAGACGGCGCGCGCCATCATGGCTCTCTCCGCGCTCGACTGGGCCGCCTGTGGCATCGCGGGGCAGTCAGAGCCGGTGTCGCAATTGACCCGCGCCCTGGCCGAGGACGAGGGCGGCACGCCGCAGGCCACGCTTTTCGGCGGTGGGCGGGCGCCCATGCGGACCGCAGCACTGGTCAACGGCGCGACCTCGCACGCGCTGGACTACGACGACACCCATTTCGCCCACATCGGCCACCCCTCGGTGGCCGTGCTGCCTGCGGCCCTTGCGGTGGGCGAACGGCGGGACAAGCCATTGTCCGAAATCCTCTCTGCCGCGCGCCTGGGCGCCGAGGCCTCCATCCGCTTCGGCCTGCGCTTTGGCCGGTCGCATTACCAGGCGGGGTATCACCAGACCGCCACCGCCGGGGCCTTCGGCGCCTGCCTTGCCGCCGCCGAGCTGATGGATCTGACCGAGGAGCAGGTCCTGCACGCGCTCGGCCTGACCGCCACCCGCGCCTCCGGCCTCAAGTCGCAGTTCGGCACGATGGGCAAACCCTTCAACGCGGGCATCGCCGCCTCCAACGGGGTGGAGGCGGCCTTCCTCGCCGCGCGCGGCTTTGTATCGAACCCCGATGCGCTGGATACGGTCAACGGCTTTGTCCAGACCCATGTCTGCGACGGCGCCACGGACCAGCCCGCCGAGGCTCTGCTGGAGAGCCTCAGCCACAAGTTCCACGCCTGCTGCCACGGGCTGCACGCCACGCTGGAGGCGCTGGCCACGATGTCCGACCTCGACGCCGACCGGATCACCGAAATCACCGTCTTCACCCATCCGCGCTGGCTCACCGTCTGCAACCAGCCCGCGCCGACGACCGGTCTCGGTGCCAAGTTCAGCTATCGCACGGCGGTCGCGCTGGCGCTCTTGGGGCATGACACCGCCGCGCTGGAGACCTACAGCGACGCGCTATGCGCCGATCCGGCGGTGATCGCCCTGCGCGACCGGGTCAAGGTGGTGGGCAAGGACGACCTGAAAGAGACCGAGGCGCTGGTCACGCTGGACGGATCCGAAGAGGGTCGGGTGGCCAGCTTCGACCTCGACGCGCCCATTCCGCTTGCCACCCGTGCCGAACGCCTGTCCGCCAAGGCTGCGGCGCTTGTGGGGCAGGCACGGGCAGAGGCACTGACACGGGCGATCGAGGGCGGGGATCGCGCCGCGCTGACCGATGCAATGGCGCGCTCGGCCTGAGGACGGGGCCAACGCGCTTCGAAGCGCGTTTCCCAAGGTCCTTCAAAGGACCTTTCCCATCCCCAAACGAAAACGGGCCCCGCCGGGGCCCGTTCGTCATCATATATCCAGCCGCTCAGCTGGCGTGGTCATAGGCCCGCTCGCCATGCACGCTGATGTCCAGCCCGTTGACCTCGCTCTCTTCGTCGACCCGCAGGGGCACCACCGCCTTGACCACTAGGATCAGCACAACCGTGACCCCCGTGGTAAAGACCCCGACCACCACCAGCGAGCCCAGCTGCGCCGCCCAGGAGCCCAGGCCAAAGACCGCGATCATCACCGTGCCGAAGATCCCGCCAACCCCGTGTACCGCAAAGACGTCCAGCGTGTCGTCGATCCGCAGCTTGTTGCGGATCAGGTTCACCGCCTCCTGGCAGAGGATGCCCGCCACCGCGCCGATCACCAGCGCCTGCACCGGTCCGACGAACCCCGACGCGGGGGTGATCGAGGCCAGCCCGGCGATCGTCCCCGTGACCATGCCCACCATCGAGGCCTTGCCGAACTTCACCTTTTCCCACAGCGCCCAGGTCAGCGAGGCCGCCGCCGCGCTCAGATGCGTGACCGTCATCGCCATCGCCGCGCCACCGTCCGCCGCCAGCTGAGAGCCGCCGTTGAAGCCGAACCAGCCGACCCAGAGCATCGCCGCCCCGATCATCACATAGCCCGGGTTGTGCGGGGGATGGGTCTGCGTCCGGCGCGGCCCAAGGAAGACCGCGATCAACAGCGCCGCCAGACCGGCGGTCTCATGCACGACGATGCCGCCGGCGAAATCCTTGACCGCTTCGCCGAACAGAGGCGCGTCGCCCGCCAGCAGGCCGCCGCCCCAGACCCAATGCACCACCGGCGCGTAGCACAGCAGCATCCACAGGCCCGAGAAGACCAAGACAAAGCCGAACCCCACGCGCTCGACATAGGCGCCCACGATCAACGCCGGGGTGATGATGGCAAAGGTCATCTGGAAGGCAAAGAACAGCACCTCGGGCAGGGTGCCCGCCAGGCTGTCCGCGTCGATGCCGGTCAGAAAGGCCTTGCCCAACCCGCCCCAAAGCGCGTTCCCCTCGCCAAAGGCGATGGAATAGCCCAGGGCAAACCACAGCACGCTCATCAGACAGGCGATGGCATAGCAGTGCATGAAGACGCTCAGCACGTTCCGTGCCCGCACGAGGCCGCCGTAAAACAGCGCCAGCCCCGGCAGTGTCATGAACAGCACCAATGCTGTTGCCACGATGATCCAGGCGGTATCCGCTCCGTTCATGTCTCTTGTCCCTCCTCTTGGATTGCGGGGCAGAAAGACGGTTTCGGGTGCGGAAAAAAGCGGCATCAGGGGTGAAAGGCGCATAAAACGCGCGCTCTTTGCGAAAAGCCTCAAGAATAGGCTTAATTTTTGGATAATGCCCGCAAATGGGGCGAATTAAGGACCTCTCAAGCTCTGTCTATAAAGCGTCATTGCGGCGCCCGGTAAAGGGCGGGCTGGATCGAAAAAGTGCCCGCTTTCTGTGCGTATCGGGTCGCTTGCCCGGTATGCGGGACTTGTTTCGTGGCTGGGAACGCTTTGACAAAGGGCCGTTCAGGCGTCTCGGGGCGTTTTTTACAAAATGCTGAAAACGGTGTACGTTTCGTACGTTTTGTACAAAATTCAAACCCCGGTCAAAGGGCCGAAAGGATCAGATCCAACGCGTGTTTCGTGGCCGCCGCGCGCACCTCGGCGCGACCGATGGCGCCGTGTTCGACGGTCTCGGTGATCACCCCGGCAGCACTGGCCAACCCGTAGCAGACCCGACCTTCGGGCTTGAACTCGGACCCGCCGGGCCCGGCAATCCCGCTGATTGCAACGGCCACATCCGCCCGCGCAGCGGCGCGCGCGCCAAGGGCCATCTCGCGCACGACGTCCTCTGACACCGCGCCATGCGCATCGAGCGTGGCGGTCAGGACGCCCAGCATCTCGGCCTTGGCCGCGTTGGAATAGGTCACGAACCCGCGTTCGAAGACGGCAGAAGAACCCGCCACATCGGTCAGCGCGGCCGCGACCTTGCCGCCGGTACAGCTTTCGGCGGTCGTGACTGTCAATCCGGTTTGTGTTGCCTTTTCAATGATCTGCTCTGCGGTATTCACATCAGAACTCCATGTGACAGGCCGGCCAGGGCAATCGACACGACTGCGGCGAACAGGCCCGCCAGCACGTCGTCCAGCATCACAGCCAGCGGCGTGCCCATGCGGTCGATGCGCCCGATGATCCAGGGTTTCCAGATGTCGAACAGGCGGAACAGGACAAACCCAGCGACCCAGCCGGGCCAAAGCCGCCAGACATCCACGCTCATGAATATTGCGCCGTAACTTACTGGAAAGATTGCAATCCACTGTCCCGCCAGTTCGTCGATCACGACCCATGAAGGATCTTCGCCGTGGCCCTGTGCGGTCAGGGTTTGCACCGCCCACCAGCCCAGGCCAAAGGCCAGAAGCGTCAGCACCAGCAAGAGCCAGAACCCGCCCAGCAGGTGTATCCCATAGGCCAAAGGCAGCGCCGCCAGCGATCCCCAGGTGCCCGAGGCGGGGCGCAGGTAGCCGACCCCACCGACCGAAGCCAGCCACCTCATGCGGACACCAGAGTCGCGGTGGCCAGCGCCGCGATCCCTTCTTCGCGGCCGGTGAACCCCAGCCGTTCCGAGGTGGTGGCCTTGATCGAGATCCGTCCTGCGTCCAGTGTCATGATTTCCGCCATTTTCTGTGTCATTTCATCGGCATGTGGCCCGATCTTCGGGCGCTCGCAGATCAGCGTCAGGTCGATGTTCCCGATCCCGAAGCCGCGTTCCCGCGCCAGCTCAACCGCATGGCGCAGGAATATCTCGCTGGCGGCGCCTTTCCACTGTGGGTCCGAGGGGGGGAAGTGCCGCCCGATGTCGCCCTCGGCCAGCGCGCCGTAGATGGCGTCGGTCACGGCATGCATGCCTACATCGGCGTCTGAGTGGCCTTTCAGCTTGTGGCTGTGCGGAATCCTGATGCCGCAGAGGATCACATGATCCCCGTCCTCGAACGCGTGAACGTCAAAGCCATTGCCCAGGCGAATGTCCATATTTCCTCGCAAGTAACTGTCCACACGAGAGAAATCCTCAGGCGTGGTGATCTTCAGGTTGGTTTCGTCGCCCGGTGTGATGGCCACCTCCAGCCCGGCGGCACGGGCCACGGCGACATCGTCTGCGGCCCCGCCCGGATTCGCGCGATGGGCGGCCAGGATCTCGGCAAAGCGGAACCCCTGCGGCGTCTGCGCGCGGTACAGTCCCTCGCGGTCACGGGTGCCGGTCACGCGGGTGCCATCGCCCGTCCATAGCGCATCGGTGACGGGCAGCGCCGGTGCGGCGCCGGAATGTTGGTCCAGCGCTGCCAGCACCGCCTCGATGACCGGCTGCGACACGCAGGGGCGGGCGACGTCATGGATCAGCACCCGATCGGGCACCTCCTGCGTCAGGGCGTCGAGCCCTGCGCGGACCGAGGCGGCACGGTCCGCACCGCCGGTCACGATCCGCAGATCCAGCCCCGCCGCGACGCTCTGTGCCTGTGAAATGTCGTCGGGATGCACAACCATGACCAGAGGTCCGCGCCCGGCAAAGGCCTCGAGCGTCCAGCGCGCCACCGGTTTGCCCGCCACGCGGCGCCACTGTTTCGCCAGCCCGCCACCGGCCCGCATCCCGCGCCCGGCTGCAACGATGATGATCCCTGTCTGCATGGCCCGTCCGATCTTCGCCGTCCTCTCATAGGCGCAGGCACCATGTTGCGCAATCCGACGAGAGATTTGATTAAAAAATGGGCGTTCTCCTTTGGGTCGCCCTCGAATTGAGCCGCATTGATTGAAGAAAACAATGCTTTCCCATAGATCTTGAACCCAGAGGATACCCACACGCCATCGCACAAGGACTGGGCAATTGAGCTTTGATCTTGGAGACCGGCGGATCACCGTACCCGTTTTGCTGGCACCGCTTGCGGGAATCACCGATCTGCCGTTTCGCACACTCGTCTCGCGCTTTGGCGCGGGTCTTGTCGTGTCCGAGATGATCGCCAGCGGCGAGTTTCTGACCGAACGTCCGGGAACACGCGAGAAAGCGGAACTGGGCGCGCAGATCGAGAACACCAGCGTGCAGATTGCCGGGCGCGAACCGGGGCCGATGGCCGAGGCGGCGCGCATGGTGGCCGACATGGGCGCGCGGGTGATCGACATCAACATGGGCTGCCCGGCCAAGAAGGTGACGGGCGGATGGTCCGGATCGGCCTTGATGCGGGCGCCGGACCATGCGTTGCGCCTGGTCGAAGCCGTGGTGGAGGCCGTGGACCTTCCGGTGACGCTGAAGACCCGGCTGGGATGGGACGCGGATCACCTGAACGCGCCGCAGATTGCCCGAAGTGCCGAGTCCGCAGGGGTAAAGATGATCGTCATTCATGGCCGCACACGCTGTCAGTTTTACAAGGGCAAGGCCGATTGGGCCGCGATTTCGGAGGTCAAGAACGCGGTGCAAGTACCTGTAATCGCAAATGGAGACGTGATCGGCGCCAAAAGCGCGCAAGAGGCGCTGCGGCGCTCTGGCGCCGATGGTGTCATGATCGGGCGCGGGGCGCAGGGCGCGCCCTGGCGGCTGGCCGAGGTGGCGCATGCGCTGTACGGCGCTCCGGCGCCGAAAGTGCCCAGGGGGGCTGACCTGACCGACATGGTGTCGGGGCACTACGAGGCCTTGCTGGGTTTTTACGGCAAGACGCTGGGGAACCGCGTCGCGCGCAAGCACTTGGGGTGGTACATGGATGCGGCAAACACGCCGCCGGGCCTGCGCAAGCGCCTGTTGACCGAAAGGGACACGCAGGCGGTGCTGGACCTTCTGCCCGAGGCGCTGAGCGCCGAGGCGGAGGCCGCGTGATGACCGAAACGGATCCCAACATCTGGTCCTCGCTGCCCGTCCCGGCCATCCTGATCGACGAGGATGATCGGATCGCCGATCTGAACCCGGCCGCCGAAGGCTTCATGAACAACTCGTCCAAGTGGCTGACCGGGCAGCCGATCTGGGACCGACTGGCGGTGGATGCCCCGCTGGAAGAGAGCTTTGTCCGCGCCCGCAGCCAGGGCACGCCGCTCTTCGTCAACGACGTGGATGTGGGGACGGGGGCGCGCCCGCCGCTGGTCTGCAACCTGCAGATCGCGCCGCTGTCGGGGCGGCCGGGTTGGATGGTCATGCTGATCTCGCCGCGGGAACTGGCCGGGCGCATGACGCAAAGCCATTCGGTGAAATCCGCCGCCAAATCGGCCATCGGCATGGCCGAGATGCTGGCGCATGAGATCAAGAACCCGCTGGCCGGAATCGCCGGCGCGGCACAGCTCCTCAGCATGAGCATCGGTCAGGATGACCTTGAATTCACGGATCTAATCGTGGCCGAGACCCGACGCATCGTGAAGCTTCTGGAGCAGGTCGAGCAGTTCGGAAACCTCTCGGCTCCGGAGCTGCGCGAGGTCAATATCCACGACGTCCTGGACCGGGCGCGGCGCTCGTCGCTGCTGGGGTTCGGTGCGCATATGAAGATCATCGAGGACTACGACCCGTCCTTGCCGATGGCTCTGGGGGACCCGGACCAGTTGCTGCAGGTGGTGCTGAACCTGATCAAGAACGCCTCGGAGGCGGCCGATCCAAAGGAGGGGGGGACGATCCGGCTGCATACCTTCTACGAACACAGTTTCAGGTTGCGGCGGGCCGATGGCTCCGGTCAGACCCTGCCGTTGCAGGTCGAGATCATCGACGACGGTCCGGGGCTGCCGCCGGACATCAAGGGCGACATCTTTGACCCCTTCGTTTCGGGCAAGGAGAACGGCACCGGCCTGGGCCTGGCGCTGGTCAGCAAGATCATCTCGGATCACGACGGCTGGATTTCCGTCGACAGCGTTCCGGGCAAGACGGTTTTTCGCATTTCGCTGCCGCGGGCACCTGCGGCGCCAAAGGAGAGCAGCTAGATGGATGGTACAGTTCTGGTCGCCGATGACGACCGCACAATCCGCACGGTTCTGACGCAGGCGCTGACGCGCGCGGGCTGCAAGGTTCACGCCACGTCCAGCCTGACCACGCTGATGCGCTGGGTGAGCGAGGGCAAGGGCGATGTGGTGATCTCCGACGTCGTCATGCCCGATGGCAACGGCCTTGAGATGCTGCCCAAGATTTCCGAGGACCGGCCCGGGTTGCCGGTGATCGTGATCTCGGCGCAGAACACGATCATGACCGCCATCCAGGCGGCCGAGGCCGAGGCCTATGACTACCTGCCCAAGCCCTTTGACCTGCCGGACCTGATGAAGCGCACCGCGCGGGCGCTGGAAAACCGCAACCGCACGCCCAAACGGGAAGAACCGGTGGTTGGCGCGGATGAACCCGACGAGCTGCCGCTCGTGGGCAAGACCCCGGCGATGCAGGGGCTCTACCGGCTTGTAGCGCGGGTCATGAATACGGACCTGCCGGTGCTGATCACCGGCGAGAGCGGCACGGGCAAGTCCCTGATCGCCCGGGCGCTGCATGATTTCAGCGATCGGCGCACGCTGCCCTTCATCACCGTCACCGGATCTGACCTGTCGGACCTGGATGGGCCGGCCCGGGTGTTGGCGCGGGTCAAGGGCGGCACGCTGCTGATCGACGAGATCGCCGACATCAGCGACGAAATTCAGGCCCGCGTCGTGCGCATGATGGATGTGCCGGGCGATCATGTCCCGCGCTTCCTCGCCTCGTCCCAGCATGATCCGCAGTCGCTGATCGAGGACGGCAAGGTGCGCCAGGACCTGTTCTATCGCCTCGACGGGGCGGCCATCGCCGTGCCGAGCTTGCGTGAACGGGTCGAGGATATCCCGCTTCTGGCGGAACACTTCCTCAACCGGGCCGAGCGCGAGGGCGCGCCGAAACGCTGGCTGTCGGAAGGGGCGGCGGACCTGTTCCGCGTCTATTCTTGGCCGGGCAACGTGCGCCAGCTGGAAAACGCCGTGCGCCGCCTGAGCCTGACCAGCCGGGCCGAGGAAATCACCCGCTCCGAGGTCGAGGCGGTGCTGGGCAACCAGCCGGAAACCGGCCCCGTCCTGCGCGGCGGCGACAGCGACAAGCTGGGCGAAAGCGTGGGCCGACACCTGCGGCGCTACTTCGATCTGCATGGCGCGATGCTGCCGCCGCCGGGCCTATATGGTAGGATCATCCGCGAGGTCGAGGCGCCGCTGATCGAGATCGCGCTGGAGGCGACGGGTGGCAACCAGGCCAAATGCGCCGACCTGCTTGGCATCAATCGCAATACTTTGCGCAAGAAGATCACCGACCTTGATATTCGCGTGACACGCCGCCGGAAATTGATGTAAAAGGGCCACATAAGTGTGGCCCCGCCGCCTCGGCGTGGTGAGAAGGCCACAAAATATGGCGGTCGTCGACCTCTGGATATCCAGAGCCGGCACATTGGCGAGGATAGGCTGTGGCCACGCGGGCACGCTCATTTTACCGATTTCCGACCTGGGGGTCATTCTCACGCCTGCGTCGGACAAGGCTTTTCCAGAATATCGTGGCGCTTTTCCTGGTGGCGCTGGGGCCGGTTCTGTCCTTTGCGACCTTCATGGTTCTGGGGCCACTGAACCAGGGGGCCGGGTCGCTGTCGCTGCGACTCGTCCTGCTGGCGGACCTTGTCTATGTCCTGCTGCTGGCGGCGCTGCTTCTGGCGCGCGTGGCCCGCATGGTGGCCGATCGCCGGGCGCAATCGGCGGGTTCCCGCCTCCACCTGAGACTGACCGCGGCCTTTGCGCTGATGGCACTTTTGCCGACGGTCACGGTGGCCGTCTTCGCGGTGCTGACCATCAACATCGGCCTGGAAACCTGGTTCTCAAGCCGGGTGCAGAACGTGGTCGGCGCCTCACTCTCGGCTGCCGAGGCCTACGAGGAAGAAAGCCGTGCCGGGCTGGTCCAGGACGCGCGCGCGCTTGGTGCGTTTCTTGACGCCAACCGCCGCCGCAACTTTGTCATGGACGACGGCGAGCTGCGCCAGGTTCTCAGCCAGGGGCAGGCCCAGATTCAGCGCGGATTGCGCGAGGCTTTTGTCATCGACAGCGCGGGCAGTATCCGGGCGCGGGGCGAACGCTCTTACCTGTTCGATTTCGAGGAACCCTCAGAGGCGGATTTCCTGCGCGCCGATGCCGAGGGCGTGACCGTGATCCCGGACTGGGACAACAACGAGTTCCGCGCCCTGCTGCCGCTGGAGGCCTTTGCCGACCGGTATCTTTACGTCAGCCGCGAGGTGGACGGGCAGATCCTCAACCTGCTGGACGAGACCCAGGAAACCGCGCGGTTCTACCAGCAGCAGGAAAGCGAGCGGGGACGGCGTCTGTTCGACTTCGCGCTGCTGTATCTGGGCTTTGCCCTGCTTCTGATCCTGGCGGCGACCTGGGCGGGCCTGTGGTTCGCCGAACGCCTCAGCCGCCCGGTGGGGCGCCTGACCGGGGCGGCGCAGCGCGTCGGGTCCGGCGATCTTGACGTGCAGGTCCCCGAGGAAGAGGGCGACGACGAGATTTCCATGCTGGGGCGCTATTTCAACCAGATGACCCACCAGCTGAAGGGCCAGCGCGAGACCCTGCTCGAAAACACCCGGCAGATCGAACGCCGTCAGCGGCTGTTCGATTCCGTCCTGTCCTCTGTCACCTCCGGGGTGGTGGGCCTCGATGCCGACGGCAAGGTGACTTTCGTCAACCGGTCCGCCGAGCGGCTGCTGGGCTGGAACGAGACACATCGGGCCGTGCCGTTGGGGGTGGCGGTGCCCGAGTTCGGCGCGCTCTTCACACGGCTGCGGGCCGAGGCGGTGGAAACCGCGCAGGAAGAGGTCAAGGTCAGCCGCGAGGGGCGGCTTGAACACCTGCTGGTGCGCCTGTCCACGCGGCGGCGGCAGGATCGCTCTCTGGAGGGCTACGTGGTGGCCTTTGACGATGTCACCAACTTGGTCAGCGCCCAGCGGATGGCCGCCTGGGGCGACGTGGCGCGGCGCATCGCGCATGAGATCAAGAACCCGCTGACGCCGATCAAGCTGTCGGCGGAACGCATCCAGCGCAGCTTTGCCAAGCGGCTGGACGGACCGGATGCGGAAAAGGTCGCGGACCTGACGGAACGGATCATGCGCCGCACCGACGACCTGCGCCGCATCGTGGACGAATTCAGCAAGTTTGCGCGGATGCCGGAACCGGAACGGCGCCCCGAGGACCTGTGTGAGATCCTGCGCGGCGAGGTCCTGATGCAGGAAACCGGCCAGCCCGGTGTCCGCTTTGTCACCGACCTGCCGGAAGAGCCGATGCCGGCGGAACTGGATTCCACCATGATCGGCCAGGCGCTGACCAACCTGATCAAGAACGCGGGTGAAGCGGTCGAGAGCCTGCAGGAAAAGGGCGCGCCCGAAGACTATCAACCGGAGATCCGCGTCACGGCGGAGGCGCAGGAGGGCCGCGCCGAGATCCGCATCATGGACAATGGCATCGGTCTGCCCGAGGACCGCGCGCGGCTGTTCGAGCCTTACGTGACGACACGCGACAAGGGCACCGGTCTGGGCTTGCCGATCGTCAAGAAGATCATCGAGGAACATGGCGGAACGCTGGTGCTGGAAGATGCGCCCGCCTTCGCCGAGGGCGCGCACCAGGGCGCGATGGCGGTTGTGCGGCTGCCGCTGAACCGTGCGGCCGAGTTGCCGCGGGCGGCGGAGCTGGAAGATGTTTGAGCACGAAGAAATGAGAGGGCAAAGACAATGAGCGACATCCTGATCGTCGACGACGAACGCGATATCCGGGAATTGATCGGGGATATCCTCGAGGATGAGGGCTTTGCCACCCGGCTTGCGGGCAACAGCCAGGAGGCGATGAACGAGATCAACGCCGAGCCGCCGGCGCTCTTGATCCTCGACATCTGGCTGAAGGACAGCAAGATGGACGGGATCGACATTCTCAAGACCGTCAAACGTGACAACCCCGACATTCCCGTGGTCATCATTTCCGGCCACGGCAATATCGAGATCGCCGTGGCCGCCATCAAGCAGGGCGCCTACGATTTCATCGAAAAGCCCTTCAACATCGACCAGTTGCTGGTGGTGATCCGGCGGGCGATGGAAACCTCGATCCTGCGGCGCGAGAACGTGCAGCTGAAACGCGGCGAGGTGAAATCCGCCGAGATGATCGGTGAAAGCGCCGCCTTCCGCGCGCTGCTGGGGCAGCTGGAGAAGGTGACGAAATCCAACGGCCGGGTGATGCTGACCGGCCCGGCGGGGGCGGGCAAGGAAGTGGCCGCGCGCTATATCCATGCCCAGTCGAACCGGGCCAAGGCGCCCTTCGTCACGGTCAATTGCGCAGGCGTGGAACCCGAGATGATGGAGGCGATGCTCTTTGGCCGCGAAACCGCCAAGCGCGGGATCGAGCCGGGCCTTCTGGAGCAGGCGCATGGCGGGGTGGTCTATTTCGATGAGGTCGCGGACATGCCCAACGGCACCCAGTCCAAGATCCTGCGCGTTCTGGTGGACCAGCAATTCACGCGCGTTGGCGGCAACGACAAGGTGCGTGTCGACCTGCGGGTGATCTCCTCGACCAACCGCGACCTGCAGGACGAGATCGCCGAGGGCCGCTTTCGCGAGGAACTGTACCACCGGCTGAACGTGGTGCCGATCGCCGTGCCCTCGCTGGCCGAGCGGCGAGAGGACATCCCGGTACTGGCGGGGCATTTCATCGACCAGTGCAACCAGGCGCAGGGCCTGCCCATGCGGGAACTGACCGAGGAGGCCATCGCGCTGATGCAGACCATGACCTGGCCGGGCAACGTGCGGCAGCTCAAGAACCTGGTCGAGCGGGTGCTGATCCTGGGCGATGGCACCGGTCCGATCGAGGCCCGCGAACTGCCGCAGGAAACCGCCCCGGGCGAGGATGCCGAGGGCCGCGTTGTCCTATCGGGCACGCTGGCGACCCTGCCGCTGCGCGAGGCGCGCGAGGCCTTTGAACGGGAATACCTGCTGACCCAGATCAACCGGTTCGGCGGCAATATCTCTCGCACGGCGTCATTCGTGGGCATGGAACGCTCGGCCCTGCACCGCAAGCTGAAGTCGCTGGGTGTCGTCACCTCTGCGAAGTCGGGCGCGCGTGTGGCGCGGGTGGATGCGCCGATCTCGGAAGTCTCCTGAACGGCGTGGCCGGGATGGAACTGACACGGCGGGCGGCCCTGGGGATGAGCGCCCTGGCGCTGGCAGGCTGCGCGGCGCCCCCGGGCGCAAGGGCGCCTGTTGAGCGGGTGTCGGGACCGGCGTTTGCCGAGGTTCCGGACGCCCCTGCGGCGAAGATCAGGGTGCTGGAACGGGCGCTGTTGGCGCTGGGGCCGGGTGTGGCGCCGGCAGAGGCGGCGGCGGTTGCACGGATCTCCGTGCGCGAGCCCCTGGTCTGGGCAGAGCGCTGGGACGCGGTGGACCCGCCGCTGATCCACAACATCCAGGTGAACACCGGGCGAAAGCCGCGGGGACTGTGCAAGGACTGGGCGGATGACCTCGAAGCGCGGCTGAAACGTGAGGGGCTGGAAAGCCTGTCGCTGCACCGTGCCATTGCCAATGCGGACAACCTGCGGATCGAACATTCGACGGTGATCGTCTCGACCCGTGGCGCGCCGATGCAGCGGGGGCTGGTTCTGGACCCGTGGCGGCTGGGGCAGGGGCGGTTGTGGTTCGGCCCGGTTGCCAGCGACCCGAAATACCGCTGGGTGCCAAGGGCCGAGGTTTTTGCCATGAAACGGGCCCGCAGGGCGCGCCGCGCGGGCCGGTAGCGCCGGGCGTGATCTTCGGGCGTGGTCGTCTGGACGGGACTGTTTGCGGCTTGCGCCGCAAAGACGCCCGCCCGCCGACCCTGTTGCGCGCCTTGCGGCGCGCGCCTTTGCTCAAGGATTCACCAGGGAACAGGCGCGCCGCTGGTCCCCGAACCCATCTCTCGCTGTCCTGCTGCCTGGGCCAGTCGCCGCCGGGGCGCAAGGGCAAGCCGCCTGTCGGCGGGGCTGCGCCCCCTTGCGCCCCGGCGCCGTCCGGCCCGGAACGGCATCACGCGAGAGATGGCTCCGTGGAACAGCGGCTTGGGCCGTGGACTGCAGGCCATTGACGGCGCTGCCCCCGCATGCGAGGCAATGAGGCCAGAGCCGGGACGCGGTGCAGATCGGGGCGCAGGGCGCATGAAGGTCATCATTTGCGGGGCGGGCCAGGTCGGCTGGCAGATCGCCCGCCATCTTGCCGGAGAGCGCAACGACGTCACGGTGGTGGACAACAACCCCGATCTCGTGCGCCGGGCCACCGACACGCTGGACGTGCAGGGGATCGCGGGCTTTGCCTCTTACCCGGATGTGCTGGACAAGGCGGGCGCCCGTGACGCCGACATGGTGATCGCGGCCACTTATTCCGACGAGGTCAACATGGTCACCTGCCAGGTGGCGCATTCGGTCTTTGCGGTGCCGCGCAAGATCGCGCGGCTGCGGGCCGAAAGCTACCTGACGGCGATCTATTCCGACCTTTACCGTCGCGATCACATGCCCATCGACGTGGTGATTTCGCCCGAGCGCGAAGTGGCCGACGCGGCCCTGCAGCGGCTGGCGGCGCCCGCCGCCTTCGATACCGAGAGCTTTCTGGATGGGCGGACCCAGCTGATGGGGCTGACGATCGACGCGGGCTGTCCGATCGTGAACACACCTTTGCGGCAGTTGACCGACCTGTTTTCCACCCTGCGCTCTGTCGTGGTGGGGGTGCGGCGCGAGGGTGTGCTCTTTGCGCCGGAATCGGGCGACCAGCTGTTCGAGGGCGACAGCTGTTACGTCATGGTCCATGCCGACGATGTGCAGCGCACGATGGAGATCTTTGGCAAATCGCTGCGCAAGCAGGAGCGTGTGGTGATCATCGGCGGCGGCAATGTCGGCCTGTCCGTGGCGCGGCGGCTGGAGACGGGCAAGATCCGGGTGCGTGCCAAGATGATCGAGCACAACCGCAAGAACGCCGAACGGGCCGCCGAGGAACTTGAGCGCACCATCGTCCTGCATGGCGACGGGCTGGACGCGGCGCTGCTGGTCGAGGCCGGGGTGGCGCGGGCGGATGCGGCGCTCTGCGTGACCGATGATGACAAGGTCAACATGCTGGCCGCCGTGCGTGCCAAGGCCGCCGGCTGTCCGATGGTCATCGCCCTGATCAACGATCCGACGCTGGTGCCGCTGATGGAACCCCTGGGCATCGACGCCTATATCAATCCGCGGTCGACCACGGTCAGCTCGATCCTGCGCCATATCCGGCACGGCCGCGTCAGCCAGGTCTATTCCATCGGCGATGCCGAGGCGGAGGTGATCGAGGCCGAGGTCCTGTCGACCTCGCCGATCTCGGGCAGCCTGATCCGCGAGATCGACTTTCCGGAGGGGGTGCTGGTGGGGGCGGTGCGCAAGGGCGAGAAGGTGGTCAAACCAACCGGCTCGCTGCGGATCGACGAAGGGGACCAGATCGTGATTTTTGCCCTGGCGGGCGATGTGCCGGAGGTCGAGCGCCTGCTTCAGGTCTCGATCGACTTTTTCTAGGCGCGGAGCGGTGAGGCGCATGGGTTCCTTTGCCGCGCGACGCGGCCCGGGGCGGGGCAGCACGGGATGAAGACCATCGCGCGGCTGCCGCTGTTCCTGCTTCTGACCGGGCTTGGCTCTTTCTCGATGCTGCTGCCGGCGGTCTTTGCCTACGCCATCGAAGAGCACCATGACGCGCGGACCTTTTTCTATGGGGCGCTGCTGGGGCTGATCATGACTGCCCTCGTGGCGCTGGCCATGGGCAACAGGCAACACAACCAGAGCGCCCTGCGCCAGCTGGTGGCGCTGGCGGCGGGCTTTGTCGTTCTGCCGCTGATCTTTGCCGTGCCCTTTCACGAGGCGGTGCGGACCACCGGGTTCGGCAATGCCTATTTCGAGATGGTGTCGAGCTTTACCACAACCGGCGCCACGATGTTCGACGCGGCGCGCCTGTCGGGGCCGGAACATCTGTGGCGGGCGCAGGTCGGCTGGATGGGCGGGTTGGTGATGTGGATCGCCGCCTCGGCGATCCTGGCGCCGCTGGCTCTGGGAGGATTCGAGGTCACGGCCAGCGGTGAGCCCGGGCAGTCCGTCGCGCAAGGGGCGATGAACACCGGCCCGACCAGCCCGGCGGAACGGCTGATGCGCAGCGCGCATGTCCTGTTCCCGGTCTATACCGGGCTGACGCTGGCGCTGACGGTGATGTTGCTGGTGGCGGGAGATCCGCCGCTGGTGGCCGTCAGCCATGCCATGTCGGTCATGGCGACCTCGGGGATCACGCCGCTGGCCGAACTGGGGGCCGCGCCCAGCGGCATGGCCGGAGAGATGATTCTCTTCTGCTTTCTGTTCTTCGCGCTGTCGCGGCTGACCTTCTCCGCCGATACACGGCAGGAACGCGGCCTGTTCTACGATCCGGAGTTCCGCCTGGGGATGATCATCGTGGTGGCGGTGCCTCTGGCGATGTTCCTGCGCCACTGGGCGGCGTCCTTTGAGGTGGGCGAAGAACAGAACTGGATCGCGGGCCTGCGCGCGCTCTGGGGCGGGCTGTTCACCGCGGCCTCTTTCCTGACCACGACGGGATTCGTCAGTGGCGACTGGGCGACGGCGCAGGGCTGGTCGGGGCTGCCGACGCCGGGAATCATCCTGATGGGGCTGTCGCTGGTGGGCGGCGGCGTGGCGACCACCGCGGGGGGCGTCAAGCTGCTGCGGGTCTACGCGCTCTATCTCAATGGCAAGCGCGAGATCGAGCGGCTGGTGCACCCGCATTCGGTGGGGCGCGCGGGGCCGCTCGGGCGCCGCATCCGGCGCGAAGGGGCCTTTATCGCCTGGGTTTTCTTCATGTTCTTCGCGCTGACGCTGGCGGCGATGACACTGATCCTTGGGGCCTACGGGGTGGATTTCGAACGGGCGACGGTGCTGACCATTGCCACGCTGTCGAACACCGGGCCGCTGATCGACACCGCCGCGGCGATCGACCTGTCGGCGATCCCCTGGGACGCGCGGCTGATCCTTTGCGGGGCGATGGTGTTGGGACGGCTTGAACTGCTGGCAATCATCGTGATGATAAGCCCCGAGATATGGCGCGAATAGTTGCCTAGAGACATCCCCCGGGGATCGGCCACACGAATTCGGGGATTTTCGGCTGGAAACTCCCGCCACAGCATACCATACTCACCCAGACGAGGGCAGCCCGGCGCGCGGGCACGGCAAGAATAAAGGCAATTCAATGGCTTCTGATAGACAGAACCTGCAGGACGCATTTCTCAATCACGTCCGCAAGACAAAGGTCCCGGTGACGGTCTTCCTGATCAACGGGGTCAAGTTGCAGGGTGTCATCACCTGGTTCGACAATTTCTGCGTCCTGCTGCGCCGTGACGGCCAGTCGCAGCTTGTCTACAAACACGCAATCTCGACCATCATGCCCAGCCAGCCGATCAACCTGTATGACGGCGAAGGGGACGCGTGAGAGAACACGCGCCGCCTGTGACCCGGGCGTGGGTCCTACATCCTGACATCAAGAGCGACCCGGAGCGCCGCGATGCGCAAATGGCCTTGGAAGAGGCCGTTTCGCTGGCGCATGCGCTGCCGGGGCTGGAGGTTGTCGGCGCGCAGATCGTGCCACTGCCGCGCCCGCACCCGGGCGCGCTGTTCGGGTCCGGCAAGATCGAAGAGTTGCGCGCCAAGCTGGAGGCCGAGGAGATCGACCTGGTTCTGGTCGACGGTCCGGTGACGCCGGTACAGCAACGCAATCTTGAGCGTGACTGGAAGGTCAAGCTGCTGGACCGGACCGGGCTGATCCTGGAGATCTTTTCGGATCGCGCGGCGACCCGCGAAGGTGTTCTGCAGGTGGAAATGGCGCACCTCAGTTATCAGCGCACGCGGCTGGTGCGGGCCTGGACCCACCTGGAACGCCAGCGCGGCGGGCTGGGATTCGTCGGCGGCCCCGGCGAGACCCAGATCGAGGCCGACCGCCGGGCCATCGACGAACAGCTGGTGCGGCTGCGCCGGCAGCTGGACAAGGTCGTCAAGACGCGCGAGCTGCACCGCAAGGCGCGGGCCAAGGTGCCTTATCCGATTGTTGCGCTGGTGGGCTACACCAACGCGGGCAAGTCGACGCTGTTCAACCGGCTGACGGGGGCGGACGTCATGGCCAAGGACATGCTCTTTGCCACGCTGGACCCGACGATGCGCGCGGTACGCCTGCCGACGGGGGCCGACGTTATCCTCTCGGACACGGTGGGCTTCATCAGTGACCTGCCCACCGAACTGGTCGCCGCCTTCCGCGCCACACTCGAAGAGGTGCTGGCCGCGGACGTTGTCGTGCACGTGCGCGACATTTCCCATCCCGAGACGGAAGAGCAGGCCGAGGACGTGCGCGGCATTCTCGACAGCCTGGGCGTGGGTGAGGAAACCGCGCAGATCGAACTGTGGAACAAGCTGGACCAGCTGGGGCCGGAAGAGCTGGAAACGGTGCGCATCCGTGCCGCGCGCAACCCGGATGTCTTTGTCGTTTCCGCCCTGACGGGCGAGGGGCTGGATGGCTTCCTGGAGGCAGTGACAGAGGCGCTTGGCGCCGAACGCGTCGAGGAGGACCTGGTCCTGGGCTTCTCCGAAGGCAAGCGCCGGGCCTGGCTCTTTGAAAAGGGGCTGGTCGAGGACGAGCGCCAGGAAGAGGACGGCTTTCACCTGCGCGTGCTCTGGTCGGCACGCGACAAGGCGCGGTTTCAGACGCTGGACTGAACCCGTGCCCCGTTCATGGCGGGTGGACAGGCCCCCCATTTCATGCGATCCGGCGCGCATGACAGTCGATGTTCAGAAAACCGGCGCCTGGCGCCGCATCCGAATTACGGTCCCGGCCTGAACCGCCGGGCCGGGTGCGTCTTGTTCTGAATGTCACTGGCGCGGGATGCGCCGCACAAGGATCACTGTCATGTCTCCTGAATGTCCAACCCTGCACGTGATGTGCGGGAAGATCGCCGCCGGGAAATCGACCCTGGCCAACCGGCTTGCCGGTCCCAAGGGCGCTGTCCTGATCACCGAGGACGCCTGGCTGGGCGCATTGTTTGCCGACCAGATGGCCACCCCGCGCGACTATTTGCGATGCACGGGGAAACTGCGGGCTGTCATGGGGCCGCATGTTGCGGCTCTGCTGCGGGCCGGGGTTTCGGTCGTGCTGGATTTCGCGGCCAATACCGTGGAGCAACGCGCCTGGGTGCGGGGCATCCTGGAAGAGACAGGTGCCGCGCATCAGCTGTACCTGCTGGCACCGCCGGACGAGGTCTGCCTGGAACGTCTGCGCAGGCGCAATGCCTCTGGCACGCATCCCTTTGTCGTGACGGATGAGCAGTTTCACCAGTTCTCCCGCCACTTCGTGCCGCCGGGGCCGGACGAGGGATTCAACGTGGTGACGCACGATGCACAGGTATGAGCGGCGAGGAGGTCCCGGGGCAGCCCGGGACCGGGTCAGATCACGGCGCTGTCACGCTCCAGCAGATCGCGGGCAATCTCCCAGCGCTGGCGCTGCCGTTTCGAAGGCGACAGCGGCGTATTGGCCCAGACACTGATCGCAAAGCAGCGCTGCAGGAACAGCCGCACCTCTGGCGCGGTGACGTCATCGCCATAACCCTCGCGCAGGGATGCCAGCGCCGCCTCGTCCCCGGTGAGGCACAGCACGTCCAATGCCAGGGAAAAGACGTCGCGCAGTGGTTCGTCCTCTTTCGCGTTCTCGAAGTCGATGCCCCAGACCGTGTCATCGGGGCCGCTGACGAGGTTGGACAGGGTCAGGTCGCGGTGCGTGATGGCCCGGGTGGCGGGCAGGCCGCGCACCGTGCCGCGCGTCTCCCTGAGCGCGCGCGCGGCAGAGACCAGTCCCTTGGCGTCGATCGGTTTGCGCTCACCGGCCTCGACCGCCTCGATCAGTCGGGTCAGCCAGTTGACTTGTCCCTTGGGCAGGAATTTGCGTTCGCGCAGGCTGAGCCCGTGATAGGCGGCCAGCCATTCCCCGGCAGAGCGCAGCAATGGCCCCGCGGCCTCACGTTCCAGACGGTCGCGAAAATCCGGCCCGCCCGCGTCCTGCATGACCAGCGCGCCCTTGCCAAACCACAGAACGCGCGGCACGCGGTAGGGGCCATGTGACAGCACCGCCGCCAATTCCGCCTGCCGCAGTGCCTGACGTGAGGCTTTGGCCTCGGACTTGCGCGGCCAGAGCTTGACCACCGCCGGAACACGGCCCCGCGACGGGCGATAGACCCATGTGTCCGGTCCGTCGCACAGGATTTCCATCCGACCCGACCATTCCGGCCAGAGCGTTTTCAGCACCTCGGTCGCGCGGTCCTCGCTCATGGTTTGACCAGCCGGGTGATGCCGACAGAGGCGGCGCGGGCCAGGCCCACGTCCAGAGACATGGGAATATACTCGCCACGCCGCCAGAGCTGGCCGAGGTCGTCGTAATGACGCGACAGCGGATGGCCCGACTGGCCGGTGGCCGAGACAAAGACCGAACTGTCCGGATCGGCGAAGTCATAGACCCCGCGATACCCGGCACCATGCACATTGGCAAAGGGATCGGGATCATGCCCCGAGGTCACGCCCCGTTGCAGCGTATGATCGCCGCCCGAGGTGGTCTGGCGGATGTTCACGAAATACCGCAGGATCGGCACCTGACCGAGGACGGGATGTTCATGCGTGGCCAGGTGTTCGTCCCCCCAGCGCAGGGATTCCAGCGCCTTGCCGGAATGTTCCTCGATCCAGATCAGCGCGTCGTCCAGCGCCAGCCTTGCGATGTCGGTGCAGCTTTCCACCGCCGCCGAGCGGATCACGTCACACCAGGCGCTGGCCCCGTCCACGTCGCGAAAGACACGCTCGATGAACAGCGGTTCGACATGGTCGAACTCCTCGGCCAGCGGGCCCAGGTCATCGCGGATCAGGCGGACCTGCAGGGCGCGCAGCCAGGCGGAATAGATCAGCGGTTCCGGCATGTGCTCGTTCATCTCGCCGTTCCAGTTGGCCAGCAGGTCCAGCGCGCGCTGGCGGCGGCGTTCCGGCGTCCCTTCGGCCGCGGCCTCTGAGGTGAACCACAGGTCCCGCCCGATCAGCGGCAACAGGGTGCGTGCGGCGGGCGAAACCGTATCCAGTTGCGCCTCGACGAAACTGTCGCGGGTGTGGACCTTTCGGCCCTGCATCATGGTCTGCCAGCGCTGCACGCGCTGGCTGTCGCCCCAATCGAAACTGACATGCTCGGGGAAGGGGCGGTCGACCAGCTTGTTGTTGGTGTTGCCGACGATGCCGCCCTCGGGGGCGAGGAACTCGGGGTTGGCGGAAAAGGGAAAGAACCCCTGCCAGCGGTTGGTCTCGATCCACCCGCGCGAGGGCAGGCGGCCCAGACTTTCATGCGCCGGGTCGCGGCGTGGCATGGCGCCGACCAGTTTCATCGCCACGGTGTCTTCGTCGATCAACGTCAGGTTCTGCGAGGGCGCGACGTAGAGGCGCGAAACCTCGATCGCCTCTTCGACCGATTGCGACATCATCAACCCGATGGCGGCCGAGGCCGATGTGTCCTCGTGGCTGAGCGCGGTCCAGGCCAGCGAGACCAGGTGCCCCGGTGGCGTGATCTTGTCGAGGTTGAACTGCGAGGCGGGCAGGATCGGGCCGTTGTCCGTCCACAGCAGGTTGAGCGTGACCGGCGCCTCGCCCTTGATACGGATGATCGACTGGCGGCTTTCGAAGGGTTTGAATCCGTCCGGCGTGCGGTACTCGCCCTGGGCGTCGGGGTTCAGTTCCTCGAAATACAGGTCCTGATCATCGAGATAGGACGAGGTGATACCCCAGGCCAGCTGTTCCGACCGGCCCACCATCAGCGCCGGGATGCCGGGGATCGTCGCGCCGATCACACCGCCGGATTTCAGCTGCAACCGGGCCAGGTACCAGAAGGTCGGTGCGGTAAAGCCAAGATGCGGGTCATTGGCCAAGAGCGTCCCACCCGAGGCCGAGCGTTCCGGCGCGGCGGCCCAGACGTTGGAGGCGCCCGCCAATCCGCGCCGTGGCACCGGCCAGAGAAAGTCACCCCCCTGTGGCGCGGCGCTCGCATGGCGCGTGCCGCTGCCTTCGGGCAGTTGCGCGATGCGGGGCAGGGCGGCGACGCCATTGCCGGGCATGTCGGGCAGGATGTCGGACAGGCGCTTTTCGTCCCCCAGAAGCAGCGAGGTCCGCGCGCGCAGCACCTCGTCCCCGATCTGGCCCGACAGTTGCAGCGCCATCAGCTTGATCACCGCCAGCGAATCCGCCGGTTGCCAGGGCGCGATTTCCGCCTCGAAGAGAAAGAATTCGGGCGCGCCGCGTCCCAGGCTATTGGCGTTGATCTCGGCGATGCGCGCGTTGATGCCCGCGGAATAGGCTTCGAGCGCGTCCAGCGTGCGCGCGTCCTGATGTTCGACAGAGGCCTTGGCCGCCGTGTAGATGTCCAGGCGGCGCAGCAGAGTGTCGGTGCGCAGGGTGCGGCGGCCAAAGAGTTCCGACAGGCGGCCCTGCGCGGTGCGGCGCATCATCATCAGTTGCCATAGCCGGTCCTGCGCGTGGACGTAGCCCAGCCCGAAAAACGCGTCGCGGTCCGACAGGGCCATGATATGCGGCACCGCGGAATTGTCGCGCACGATCTCGATATCGGCGGTGATCCCCGCGACGGGCAGCTCCTTGTCGTAATCGGGCAAGGACCGGGAGCCGAGGTAATAGGCAAGCGCCACGCCGATGACGATCAGGGCGACGGCCAGGCTGGCCAGCCGCAACAGCCATCGGAACACAACCGCCATTTCGTTCTCCGTCCATATGGGCTAGGTCAGATCGCACCGGGATTAACTTGCCAGCCCGGGCTTGCCAAGGGCAGGCAGGCTGACGTGACGAGGGGAGAACGATATGGCGAAAACGGCGTTTCTGGGCCTTGGGGTGATGGGCTATCCGATGGCGGGCCACATGGCCAGGGCCGGGCACGAGGTCACGGTTTACAACCGGACCGCCGCCAAGGCCGAGAAATGGGTGTCCGAATACGGCGGCGCGGCGGCAGCAACCCCGCGTGAGGCGGCGCAGGGCGCGGATTTCGTCATGGCCTGTGTCGGCAATGACGACGACCTGCGCGGGATCTGCACCGGCGAGGACGGCGCCTTTGCCGGCATGTCCTCGGGCGCGACGTTCGTCGATCACACAACCGTGTCCCAGCAGGTGACGCTGGAACTGGCCGAACAGGCTGCGGAACGCGGGTTGGGATTCGTCGATGCGCCGGTCTCTGGCGGGCAGGCTGGGGCCGAAAACGGCCAGCTTGTCATCATGTGCGGCGGCGATAAGGCGAAATACGACACGGCGGAGCCGATCATGCAATCCTACGCCAAGCTGTGCAAACGCCTGGGCGAGAGCGGTGCGGGTCAGCTGTGCAAGATGGTCAACCAGATCTGCATCGCAGGCCTGGTTCAGGGCCTGTCCGAGGGGCTGCATTTCGCCGAGAAGGCGGGGCTGGACGGTGCGGCGGTGGTCGACGTGATCGGCGGCGGCGCGGCCGGGTCCTGGCAGATGGTCAACCGCTACCAGACCATGATCGCGGATGAATTCGAACACGGATTCGCCGTCGACTGGATGCGCAAGGACCTCGACATCTGCCTGCGCACCGCGAACGAGAACGGCGCCTCTCTGCCCGTCACGGCGCTGGTCGACCAGTTCTACAAGGACGTGCAGAAGATGGGCGGCGGGCGCTGGGACACCTCCTCGTTGATCAAGCGGCTGCGCAGCTTCGACTGACCGTCACGTCGGCGCCAATGCCTTTCGAAAGGCATTGCCAAGCGGTTTCGAAACCGCTTGTCCGGCGCGGCCAGGCGGGCCCTCAATGATGCCGGTAGGCGACGGGCCCCAGCCGGTCCAGCGCGCAAAGCCCGGCGGTATCGCCGCCGTCGGGCTGGGGCTTGGGATCGGCTTCTGCACCGATGCCGAGGTCACGTCCGAAGCAGGGAATTTGACGGTCAAATCAAAACGCGCGACCAGCGCCTCTGCGTGATCCGGAGAACGGACCGGCGGTCATCCCGCGACTTGGCGGTCGTATGTCTCGCCGTCGAACCAGCCTGTGGCAGAGGTGACTTTCATCGTGTCATCGAGCTCCCATTCCTCCCAGCCCTTCCCGTTGAACGGGTTGCCGGTTTCCGCGTGTTGTCCGGTGGCCGTCCGCATTGAGACGACAGGCGATCCCGCGCCGCGCATTCCATCACAGACAAGGGGAAAGCCGAAACGTCCGTATGAAAGCTCGTCGCCATCACGCCGACGATGTGCCGCTATCCAATGGTCGTTTCGGGGCGGTCCGGGGGGGTCATGGGCCATGCGCGGCGGGCGGGGTGTCCGGTTGTCGCAATCGCTATTGTCATTCCCATCCCGCTGGCCTTATGTTAGCGGTCAGGTCGCGTGCAGATCGTGCCGCGCCGAAGATTTCGCTGACCGTGGACGATGACAAACCGGACCCGGCCAGACCGATCGGGCCGAAAGGCCACAGTCCCTGCCCGGACCGCCACAAGCGACGGGCGCAATGAATGGGCGCCGTCCCGGCCCAATGCCGCAGACGCGCGTCGGAGAAGAACCGCGATGAAGCGCGCGACTGACATGAGGCATGAGGCAGGGACATTGGTTTCCCGCCATGCCATCGCGCACCATCTCGCCCAGACAAGACACGCTTCAACCGCCGCACGCCCCCAGGGGCCGGCGGTGCGTTGGGTGTGCAAACGGATAACATGGCAAAGAAAATGCTCATCGACGCCACCCACGCGGAAGAGACCCGCGTCGTGGTGGTGGACGGAAACAAGGTCGAGGAATTCGACTTCGAATCCGAGAACAAGCGGCAGCTCGCCGGCAACATCTACCTAGCCAAGGTCACGCGGGTCGAACCCTCGCTGCAGGCGGCTTTTGTCGATTACGGCGGCAACCGCCACGGGTTCCTGGCCTTCTCGGAAATCCATCCCGACTATTACCAGATCCCCATCGCCGACCGTCAGGCGCTGATGGAAGAAGAGGAAGAGGCCGCGCGCGCCGCTGCCGAGGAAGAGGACAAGCCCAAGAAGTCCCGCTCGCGGTCGCGCAAGCGGTCGACGAAACCGTCCGACAAGACTGAAAAAGCGGACAGGTCCGACAAGCCCGAGACCGCCAAAGAGACCAAGCCGCGCGAGCCCAGCGGCATGGAAACCATCGACCTGGACGACGATCTGGAGACCGGCGCGCCGGGTGAAGGCCTGTCGCCGATGGAAACCGTGCACGAGACCCCGGTTGAAGAGCCCCAGGACACTGTGGCGGCCGCGCCGGAACCCGAGGCGGCCCCTGCACCTGCGGAAAAGACTGCGCCTGTTGCCGAAGTGGCGCCTGTCACTGAAACCGCAGCCGAAGCAAAGGACGCGCCAGCCGCAGAGCCTGCCCCGGCCGAGGCTCCGGAAGTTGCTGTGACAGAGGCCCCCAAGGCCGAGGTCGCGCCCGAAGCCAGCGCGGACAGTGATCTGTCGCCCATGCCCGCCGCCGAGGCCCAGGATGCGCCCGCTGACGTGGCCGAGGCTGAGGAGGCTCCGGAAGAAAAGAGCGACGAGGACAGCGAAACGCCGCCGCGCCCCATTGCCGAAGGGACCAAGGACGAGGCCGCCGTCGTCTCGCAAGAGCCCGAGGCCGATGAACAGGCTCTGGAGCAGGCGAAACGCCCTGTCGAGGCTGAGGAAACAGCCGAGGCTGCGGCCCCCGCCTCCGTAGACGCAGACGCGAAACCCGAGGCCGCAGAGCCGGTTGCCGAAGTGGCCGAAGCCGCCCCCGAAACGCCCAAGGTCGAAAAGACCGAGGACGACAGCGCCCCCGAGGCCGCCGACGATTCCGACGACGACGACGATGAAGACGACAAGGACGATGCCGCGGCGCGCGACGCCTCGATCGAATCCGTTGCCGACGACGACACCCACGAAGACATCCGCCCGGTCCGCAAGCCGCGCCCGCGCCGCTACAAGATCCAGGAGGTCATCAAGGTCCGCCAGATCATGCTGGTGCAGGTCGTCAAGGAAGAGCGTGGCAATAAGGGCGCTGCGCTGACCACTTACCTGTCGCTGGCCGGTCGCTATTGCGTGCTCATGCCCAACACTGCGCGTGGCGGTGGCATCAGCCGCAAGATCACCAATGCCGCCGACCGCTCCAAGCTCAAGGAAATCGCCACAAGCATCGACGTGCCCAAGGGCGCGGGCCTGATCATCCGGACGGCGGGCGCCAAGCGCACCAAGACCGAGATCAAGCGCGACTACGAATACCTGCAGCGCCTCTGGGAACAGATCCGCGAGCTGACGCTGAAAAGCATCGCACCCGCCAAGATCTATGAGGAAGGCGACCTGATCAAACGCTCGATCCGCGACCTCTACAGCCGTGAGATCGACGAAGTCCTGGTGGAAGGCGAACGGGGATACCGGGTCGCGAAGGACTTCATGAAGATGATCATGCCGTCCCACGCCAAGAACGTGAAACACTACACCGAGACGATGCCGCTCTTCGCGCGCTTCCAGGTGGAAAGCTACCTGGGCGGGATGTTCAATCCCACCGTGCAGCTGAAATCCGGCGGCTACATCGTGATCGGCGTGACCGAGGCGCTGGTCGCCATCGACGTGAACTCTGGCCGCGCCACCAAGGAAGGCTCAATCGAGGAGACCGCCACCAAGACCAACCTGGAGGCCGCCGAGGAGGTGGCGCGACAGCTGCGCCTGCGTGACCTTGCCGGTCTGATCGTCATCGATTTCATCGACATGGACGAGCGCAAGAACAACGCCGCCGTCGAGAAAAAGCTGAAAGACAAGCTCAAGACCGACCGCGCCCGCATCCAGGTGGGCCGCATCTCGGGCTTTGGCCTGCTGGAGATGTCGCGTCAGCGCCTGCGCCCCGGCATGATCGAGGCGACGACGCAGCCCTGCGCGGCCTGCCACGGCACCGGGCTGATCCGTTCGGACGACAACATGGCGCTGCAGATCCTGCGCCAGATCGAGGAAGAAGGCGTGCGTCGCCGCTCGCGCGAGGTGCTGGTGAAATGCCCGATCGGCATCGCCAACTACCTGATGAACCAGAAACGCGAACACGTCGCCATGATCGAGGCGCGCTACGGCATGTCCGTGCGCATCGAGGGGGACCCGCATCTGGTGGCGCCCGACTTCTCTATGGAGAAGTTCAAGACCGCGACACGGGTCGTGCCCGAGGCCACCGCGCCGGTGGTTTCCGTCGATACCTCGCTGATGGACCAGGTGGACGAGGACACCGAGGCCGAGGCAGAGGCCGAAGTCGAAGAAGTGGTCGAGGAGGCGCCCCAGGCCGAGAAGCCGGAAACCACCCCTGACGACAATGGCGATGAGGGCAAGCCCAAGAAGCGCCGTCGCCGTCGCCGCCGCAAGTCGAAGTCCAAGGACAATGGCGAGGGGTCCGATTCCGGCGCCGATGGCAGCTCGGACAAGGACGACGCGCCGAAGGAGGCCGAGAAACCGGCCGAGGCAGCAGACGCTGCGGACGAGGCCAAGACCTCCGAGGCCGCGGAGTCGGATGCGCCCAAGGCCGACGAAGGCGAGGAAACGGCCAAGCCCAAGCGGACCCGCACCCGGTCGCGCCGCTCGCGCAGCAAGTCCGGCGAGACGCAGACAGAGACGGATCAGGGTGAGTCGGCAGTGACCGAGACCGCAGAGGCAAAGCCCGAAGCCACGCCCGAGCCGACACCGGAAGTTGCCGAGGCGCCCGCCGCCGAAGCGGCGGAACCGGTTGCCGAAGCCGCGCCCGCAGCGGAGGTCCCGGAAGCCCCGGTGGCAGAAGCTCAGGAGGCGCCGGTGGAGGCTGAGGCGGAAACGACCGAGGACAAGCCCAAGCGCGCGCGTACGCGCCGCAAGGCCTCTGACGTGATTGCCGCCGTGGTTGGCGCCCCGGTTGCGGAAACCGCCGTCGAACCGGCGCCGGCACCCGAGGAAACAGCCGAAGTCGCCACGGAAGAGGCGCAGCCGGAGGCTGCTGAGGTCGAAGCCGAACCTGTGGCTGAAGAGGCGCCCGAACCCGTGACGGAACGCGACGAGACCGAAGACAAGCCCAAGCGGCGCGGTTGGTGGTCGTTGGGCGGCTGATCCGCCCGTCCCGAAACAAGAAAAGGCCCCGCCGAACCGGCGGCGCCATTCCGAGTTGTAGGACACGAGCGGCGGATTTTCTGTCGCTCGTTTCCGTTTTCGATGGCGCGCTATCGG
>NZ_JAHXRQ010000040.1 GCF_019392335.1 Mameliella sp. CS4
TGAACCGGCCGGAACGAAAGGACAGAACCATGAAAAACCGATACCGCGTGACATTCCATGACTGGGCGGTCTGTGAGCTGCATGTCGAGGCCGCGCATGCGGACGAAGCTATCGCCCTGGCACAGGAGCAGGTCTATCGCGACGGGCCTGATATTGCCCGGGTGAGAAACACCGGCACGGACAGCTGGGAGGCGGAGCCGGCAGCCTAGCTGCCGGTCATCCCCGGACGGAATGCAGCATCCTGCGCAGTTCCTCCGGGGTGACATCGCCGCCGCTGCAGACAGGGCTGTAGACCCGTTCGTGCCCGTCCGCCGACCGGATAATCACCTCGTCCCCGTTTCCGGTTGCCGCCACCAGGTCGGCCAGCGTTGAGAACGCATGGCGCAGGACATCCGCATCGGACTGCAGGTCGCAGACTTCCCTCAGCCAGGCGAGCAGGGCCTCACCGTCTGAAGTGCAGGAAAAGCTCTTGCGGGTTGTCGTCTCTGTCAAAGCGGAGTCCTCCGGCGGCTGCGCCCTGTATGTAATAGACGTTAGCATCAGCCAGAGGGAGGCCATTCATGCCTTGGTTATTTTTCTCAGACAAACCGGCGTGATCGGGAGCCTGATAAACTGACTATAGCGCGGCCTCTCCGGGGCAGCGCCCTTACCCGATATCGGCGCCCTGTTCAGGGTACCCGCCTGGTATTAGCAGGCTGCTGATAAACGTCATCGAACGCCAGACTTCGCCGAGCTGATCGTGCCTGGGCTCGGGCGAAAACGATCAGCTCCACGAGATCGCGCCAGAGTGGGGTAACTATGCACCTCGCCAGTCGAGGCCGGAGTTTTTCAGCGCCCTGTTAGAAAAACGTCAAGACGGCTACGCAAATGGCAGAACAGTAATCCGCGGAAAAGCTCATAAATGCGGGGAGCTTCGCTTTCATGGAAGCCGGCCCGGAAGTGATTAGTGAAAGCTATTATTGGATAATGCGCAGGTGACAAGTGTTTGCCGTGTAGGAAACGGCATATTCCGCGGTACTTTCGTCATCGGTGGTTGCACAGCCCGGTGCCTCCGGTGACCCGTTTTTATGGGTCATCACACGACCGGTTCCCGGCCTGCCGTCATCCAGTTTCTTGTCTATATTCCAGACTTCTTCCGCATAAAGAGGCGAACGGGAATTATTCGCGCCCTGATTCTGGCGCAGTGTAAATAACAAACCGCCGGGTGCGATAAAACTGTCAGTACCTCCTCCAAAAGAGTTTCCTCCATTGATGCCGAAATAACTACTGCCTATTTTTCCCTGCGGACTGTTTACGCCTGCAGTCGTAACATAGGCATCACTGCTGCTATCAGTCACGCCGGTATAGCTGCCTTCAATCATGCCGGCATTCGCCAAATGCTGCCAGAAGAGAAAACGCTCAGCCTGAGCTGTTGCTACGGCCCCGCCAACACCTGCCGGCCAGCCGCCACCATTTCCGTTACAGGTCTCTGTTCCGGTTGCAACGACCGAATAACATGCATCATCATCGCCCGTACCGCCTTTAACGCCCCAGAAATCCGTCGCATTAGGCATATCCCCGGCATTGGCAAAGTATTTATCGCGGAACGTCATGGCCGCTGTCGTATATTGTTGTATCTGCGTGATGACACTGCGCATCTCTGCCGCACGGATAAGGTTCTGTCCGGTCAGAATTCCACCGGTCAGCAGGCCGAGGATGACGAGCACGATACTAAGCTCGACCAGTGAGAATCCTGCCTGCGACTGTTTCGACCCGACAAATACGGAAAAGCCTTTCGTCATAAAATCTCCCTGCACGAAATAATGTTACCGCAAGGCACGTTAAGAAATCGTTAAGCCCGTTTTGTGTTAGAAGAAGCGTCCTTGTCAGGACACAAACGGTCGTTTCTGTCCCTTCCGGGACACACACGGCGGACCAATGACTTGCGCGGGACTAAAACCCCGGACAAAAGCTTTGCCGTTTTGGGAGGTTTTTGTCACGCTATGGGCATGATTTTAGGTTACGCCCGTGTCTCGACTGAAGACCAGAAGCTCGACGCCCAGGCCGACGCCCTGACGGCGGCCGGCGCGGAGCGCATCTTCGCCGAGCGTATCAGCGGGTCTGTCCGCAACCGCCCCGAGCTGGACCGCCTGCTCGACCAGCTGCGCGCCGGTGACGTCATCGTGGTGACGAAATATGACCGCCTGGCGCGGTCGCTGCGCGACCTGCTGGAAATCGTGGAAGCCATTGGCGAACGCGGGGCCGGTTTCCGGTCGCTGGCTGAGGACATCGACACGACGACACCCGCCGGCCGGCTCATCTTCCACGTCTTCGCCTCCATCGCCCAGTTTGAGCGTGAGCGTATCTCAGAGCGCACCCGCGAGGGGCTGGCAGCGGCGAAGAAGCGCGGCCGCACTGGTGGCAGGCCCCCTGCCCTCACCGAAGATCAGAAAATCGAGGTGCGCCGCATGCGCGACGTGGAGCACCGACCCCTGCCCGACATCGCCGCCCTGTTCAGGGTCAGCACCAAGACCGTGCGGCGGGCGTGATACCCACGTCTTGAAAGAATTCGGTCAGATCAAGTCTGTATCAATAAATCTTTCTGACAAAAAAGTTGCACGCATTTTTTATCTCTGATCCAGTATTGTATTGAGCAGAAGCAGAGACGCAGGCTGACCGTATGGCGTGTTTATAAGTCATAATAAAGCCCGAATGCGGCTTCCCGTCATCAAGCTTCTTATCAATATTCCAAAGCTCCGGTGCTGAAATAAACGGAACATCAGTTCCGTCTGCGGTCCCGGAGCCGACATCCGGAAGGCCCACTTCCAGAATGTTGCCGTAATCGCCGTCAGGAAACCCTGCGGACCCTGTGACTGGTCCGATAAACTCCACAGAGAATCCTGCATTGTTGAGTGTGATGGGAACATTCTCTCCGGGAACCGCGTGATCATTATCTTCCGGTCCGGCTATTCCCGTATACTGCCCTTCAATCAGTCCCGCATTGGTAAGATGTTGCCAGAACAGGTATAGTTCTACGGTCTGACTGGCACTTCCTGCGCTATTAATTTGGCCATTACCATCACCATTGCATGTTTCTGTCCCATTTCCGCCGGTCGCATTCGGGCACGTTCCCGACGACATGGTTTCCCAGAACCTTGTTGCGTTGGCTAAATCTCCGGGAAGCCCGAAGTATTTATCCTGGAACGTACGTACTGCCGTTTGGTATGTGGGGATTTGACTGGTCAGCTTCCTCAGCTCCGCTGCACGGATCAGGTTCTGCCCGGTCAGGATACCGCCGGTCAGCAGGCCGAGGATCACGAGCACGATGCTCAGCTCGACCAGTGAAAAGCCGTTTAGTCTGCTGTCTGAACGACAGGTTTCCGAATATACCATGTTTTTACCAATTTAATTAATAAGCAAGGATAACATTTTCCGTCCCATCTGTTAACAAAATTTAGTGCAAATGATTATATTTTCCCTATAATTAGGGAATGCGATTTACAATTCTTATACTTATTTTCTATGCATTTTCATTATCGGCCTCTGCATGTTTCGGGCCGCCCCTCCATGTTCAGACGTTCTTCGATGAGCTTCCGCAACATCTGTCGGAAAAGCCGGTGGTAGCCAGAGTAGTGATTAAGGAAACGAGAGTTTCTGAACATGACAGAATGAGAGTGTCAGAGGTACAGGTCGTTGATGCAGGGCGGGGAGTTCACGCAGGAGACCGCTTTGTTGTTATGTCGGAGACGGGATCGTGTGCGCAGGACGCCCATGTTTCCTCTGGCGAAAGCTACTTCATTGCCGGTCAGTTCGGAGCAGACGGTGTATTCACCGGTGAATCGAAAGGGTGGCTGGAGACCGAGTAGGCCAGAATAACGGCATTTTCCAAGATTTCATGTAATCCGCATACACCGTTGATGAGCGCCGGGTCTTTCCCCGCGATTCCGGTCTGAGACCGCCCTGCCCTTTCGCACCTGTTGGAGCTGCCTGCCTTACGCGCCGGCCCGGCTCGGGCTGTCCAGCCTTACACGGCTGCGGACTCTGCTGCGCAGGCCGGACCTTCGGCCGACAGCGCCGGTTCCGCCGCGCTTTCCGGGAGGCAGACGGTGCGAAGGGCGCGCCGTCCTCACCAAAAGGAAGGAGGACACCATGTCCCGACCCACTCACAACGTCGTTTTCAGGGCCCGCAGCTATACGGGCGAAGACGGCAATACCCGCCATGCCTATCACACCATCGGAGCCGCCTGGTCCGGCGATGACGGTATCCGCATCCGCCTCGATACCGTGCCCGTCACCTGGGACGGCACGCTGTATCTGCGCGAACGGCAGGAGCCGGCGCAATGAGCGGCCTGCGCGAAGTCTATGGCCTGTCCTGTCCACAATGCGGCCGGGACAGCGCCGTCGAGATCGTCGTCAAAGTGCCCGCCAGGCTGACTGCTCACGGCGAAGAACTCTGCGGCGAAAGCGAATGGACGCCGGAATCCGCCTGCCGCTGCTGCAGCTGCGGCCATACGGGCGACGCCTGCGACTTCATGGCGGAGGAGGCACAATGAGTGCCCCGCTGATCCCTGCCCCGCTCCGGGAACGGCTCATTGCCAATTACCGGAGCAACCGCGACGGCGAAGCCGATCATCCCCCGGTCGTGAAGCTCTTCACGCCGGACGCACAGGCAACCTGGCTGCTCAGCGAACTGGACCCGGAGGACGGCCTGCTCTTCGGTCTCTGTGACCTTGGCATAGGCTGCGCCGAGCTGGGATACGTTGCCCTGGCAGAGCTGGAGACCGTGCGCGGTCCCCTTGGCCTGCCGGTCGAGCGTGACCAGTGGTTCGGGGCGGACAGGCCGCTGTCGGCCTATGCCCGCGAGGCATCCGCCGCCGGCCGCATCATGGTCTGACGACAAACTTACCGGGTATTTGATAATACCCGGTAAGTGAAATTATCCGGTAAATAAAGTTATTGGGTTTTAAGATAAACCCGGTTACAGTAAACACCGGATAATCATAACGAGCAGAGAAGCAGCCATGCCGGTCATCGTCATTGCCTCCCCCAAGGGAGGCGCGGGAAAATCCACAACAGCCGTACTGCTGGGCACCGAGCTGGCCCATGCCGGTGCGGATGTCACCATGCTCGACTGCGACCCCAACGGGTCTGTGACCCTGTGGTCCGAACGCGCCCCGCTGCCGCCACGCATCCGCGTCCTGTCGGACGTGGGCGAGGCCGGCATCATCAAAACCATCCGCACCCATGACACGGACGGCAGTGTCGTTATCGTGGACCTTGAAGGGGTGGCCTCGCGGCTTGTCTCGCGCGCCATTTCACAGGCGGATTTGGTCATCACGCCAATGCGCGCGACCACACTGGACGCCACTATCGGCGTGCGCGCCCTGTCGCTGATTGGCGAAGAGGAAGAAGCGCTCGGCCGTGATATCCGTCACGCGGTCGTCTTCACCATGACGCGCGCCATACGATCCAAACAGCATACCGGCATCGAGGAAAGCCTGAAGGAGCAGGGTGTCGATATTATCGAGCCGGCGCTCATGGAACGCGCCGCTTTCTCGGCGCTGTTCGAGTTCGGAGGCGATCTGCGCGGTATGCCTGCGCAGGGGCGCATGGAAGGCGCGCTGCAGAATGCCTCGGAATTCGCGCAGGCCGTCTACGCGCGCCTGAGCGCGGAGGAAGCGGCATGAGTGACAAGCCTGCATTCAGCGTCAATGTCGGCGGCCTGAAGAGCCGCAGCAAGGGAACCGCCACGGCCCGCGACGTGGAGAAAATCGACAGGGCAGGGGACGCACATGGCTTTGTGGACCGCTCCCCGAAAAAGAAGCGGGGCCGGCCGGCCAGTCCACGCACCGGTCAGGTGCATGCCAAGGTGCTGCCGGAATATTCGGAAGAGATCGCGGCCGAAGCCACACGGCGCGGTGTGACGCAGGGGGTGCTGATAGAGGAAGCCTGGCAGCTCTACCGCGGGAAGCACGGCCTTTAGGCCGGCGCACCGCGCCGTTCGTACCAGCTCCGGCAGAATTTCAGGAAATGCGCGTCCGGACGTTTGGGCGCAATTTCCTCTTTCGCGCACCAGCGCCGCCACTCCCGTTCAAGATAATGGACATCCCAGCCGGGCGCTTCGCCACGCGCCTCGCCATAGACATCGCCCGGAAGGGGGGGCAGGTCGTCCTGCAGCTCATCTGAAAGGGCAGGGGGCATGCTCTGACGGTTGCGGAAGACGACACGGTCTTCGTCATCGAGGCGCACCGCATAATCCGGCATGTGTCCGTGCGCCTCGTCCTGGTCGGCAATCGCACGCACCAGCCGCCGGAACTCGCGCAGGGTCGAGTTGGAGCCGCATTTCTCCTGCAGAAGATGCAGGGCGATTTTCCATTCCGGCTGCCGGCCGCAATGCTTGCGCGCCAGCTCATAGATGCGTCGTTCCAGCGGCTTGCGCAGGCGGAAATAGTCGCGGTGCAGTGTCAGCACTTCCTGATGCCGGATGGCGTTAAACACCCAGTCAGACAGCTTGATTTCCACTTCCTGCATCCGTCCGTCGCGCGTCTCGCGCACGATGCGCGCGCGGTCGATGATGCTGAAAATGTCGATTTGCTCCTGCCCGCCGGTGACGATATTCGTCTCAATCTGCGTGCCCTGCAGACGTGCCAGGGCTGCACGCATGCCCTCATAGCCCCGCCCGTCCGTCACACGGTTCGTTGCCTTCAGAAGGTCATATGCCTTTACCCGCACCGTCTGGGACACTTTCTGCCCTTCGTTCAGCGCGGCCATAATCTGACTGATGCAGTAGATGAGCACATCGCGGTCATGAATCGTCGCCAGCCCTTCCGAGGCCGGCTTCACTTCCAGATAGTTCGCGCCGCTCTCATACCGCCGGCGTCGGTGGTCCGGCTTGGTCGAGAGCGAGAAGATAGGGTGCGCCATCGAGGCCATGTCACCCTTGGGCGCGGCATCGAAGATGTCGCAGACAAAGAAATCCCCCTGTTCCTGGCGGTCAGGAAGCAGCGGCGACCGGTCTTTTGTGATTTCACCCACCATGCCCCCAGTTTCGTGATTTCACCCACGCCGTCAATCCGATTCGTGACTTCACCCACACCCCGCTGTCTTTCGTGATTTTACACACGCATCTTCGTGACTCTGCACACGCTCTTTCGTGATTTTACACACGCCCCTTCCGGATTCCTTCTTAGTTTTCCATGTCTTACACCCCTATTTTTTCGCTTAACCCTATATATAACACCAGTTTAACACTCTCTGGCTGTGGATAACTTCATCCTGAAGTCCGGCCGCGCGAAGCGCGGCCAAAAATTGCATCCGCCTCACGGCGGATTCCCGGGCCCTCTCGCAGGCGCATCCGCGCCTGCTCACGGAAGGTTCGCTCAGGCTCACCAGAAGGAAAGGGGAGCCGTTCCCTCACTCCTTCCCGCCGCTCTTCGCCTGTGAAGAGACCTGGCCGACCGACGGAACCCCGGCAAGGGGTGGGTGCTCGCCATGCTCGCCGCAGACGGCTGCGCGTGGCTCCGCTCCCGCTACGCGCCCTTGCCGTGAACCCGCCGGCCTGCCTTACCGGTCTCAGGCGAAGGCGGCTCCGGAAGGAAAGGGAACAACACCGGGCCCTGCGCAATAAAATTGCACCAATGTCCTCAACCGGTTACACTGAAAGAGACAGTGTTACCGCTCAGGGCCCGCAGCATCGCTGCGGGCTCTTTACACCGGGTCCGGTCCCTGTCCGTCTTTGAACAGACCGCAGGTCGGGATAAACTAAGCCCGCGTCAACTGTTCAAAGACGGGTCCGATGCCGATTTACGAATACGAAACCGTGCATGAACGAATCCCTCCGCCGCCCGGACACCGGCGGCGTACTCTTATCAACGCACTGATTTCCTTCTTCGGGCTCGCCTTCTTTCTGGCGGTTCCCGGACATCTGCTGCTCTTCGCAGCAGATGCTTTCTTCGATACCCGGCTGGCTGAGGCTTACGCGCCCGTGCGGGATATCGCACTGATACCCTTCCGGCTGATTTCAGAACTGGGCGCGGCGATTTTCTGAGAACCGGCTCAGCTGATAGCGCAGCCCGTTTTCATTCCGGCGGATGCGCCAGGCCCGGCGCGCCCAATACCAGAGCAGTATGACCAGCGGGACCGAGAACAGGCCGAGAAAAAAGCGCCGTTCCTCATCCGCATGCCAGGGCAATCCGCTTTCGGTCGGGGCAGTCAGGCCGAGCATCACCACGAAGAGCAGGCCGAGTGCCGGAATGCCGAACCATCCCGACCGGCCCAGCAGCTGCCGCCAGGTCCGTTCCGCCGCCTGCCATTCGCCCTCATCGTCAGGATAGCCCGCGAGCCAGATGGCCTTGCCCCCGGTCAGGGCGAACGACCCCTCGAAACCGACCGGCGGCCGCTCTTTCCGGTGCGCGCGGATGAACCAGGCACCTTTGTCCGTGACCAGTCCGAAGCCGCGCAACCGGTGTTCCGCGACCCGTCCCGCAATGACATGCACCGCATAATCCGCCCCGCCGCGTGCCCGGGACCGCTCTTCCTCATCCAGGCGTTTCAGATCGGCTTCGGTCGGTGGCGGCCGTCCCTGCCGGCGCTGTCGCCGGCCTTCCTTCCAGGCACGGCCGAGTGCCTTCAGGTAATCGCCGGCTCCGGAATGCAGCTTGTCGGTGCGCTGGTCCTCGAACGGGTCGCGCATGCTCAGCGCCCGATATCCTGCCCGCGATCCTGTTCCCGGCTGTCTGTCCGGTCGTCCTCTTCCGGCCCGACACCGAAAAACTCGCGGAACAGGTCGGAGCCGCGGCCGGTCAGGTCCGCCTGCTCACCCTGCTGTGGCGTGCCCGGCAATTCACGGTCGAAGGTGACCTTTTCCCAGGTCTGGCGGATATCGTTGGCCGCATCGCGGAGGATATCTCCGGCCGAGGGCCCGATTTTGCGGCCGGCATCCGGGTTTTCACGGTCATTTCGGGCCATCTGTATAGTCCCCGTAATCTGCACCTGTTATCCATTACCATGAAGGGACAGAGCCGGAATTCCAATGTTGCACCGGAGGGAACAGGCAAACTTACCCGTTCCGGCGCGGATTCCGGAGGCGGTGCCGTTCATTGATTCAGACGATGCTCCCCTGCTCATGCTCGACGGCAAACAGGGCAGGGACGAGTGGCTGCTGCGTCATGCCTATGAGGGCGTGCACATTTTCGGCGGCACCGGGTCCGGCAAGACCAGCGGCAGCGGCCGGGCACTCGCCCTGACCTATCTCCGTCTGGGCATGGGCGGCATCGTGCTCTGCGCCAAGCCCGGCGAATATGAACTCTGGCGGGACTATGCCCGGCGTGCCGGCCGTGAACATCAGCTGATCCGCTTTCATCCGGACGGCCCGTACCGGTTCAACTTTCTCGACTATCAGGCGACCGTGTCCTCCGATGCGCAGGGCCGGCTCGATACCGGCAACATCGTACACCTGCTGATGCAGACGGCCGAGGCCGCCGAGCGCAGCGATGCCCTGAAGGGGCAGGGCGGCAACGAGCCGGCCTTCTGGCGGCGTGCGCCGCGGGAGATGCTGTCGCACACGATTGACGCGGTCTGGTCCGCCTGGGGGCGGCTGCGCCTCTCGGAAATCATGGAATGCATCCTGACCGCGCCGGCCGACCCGGCGGACTTTCTGGATGACGCGAAAATCGAGAGCAGCTTCTGTCTGAAGACCCTGCGCCAGGTGATCGGTGCGCCGGCATGGCGGTTGCCGGCGCATGACCAGCGCGTGGTGCTGAACTACTTCCGGGACAATCTGGCCCGCCTCGACAACCGGACCCGCTCCAACCTGGTCACGACCCTGACCAGCCAGCTGGCCCCGCTGCTCAAGGGACGCATGCACGAGCTGTTCGGCACCAGCACGACACTGGTGCCCGAGCTGACCCATGAAGGGGCCATCATCGTGCTCGACTTCCCCGAGAAGGTGCACAAGGAAGCCGGCCTGCTGGCGCAGCACATCTTCAAGTATCAGTGGCAGGTCGCGACGGAGCGCCGCGACATCCGGACATCGCCGCGCCCGGTTTTCTGCTGGGCCGACGAGGCGCAGTTCTTCATCACGCCCTACGACATCCATTTCCAGACGACCGCGCGCAGCGCACGCGCCTGCACCGTCTATCTGACCCAGACGGTTTCCAACTATTTCGCGACCATCGGCGGATCGAGCCCGCGCGACGCGACGATGGCCTTCCTTGCGAATTTCGTGACGCAGATCTTCCATCGCAATGCCGACCGCAACACGAACGAGATGGCGGCCGAGATGATCGGCCGGAACCTGCAGCTGCGTCGCAGCGAGTCACGCGGCTGGAGCGACAGCCAGGGCGGCAGCGAAGGCACATCCTCCGGCTGGAACACCGGCACCAGTATCAGCAGCAGCGGCGGTCATTACAGCACGAGCAGCAATGCCGGAAGTTCCGCCGGCACCAACCGGGGCATCAGCTGGTCCAGCGGCTATTCGATGAACCAGACCGTGTCCGAGCAGATGGAGCTGGACATCCAGCCGGCGGAATTCGGGACGATCCGCTCCGGCGGCCCGCAGAACGGGCTGCGGGTGGACGGGCTGCTCTACCAGTCCGGCCGCCGTTTCGAGGGTAATCGCGGCCGCAACTACATCACCCTCTCCTTTGACCAGGCGGGAGGGTAGGGGGCTGGACTTCATTCCCCGGATACTGGCCCGCCTGTTCGGCAGCAACGTGACCCGCACGCTCATCGCGCTTGGGTTCTTCGCCTTCCTGGCAACATCCGGCTTCGACATGCGCGGCGTGGCGGCCGTGTTCCTGGTCGTGGTGGGTATTACCGCCCTCAGCTACGCGGCCGAAGCCTATGCCCGGAACAGGCGGACGGCCCGCTATGCGCCGTGGATGCAGACCCGCGCCGTCAAACGGCTGCGGCCGGTGCCGCTGGTGGAGTATCCGCGCAACCCCATCCATGACGAAAGCGATGCCGAATTCCCGGAAATGGCTGCCCGGCTGCCGCCGGAACTGCATCAGCTGGTCCTGCGCGGCCTGTCGGAAGAAGCAAAGAAAAAGGAGGGATGATGATGGCGATACCGTTGCCGGTACTCATGGCAGCCGTCAACGCGATGCAGACCGCGGCGCGTTCGCGGCAGATGGACACGCGCAGGCAGTCTGAAATTGCGTTGGAGCGAGAAAGACTTCGGCGCGAAGCCCTGCATGTTGCGGCCGAAAGCGAGCGCTTCAGGACCGAGGCGGCGTTACAAGACCGGCATCGGGAGCGGCAGAAGGAGGTCCTGCTCCGTATGATCGAAGTCGCTGATGGCATCCACCGCATCAAAATAGAGGTGATTCAGGAAACCTTCCGTGAGGTGATGGCGATGCTCAAGGCTCACCAGGAAGGTCTGTTACAGGAGCAAAGACAACTATCTGATGCGCTCCTGAATCCTGCTGTGACGCAGACGATCCGCCTGCACGCACGTAAACGTCAGCGCGAAGTGTCAGACGAGCTGGAAGAGCTGGACCAGGCGGCGATGCAGGTGCAACAGCATGCAGTCGATACACTGACAGCAATCAAGCCCGGCCAGCAACCGCATCTGTTGGATTGGTAGATATGGAAACCCTGGTGTCCTGGGCGCTTGGTATTGGCGTTGTCATTTTTCTGATTGTCATCGTTAAGCGAGCCAATGATAAAGAAGCCGAGAAGCATGCGGATGAATTCATTCAGAAGAAATTCGATGCGGCCACCGATCCTGAAGATAAACGCTACTGGCGGCTTACGGCCAAGCATAGAAAAGTCAGAATTGTTGAATATTACAATGACGATGATTTATTTGAAGAGTTAAAATTCCTCGCTGCGCACGAGATATTCAACGACAAAATACAAAATCATTTACGAGAAGTCCTGAAGCGTGTTGAGGCTCACCGGGAGAGGTTCGTCAATCCCGAGCGACAACGTGAAGCCGAGGAAACTGAAGCAGCGCGAAAAGCTGCGGCGGCTGAGATGGCAGATGCACGAACCGAAAAGGCCCTCACCCGCAGTCTTACGACGCTGGCCGAGACAACACGTGCGCTGAAACCGGGCGAAGATCATAGCGAAATCGTCAATATGATCGACGCGGAGCTTCGCATCATCGACCGGGAATGCCCCGAGCCGATCACTGATGAAACGGCCCGGGTCACATTGTCTTTTCTACGCAAACGCCTCGATGAGTGCGCGGTACACGATCCGGTTCTCGACCTGCACCTGTCGCGGCTACTTCAGCGCATTCCGACTGAGGCTAGTTCTTCACCGCCTTCGATGTGAACAGCATGCCCTGATCGACCGTGACGGAGCGGACCAGCGTTTCCCCGTCTTCGATGAGCTGTTCGGGCGACACGGTGGCGTGCCGGTGCGGGCTGTACTGCTCGATAAGCCCGCATTCATAGCTGCGCAGCCGGTCCATGAGCGGGTAGAGGTGATAGCCCTCTATCATGATGTTCACGTCCGCGAGGTAGAGCACCAGCGCCATGCCGCCGCGTGCGGGGTCCGTCTCCGAATAGCCGACCCGCATCAGCGTCTTGTAGTGCCAGAAGGTGCCCTCACGGGCTTCCTGGCGCATGGTGTCATACCAGATCAGCTCGCAGGTATCGGTGCCCTGCGGCATGTAGCCGAAAGGCCGGTAGCCCTCCGTTCCGGCGAACTGCATGGCCTTCGCCGGCTCCGGCCGGTTGTCACCGGCGACACGGTCGCGAAAGCCCGGGGTGCTTTCCGGCCCGATGCCGAGGGCCTTGCGGAAATCGTCGCTGCCGCTCATCGGTCGATATCCTCTTCGCGCAGCCGCACTGTGGGCACCATCGCCCGCTGCGACCGGTTTTCCCGCCAGTCATCCAGCATATCCTGCATCACCTGCGTGACGTTCAGGAAGACCTTCATGCGGTTGCCGCGGTTCAGCTCCTGCATGGCATGGGCCACCTGCCGGAACTGCCGGCGGGCATTCATGGCCCAGTAGGTATTTGCACGGTCGGCGATGATACCGGCCTTCTCCCTGATATGCTTGGCGATCGGGCTCAGGCGGGGCAGGGGTTCCCTGTCGAGGCTGGCCGCCTTCGCCATGTCACCCCGCTGCAGCGCTTCCGCACGCTGTGCGGCGAGGCTCCGGTGATCGACGCGGGCAGCGCTGCCGGTCTCCTGCAGGGCCGCATTGGCCGCGTCCTGCCATGCACGCCGGATACGTTTCACCGGCCGCAGCGCGTCGAGTTCGTCGCGCTGTGCCTGCCAGTGTTCCGCCTCGCGGCCGGCGGCGGCATCGCCGGTTTTCCCGAACCGTTCGAGTGCGCCGTCGCGCTTCTTGTTGGCGTAGGAGATGCGTTGCGTCAGATCGGCGGGACAGTCCCAGTCCCGTTCGCGGTTCTTCTCGAAGAAGTGGCCGGCTGCGATGCGCTGAGGATCGCTTTCCAGCCGGCGCATGGTCAGCATGATATGGGCGTGGACGTTGCTGTGCCCGTCCGCCGCATCGCTGTCATGGATCGCGATATCGGCAACCATGCCGTCCGAGACGAACTGGTCGCGCGCGAAGTCTTCCACGAGACCGATGGCACATGCGCGGTCCGCCTCCCACACTTCGCGCGGGATGGAGACCTCGCATTCGCGATAGAGCTGCGCGCCCTCGTTCACCATCTTGCCGTCCTTGTTCACCCGTGGCTTCCGGGTCGAGCCGTCCCGGTTCAGGACACTCCGCTCGACCGCGTTCCACAGTTGCTGCCGGTCATACACCCAGTCCGGTGCGCCCTCCGGCGCGAGGACCGATGTGTATGCCACTTCATGCTGGCGGGCGGTGTTCCGCTCGCACCACTTGCTCTGCTCATTGTCCCAGAGCCGTTCCCCCGAACGATAGGCAGCGGCCGCTACCGCAGACCGCCTGGTCGCACCTTCAGGCGCTCCGCCTGTCGGGCGGACAAACTGTCCCGTGACCTTCAGCCGGCAGTGATAAATCGCCATGAGCGAGTCCCTCAGTCAGTGAACCTGCTGCCTGCCGTTGCCGCACCCTGCTACCGTTGATAGAGACAAGTGTGCACTTATACAAAATGTTACCCATTTTGTGCACACCCCGCAACGAAAAGGTGCCGCCGTCACGGAATCTTAACCTTCTGAGGTTCGGGAAAATGATCGCAGCCGGCAGGTCATCCTGCCGGCCTGCCTCCCGGCGAGGGTGGGGGTAGCAAGGGCAAAGGCGCGAAGCGGGAGCGGAGCCACGCGCAGGATGCGTCAGCATCCGAGCATGGCGAGCACCCACCCTTTGACCGCGCGGGGGGCGAAGCCCCCTAGCTCCGGTCTGGGGACGGATTGCCATTCCCGCTGGCCGGGGGATTCAGCTTTCGCTATCTTCAGGGGAGAGGAACAAGGCGTATGCCACAGATGCACGCAACAAACCAGGCAGTCCGTACCAGTGAACTGTTCGGCCAGCTCAACAGCTTCGAGGCCAAGTATGCGCCCGAGGGGCTGTATCTTGCCGGCGATGCCTCGCTGCTGTCCGGGGGGCGGCGTGTATCCATTGTCGGAACCCGCAAACCGTCTCCCGAAGGTATGGCCCGTGCCCGTGCCCTGACCCGTATGCTGGTCGCGGAAGGCATCATTGTCGTCAGTGGCCTCGCCGAAGGTATCGACACGGTGGCTCATGAAACCGCGATGGCGGAAGGTGGCCGCACGATTACCGTGCTGGGCACCCCCCTGTCGCAGGCTTACCCGGCAAGAAACCGTGACCTCCTGGAGCGTATCAAGGCCGGCCACCTGGCCATTTCCCAGTTCCCGGAGGGCATGCCGGCCCGCCGCACCAACTTCCCGCAGCGCAACCGGACGATGGCGCTGATTTCTGATGCGACGGTCATCATCGAGGCCGGCGAGAACAGCGGCACCCGCCATCAGGGCTGGGAGGCCCTGCGCCTCGGACGCATGGTCTTCCTGATGCAGAGTGTCGCTGAAAACCCTGACCTTACCTGGCCGAAAGAGATGATCGGCTACGGGGCACAGATACTGCGCCGCGAGGATATGCCGGACGTTCTGCACGACATTCCGGGCTTCACCGCCGCGAGTGTCAGTGCCTTCTGAGTTTCCTTACGCGACCTTCGCCAACTATTCGCCGCGCGGCACGGCCGAGCCGTCCGTCCGCTCCCGGACGATATGCAGTGCGCTGAAAGCGGGCCGGGTCTCGCAGATCGAGCGGGCGCTTCCGCGTCTGGAAGAGCCGGCTGCGGCCGTGCTGCAGCCATTCCTCAATCCTTCTGTGACTCTGGTGCCTGTACCGCGCAGCGCCCCGCTGCGTGAGGATGCGCTCTGGCCGTCACGCGTTATCTCGGATGTCCTGCATGGCGCAGGATATGGCGGTAACGTCGAAGCGCTGGTCGAACGTGTTACGGCCGTGCCGAAATCGGCCTTTGCCGGTCAGGGGGAGCGCCCTCTCATTCACGAGCACCGGGAAAGCCTGCGCGTGCATGCCGACATGTTTGCTCCGGAACAGATTACCTTGGTGGATGACGTTCTGACGATGGGCCGTACTACAGCGGCCTGTGCGGAGCTGCTACAGGAGCAGTTTCCTTTCAGCACCATCCGCATCTTTGCGATGATGCGTACTCATGGCTTTGTCGAAGACATCGACACAGTTTTCGATCCGGTAGTCGGGGTCATCACGAGCTACCCTTCCGGCAAGAGCCACCGCGAACCATGATGCCGGGACCAGCCGGTCCCGGATAGTCCGCGCCTTTCGTACTGCTTCCCTTGCGTCAGGCTGGCCACCACATCCGGTATGTGTCTCTGCCGGGCATCACCAACCCTGGTATGCCGGATTTCTGTTCGCAATTTGTTCATTTCTGTTGTGCACGGTGACAGAGATTGCCAGGGTGGCAGAAAAATACCCCGTGAGAGAGCATATGAACCAGTTTACCGAACTCCGGCAAAAGGCCGGTCTCAGTGTCGCCGAAGCGGCTGTCTGCACCGGCTTCAGCGAGCGCACCGCCTACCGCTGGGAGACCGGAGAGGCCAGCCCCCGCCGGGCTGTCCTGGAGACGCTGCAGCAGTATATCCGAACCCGGGACAGCGGCGGCACCTCCTTCCGGTTCATCGACCTGTTCGCCGGAATCGGCGGCCTGAGACTCGGATTCGAGGCTATCGGCGGCCGTTGCGTCTTTACCTGCGAGCGGGACCGGTTCAGTCAGCAGACCTACCGTGCCAACTTCCCGGATGAACACGAGATTGCCGGCGACATTACCGCTGTTCTTCCGGAACATGTGCCGGAGCATGATGTGCTTCTGGCCGGGTTCCCCTGCCAGCCTTTCTCGATTGCGGGGGTTTCCAAGAAGAACGCGCTCAAGCGTCCGCATGGCTTCGCCTGCGATGCCCAGGGCACGCTGTTCTTCCGGCTGGCCGAAATCATCCGTGACCACCAGCCGGCGGCCTTTCTCCTGGAGAATGTGAAAAACCTCTTTAGTCACGACAAGGGCCGCACATTCGAGGTCATCCGCAACGTGCTGACCGAAGAGCTGGGGTATCACATTGACTGGCGCGTCATCGACGCCAAGCCCTGGGTGCCGCAGCACCGCGAGCGCATTTTTATCGTCGGGTTCCGCGACCCTACGAAATTCACGTTCGACAACTTTGACATGCCGGACCCGCTGTCCGGCCCCAAGCTGCACACTGTGCTGCACCCGGAAGACGGAACCGAAGCACCGGAGCCGCCCTATACCGGGGCCAATATTGCGAGTGTCAGCGAAAAGTACGTTCTGTCGGACAAACTCTGGCAGTATCTCCAGGACTATGCGGCCAAGCACCGGGCGAAAGGCAACGGTTTCGGTTTCGGGCTGGTCGGTCCGGATGATGTGGCCCGCACCCTGTCTGCCCGTTACTACAAGGACGGCTCCGAAATCCTGGTAGAGCGTGAAGGCGGCCGGCCCCGCCGGCTCACGCCCAGGGAATGTGCGCGCCTGATGGGGTTCGACAGTCCGGAGCGGACGTTCCGGATTCCGGTGTCCGATACCCAGGCCTACAAACAGTTCGGTAACGCCGTGGTCGTGCCGGCCGTCGAGGCGGTTGCCCGACATATGCAGCCTCACCTCCAGGAGGCCCTGCGTCGGGACGAGACCCCGGCTGCACCGGTTACACCCCAGCAGGTCGCGTAGGCCCGCTGTGGCGGACATTGTGGACAGCGCTACCCGCAGCCGCATGATGCGCGGTATCCGGGGCAAGGACACGAAGCCGGAGGTTCGTCTGCGCAGTGCGCTGCACAGGCGTGGCTTCCGGTTCCGCAAGAATGTCCGGTCCTTGCCGGGCAGTCCCGACATTGTGCTGCGCCGGTATCGGGCCCTTATCTTTCTGCATGGGTGCTTCTGGCATGGCCATGACTGTGCCCTGTTTCGCCTGCCTGGCACCCGGACCGATTTCTGGCGGGCCAAAATCGAGGCCAACCGGGAGCGTGATGTGCGGGTGAAAGCCGCCCTGGCGCAAACCAGCTGGCGCGTGCTGACCGTCTGGGAATGCGCGGCAAAGGGGCCGGAACGCATCGGATTTGATGAAGTCGAGTCCCGCACTGTCAATTGGCTGACCGGTGGTGCCGGTTCTGCGGAAATCCGGGGGGAAACACATGGCGCTGGCTGATCTTGCCGACTGGCTGGACGGGCAGACCGGCCCTGACCGGGTCTGGTATGTCAAACGCCTGTCGGCGAACGATACCGGCCAGACCGGCGGGCATCAGGCGGGCGTATATGCTCCGAAGCCGCTTGTTTTCGAGCTGTTTCCGACGATGGATCAGCAGCCGCCCCGGGAGAACCTGGATGCCTTCTTCACGCTGCATGTGGATTCGCATGATGTCCGCAGCGAGGTGCGCGCCATCTGGTACAACAACAAATACTGGAAGGTTCCCCGACCGGCCAATCCGCGCGATGAAGCCCGCATCACCCGCTTCGCGGGAACGCCATTGCAGGACCCCGAGAACACCGGTGCGCTGGCTGTCTTTTCTTTTGTTCGCGAGCCCGCCGGCAACACGACAACCGCGCATGCCTGGGTGTGTGAAAGCGCCATCGAGGAAGACCTGATCGAGGAACGTACCGGCCCGGTCGAGCCGGGCATGTACCTGGTCTGGGAACCCGGACAGATGCGGCGTTCCGACCGGTTCCCGGAGCGGGAGTACCGCGCCAGTTGTCACCTGGAGCCGGACGAGCTGCCCGAAGCCTGGCGCACGGCCTACCCGACCGGCCTGGACATCATCAGCAAGGCGGTCGAGATGCGTTCGGATGCCTCGCTTACACCGGACAAGCGCCTGCTGCGCCGCCGTGAATGCGAGTATGAGCTGTTCCTCAGTATCGAGAAGGCCATCGAGCTTCCGGCCATCCGGGCCGGCTTTACAACGGTGGAAGAATTCATTGCCCGTGCGCAGACGGTCCTGCAGCGACGAAAATCACGCTCGGGCCGGTCACTGGAACTGCACGCCCGCGCTATCTTCCTGGAAGAAGGGCTGCGCGAGGGAGATGACTTCGAGTGGGGGCCGAAGACCGAACACGGGAATATTCCGGATTTCCTGTTTCCGAATGCGGCCGCCTATCATGACGCAGCGTGGCCGGTGTCAGGTCTGCGCCTGCTGGCTGCCAAGACTACCTGCAAGGACCGTTGGCGACAGGTGGCGCGGGAGGCTGACCGGATACCCGTCAAACATCTGCTGACGCTTCAGGAGGGAGTGTCGGAGAGCCAGTTTCGTCAGATGAGGGAGGCCGGGGTGCAGCTGGTCGTGCCGGAAGGGCTTGTCGAGAAATACCCGAAACCGGTGCGAGGCGACCTGGTGACGTTGGAAAGCTTTATCGGGGATGTAAGGGCCTGTCGGCCGTAGTGAGAAGACCTCAGCTTACTAAAAGCCCACAATCCGGCGGTGAGGCCCGATCATGGTCGCATAAGTCAGCACATCGTATCTGTTGCAGAAGGTCGAAAACTCAAAATCGAACAACTCTCCGTTTACATTCGCAAGCGTCTGTACACCTTCTCCCAGCGGCCCCTGTTTCCGGTAACCCACATAGCTGCAAATCTCCGAGAATACCTGCTCTTTCGTTACATTCGAAAACTGCGTGTTGAAGCTGCCGGAGCCAAAGAAATATGCGACCTTCCCGGACCCTGCCCGCTTGCAAAAACCATTGTGGCGCGGATGAACGCTTATCATGCCGAGTGCGGGAAGGTCCGGAGGGCTTGAATGCACAAGCTCCCAGAGAGTGGTGGTCAGCGTGTTGCCGAAGGTTTTCCCGATTGCGCTGACCCTTTTCCAGTCGAAGCCACTGGTATCCCGCCACTCTGCCGCAAAACGGTCCCCGAGAAAGATCAGGCGACGCGAGCCGTAGTTTGCTTCGGCTTCCATCGTGTTGTGACATATCGGGCTGATGGTTTCGTTGTTGTCCCCCATCATCAGGGAGCGATGCCACGGGATGAAATCATGCGAGATTTCGTGGCCGATCAGGAAGCGCTTCTTCAGATCGGGAACATCGTCGTCAATGAAGATCTGGCGCTGCTCGGGAACAAGCAGGCCACGCAGGCCGACTTTGGTCACCACATCCCACATGCGCTTTGCGTTGGACATAATGGTGCTTCCCGCCATGACTGCCCGGTGGGAAATTTCGTCAAGCAGATCCAGATCAGCTTTGCTGTAGTAGGTCAGGTCCAGGCGCAGCAACTCACGCACCTCTTCGAGCCGCAGCGGCGGCTCCGGATTCCCGAGGTCGCGCAGTATGCGATTCACGGACTCGTCAATGTCCTGTGCGGCATAGGGGTCGATCAGCAGCCTGTTATCTGACATCGGGTCCGTCTTTGTATTTGACCAGAAACTTCACGAAATCATTCAGCCCCCTTCTTTCCGTTCGGCTCAGGTCGGAAACATCATCCGAACTGGCAGCGAATTTCATTGCTGCGCTTTCCAGATCACCATTGACGTTATGCGCATCGGGGGTGAGGCGCATCAGGTTGGTTGCTGGAATTTCCGTGTATCCGGACAGTTGGTGAAGCGTCCGGGGTTGAGGCCCATAGTCGGGGTTGGTTTCCAGCGCCTCAAGCTCCGCCGGATCTACACGGAGACGTTGTGCCAGTTCCGCAACGGTCAGTTTGTCGCGCCGGCGCACCTGAAGAACGAGAAGGCCAAGGACACCTTTCCTGTGCGCGGGTTTATCTGCTTTGTCCGTCTCTTCTCTGGCGGCATGGATTGCGGCGGTAAAGTCTGCTGCCCGATGGATGGGCGCTCCGACCTCACATGCTTCGCCTGCATCATCTTTGATGCGCAGGTTCAGCCATTCCTGATTGAACATAAGTTTCATAGTCGCCCTCCTTTTGTTTGTGGTTAGTTGTTGAAAAATCCTGCAGCCTGCGCTTCCGACAGCTCGAAATAACGCAGGTTCTGGTAGTTCGGGTCCGGATCGAATTCCGTCATCTTTACTCTGTGACGGTAGAAACTTTCGGCACCACTGAGGGAGTGCAGGCCGATACGCCCCCTGAACCCTTCATCGAAGCTCAGGCTCACCGCCGCACCAATCATCATCTGGCCGCAGCCTCTGAACCGTATCGGGTCCGCTTTTGTCCTGCGGTTCCACGGCGCTGTTGCCAGCAGATCGATGTAAACGAGTGGTGCGCGGGGGTGATCCGGGTGAAGACTGGAGCATTTCAGCCCCCCTTTCATCACCAGCATGACCGCCTGTGTCGTGTTCTCGGCTTCCAGGACGAAAACATCGTACAGAAGCGGATCGCTCTCTGCCCGCAAGAGCTTTTCGTCCCACTCCCAGTGCGCATCCTGCGCGCCGGGAGTCTGAGCGAACCACTGCTTCCAGTCGCGCTCGATGTGTTCCGCATTGGTGCGGTCCGCACCCCGATACAGATGCACCGGTGTCGCGCGGCCGAGCTGCTGTTGCTGTAACTCAAAGCTGTTGAGCAGGGCCTTCATAAGACCATCAGCTCAGCTTTCTCCGACTTGTCAGCATTCTCCACGAACACTTTGTCGCCCCGCGCCAGCCGTTCATCCACTGACTTGTACAGTCGCAGTGCTTGTCTCACGAGAGCCGTCTTTGACAGCCCCTTCTGCTCGCAAAGCGCTTCAAGGACGCTCATTTCCGCGTCGGTCAGGTTCAGGGTCATTGTCCGCTTCATGGGTTCCTCCTACAGGATCATATTCTCAAAGTAAAGCTAAAAAGTCAACGATAAACGAGCAAAAAATAGCTAGACAATAGCTAAAAAATATATAAGTATGATGGTGCGGCAGTTGGTGGGCTGGCTTTGTGGCGAGTCGCTGCCCGCAGGTTGAGAAAGGAGTTTGAGATGCCGAAAGATAATCAGGAAAAGCAGGTCACGATCATCGTCAATGGTCGTGAGAAGACCGTTGGAAAGGGCGATCTGTCGATGGACGAGATCGTCCGGCTGGCCTTCGATAACCCGCCGACCGGCGAGTTCGTGTGCTTCACCATCACCTATCGCCGTGGGCAGGGGAACAAGCCGGAAGGCTCTCTTGAAGCAGGCGGTTCCGTCAAAGTGAAGAAAGGAATGATCTTCAATGTCACGGCGACTGATAAATCTTAACGACGACCTGAAAGCGCTGGAGAAGGACGGCTATGAGGTGGCTGTCCGGGGCGGCCACCTCGTGGTTTCGAATGTGCCTTATGTGAACGCGCGTGCCGAGGTGAAACGCGGCGACCTGGTCTCGGTTCTGGAACTGCGCGGCGACCGCACGTTGTCGCCGCCACGTCAGCATATTGCCATGTTTGCTGGTGAGCATCCCTGCGACCAGTCCGGCTCCAGGCTGCGGCACATCGAACATTCGGGTTCCAGGCGGAATCTCGGTGACGGTCTCGTGGTCGATCACTCTTTTTCGGCAAAGCCGAAAGACGGGTATCGCGATTATCATCACAAGATGACGACCTACATTGAGATGATCTCATCTCCGGCGCGAAAACTCGACCCGACAGCAACGGCGCAGACCTATGCTGTTGCCGCTTCGGATGACGTTCCCTCGGTGTTCCGCTACATGGATACCGCCTCAACGCGGGCGGGAATCGGTGCGATCACCGAGAAACTTCGCATGGCGAAAGTCGCGATTGTCGGCCTTGGGGGAACCGGTTCCTATGTGCTCGATCTGATTGCCAAGACACCGGTCGAGGAAATCCATCTCTTCGACGGAGACGACTTCTTCCAGCACAATGCTTTCAGGGGGCCGGGCGCGGCCCGTTTTTCGGAGATCAGTTCACCGAAGAAGAAGGTCGGCTACTGGGCGGAGCGCTATGATCCCTTGCGGAAAGGCCTCATTCAGCACCCCGTCTTTCTTGACGAGGACAACGCTGTGCTGCTCGACGAAATGGATTTCGTCTTTCTGTGCGTCGATTCCGGTGCCGGAAAGCGGCCTGTGGTCGAGAGGCTGGAGGAAAGCGGCAAGCCCTTCATTGATGTGGGCATGGGGGTTCAGGTGGCTGGCGACCAGCTGCTGGGCATCGTGCGCGTGACAACCAGTCTTCCGGACAGGCGCAGCCATTTCAGGCAACATGTCGGGCTTGGCGATGCCGGTGTGGATCAGGCGTATTCCCGGAACATTCAGATTGCCGAACTGAATGCCCTCAACGCGTCACTGGCTGTCATCCGGTGGAAGAAGCTGTGCGGCTTCTACTTCGATCCGGAGGATGAAATGACGTGTAACTACACCATCGACGGCAATGTCATTGATAATATCGGGCGGGCGGTATGAAGGCGACACGTATCGAGCACAGATTTGTCGATGCGATCCCGGAGACGCTGGAAGACGAGGTGCTGTACGTTTCCATCGAGTTTACTACCGCCGTCCACAAGTGCCTGTGCGGCTGCGGGCAGGAGGTCGTGACGCCGATCAGCCCCACAGACTGGAAGCTCACTTTCGACGGGGAAACAGTGTCACTTGACCCGTCCGTGGGGAACTGGAGTTTCGATTGCCAGTCTCACTACTGGATCAGACGAGATACTGTTCGGTGGGCGGGGCAGATGTCTGAAGAGCAGATCGCCAAAGTCCGGGAAAAGGATGTGCGCTCCAAAGCAGCGTATTTCGACGCCTCCTGTCAGAAGGTCACTCATTCTGCACCAGCGCATCGGCCTGGTATCTTCGGACGTCTCGCCAGATGGATCGGCCTGCGGAGATCATAACGAACAGGTTCGCTGCGGGTTCTGTCCTCCCCGTCCGTCTCACTCCGGGCGTCTGCTGCGGTCTGCCGGCGGCACACGGGCAGCGCTGCCGCGCGTCGTCAATGGCCGGCCCGCTCCGTTCGCTGTGCTCCCGTGTGGGCCATGACGTGCCCTCTGCCCCCGCCTTTCGGACCGCATCGCCGGAATGAACCGGCCGGAACGAAAGGACAGAACCATGAAAAACCGATACCGCGTGACATTCCATGACTGGGCGGTCTGTGAG
>NZ_JAHXRQ010000041.1 GCF_019392335.1 Mameliella sp. CS4
TTCGAGATGGTCATTCATGCTTCCTTTCCGTGAAGCATGAACCGGATCAGTCATACACAGAAGACCTGACACTCTCATAATTGGTGCCCCCACACGGACTCGAACCGCGGACCTACTGATTACAAATCAGTTGCTCTACCAGCTGAGCTATAGGGGCACCGGGCCGCAGACCCCTTGAGGTGCGTCTCGGCGTGGGCGGTGTTTAGCCTGACTCGCCACGCAAAGAAAGCCTCGATTTTCATCTCTTGCGGCGCAGATGTCACCCCTGCCACGCTTCGCAACACCTGCGGTTTTCCCCGCCGTCAGGCCCGCTATACTGCGCGCCGAGCCAACGACAAACAAAGCCCCATGCAGGTCATTCTTCACACCGGCGTCCACTGCACCGATGACGACCGCCTTCTCAAAGGCCTGCTGCGCAATGCAGAGGCCTGGCGCCACGAGGGCGTGGCCATTCCCGGCCCGTCGAAATACCGCTCCCTGCTGACAGAGGCGATGAACAAGCTGCGCGGCGGCATCCCCGAACCGGGCACGCGCGACCTGCTGTTGGACGCCATCCTGCAACAGGATTCGGGACAGATCTCGCGCCTTGTGCTGTCGAACGACAACTTCTTTTCCGTGCCCAAGCTGATGTTCCAGAACGGCTTCATCTACCAGCGGGCCGAGGAACGGCTGACCAGCTTCATGCAGGCCTTTGAGGGCGACAAGGTGCAGCTTTTCATGGGGTTGCGCGATCCTGCCAGCTTCCTGCCCGCGGCCTTTGCCGCCACCCCGCACGACAGTTTCGCGGCCTTCATGGAAGGCGTGGACCCGATGCGGTTCCGCTGGTCCGACCTAATCCGCCGCATCAAGGGCGCCCAGCCGGACCTGCCGATCGTTCTGTGGTGCAACGAGGACACCCCCTTTCTATGGGGGCAGATCATTCGCGAGATGGCGGGCATCAAGCTGAGCCGCAAGATCACCGGCGCCTTCGACCTCTATTCACAGATCATCTCACGCGAGGGGATGCAGCGGTTCCGCGCCTTCCTCAAGGAAAACCCCACGATCACCGAGTCGCAGAAGCGCCGCGTGATGATGGCCTTTCTCGACAAATACGCGCTCGACGAGGCGATGGAGGAAGAGCTGAACCTCGACGGCTGGGACGGACCCTATGTCGACATGCTGACAGAGCTTTACGAGGACGACCTCGAGGTGATTTCGGAGATGGAGGGCGTGCGCCTGCTCACGCCCTGAGGCATCGGATGAATCTCCGCGCCCGGTGCTGGCCGGTATTGGCCGGTATTGGCCGGACAATCCCGTCGCGGGCTTCAATCTGGGCAAAACAGGTTACGAAAACCGCATGTTTGGCCTGCGCGCCATGATCGGGATCAATGTGCGCCTGTCCTCGCCCTCCTACCGTTCGGGGGGTGGCCCGGACCTTAAGTCCGGCCAGTCACTCGGGAGGAGACCATGATGAAGCTTGCAAAGATCGTTGTTCCGGTTCTGTTGGGTGCCCTTTCACTTCCTGTCGCGGCCCTGTCCCAGGAAATCGGGAAGGACGCATTCCAGGCCAATTGCGCCGTCTGCCATGGGACGGATGGCAAGGGGGGCGGTCCGATCCTGGATTATCTCAAGTCCGCGCCCTCGGATCTGACCAGGATCTCGGAGCGCAACGGTGGCCAGTTTCCGGCGCAGCAGGTCTATGACCTCATCGCCGATGCCGGTCAGACACGTGCGCATGGGACCAGCGAAATGCCGATCTGGGGCAATCGGTTCAATGCCGAGATCATCGCAAAGCAAGGCGAGTACGGCGGCGGGCCGACCGACATGCCCTCGGCACAGGCACGGATCCTGGAGCTGGTCTTTTTCCTGGCGACCATCCAGGAAGCCGGATGACCGAACGGCATCGGCCGCGTGACAGGTCTTTGGGGCCGTCGGGGACGTGACCTGCCACAGTGAAGGGCGCGGTCGTCAGGCCGCGCCTCTGTGCTATTTGCCCGACGACATCGACCCGAAAACCGGAAGACTGTCGAGCGCCTGTTTCAGCGCGTCGCCCCAGCCCTGGCTGATGGCTTGGAAATAGGGATCGTCCTGCTCGACCCGCCCGGTGTCGCCGCGCACCAGGCTGTCACTCGTGTAAAGGTGATAGTCAAAGGGCGCGCCCACGGTCAGGTTGGCCTTCACCGTGCTGTCGAAACTCACCAGCAACAGCTTCATCGCCTCGGCAAAGCTCAGGTCCGGGTCATATGCCCGCACCAGGATCGGACGACCGTACTTGATCTCTCCGATCTGGAAAAAGGGCGTGTCCAGCCCCGCTTCGATGAAATTGCCCTCGGGGTAGATCAGGAACAGGCGCGGCGGACCGCCGGCGATTTGCCCGCCGAGAATCAGCGTCGCGTTGAACACGGACGAGGCCCGCTGGCCGGTATCCGAATGGCGCGCGATCACGTCCCGCAGCGTGTCGGCCACCAGCCGCGCGACCTGGTACATCGAGGCCGCCTCCAACACCGAGGGGTTGCGCTCGCCATGTGCCTTGACGCGCTCGTCCAGCTCGCTGACCACGGCCTGCGTGGTCGCCAGGTTGCCCGCGCTGAGCAGCGTGATCACGCGGTCGCCCTCGGCCTCCCAGATCTTCATCTTGCCGTAGGTCGAGATATTGTCGAGCCCGGCATTGGTGCGGGTATCGGACATAAAGACCAACCCCCGGTTCAGCATCATCCCAACGCAATAGGTCATCCCGCGCGTGCCTTTCCTGCCCGTATCCAAAGGCCTTCTAAGGTCAGGACAGGGACCCGGCAAGCGCCAGATCCGGCCAGCGCGGATTCCGTCGCGGGACGTATCCTGCGGAGGATCACCCCGGAGTTATTGCTGGGCCACCTCTATTTCCACGTCCAGCGCCTCCAGCGCGCCGCCCTGCCGGGTGCCGCGCACCGGCGCCGCATCGTGATAATCCATGCCGGTGGCCACGCGGACATAGCGCTGGTCGGGCGAAATGCAGTTGGAACAGTCGAAACCGACCCAGCCCAGGCCCGGCAAATGCGCCTCTGCCCAGGCGTGCATGGCATCCTGTTCCGTGGTGTGGTCCAGCATCAGGTAGCCAGAGACATAACGAGCCGGCAGGCCCATCTCGCGGGCACAGGCGATGAAGACATGGGAATGGTCCTGGCAGACCCCGCGCCCCGCCGACAGCGCTTCCTCTGCGGTCCAGTCGGATTCGGAGGTGCCGACCTCGTAGGCAACCGCCTCGGCCACGGCCGCCATCAGCGCATGGGCGCGGTCCAGCTCGGTATCGCCCGAGACGCCGCGGACCAATGCCCGCACGCCCTGCCCCGCCTTGGTCTGCGGTGTCACCCGCCGGTACAGCCAGAGCGGCGCCGGGCCAAGGTGGCGGCCCACGACGCCGTGATTGTCATCCAGGTGCACCTCACCCTCGCAGGTGATGACCAGTTCCTGCGCACCGCGGTCGATCTCGATCAGGTCGACGGTGTTCTGGTGATGGTCGGTGTAGGACAGGGACTGTTGCCCCCCGGCGACACTGGTGTCCCAGCGCAGCACGTTCTGGCTGTGGCGCGACTTGGGCGTCTTGCGCAGCTGTTGCAGGCCGAAGTTCACCGGTTCTTCGAAACGGTAGCGGGTGATATGACGGATGGTCAGGTTCATCGGGGCCTCGGCACAGTCATTCATAGAACCGGTAATCGACTTCGATCTGCCGGCCCAGATCCCCCAGCAGAAGCAACATCTTCTGGATGAACTCATGCAGACCGTAGTCGAACACCGCGTCGATGTCCAAACTCAGGTAGGCGCGGTCGATATGGTCGATCTTGGCAAAAGAGGGCGCGCGTTCACCGTAGTCGGATCCCAGAAAGCCGAGGTTGTCCCGCAGCTTGTGCGCGCAGAAGGACAGCGAACGCGGCATCCGCCGGTTCAGGATCAGGAACTGCGCGATATCGCGCGGTTCCGACGAGGCGCCGTATTCCATGCGGTAGCCCCCCTGCCCCGAGACAGAGCGCAGGATGGTTTCCCACTGCACATTGTCGATGGAGGTGCCCACCGCCGTGACCGAGGGCAAAAGGACATAGTATTTCACGTCGATGATGCGCGCGGTGTTGTCGGCCCGTTCCAGGAATGTGCCGATACGGGCAAAATCGTAGATGTCGTTGCGCAGCATGGTGCCGTGGGTGGCGCCGCGGACAAGCCCGGTGCGCTGCCGGATCATGCCCAGCACCTGCGGCAGGTCGCGTTCGCTGACCTTGCGGGCCAGCACTTCCTTGACCCGCATGTAGGTGCCGTTCATCGCCTCCCAGACCTCGCCGGTCAGAGCGGTGCGCACCGTGCGGGCGTTCATCCGCGCCTGTTCCACGCAGCACAGTACCGACGAAGGATTGTCCCGCGATCTCAGCAGCCAGTCGATCGCCGCGTCCTTGGTCACCTTTTCATGGTCTGCAATATAGCCATCCAGCGTGCCGGCGGTCTGCAGAACCGACCGCCATTCCTCGTCCGAGGCCCCCATGCGGGTCAGCGCGATGCGCTGCCCGGTCTCGATCAGGCGGGCGGTGTTTTCGGCGCGCTCCAGCGCGCGGTACATCCAGAACAGGCCATTTGCCGTTTTTCCCAACATCGCGCGTCAGTCCTCCAGCACCCAGGTGTCCTTGGTGCCCCCGCCCTGGGAGGAGTTCACCACGAGCGAGCCCTTTTTCAGCGCCACGCGGGTCAGCCCGCCCGGCGTGATGTTGATTCCCTTGGGGCTGACCAGAACGAAGGGCCGCAGGTCGACGTGGCGCGGCGCCAGGCCCGACTTGGTAAAGATCGGCACCGTCGACAGGCTCAGCGTCGGCTGGGCGATGTAGTTGCCGGGCCGCGCCTCCAGCTTTTTGCGGAACTCGGCCAGCTCTTTCTTGGTGGCGGTGGGGCCGATCAGCATGCCGTAGCCGCCGGACCCGTGCACCTCCTTGACCACCAGCTCCTTGAGGTTGTCGAGGACGTAGGCCAGCGACTCCTTGTCGGAACAGCGCCAGGTCGGCACGTTTTCCAGCAGCGGCCGTTCGCCGGTATAGAACTCCACGATTTCCGGCATGTAGCTGTAGATCGCCTTGTCATCGGCGATGCCGGTGCCGGGCGCGTTTGCGATGGTCAGGTTGCCGGCACGGTAGACATCCATGATGCCCGGCACGCCCAGCGTGCTGTCGGGGTTGAAGGTCAGCGGATCAAGGAAATCGTCGTCGACCCGGCGATAAAGCACGTCGATCGGCTTGTACCCCAGGGTCGTGCGCATGCACAGGCGGCCGTCCTCGACCCGCAGGTCGTGGCCTTCGACCAGCTCCACCCCCATCTCGTCGGCCAGGAAACTGTGTTCGAAATAGGCCGAGTTGAAGATCCCCGGCGTCAGCAATCCGACGGTGGGCTTGCGGCCCAGCCCCTCGGGCGCGCAGGCGGCCAGCGAGTTGTAGAGATCCCCGGGATAGGTCGATACCGGCTGCACCCGGTTCCTCGAGAAGAGCTCGGGGAACATCTGAAGCATGGTTTCGCGGTTTTCCAGCATGTAGCTGACACCCGAAGGCGTACGCGCGTTGTCCTCGAGAACGTAGAACTCTTCGGGACCGGTGCGCACCAGGTCGATGCCGACGATATGGGTGTAGACGCCGCCCGGCGGACGCGTCCCGATCATTTCGGGCAAGAAGGCATCGTTGCGGGTAATCATCTGTTCGGGCAGGCGCCCGGCCTTCACGATCTCCTGTCCGTGGTAGATGTCGTAGAGAAAGGCATTGATCGCGCGCACCCGCTGTTCGATGCCGCGGCTCAGCTTTTGCCATTCGCGGCCGGAAATGATGCGCGGGATGATGTCGAAGGGGATCAGCCGTTCCTCTGCCTCGGCCCGTCCGTAGACGTTGAAGGTGATCCCGGTGAGGCGGAACAGGTCCTCTGCCTCGCGTTGCTTGGCGCGCAGATGCTTGGGATCCTCGCCTTCGAACCATGTGTTGAAGGGCTGGTAAGGCCTGCGTACAGTGCCCTCCGTGCCCAGCATCTCGTCAAAATAGACTTGATCGTTCATGCCGTTGCGGTCCACCCCATCACTGTATTGTAACAGGCAGGCTAGCGGGCAGTGACCGACGGCGCAACGGGCGTGAAAGCCTGCGTTGATCCCGGTGAGGGCAAATTGCTCAATAAACAGGCAGGGCGCGCCGGACAACCGGCCCGCCCTGCCCCGAGGGCCATCAGCCCATGCCCAGCGCGGCCTTGTACATGTCCAACACCGCCTCTTCCTCGGCGATGTCGTCGGCATCGCGCTTGCGCAGGGCGATCACCTTGCGCATGACCTTGGTGTCATAGCCGCGCCCCTTGGCTTCGGCCATGACCTCCTTGATCTGCTCGGCGACCTCCTTCTTTTCCTCTTCGAGCCGCTCAACGCGCTCTATGAACTGCTTGAGCTCGCCCGCGGCGACGCCGTAGCTGTCGGTTCCCGTATCCTGCATGTCTGCCTCTTCAGCCTCGTGACCGTATAAGGCCCTTCGATACCCCAGGCCCGTGTCCCCCATCAAGAGCGCGCAAGCCGGGGCTTGCACTCTGCGGCGGGCTTGCGCTAGGCGCAGCGGCGTAGACATCCAGGGGGACAGCGACAATGACGGCACTGATCTGGGGAGGCGCGGCGCTCTCGGTGGCGGGACTGGTCGGACTGGTCTGGTGCATCGTCCGCGTCTGGAAGGCGCGGCGGGCCGATCTGTCGGACGAAGACCTGCGCACGGTGGTCCGCAAGGTCGTGCCGCTGAACATGGGCGCGCTGTTCCTGTCGGTGATCGGCCTGATGCTGGTGATCCTGGGGATCTTCATGGGCTGAGCCCCCGGAGCCTGTCCGGGGCGCGCGGGGCACCGCTCGGTCCTGTCAGCGATCCTTAACCCCCGGCGCGCAGTCTTGCCCGCGATCGATCACTGAAAACCGGATCACTTCGGCCCCTTTCGGGGCACCCGTGATGCGCGCGACGAGGGGGCGAAAGCCCCCGATGGGCCGGGGCCTGGCAATCCCGGAAATCCGATCCGTTTCGGCGGCCGCCGTTTTCAGCCCTTCCACGAGGGATCACAGCCCCCGCCCGGCCGACATGGCCGTCGGCGGGCGTTGGCGCGCGCCCGGGTCGATGCCGGACCCACCTGTCTGAACCGCGCTGGAACGCGCCCCATGCGTTGCACCTGGAATGGCACCGTGTGGGCGGTGATCTTTTGCTTTGCAAAAGACACCCTGCCCACCTGTCTAAATCGCGCTGGAACGCGATTCAGACGGGCATGTTGTCGAACCCGTCTTCGGCCTCGTCCTCGTGATGCGCCTCGACCATCTCGCGCGCCCAGGCGGGAATCTCGGCGCCGACGCCCTCAAGCCCCAGCACCGCCTGTTCAAGGTGCTCCATCAGATCGTCGCGCGCCGTGCCTTTGGCCGCGTCCAATTCCTTGCGCAGCGTTTCAAGCCGCGCCTCAAGTTCCTTCGCCATGTCTTTCCTCCTGGACTTGGGACCGCCTCAGACCTCGGCGGCGCAGGTCTTGCAAAGTGGCGCCTCGGGCACCGCTTCAAGTCGTTCTGATGAAATCTCCTCGCCGCAGCGCGTGCAGATCCCGTATTCGCCGCGCACCATGCGCCCCAGGGCGGCCCGGATCCGCGCCACCTCTGCCTGGCCGCTGGCCCCCAGCCGTTCCAGCACCTCTTCGCCCTCGCGTTCGATGGCCTGGTCTTCCCAGTCCTTCGAATGCGGCGCCTCCAGTGCCTCTTCGATTCCGTCCAGCCGCACGCCCAGTGCGCGCAGCCGTTCAAGCAGTGCCAGTTTCCGTGCGTGGTGGGACATGATGCAAGCCTCCGTAACCTTTTCGGCACTCTGTCAAACCGTCGCAGCGCGGACCTTGATGCATATCAATCGCACCTTCCCTCTTGAAACATATTCACGTTTGTGTATATGAAGGTCCAGAAAGTTTGGAGGGAACCGAAATGAAACCCGAAGTGACTGCCTTCTTCGACGACGCCACGAACACGATCTCCTACGTCGTGCGCGACCCGAACGGCACCTCCTGTGCCATCATCGACAGCGTTCTGGACTTCGACTATTCGTCCGGCCGCACCGACACGAAATCCGCCGACGCGGTGATCGCCTTCGTCAAGGAAAAAGGCTACAAAGTCGAGTGGTTGCTGGAAACCCACGTCCACGCCGACCACCTCTCCGCCGCGCCCTATATCCAGGAGCGCCTGGGCGGCAAGATCGGCATCGGCGACCGTATCAAGATCGTGCAGGACACCTTTGGCAAGGTCTTCAACGAGGGCACCGAGTTCCAGCGCGACGGCTCGCAGTTCGACCAGCTCTTCCAGGAGGGCGACTCGGTCCACATCGGCCAGCTGCGCGTCGACGTGCTGCACACGCCCGGTCACACACCGGCCTGCCTGACCTATGTCGTCGGTGACGCGGCCTTTGTCGGCGACACGCTGTTCATGCCCGATTTCGGCACTGCCCGCTGCGACTTCCCCGGCGGTTCGTCCGAGACCATGTATGACTCCGTGCAAAAGATCCTCGCCCTTCCGGACGAGACCCGGATCTTTGTCGGCCACGACTACAAGGCCCCGGGCCGCGACGAATACGCCTGGGAAACCACCGTGGGCGAACAGAAAGCCACCAACGTCCACGTCGGCAAAGGCAAGACCAAGGAAGATTTCGTGCACATGCGCGACACCCGCGATGCCTCGCTGGACATGCCCAAGCTCATCATCCCCTCGCTGCAGGTGAACATGCGCGCGGGCCAGATGCCGCCGGCGGACGAAAAAGGCGACGTCTTTCTCAAGGTCCCGGTCAACAAGCTCTGACCCGGACGACACTCTGCGCGGGGGCGCGTCCCTGTCCCCGTGCAGAGGCATTTTTCCGGCGCACCATCCTCCCGAGGCGAACCGGGAGTCCGCCGGGCTGACAAAAAAGGAAACATACACATGCCAATCGACTGGATCTGGGGCCTGATCGGCGGAATGCTGATCGGCACGGGCGGCGCTGTCTACCTGTTGGGCAACGGCCGCATCATGGGCGCCAGCGGCATCATCGGCGGGCTCGTCGACGGGTCCGGCTGGTCGACCGCGGCGGAACGCATCATCTTTCTGATCGGCGTGGCCCTGCTGCCGGTGCTTCTGATGCCCTTCTATCGCGCGGTCGACACCCATATCACCGACAATTACGCGGTGCTTGTCGCCGCCGGGCTGCTGGTCGGTATCGGCACGCGGATCGCCAATGGCTGCACCTCGGGGCACGGTGTCTGCGGCATGTCGCGGCTGTCGATACGCGGGATCGTGGCCACCTGCTGCTACATCCTTGCCGGCGGCCTCGGCGTCGTCCTCTTCCGCCACATCCTCGGAGTGATCTGACATGGCACGACTTCTCATCGCATTTCTCGCCGGCGGGCTGTTCGGCGCCGGACTCTTCATCTCGGGCATGACCGACACCACCAAGGTGCAGGGCTGGCTGGACGTCTTCGGCGCCTGGGACCCGACGCTGGCCTTCGTCATGGGCGGCGCCATGATCCCGATGGCCATCGCCTGGATGATCCGCCGCCGCCGCACGATCTCGCTCACCGGCCTGCCGATGCCGCCGGCCCCGTCGAAGGAAATCGACGGCAAGCTGATCCTCGGTTCGGTCATGTTCGGCATCGGCTGGGGACTGGTCGGGCTGTGCCCGGGCCCCTCGATCGCCTCGCTAAGCTATGGCGGTCCGGGTCTCTATGCCTTCCTCGCGGCGATGATCGGCGGGATGCTGATTGCACCGATGCTGCGCGCGCGTCTGGACAGGGCCGTTCCGGCGGCATAAACCGAACCCATGACACCGCGCGTATTGACCGACCAGTATCACGTCTCCCCCCAGATCGACCCCGAGGATGCCGAGGCGATCAAGGCCGCGGGCTATGCCCTGGTCATCGACAACCGGCCCGATGCGGAGGTTCCGCCCTCGCATCAGGCCAGCGCCATGCGCCAGGCGATCGAGGCACAGGGTCTGCGATTCGAGGCTCTGCCGATCACGCACCAGACCATGACCGCGGAAAACATCCTGCGGCAGTCAGAGCTGATCGCCGCGGCCGAAGGACCGGTCCTGGCCTATTGCGCCTCAGGCACGCGCTGCTCGGTGATCTGGGCGCTGGGGCAGGCGGAAACGCTGGGCGCCGATGCGGTGATCGAGACGGCGGCCAAGGCGGGCTACAACCTCGCCGGGCTTCGCCCGACCCTGGAAACCCTGTCCAAACCCTAAAGCGTTACACAACAGGCTCCCGCGTCCGCGACACGGGGGCCTTTTTCTTTGGCAGAACGGCCCGTGGCAGCGCCCCCCTTGGCTGTTTGGCGCGTGACACCGCCCACAGCGCGCCGCTCAATCCTCTTCGAAATCGAAATCCAGCGGCGCGGCGTCAAAGCCATCGCCCATGTCGATCTCCGGCAAGGCCGCCATCGGTTCCCCGCCGCCCTCCGCTGACGTGTCGTCGCCCAGGCCAGAGAAATCGAAATCCCCGCCGTCAAAATCCATCGGCGGCAGGTCGGGGAGGTCTTCCTCGGCAGGCTCTGCCACCTGCGGCAGGTCAGGCACAGCCGGTTCCGGGGCCGCCGCGGGCGCGTCATGGCCGAACCCCGCCTCCGGCGCCGGTTCCGCGGCAGCGCACCCCCCCAGAGAGCCCGCCGTCACACTTGTTGCCGGCCAGTTCAACCGCACCGCACGCAACCCGTTCAGCTGCCCCAGCCGGCCACGCGCGACCAGGTCGCCACGGCCAGCCGTCACCTCGATCTTGTCCAGTGCATCCGGGGGGAGTGAGAGAAGATCACCCGGTTTCAGGGCTTCGGCCCGGCCCAGCGGCATGGTGATCCGGGCCAGCTTGGCGTCCAGCCGCGCGGCCACCCGGCTCAACCGTTCCTCATGCGGGCCGACGCCCCGCCCGGCCTCGGGCGTATCCTGACGCGGCTTGCGTTCGGGCAGGAACAGGGTCATCCGCCCGCGCCGACGGCCCAGGGCCAGGTCGATTTCGGCCCGGAAGGCGCGATAGCCCGCCGCGTCCAGGATCAGCCCGGCGGCGCGCGAATCCTCCAGCATGGCGCCGAAACGATAGCCATCCAGCTGCAGGTGCAGCGGATGCCCCTCCATCGTGTCGGCCAGCCGGGTCAGCGCGCCGTCGATCAGGGGTGCCATCATGGCAGCATCGGTCTGCGTCAGCAGCCGGTCTTCCTCGACCGGCATCTGGGTGACTTGCTGGATGGTTTGCACCTCGACCACGCCGGTCAGCACCTGGCGGTCGACAGATGCAAGGCCCAGCGCGCCCTCCGGCCCGTCCAGCAGGATCAGCAGGTCACGCGGGCCCAACGCCTCGACCACCTCGTCCTGGTCCAGCATCTCGACCGTGACGGATTGCGTCACCAGCGCCAGGTCCCAGAGCACGTCGGCGGTGCGCGACAGCGCCCGGCGCAAGGCCTTGGACAGCGACATGCCGCGTGCCTCATAGGCGCGCTGAGCCGCCTGGGCCTTTTGCCCAAGTACGTCATTGCGTGCACCGTCAGCCATGCAGAAAATCGCCCGTCATCAACTGCCTCCACTGCCCGTTATCAGCGGATTTGGTTACCAACCGCTTTAACGATCAGGAATTTGTTGAGAAAATCGACCGGGACCGTGCGCCCTATTGCGCCGCGATTTCCTGGCGCATCGGCAGGATCACGCGGAAAGCCGCGCCGCCCCGGTCGGCCAGGTAGGAAATCTCTCCCCCCAGCCGCGTCACGATCTGCCGCGAAATCGCCAGCCCCAGCCCGGCGCCGCCGGCCTTCTGGTCGCTGACACGGGCAAATTTCTCAAAGATCACGTCCTGCGCCTCGGGCGCCACGCCGGAACCGTTGTCGATGAAATCCACCAGCAACTGCCCGCGCGCGTCCGTCACCATGATCTGCAATTCCGGCGCCTCGGCGTCACAATACTTGCGCGCATTGGAAATCAGGTTGATGAAAACCTGGCTCAGCCGCTCGACATCGGTGGTCAGCCGAACCTGTTCGCCCACCCGCCGCCGGATCACCCTGATCCCCGACCCGGCCTCATCCGCCAGCGCGGCAGAGACCGCACGGTCCAGGATATCCTCCAGACGGCCCTCGGTGAGGTTCAGGTTGACCTGGCCATTCTCCAGCACCGACAGGTCCAGCAGGTCGTCCAGCAGACGGGTCAGGCGCATCGCCTCGTCATGGATGATCGAGGCATAGCGGTTCTGGTCCGCCCGGGTCAGACCCTGGGTATCGCGCAGGATCTCGGAGAAGGCACGGATCGAACTCATGGGCGTGCGCAGCTCGTGGCTGATCTGGCTGAGAAACGCATCCTTTTGCACCGACAGCCGCGTCAGCTTGTCATTGGCGCGGCGCAACTGGGCGGCGGTGCGGCTCAGCTCCAGCGACTGCGCCTCCAGCCGGGCGGAATACTCCATCATCTGCGCGGTCTCGTCGGCCACGGCCATCAGGTCTTCGACCGAGACCATCGCACCGCCGGTGATCTGGCCGACCATCGCATGGGCCGTGGCCGCCCCGACCGACCCGGCCAGTTCGCGTTCCAGCACCTGCAGGAATTCCGGTGTCGGGGCAGGCAGTTCGCCCTGCACCCCCTGCGCCTGGGCCTCGCGCAGGAACAGCGCCTGGGCCTCGTTGGGGCCAAGGATCCGCTGGGTCATGACCATCAGGTCTTCGCTCTCGGCGGTACTTTGCAACCAGCTGCGCGCCCCCGCCCCCGCTGCCCGGGCCGACACGAACTGCGCCCCCTGCAGCCGTTCCAGAGGCGAGGCGGCGCTGAACAGCGACCCGGCGACAAAGGCCAGCGTATTGAGCAGCAGGCTCCAGAACACGGCGTGCAGCAGCTTGTCGTCGAAACTCACCCCGAACAGCGCCTCTGGCCGCAGCAGCGTGATGTCCAGCGGGCCGGTGCTGAACCAGCTTGCGGGCAGAACCGTGCCGGGGCCGAAACTGGGCAGGTACAGCGTATAAAGCCAGATCGAGAACCCCGCCGTCAGCCCCGCCAGCGCCCCCACCCGCGTGGCCCCGCGCCAGAAGATCCCGCCCATCAGCGCCGGCAGGACCTGCGCCACGCCGGTAAAGGCGATCAGGCCGATAGCGGCCAGTTCGGTCCGCCCCCCCGACAGCGCGTAATAGAGATAGCCCAGCAGCAGAACGCCCGCGATGGACAGGCGCCGCGACAGCAGCACCACGTTGCGCACATCGCCCGAGACACTGGCCGTGCCTTCGCGCAGGCGCAGCCAGACCGGCATGACGATGTGGTTCGACACCATCGTCGACAGCGCGATGGCCGCGACGATCACCATGGAGGTGGCAGAGCTGAAGCCGCCCAGGAAGGCCAGCAACGCCAGCCCCTCCTTCCCCTGGCTCAGCGGCAGGGTCAGCACGAACAGATCGGGGTTCGATCCCTCTGGCAAGAGGTCCAGCCCGGTAACGGCGATCGGCACGACAAACAGGCTCATCGCCATGAGGTACAGCGGAAAGGCCCAGGCGGCCATGCGCAGCTGGGCGTCGTTGTCGTTCTCGACCACCAGAACCTGGAACATGCGCGGCAGGCAGAGGAAGGCCGCCGCCGACAGCAACATGACCCCGGCCCAGCGCCCGTTGTTCACCTGCCAGGTCCCCAGTTCCGAGGCGTCGATCCTTGCAAGCGTTTCGACAACCCCGCCCGACAGCCCCCAGACGACAAAGACCCCAAGCGCCACCAGCGCGGTCAGCTTGACCACCGCCTCGACGGCGATGGCCATGACGACGCCGTGATGGCGTTCGTTGGCGTCCAGGTTGCGCGTGCCGAAGATGACCGTAAAGATCGCCAGCCCGGCGGCGACCCACAAGGCGGTCAGACTGCTGCCCGGATCCTCGATCGGCGCCGTATCCGAAAACACCTCGACCGAGAGCGTCACCGATTGCAGTTGCAGCGCGATATAGGGCGTGGTGCCGATCACCGCGAGGATGGTGACACCGATGCCCAGCAGGTTGGACTTGCCATAGCGGGACGAGATCAGGTCGGCGATGGAGGTGATGCGCTGATTGCGCCCGATCCGCACCAGCTTGCGCAGGATCCACCACCAGCCCAGCATGACCAGGCTGGGGCCCAGGTAGATCGTCAGGTATTCGAACCCGTTGCGCGCCGCGCTGCCCACAGCGCCGTAAAAGGTCCAGGCGGTACAGTAGATCGACAGCGACAGCGTGTAGACGATGGGCGCCCGCAGCCAGCGCACCCGCCCGCTTTGCGCCGCGCGTTCGGCAAAGAAGGCGACGGCAAAGAGCAGCGCGACATAGGCGATCGAGATCGACGCCAGCAGATTCAGCGTGCTCACGGTCCCTCGCCTCCGGACGGCGGTGCGGCGGCACTGTTTGCCCCTTTCAGAAGGCGGACCAGCCGGGCGGCCGCCAGCGCAAGTCCCAGCCAGATCCCGAAGATATAGACCAGCACCAGAGAGGCGGGCATCGGCGCATCGGCGCCACGCCACAAAAGCGGCAGCCACCACAGCACCCAGCCCAGCAACGGCAAGGCGCAGGCGGCGTCGATCAGGCGGCGGCGGCGAAAACTCTGGCGTTCGACCTGGAACGGCGCATGACGCACGGGCGGCTTGCCCGGCGGGCGCGGCGGCACGCCTCCGGGCGGGCGGGTCATTGCGCCGACAAGGCCCGCACGGCGTCGAGCACCTCGGCGTTCGAGAAGGGCTTGGTCATGAAGCGGCTGGCGCCGGCGCGTTCGGCCATCTCGCGGTCCTTGCTCTGTCCGCGCGCGGTCAGCATCAGCACCGGCAGCTCGGAATGGGCGGGGTCCTCGCGCAGCTCGCGCAGGATGTCATAGCCCGATCGCCCCGGCAGCATCACATCCAGGATCACCACGTCGGGCGCCCGGTCACGCACGATCTGCGCGGCGTCGGTGCCGTTGGAATGGGTGTGCACCTGCCAGCCATCGCGGGACAATATGAAACGGATCGCTTCAATGATATTCGGCTCGTCCTCGATCAGCAGAACCTGTCCGCCCATATCTTCCCCCCCGCATCCCGCCTCCAAGGTCTTTTGCGCCTATCCTAAAGCAGGTAACGCCAAGTCTAGGCGGTTATCGCGACCGGTGTCAAAATACTGTTGTCGCTAACGCGGTGTTTTCTGACCCCGGACAAGCCCTTGGCCTGCCCCAGCGTCGCGGTGCCCCGCCACAGGGCGCACCCGGGGCTCAGCGCCGGGCCGAGGCCAGGATCGAGGGTTCGCGCCGCCCCTCGCAGGATTCGCGCGGGCAGACCCGGCAGGCCACCCCCAGTTGCGGCGGTGTCGCGGGCGGGTCTGCCCCCTGCGGCAATGGGCGGACCAGCATCTGCGCCTGGTACAGCGGATCGGCATTGACCGCAGGCCCGGCCTGCGGTGTCGCCAGCGCATCGGCCCAGAGCAGGGTGCCGGTGCGCCCGACCTGCATCACCGGCCCCGCCAGGATCACATGCGGACGCGACAACGCCCGGTAGAGCGGCCAGAGCGGACAGGCGGCGCCGAAACGGGGCATCGGGAAATCCGGCAGCGGCTTGCGGTAGGTCAGCACACCCGAACTGTCGCAGATTGCCAGGCCCACCGGGGTCGGCAGGTCCTCGGGCGGCATGGCGGCAAGGCGGCGCATGATGCGGGCCGGGTCGGCGCCCAGCGCGGCCGCCAGCGCCGCCGGATCGGGGCCATGCTCTTCGACCGCCGGGCGCAGCCGGTCCAGCGGCAGGGCCGCGGCATCGGCGGCGTAGCGGTCCAGCCAGCCGCGCAAGAGCCCGCGCGCAGGCCCCGACAACCCCCGGCCCAGCGCGGACAGGGCCGCGTCACGGTCGCCCCCCGCTTCCAGCTCGGGCACCGTGTGCCCCGCCTTCTCCAGTGCAGCGTCCAGCTCCTCTTGCGGGGCGCCGGTTTCCAGCGGCGAGGTCTCGTCCGCCTCCAGGTAGGTGACAAGCCCCCGGCTGGTTTCCGCCAAGCGCGCGCTGTCCTCGTAGATGTTGCGGTGAAAGCGCGCCTGCCATTCCGCGTCGACCTCGCCCGGTTCCGCCAGGATCGAGGCGGCAGAGCGGATCGCCGTCACGGTCGACAGCATCTCGTGCAGCGAGGCGGCCAGATGCGGGTCATGGGTCATGCGGTCGTTCAGCGTTTCCAGGCTGCGCTCCAGTTGGGCGACGCGGCTGTGACTGTCGGCCAGCACCTGCGCCCAGCCCGGAAAACGCCCGGCGAATTCATCGACGCGGTCCAGCTCGGAACTGACCTGCGGCATGTCGGCGGCGGCCTCGCGTAGCGAAGCGATCAGCGCCGCCCCCGCGCCTTCGGTCAGGGCCGCCGGTTCGACCCGCAGGATCTCGGCGATGCTGAGCAGAAGTTTGCCGCCGATTCTGCGCCGATTATGCTCGATAAGATTCAGGTAAGATGCAGAAATACCGGCCTTTCTGGCCAGATCCGCCTGCTTCATGCCGCGCAGCACGCGCCTTTCGCGGATTCGCGATCCCGTCAGAGTGTCGCGGGGCATGAGGCTTTCCTTTGCCGATTCAAGGGGTTTCTGCAACGCAACATAAACACCTTTACAGAATACCACTGTCTACTTTTCAGACGTTGACAAAAAAAGTGTTACTCGTAAAGCGCTTGTTGCGCGGTTTTCCATCCCCCTGTCATACTGCATTTGCACAGATGTGCGAACGCCCCCGAAGACTGAGGAGAATTCCGGGGCGGCTTTTTCGAAACGGGAGGATTTCATGTCCAAACTCAACGTGACGCGCCGTGGCGTGATCAAGACTGGTGCCGTGGCCGGTGCCGGCCTGGCGCTGCCTACATACCTGTCGGCGGCCAGCCATTCGGGCTATACCAACGCACCCACCGGCAGCACCGTGACCCTGGGCTTCAACGTTCCGCAAACCGGCCCCTACGCGGATGAGGGCGCAGACGAGCTGCGCGCCTATGAACTGGCGGTCGAGCACCTGAACGGCGGCGGCGACGGCGGCATGCTGTCGACCTTCTCGTCCAAGGTCCTGGACGGCACGGGCATCCTGGGCAAGAAGGTGGAATACGTCACCGGCGACACCCAGACCAAATCGGACGCCGCGCGCGCATCGGCCAAGTCGATGATCGAAAAAGACGGCGCCATCATGATCACCGGCGGCTCCTCCTCGGGCGTGGCGATCGCGGTCCAGGGTCTCTGCCAGGAAGCCGGCGTCATCTTCATGGCCGGTCTGACCCACTCGAACGACACCACCGGCAAGGACAAGAAGGCCAACGGCTTCCGTCACTTCTTCAACGGTTACATGTCGGGTGCCGCGCTGGCGCCGGTGCTGGCCAAGATGTACGGCAACGACCGCAAGGCCTATCACCTGACCGCCGACTACACCTGGGGCTGGACCCAGCAGGAATCCATTGCCGCCGCCACCGAGGCGCTTGGCTGGGAAACCGTCAACAACGTGCTGACGCCGCTGGCCGCCACCGACTTCTCGTCCTACATCGCGCCGGTCCTGAACTCGGGCGCCGACGTTCTGGTGCTGAACCACTACGGCGGGAACATGGTCAACTCGCTGACCAACGCCGTGCAGTTCGGCCTGCGTGAGAAGGTCGTGAACGGCAAGGACTTCGAGATCGTCGTTCCGCTGTATTCGCGCCTGATGGCCAAGGGTGCCGGCGCCAACGTCAAGGGGATCTTCGGCTCGACCAACTGGCACTGGTCGCTGCAGGACGAAGGCTCCAAGGCATTCGTCAAGTCCTTCGGCACCAAGTACGGCTTCCCGCCGAGCCAGGCCGCGCACACCTGCTATGTCCAGACCCTGCTGTATGCGGATGCGGCACAGCGCGCCGGATCGTTCAACCCCTGCGCCATCGGCGAAGCCCTGGAAGGCTACGAGTTCGACGGCCTGGGCAACGGCCCGACCCTCTACCGCGCCGAAGACCACCAGTGCTTCAAGGACGTGCTGGTCGTGAAAGGGAAAGACAACCCGACCTCGGAATTCGACCTTCTGGAGATCGTCGAAGTCACGCCGCGCGCGCAGGTCGAATACGCACCGGATCACCCGATGTTCGCAGGTGGCTCGCTGGGCTCCTGCAACCCGGGCGCGTAATCACGCCGGGCCCTCGCGGGGCCGCGTGACGGGCAGGGCCTTGCGCCCTGCCCAACCCAGCACACTCCCCCTCGGCCCGCTGACACGGGTCCTCTCTTTTCCGCACTCCGACCGCAAAGGGTGGGACAATGGACGCAATCCTCCTGCAAATTCTGAACGGGCTCGACAAGGGTTCGGCCTATGCGCTGATCGCGCTGGGTCTCACGCTGATCTTCGGCACACTGGGCGTGGTGAACTTCGCGCATGGCGCGCTGTTCATGATCGGCGCCTTCTGCTCGGTGACGCTGCAACGCATATTGAACATCTCGTACGAGACCATCGACCCGACCAAGACCGACTTCCTCGGCAATCCGGCGAAGATCAAGACTCCCTATGTCGAAAGCTGGTTCGGCCCCGAGATGGGATCAAGTATCATCGAATGGTCCGTCCCGCTGGCCATCCTCTTTGCCATCCCGATCATGATCGGCATCGGCTTCATCATGGAGCGCGGGCTGATCAAGCATTTCTACAAGCGCCCGCACGCAGATCAGATCCTGGTGACCTTCGGCCTGGCCATCGTGCTGCAGGAAGTCATCAAGTACTATTTCGGCGCGAACCCGATCCAGACGCCTGCCCCCGATGCGCTGGAAGGTGTGGCTCAGCTCACCTCGACCATCGTCTACCCGATCTGGCGGATCGTCTACTTCTGCTTCGCTCTGGTCATCATCGGCGCGGTCTTCGCCTTCCTGCAGTTCACCACCTTCGGCATGGTGGTCCGTGCCGGCATGGCCGACCGTGAGACCGTGGGCCTGCTGGGCATCGACATCGACAAGCGCTTTACCTTCATGTTCGGCCTTGCCGCCGCCGTCGCCGGTCTGGCCGGGGTGATGTACGGGCCGATCAATGCGCCCAACTATCACATGGGGATGGACTTCCTCGTTCTCAGCTTCGTCGTGGTCGTCGTCGGTGGGATGGGCTCGCTTCCGGGTGCCGTCGCCGCCGGGTTCCTGCTGGGCATCCTGGAAAGCTTTGCCTCGATGAAAGAGGTCATCACGATCGTTCCCGGCATCAACCAGATCATCATCTACCTTGTCGCCATTGTCATCCTTCTGACCCGTCCGCGCGGTCTGATGGGTCGCAAGGGCGTGATGGAGTAAGCCCATGTTCGGACTGGACAAGAAAGACAGCACACTGCTGCTCATCGTGGCGCTGCTCACAATGCTCGCGCCCTTCATCTTCAACCCCTTCCCGACCGACAGCGGACTGGCACAGTTCAACGCCGGCTACCCGGACCTGATGCAGCGTTTCGTGATCTTCGGGATCTTCGCCATCGGCTTCAACATCCTCTTCGGTCTGACCGGCTACCTCTCCTTCGGCCACGCGGCCTTCCTGGGGGTGGGGTCCTACTCGGCGGTCTGGATGTTCAAGCTGCTGAGCATGAACATCGTCCCGGCGATCCTGCTGTCGGTTGTCATCGCGGGTCTGTTTGCCCTGGTCATCGGCTTTGTCAGCTTGCGCCGGACGGGGATCTACTTTTCGATCCTCACCCTGGCCTTCGCGCAGATGTCCTTTGCCCTGGCCTACTCGGTGCTGACGCCGTTGACCAACGGCGAGACCGGGCTTCAGCTGACGCTGGACGATCCGCGCATCCTGGGCAGCTCGGCCACCGCCGACGGGTCGATCCCGGTGACCAACCTCTTCGGCCTTGAAATGCGCTCGGCCTATGACCTGGTGATCGGCCCGTGGAGCTTTACCTTCTCCGCCGGTTACTACGTCTGCGCCATCGTCATGCTGCTGTCCTTCTACCTGGCGATCCGCATCTTCCGCTCGCCCTTCGGCATGATGCTGCGCGCGATCAAGTCGAACCAGCAGCGCCTGAACTACACCGGCCTGAACCCCAAACCCTACACACTTGCGGCCTTCGTGATCTCGGGCATGTATGCCGGCCTGGCCGGTGGCCTGATGGCCGCGATGGACCCGCTGGCCGGGGCCGAACGGATGCAGTGGACCGCCTCGGGCGAGGTTGTCCTGATGACCATCCTTGGCGGCGCGGGCACTCTGATCGGCCCGGTGCTGGGCGCCGGCGCGATCAAGTACATGGAAAACATCTTTTCCAAGATCAACGACAACGTGCTGCACGGCTGGTTCGCCTTCCTGCCGGACGGGATCGAGGACGCCATCGTCTTCATCATCCATCCCTTTGTCGGCAAGGGCTGGCACCTGACGCTGGGCATCATCTTCATGCTTGTCGTGACCTTCCTGCCCGGCGGCCTTGTCGAAGGTGGCCAGCGCATCGCCCGCCTCTTCAACCGCAAGAAGGCCGACGATCCCAAGTCGGCCAGCACCGAGCCCGCGGAATAAGGAGACAGACTGATGGGTATTCTTGAAGTCAAGGACGTGGGCAAGCGCTTCGGCGGTCTCAAGGCCCTCTCGGACGTGAACCTCAGCGTGGCGGAAAACACCTGCCACGCGATCATCGGGCCGAACGGCGCGGGCAAGTCCACCCTGCTCAATTGCCTGGTGGGCAAGCTGATCCCCGACACCGGGTCGGTCATGTTCCAGGGCCAGTCGGTGCTGGGCCGGAGCCCGCACGAGATCAACCAGATGGGGATTTCCCGCGTCTTCCAGACGCCCGAGATCTTCGGTGATCTGACCGTGTTCGAAAACATGATGATCCCGCTCTTCGCCAAGCGGGACGGGGCCTATCGCCTTCACGCCATCGAATCGGTGATGAACGAGAAATCGCTCATCGAAGAGGCCGAGAAGATGCTGGAAGAGGTGAACATGCTGGACAAGCGCCACATGCATTCCGCCTCGATGTCCCGCGGCGACAAGCGGCGGCTGGAGATGGCCATGTGCCTGGTACAGTCGCCCAAGCTCTTGCTGCTGGACGAGCCCACAGCGGGCATGGCGCGCGCCGACACCAACAACACCATCGACCTGCTCAAGCAGATCAAGGACGAGCGCGACATCACCATCGCCATCATCGAGCACGACATGCACGTGGTCTTTTCCCTCGCCGACCGGATCACGGTGCTGGCGCAGGGCACGCCGCTGGTCGAGGATGCGCCCGAGAACATCAAGGGCCATCCCAAGGTGCAGGAAGCCTACCTGGGCGAAGCGCATTGAGCCGTCACACCGCGCCCCGGCCTTGCGCCGGGGCCTCCACCCATGAGGTCCCGGGTCAGGCCCGGGACGGGAGAAGCCAAAGATGAACGTCCGCCCCGACTTTTCCAAGAACGCCAACATGGCGGAAACCGCCCCCGCCTTCCTCTCCGTCTGGGACATGCATTCCTACTACGGCGAAAGCTACATCGTGCAGGGCATCAGCTTTAACGTGCACGAGGGTGAGATCCTGGCCCTGCTGGGCCGCAACGGCGCCGGCAAGACGACCACGCTGCGCTCTATTGCGCGGCTGGATGACCCCCAGGTGAACCACGGCGAAATCTGGCTGGATCACCAGCCGCTGCACACGATGAAGTCCCACCAGGCCGCGATCGCCGGGCTGGGCCTTGTCCCCGAGGACCGGCGTATCATCCCCGGCCTGACGGTCGAGGAGAACCTGCAGCTGGCCCAGATCGCACCGCCGATCGGCTGGTCGCTGGAACGTCTCTACGAGCTTTTCCCGCGCCTCGGCGAACGCCGCAAGCAGGAGGGCATCACCCTTTCGGGCGGCGAACAGCAGATGCTGGCCATCGCCCGGGCCCTGGCGCGTGACATCAAGGTGCTGCTGCTCGACGAACCCTACGAGGGCCTGGCCCCGGTCATTGTCGACGAGATCGAAAAGACCCTGCGCCACATCAAGGAACAGGGCATGACCACGGTCATCGTCGAACAGAACGCCGTGCGCGCGCTGCAACTGGCCGACCGGGCTGTGATCCTCGATACCGGCTCCATCGTCTTTGACGGCAGCGCCGCCGAGGTGCTGGAGAACGAGAGCCTGCGCGCGGAATATCTGGCTATCTGACGCGCCGCTGGCGCACGGCACCACCCGCCGGGGCCGTACAGGACTTAGGAACCACTTGATTTCGGGGGCGGGGAGGTTTTCCCTGCCCCCGAGCATTTTCTGGAGGAGAGCCAAAATGAGCACCACCTATCCCCCGTCCGCAGATATGGTGAAAAACGCCCACGTCGACGCGTCGCGGTATGACGAGATGTACGCGGCCTCGGTGTCGGACCCGGAGGGGTTCTGGGCGGAGCA
>NZ_JAHXRQ010000042.1 GCF_019392335.1 Mameliella sp. CS4
GTTCGGCGAGCGCTTCGACGCTTGAGTATCTGAAACCGCATGGACCGGGACAGATACACAGACTTCAGGACACTCCCTACAAGTTCAAGACGGGCCCTCACAAAATGAAACCAATTCGGATCCGGCCAAACGCGCTCGGGCCGCAGACCCCGATCCATGAATTGCTTGTCTCACCTCAACACAGAATTGCTTTGCCGCAGGACGATCCCACCCGTATCGTCGCCGCCAAAAAGCTCCTGCGACTGCCCGGCGTCACCGAGCGGCCATCCTGCCGGATTGCGTGGTATTACCACCTCCTTCTCGATCAGCATCAATTGGTTCGAGCGAACGGCGCATGGGCTGAAACACTCCTGATAACCGAATTCAGCGGCACCCATGCCCGGCTTCCCAATCCGCCAAAACAGATTGGGATGAGACCCATTCGAAAGATCGAGACCTCTGTCAGCACCGTGTCTCTTGCCCCTGCATAGGATCAGTCGAGCCCCCGATCTCTTGCCTGCCGATCTGGTTTCAAGGGCGTCTTTCCAACCCGCACCTGGCTTTGAGCAACCGCGCGGCAAACGTCACATTGGGCTGATCTCCACCCTCTCGGGCAAAACACCCAAAGGCTGGGCAAGTCGACGAAGGTTGTGACACAAACGGGGGGTTTAGACCGCCCCGCCAACCGCCCGAAACATCAACGCTTCAGACCCGCCATAGACCCGGGGCAAAACCCACACCACCGGGGCTCCGCCCGTTTGTCGCCCGACTCCGAGTCAATGCTTGCGCATGGCGCCGAGGGGCACAAGAAGGTATCCAACGGCAGGAAGAAAGCCTCTCCTGGCAGCAAGAGATGATGGAGAACCCAGAGGAATGAGACTCCAATCGGTACTCATGCTCCTTACCTGCCTGCTCACCGGCAGTTGTTCCTTGTTGTTCACGCCGTTCGTATCTTTTTACTACAGCGACCCGCTCGCGGTGATCTCTGAAGGCGCATGGGTCGTCCTGCTCCACCCGCTCGGCGTGATTGCATCCCTCTACTTCTTCACAGCGTTCTTTTTCAGATCAGCCCGAAAAAAAGATGCAGCTCTCGGGGTGGCCAGTTCGACATCCGTCGTATTGGCGTGGATCGCAATCGGCGTTGTCCTCGCATTCATTTTTTGGCTTTCACAGCAACAATTTGCCTGAACCGGCCCGGGGCTCCGCCCTTCGTCGCCTCAAACTCTCCACTGGCGCGTTTGTCAGGCTTTGCCTGAACCGGCCCGTCCGGGGCTCCGCCCTTCGTCGCCTCAAACTCTCCACTGGAGAGTTTGTCAGGCTTTGCCTGAACCGGCGACGAACCCCAAAAACGCCTTGTCGGGATTGCGGACCGGCGCCCGGCCCGAGCGCGCCCACCAGGCGCGCCACTCCGCCTCCAGCGCGTAGACATCCGCGCCGGGGCGCAGCACCCGCGCCGCCTCCAGCGTTTCCGGCAACAAGGGCGGCAGGCCCATCCCCGGCGCCTCCTCGACCACCACGTCGCGGCGCGTGACCACGATCATGTCGCCCTCGACCTCTTCCAGCGCGTAATCCGGCAGGTGATCCTCCCCCACCATCTTGCGCAGCGCCGCCCGGAACACCCGCACCGGCGCAGCACTCCCCGCCTTCTTGTGCAGGACGGCCACGCTCACCCGCCAGGACTTCTGCCGCCCGCAATGCTTGCGCGCCAGCTCGTAGATCCGCCGCTCCAGCGGTTTGCGCAGCCGAAAGTAATCGCGCGACAGCGTCAGCACGGATTTCGACAGCACCGCCCGATAAAGCCAGTCCGACAGCACCACCCGGACCGAGACCATGCGCCCGCCGCGGGTCTTGCGCACGATCTCCCAGGCCTCGATCAGGCCAAAGCCGCGCGTCGTCTCCTCGCCCCCGGTGGCGATATTGGTCGTGATCCGCGTGCCCGCCAGCCGTTCAAAGGCCTCCTTCAGCCGCGCATAGGCATCTCCGCTGGTGTCGCGGTTGGTCGCCACCAGCAGGTCATGCGCGCGCAGCGTCAGCTGCCGCGACACCTCGCGGCCGGCATTCACCGCCGCCATCAGCTGGGAGATGCAATAGATCAGGATGTCCTTGTCATGGATCGTCGCCCGCCCCTTGACCGAGGGCGTGACCTGCACCTGCATCCCGTTGTGGTCATAAGACAGCACCCGCGTGTCCGGCCGCGTCGACAGCGAAAAGATCGGATGTTCCATCGAGGCCATGTCATCCTTGGGCGCGGCATCGAAGATGTCGCAGACAAAGAAATCCCCGGTCGGATGGCGGTCGGGCAAAAGCCCCCCGGTCGTGCTGCTCATCTTGCCCTCGCCGCCCCCCGGGCCTCTGACGTCCCGGTTTGGTCCGGAATCGCTTTCGGGGGTTCAGTGACACCCAACCTAAAGTTATCCACAAGACCCGTCCAGCACCCCGCCGAAAAACCCCGGGACCCCCGCGCCGCTTTCGGGGGAGCAGAGTCACCACCTCGGGGGATCAGAGTCGCCCAAACGTGGGTTCAGAGTCGCCCCCCTCCGGCAAAGCCCGGGATTCCGGGGGGTTGCAGGGAAAATTCCCGCCTTAACGGATTCTCTAACCTTGAATTAACACATCGGTTTGGGCCAGATTTGCCACATCTCCCCCCCTGCCCTACAAAATCCCCGCCCATGTGCGCATTTCCTTCCCATGTGCGCGGTTTTGACGTATCCTGAGAAAAAGAGCGCACATCGCGCCGTATCGAGCCTCCCGCCCCCGGGATCCAGAACAGGGATCCAGAACAGGACAAACCCCATGAGCGCGCTTCCTCCCTATGTCGGCATCGACCCCGAGCTTGCCGCCACGCAGCTCGACGCCCCGGCGGGCACCGAAGATTTCGCCCGCATCGCCAGCGCCTGCGCTGCCGGGCGGCAGGACCTGGAAAGCCGGGGCCTCGAAGAGAATGGCAATCGCAGCCTGCGGCTGTTCTCGACCTGGGAAATCACCCGCTACCTGATCCCCGTCGCCACCGGCCATTTCCGCCGCGTGCTCAAGGAAAACCCGGACCTGCCGCAGGGCCGCTCGGAAACCGCGGGCGGCGCCAAGTGGTTCACCCTCGACGAGGTGCTGAAACTGCGCGCGCATTTCGGCGCCAAGGGATCCAAGGCCAAGGATTATCGCCCCTACCGCCCCGAGGGCCTGCCGGCCAAGATGCTGGCGGTGGCGAACTTCAAGGGCGGGGTCGGCAAGACCTCGACCGCCGCCCATCTGGCGATGTCCGCCGCGCTGGATGGCTACAAGGTGCTGGTGATCGATCTCGACAGCCAGGGGTCCATGACCTCGATCTTCGGCGGCAAGGTCGAGGATGAATGGCAGACGGTCTTCCCGCTGCTCGCGCGCCACTACGCCCGCCACCTGCAGGCCGACAACCAGGCCCGCGCCGCCCGGGGCGAGGCGCCGCAGCCGCTGGACGACACGCTGTCAGAGGCGCTGGAGGCCCGCGCGCAGGGGCTGATCCAGCACACCCACTGGCCCAATATCGACCTGATCGGCGCGCAGCTGAACCTCTACTGGGCCGAGTTCCAGATCCCGGTCTGGCGCATGGCGGCGCGCGGCTGGCGGCTCTGGGACGCGCTGACGGAAAGCCTCGAGGCGGACGGCGTGCTCGAGGAGTACGACCTGGTCTTCCTCGATACGCCCCCGGCGCTGGGGTATCTCACGATCAACGGGCTGGCGGCCGCCGACATCCTGCTGGTGCCGCTGGGGGCCTCGTTCCTGGAGTTCGACTCGACGGGTCGGTTCTTCGACATGCTGCATTCCACCTTCGGCTCGATCGAAGAGGCCGAGAATATCGCGGCCCGGGCTTTGGGGCGCGAGGGGCTGGCCTTTGAATGGGACGCGGTGCGCGCGGTGGTCACCCGCTACGACGGGGCCCAGCAGGCGGAACTGGCGGCGCTGATGCAAAGCTACCTCGGCACCACGCTCTCGCCCCACCGGCAGGGCTATACGGCGCTGATCGGCCAGGCCGGCGAACAGGTGCAGGGCATCTACGAGGCCGATTACCGCGATTTCAACCGCGAGACCTATGTCCGCGGGCGCGAGACCTTCGACGCCACCTGGGCGGCGGTCAAAAGCCTGGTGATCGGTGCCTGGCGGCGGGACGAACGCGCCGCGATGCAGGCTGCCGAATGATGTTTCGCGCGCGAAACAGGGGCCGTGGCAGGGGGCGCTGCCCCCGTCTCCCTGCGGTCGACTCCCCCGGAGTATTTGAATGCCCAAAGAAGCGAAAAAGCCGCGCCCATGTTTCTTTGGGCCCGAAAATACTCCGGGGGGAGCGCCACAGGCGCGGGGGGCAGCGCCCCCCTGCCCCGCTGACCACCGCGCGCCCCGCTCAGACTGTCTTAACCCCGGACCGCAGACTTGGGGACGACCCAAGGAGGACATGACATGGCCAAGCGCAAACGCCTGACCCCCGCCAACCCGATGTTCCTGGAACCGGCGCCGGAAACCAAATCCGCCGTCAGCGCCCCGTCCCGCGCGCCCATCGCCGATGTCGCCCGCGAGGCCAGCGCCACCGCCGCGGCCGAGGAACTGGCCCGGCAGCGGGACCAGGACCGCGCCGAGGGGCGCATGGTGATCGCGGTGTCCCTGTCCGAGATCCGGCGCGACCATCTCACGCGCGACCGCATCCCAACGGTGGACGAGGAAGAGATGACCGCCCTGGTCGAAAGCCTGCGCGCCCGGGGCCAGCAGACGCCGGTGGACCTGGTCGATCTCTATCCCAACCGGGACGGGCCGCGTTACGGGCTGATCTCGGGCTGGCGGCGCTGCCTGGCGCTGGAACGGCTGCAGGCCGAGACCGGCGAGGCGCGCTTTGGCAAGGTGCTGGCGCTCTTGCGGCGGCCCTCGGAAAGCGCCGAGGCCTATGTCGCGATGATCGAGGAAAACGAGATCCGCGTCGGCCTGAGCCATTACGAGCGCGCCCGCATCGTCACCCGCGCGGTCGAGGCCGGGGCCTATCCCGATGAGGCCGAGGCGCTGCGCGGGCTTTTCGCCACGGCCTCGCGCGCGAAACGGTCCAAGATCAAGAGCTTTACCGGGATCGTGCGGGCGCTGGATGGAGAGCTGGGTTTTCCCCGCGCGCTTGGCGAACGGCAGGGGCTGGCGCTGGCGCAGGCGCTGGAGGAGAGCCCGGGCCTGGCCCGTCAACTGACCGCGCTGCTGCGCCGCGAGACACCGGCCACGCCCGAGGCGGAGGCCGCGGTCCTGCGCCGTGCCCTGGCCCCGGAAAAACCCGCGCCAGCCCCCTCCCCTGCCCCGGTGACGGTGGTGCGGCGCTCGGCGCGCGAACTGGCGCTGATCGGGGCGGATCTGGATGACCGTTTCCTGAAGGACCTGGAGGCCTGGATCGCGAAACGGCGCCGCTAAGGCCGCCTGTTTCGCGCGCGAAACATCTCTTACAGGCCCAGCGACAGCCGCCGCCGGCGCAGCCCCGCGTCCAGCGCGATGAGATGTTCCAGCGCCCGCGCCAGTGCCACGTCCCAGCTGTGGGCCGAGGCGCGGGTGGCCAGCACCGGCTGCAGCGGCGGCACCGGTTTGCCCGCGGCCTCGGCCGCCGCCCCCACGCCCCGGACCAGCGCACGATAGAGCGCGGCCAGTTCCTCGGGATCGTCGAGCGGGCTGCGCCCGCGGATCAGCTCGGCGTGATAGGCATCCTCGGCCAGTTGCCAACGGGGATCGGCGCGGTCCGCCGCGGGCAGCAGCGGCAAGAGCAGGTCCAGGTCGGCGCGGGTGGCGGCGCGCAGCGGCGTCAGGTGGCGCGGCAGTACCGCCCAGGGGCGCGGGGCGCCCGCGACATGACACCAGCGGCGAAACACCTCCTCGGCGGTGTGGTCCTCTGCATCGGCGCGGTAGCGGCGGTTGCGCATCAGGAAGCCCAGGAAGGCGGGGGGCAGCGCGCCGGGGCTGCCCTGCGCGGGCCGGGGCAGATCGGCGCCCAGCAGCGCCTCTGCCGCCGGCAGCGGGTCATCCTCGGCCAGGGCCAGGGCCAGCCGGGTGTTGGGCAGCGCGGCCCAGCGGGCCAGGGCGGCGCCCAGCGTATAGGGCATGCCCATCTGCGCCAGCCAGCTGCCAAAGCCGCGCCCGCTCCAGATCCCCCAGTCCCAGTAGGCCGCGTTCAGCCAGTCCAGCGGCGGGCGCACCAGCGCGCAGATGCCGATCGGCGCCCCGGCCCCGGCGCTGAACCAGTCCGGCAGCGCCTCGGCGAAACTCTCGGCATGGCCGATCCAGCCCGGCTCCGAGACCAGCGGCACCGTGCCGCCCCGCTTGCGCCGCAGCCGGTCGAGCGGGTCCGGCTCTGGCGCCTCGGGGCCGGACCAGGCCAGCCGCCCCGAGACCTCGCGCGCCGCCGCCCGGCGCAGCGCCTTGCCCGAAAGCACCGTCTGGCTGCCGGGGCGCAGGGCGGCATAGGACAGGCGGGTGCCGTCCCCCGTGGTCAGCTCCGGGGTGGTGGACAGCGCGCGCTGTAGGGCATGCGCCCCGCATCTCGGGGCCCCGACATGCAGCACGATTGCCGGTGTCTCGCTCATGCCGGTGTCTCGCTCATGCCCCTGCCCCGCTCAACCGGTTCGCCGCCTCCAGGATCGCGCCCATGTCCTGCGTCGCCGAAAGCGGCAACAGCGCGCCGGGCGCCCCCCGGTCCATCGCGGCGCGCACCGCGTCCCCCTGCGCGCCCAGGTCGAAGACCATGACCGGCAACCCGCTGGCCAGCGCCTCGTGGGTGGTAAAGGAAAAGGTTTCCGGCCAGACCGAGGGTATGAACCAGCAGGTGATGCCATAGCGTTTGACCAGCGCCGGCAGATCCTCGACCGTGTAGCGCCCGTGATGGCGGCCCGGGCGGTGCAGCCGGTAGGCCGGGTCGATCTCTCCCAGCAGCACCAGGCCCGGATCGCGCGGGCTCAGCGCCCGGCTGAGCCGTTGCACCACGCCCGCCCCCTTGTGCGGGGCGAGGCTGCCCAGCACGCCGATCACCGGCGGGCCGTCCGGGCGCGGGATCGCGGGCACATGGGCATGCAGCGCGTGCGGGTGCACCTCGATCCGGGCGCCGGCATAGGCCTGCGCCATCAGCCGCGCCGAGGCCTGCGAGAAACAGGTGACGCGGTCGGCGGCATAGACCAGCCGCCCCCAATCGGCGCGCCAGCGCGACAGCGGCACGGTGGCGCCATCGGGGCGGCGGGTGGCGTGGCGGGCACTGGCGGTCTGCGGGTCGGGCAGGCCTTTCCAGGTCTCGCCCGCCTCCAGCAAGGAGGGCGTGGGCGAGAGCGGGAAATAATCATGCACCAGCACCTCGAGCGTATCGCCGGAGTTTCGCAGCGAAAGCAGCAGGTCGGGCAGGGTGACCGGGTCCGGATCGCCGACGCCGCAGGCATAGGTGATCTGCCGGGCCGTGACCGGCGCCAGCAGCTGCGCGATCATCGGCGCGCTGGCGGTGCCGCCCGAGGTCACGCCCGTGCTGCCGTCGGGGCGCGGGCTGTGCAGTTCCAGCGTAAAGCGGAACACGCCCCCCACCCGGATCACAAAGGCGGCGCCCACGCGCTCCAGGTCGGCGGCAATGCGGCGCTCCAGGTCGACCTCGGCACCGCCGCCCATGCTGTGCGCCAGGTAGACGGGCAGCGGGCTGCGCCGGGTCACCTCGACCTCGGCCAGCCCCAGCGCGAGGCGCGCGGTGACCAGCGGATCGCGGCGCAGGAACCCGTGCACCTCGGCGTCGAAACGGGGATAGCGGCGGGTGATCAGCGCGCTGTTGCGGGCGATGAGCGCGCGCTTGGCCTCGGAGCCGAAGCTCTGCCCGCCCATATGCGCGACAAAAAGATCCGGCACGTAGAGATGGGTGAACCCCTTGCGGGCGGTCTTCTGGCACCAGTCCACCTCTTCGCCGTAGCCGGGGGCGAAGGCCGCGTCGAACTCCGGGTCCTCCGCCAGGGCTGAGGGCGAGAGCGCCATGCAAAAGCCCACGCCGGCGGGGGCGGCCTGCTGCGCGGCGCCGTTCAGCGTGGCGGCAAAACGGTCCACCGCGTCGGCGACCCCTGCCTCGATCTCGCGCGCGTGGCCCGGTTCGGGGACAGAGCCCAGCTCGGCGTCGTTCGACAAGGGCGTGACCGACCCCACGCGCGGATCCTCCCAGATCGGGCGCAACAGGCGCGGCGCCCAGCCCGCGGGCAGGAAGGCATCGGTATTGAGCAGCACCACCGGGTCATCGGGCCAGGCCCGCGCCGCCCGCATGCCCGTCGTGACGGCGCCGACGAACCCGAGGTTCTCGGGCAGGGCGATCAGCTCGGCGCCCGCGTGGCGGTCGGCCCAGTCGCGCAGGGCGGGCAGGACATCCGGATCGGGCGAGGCATCGTCGACGATCACGATCCGCCAGGGGATTTCGGTATGCGCGGCCACCCGCTCCAGCGCCGCGCGAGTCAGGGTCAGCGCGTTGTAGACCGGCATGACCAGGGTGACACCGGCGCCCTCGGGCGGGGGGGCCGCGTTTCGCGCGCGAAACAGCGTGCCGTCCAGTTCCACCGGCGCCGGGCCGGAGAGGTCGAGCAGCTGCTTGACCCGCGCCCGCGCCGCCGGGTCGCGATGCCGCGCCCAGCGGATCGCATCGGGCAGGGCGCGGGTGCCCGCCGCGACAAAGCCGGGCAGCAGCCGCAGGCGTGCGCAGCGCGGGCAGGGCGCATCCTGGGGCAGGTGATAGGCGGCGTAGATATCGAAGAGCCGCCGGACGCGATGCAGCACGAGGGTCCCCCTGAAGGCTGAACCCTCATCAACCACAGATCGCCCAAGGGGCCAATCCCCCCGGGTGTTTCGCCGGTCCGGGGTGTTTCGCGCGCGAAACATCCCCGGTCTGCGGGCGGATCACCTTTCCAGCGCGGTCTTGTGGTCGCGCCGGAGCAGCATCAGCCCCAGCACCAGCGCCACCAGCCCGAACCCGGCGACGTAGAGTTCCGACAAATAGGGCGCGTCGTAATTGGGATAGAACCCGTGCCGCATCATCCCCACCAGGTGCACCAGCGGGTTGTACCACAGGTAGTTGCTGTAGGGTTCCGGGATGGTGTCGAAGAGGAAGAACACGCAGGAGAGCAGGAACAGCGGCCGCATCAGGATCGACCAGAACCGCTGGTAGATCGGAAAGCGCAGCATCATGAAACAGTTGAAGGTCCCCACCCCCAGCGACAGCAGCCCCGCCAGCCCATAGGCGCGCGCGATCACCGGCCCGTCCATGATCACCCGCGTGTCGAAGGCCAGCAGGATCGAGCCGATCACCAGGTAGCTGACCAGGATCTGGGTCATCAGGTTCAGACCGAAGCGGGCCAGGATCGTGTCGAGGAAGGTCACCCTCGGGTAGGCCAGCAGCTGCTTGGAATAGTTCATCGACTGCCCCAGCTTGCCGGTGATGTCGGTGAACAGGGTAAAGGGCAGCATGCCGGTGGCGTAGAACATCGCGAAACTGACCCCCAGCGGCGGCGAGCGGAACCCGATCGAGAAGATCGCCGTGAGCAGCGCGATGCCGGCAGCCGGTTCCAGGATCGCCCAGACATAGCCGCCCGGCGAGCGCCCGTAAGAGGTGGCCATTTCGCGCAGGATCAGCGCGGTGATCGTGCGCAGGCTGGCAAAGCGCGGGATGCCCTTGCTGATGCGCGGGCGCTGCGGGCCGGGAAGCTGGGGCTGGGAGGTATCGGTCACGGGGTCTCTGCTCGGGTCTGGGTGGGCGGTTCTGCTCCGTCGGCGGCGGCATGGGCGGTCCGGCGCGCGGGCGCGGCATCCGGGCTGGCATCCGCCGCGCACATTATGTAGCAAGGACACAGCAGGAGCCACTTGAAAAGCCGCACCTTTCCGTGACCCAGACACCACCGCCCCGCCCCCCCAAGGGCCCCACCCCCGCCGCCGCCGGCGGCGGTGACAAGGTCGCCTCGCTGCGTCCGCCCTCCGGTGCCGCGCCGGCCGGGCCGCAGGTCTCGGCCCCCGGAAAGCCCGCAGGAAAGCCCGCCGGACCCAATCCAGGCCCGAATAAAGGCCCGAACCCCGGCCCCAATCCGGGACCCGGCCGCACCCCGGTGGGCCCGGCACCCCGTCCGGGATCGGGTGCCCCGCGCATGGCCTCGGGCGCCCGGCTGCGCCGCCGGCACTGGTCGGTGCTGCTCAGCCTGGTGCTGGGCGTGTTTCTGCCGGTGCTGGTGGTGGCGGGCTATCTCTGGCTCAAGGCCGCCGATCAATATGCCTCTACCGTGGCCTTTTCGGTCCGCACCGAGGAGGCGGGCTCGCCGCTCGAGGGGCTCCTGGGCATCCCCGGCATCTCGGGGTCGTCGTCCTCGGACACCGACATCCTCTATGAATTCCTGCAGAGCCAGAAGCTGGTCGAGGACATCGACGCCCAGATCGACCTGCGCGGGATCTGGTCGAAACCCTCCGGCGACCCGGTCTTCGCCTTCGACAACGACGGCACGATCGAGGACCTGGTCGAGCACTGGAACCGCATGGTCAAGATCTACTACGACGACGGCGCCGGGTTGATCGAGGTGCGTGCCCTGGCCTTTACCGCCGAGGATGCGCAGCTGCTGGCGCAGACGCTGTTCGAACATTCCTCGGAGATGATCAACGCGCTCTCGGCCATCGCCCGCGAGGATGCGATCCGCTACGCGCGCGAGGATCTGAACGAGGCGCTGGACCGGCTCAAGACCGCGCGCGAGGCGGTCACGAAATTCCGCAACCAGAACCAGCTGGTCGACCCCTCGGTCGACCTGCAGACCCAGGCCGGGCTCTTGGGCACGCTGGAGGCGCAGCTGGCCGAGGCGCTGATCGAATTCGACCTCTTGGCCACATCGACCCGCGACGACGACCCGCGCGTGACCCAGGCGCAGCGCCGCATCGAGGTGATCCGCGACCGCATCGATGCCGAGCGCCGCAAGCTGGGCCTTGCCGGCGGCGCCGAGGGCGGGGCGGATGTCTATGCCAATCTCTTCGGCGAATACGAACGCCTGGTGGTGGACCGCGAGTTCGCCGAGAAAAGCTATACCACGGCGCTGGCCACCTATGACGCCGCCCAGGCCGAGGCGCGCCGGCAGAGCCGCTACCTGGCGGCCTACGTCAAGCCGACGCTGGCGGAAAGTTCGCGCTACCCGGAACGGGTGGTGCTCTTGGGGCTTTCGGCGCTTTTCATCCTCCTGGTCTGGTCGACGCTGGTGCTGGTGGTCTATGCGCTCAAGGACCGGCGGTGACGCCATGCGGCAAGGGGCGTTCCCCGCAGAAAGGCGCGCGCGGTGTCCGCGAACGGGGTGTGCAGCCGCAACCCCTGCCGCGCGGGCACCACGCGCGCGTCCTTTTCAGCTGAGCGGGAAACGCCCGACATGATCCGCTTCGACAACGTCTCCAAGCGCTATATCACCGAGGGCCGTGAAAAGACGGTTGTCGAGAACATGAACATGGTCATCCCCTCGGGGCGGTCGGTGGGGCTGCTGGGGCGCAACGGGGCCGGGAAATCGACGCTCTTGCGGATGATCTCGGGGGCGTCGGACCCCACCGAGGGCCATATCGAGACCACCGGGCTGGTGTCCTGGCCGGTGGGCTTTGCCGGGTCCTTCCACCCGGATCTGACCGGGCAGCAGAACTGCCGCTTCATCGCGCGCATCTACGGCGTCGACACCGACGAGCTGGCGCAGTTCGTCGAGGAATTCGCCGGGCTGGGCATGCATTTCCGCCTGCCGCTGCGCAGCTATTCCGCGGGCATGCGCTCGCGGCTGGCCTTCGGCGTCTCGATGGGCATCGCCTTCGACACCTACCTGGTGGACGAGATCACGGCGGTGGGCGACTCGGCCTTCCGCGAACGCTCGGACCGGCTGTTCAAGGCGCGGCTGCGCAAGGCCGGCGCGGTGGTCTGCAGCCACGCCATGCCGCAGATCCGGCTGCTCTGCGATGCCGGCCTCGTGCTGGACGAGGGGCAGGCCTATTACTACGAGGACCTCGAAGAGGCCATCGCGCATCACGAGGACAACATGCTGCGCGCCGCCGCGATCTGAGCCGCGGATCGCGCCTGTTTCGCGCGCGAAACAGAGGGCGCCCCCGTCGCCAAAGGCAGCGCCCCCTACACCCGTCCCAGCAGCGCGGCCAGCCGCAGGAAGGTGGTGGCGCCGGGGCGGTCCCGGGTCAGGCCCAGCCGGGCGTGCAGCCGGGCGCGCCCGATCCCCCGGGGCGGGGCGGCGTCGAGCGCGTCGAGCAGCCTGCCCGCCTCCGGCGTCAGCAGCGGGCGGGCGCGGGTGAGCGCGGCATGGTTGCTGGCCTGCCAGCGGGCATAGGTCGGCCCCAGCACCATCGCGGCCCGGGACAGCCCCGCCAGCAGCCCGCGGTGGGCGCCCAGCACGTTGTCCCCGTGCTGGCGATAATCCAGCACCACTTCCGGAGAGACCGTGACGGTGCCGCCCGCGCCCGAGATCAGCAGGTAGAGCCACCAGTCGTGAAAGGGCACGTCGACCACGCCCGCCGCGCGCACCAGGTCCAGCGCCTCGGGGGTCAGCACTGCGCAATGGCCCGCCACCCGGTTCTGCACCAGCGCGTTGCCGAAGGAGGGCGTGCCGGAATGCACCCGGCTGAGGCCCAGCCCCCGGCCCGCCCCGTCGACATGGCGGCTCTGGGCGCTGTAGACCGCCGGGCCCCTGTGCCGGGACAGGGCCATCAGCGCGTGGGACAGTTTGTGCGGATACCAGAGATCGTCCTGGTCGGCGATCGCCACATGGGTGCGGGGCAGCTCGGGGTGGCACATCAGCGCCAGGAAATTCGCCGCCGCGCCCCGGCCCGGTCCCTCGACCAGGCGGATCTCGTGGCCCGGTGTTTCGCGGCGGAAGGTCTCGACGATTTCGCGCGTGCCATCGGTGGAGCCGTCGTCCGAGACCCAGAGCGCCCAGCCGGTGTGATCCTGCGCCGCGATGCTGTCCAGCTGCGCGGCCAGGTGGGCCGCGCCCTGGTAGCTGGCGAGCAGGATGGTGACAGGCGGCAGATCCGGGGGCGGATCATGTGGCGGGGTGGGGGGCATCACGGGACTCGCTGCTGGTGCGCGTCCTTCTAGCGGGCGGCGGGGCGGGGCGCAAAGCGGGGCTGCGCCCCTGGGTCCCGTTGACCGGAGGGGCGGTTTTCCGGCACTCCTCCAAGAGGGTTTCGACCGTGGCCTGACCGGCCCTCGGCGCGGGGCTGTTTTCGGGTTTTTCAAGTGGTTTTCAGGGCACATGGTCACCATCATCACCGATCCGCGCTACGCGCAGCAGTGGCATTTCAATCTCATCGGCGACATCGAGACGGTCTGGCAGGAGGTCAGCGGCGCCGGCGTCCATGTCGGCATCTACGACGACGGCATGGACCAGACCCATGTGGACCTGGCCGCCAATTACGATGCCAGCCTGCATTATGCCGGGCTGAGCCACGATGACGGCACCCACAACCCCGAGGCCTCGGGCCACGGCACCTCGGTGGCGGGGCTGGTGGGCGCGGCGCTGAACGGGATCGGCGTGGTCGGCGTGGCCTGGGGCGCGCGGCTGACCGCCGTGGACTACCTGAACGACATCCAGGACCAGAGCGACGCGGTGATCGAGGATGCCCTGGCCTGGGGGCGTTTCTTCGACGTGGTCAACCAGAGCTATGGCGTCACGCCCGAGTTCTCGGACGACTGGGACCTGGGCGATCCCGGCAGCTATGCCTGGCAGGATGCGCGCGGCATGGCCCGCGCCGTGGCCGAGGGGCGCGGCGGGCTGGGCACGATCTTTGTCAAGGCGGCGGGCAACGACGCCAACGACCCGGCGCTGGCCGGGTACGGCATCCTGGGCAATGCCCAGGGCGAGGGGGCCAACGTGCAGCACGACGTGATCGTGGTGGGCGCGGTGGACCGCGACGGCGCGGTGATGAACTATTCCAACTATGGCGCCAACCTGCTGATCTCGGGGCCGGCCGCCAGCCAGACCACCGATGTCACCGGCGAGGCGGGGTATGCGCCGGGCGCCTGGATCAGCGATTTTGGCGGCACCTCGGCGGCGACGCCGGTGGTCTCGGGCGTGGTGGCGCTGATGCTGGAGACCGAGCCGGGGCTGGGCTACCGCGACGTGCAGGAGATCCTGGCGCAGAGCGCGGCACAGACCGGATCCGCCTATGGCGGGCCGGCCGAGGGCTGGGAGGTGGGGGAATGGCGCGCCTATGGCGGCACCTGGAACGGCGGCGGTCTCAGCTTCAGCCCCAGCTACGGGTTCGGCCTGGTCGATGCCTTTGCCGCCGTGCGCATGGCCGAACACTGGCTGGACATGCAGGGCGGGGCGGCCAGCGATGCCAACCTGGTCAGCGCCAGCTTCTCGCAGGGGCAGTCGCGCCCGATCCGCGATTTCGCCGATGCCCGGCTGAGCATCACGGTCGACGAGGGCATCGTGATCGAACATGTCTATGTCACCGTCGAGATCACCCATTCCTATGCCTCGGACCTCACGCTGGTGCTGGTGGCGCCCGATGGCAGCGAGGTGGTGCTGGCCGATGGCGATGGCGGCAGCACCGCGCTTTCGGGTGACTGGACCTTCGGCGTCGCCGCCCTGCGTGGCATGTCCAGCGCGGGCACCTGGACGGTGCGGGTCAGCGACGGGGCCCTGGGAGGCGACGGCACGCTGGAGGGGATCGAGCTGGACTTCCTCGGGGCTCCCGAAAGCGCCGATGACATCTGGACCTTCACCGCGGATTTCCCGGCGCTGCTCTCCGCCGATCCGGACCGGGCGCAGGCCCATGACGGCAATGGCGGCAGCGACTGGATCAATGCCGCCGCCCTGGCCGATCCGGTGACGATCAGCCTGGACGGGACCGCGACGCTGTCGGTGGCGGGCAGGTCCTGGGCCGGGATCACCGGCGGGATCGAAAACGCGGTTTCTGGCGATGGCGACGACGTGCTGACCGGCGGGGCAGGGGCCAACGTGCTGCGCGCGGGGCGCGGGCGCGACCTGGTGACCGGGGCAGGGGGGGCGGACGATCTCTCTGGCGGGCCGGGGGGCGACGTGATCCAGGGCGGGGGCGCGGGGCTCTACCACACCGCGATCTCGGCCCAGGTCTACCGGCTCTACCTGGCGGTCTTCGGGCGCCAGCCGGATGCCGGCGGGCACCAGGGCTGGGTGCAGCGGATCACCCTGGGGCAGATGGGGCTGGATGCGGTGGCCGGGGCCTTCATCGCGGCGCCGGAATTCGCCGAGACCTATGGTGAGACAACGGACGAGGCTTTCCTGACCCTGCTTTATGCCAACGTGCTGCACCGCGCCCCCGACGCCAGCGGCCTGGCCTCCTGGCTGGAGGCGCTGGAGGGCGGCATGACCCGGGCGCGGGTGGTGCTGCTGTTTGCCGAAAGCCCCGAGCATGTGGCCGCCACGGGGACGGCTCAGGCGGGCTATGACGATGCGCGCGATATCACCACCTGGGCCGACGATGTGTTCCGGCTGTACCAGGCGATCTTCGACCGCGATCCGGACCCGGTCGGCTTTGAGAGCTGGACCGGCGCGCTGGCGCAGGGCGCGCGCAGCTTCGACCAGGTGGTGAGCGGCTTCATGGGCGCGCCCGAGTTCACCGAGACCTATGGCGCTGCCACCGACGATACCGCCTTTGTCACCCTGCTTTATGAAAACGTGCTGAAACGCGCGCCCGATCCGGACGGGCTGGAGGGCTGGGTGACGCGGCTGGAAGACGGCATGAGCCGGGTCAAGCTGGTGATGTTCTTTCTCGCCTCGCCGGAATTCGTGGCCACGACGGAGCCGGCGCTGGCGGCCTGGATGGCGGGGCAGGGGGAGGACGACGTGCTGCGCGCCGATGGCGGTGCCGACGTGCTCTCGGGCGGGCTTTATGCCGACCGTTTTGTCTTTGCCGCCGATGGCGAGGCGGGCGCCGTCACCGTGACCGACCTGGAAGCCTGGGACGTTCTGGTCTTTGAGGGGTTCGGCATGGATGCCGCCGGGTTGCATGCGGCCATGCGCCAGGTCGGCGACGACGTGGTGCTGGAGGCGGCGGGCGAAACCCTGGTCTTTCTGGACACCGATCTGGCCGGGATCGATGCCGGCATGATCGAGCTGGCCTGAGCGGGGCTGTTTCGCGCGCGAAACGGCCCCCGGGCGCGGTCAGAGCATGAAATCCGCCGCCCCCAGGCCGGTGACATCCGCCAGCCGGATTTCGGCGTCCGGGATCCCGTCGCCGTCCAGGTCCATCTGCACGATGGTCGACCCGGTGGGCGTTTCCATCAGCCGCAGCTCGGCGGGGCCACTGGCGGTGAACCCCGCCGTGCCCCGGAACCCGAAACCGGCCAGGGCCGAGACATCGACCAGGTCCAGCCCGGGCTGGAAATCCATGATCTGGTCGCGCGCGGCGCCAAGCCCCGCCTCCGCGGCCGAGGCAAAGAGGAAGACATCCGCATCCGCCCCGCCGGTCAGGAAATCCCGGTCTGCGCCGCCCGACAGGAGGTCCGCCCCCGCGCCGCCCCGCAGCAGGTCGCTCCCGGCACCGCCTTGCAGGACATCCGCCCCGCCGTAGCCAAAGAGCCTGTCGTTGCCGCCGTTGCCGGTCAGCCTGTTGTCCCGGTGATTGCCGGCGATCAGGTCGTCGCCCTCGCCGGTTTCGGCATTCTCGAAGTTGAGGATCCTATCGCCCTGGGCCAGCGGATCGCCTGACACCGTGTTGTTCCAGAGCCGGAGGATCATTCCGCTTGTGGCCTGCGCATAATCGATCGTGTCGCTGTCGGCCGGAGAGCCGTCCAGGGTTTCCGCGCCGGGGCCGCCGATCAGCACGTCGTCGCCGACCCCGCCGATCAGGCTGTCGCTGCCCTCGCCACCGTAAAGCGTGTCGTTGCCGCCGCTCCCGAGCAGCCAGTCATCCCCGGCACCGCCCAATAGGCTGTCGTCGCCCTGGTCGCCAATGAGCCGGTCGTGCCCCGCACCGCCCAGCAGGAGATCCGCCCCGCCATACCCGAAGATCGTGTCGGCGCCGCCGTTGCCGACCAGCGTATTGTCCATGAAATTGCCAAAGACCTGGTCGTCGCCCTCGCCGGTTTCGGCATTCTCGAAGTTGAGGATGGTATCGCCCTGGGCCAGCGGATCGCCTGACACCGTGTTGTTCGCAAGCCGGAGGATCATTCCGCTTGTGGCCTGCGCATAAGAGATCGTGTCGCGGCCCCCCGGAGAGCCGTCCAGGGTTTCCGCGCCGGGGCCGCCGATCAGTCGGTCGTCGCCGACCCCGCCGATCAGGCTGTCGCTGCCCTCGCCGCCGTCGAGCGTGTCGTTGCCGGTCCCGCCCTGCAGGGTGTCGTCCCCGTCCCGGCCCAGCAGCAGGTCGTTGCCGCCCGCGCCCATGAGGCTGTCATCCCCCGGGCCGCCGTAGAGATCCTCGTGAAAGAATTCCCCCTGGACGGTGGTGAAGGCGGACCCGGGGGCCTGGCCCGAGAGCAGGACCATGCGCGGGAAATCCTCCGCGTCGCGGGCCTCGGGGCCGCTCAGCGCCAGCAGGTGGGCGGCCAGCGCGTCGTAGAAGGTCATCAGGGCGGTCGATTGCAGGCGGATGTCGCCGAAAGAGGGCCCCGGGGTCGTCACCCGGACCCCGCGCGAGGTCAGGCCGATCAGGTAGGTCTCGGGGGTGCCGTCGCCATCGGCGTCGTAGTCGAGGAAATTGCCGCCGCCGCTCATGCCGCCGACCACATCGGGGGTGTCGACGGTGAAATAGCCGCCGGTGTCGCCATTGACGGTCTGGGTGGCGTAGCCCAGGAGCGCGCCGGATGTTTCGTAAAGCGCCCCGTCATAGGAGGGGTCGTCGGGATAGCCGGTGACGGTCACGGTGCCCGAGAGGTCATCGGGGTCCGCCGCGATCAGCAGCGGCACCGCCGGACCGGCGTAGAAGCTCCCGTCGGAGAGGCGCGCGCCGACATGCAGGCTGGCGTCGAAACCGACCTTGATGAAATCGGTGCCGCCGGGGTTGGGGTCGCGGTAGGCCTCCCAGGGGGCGCCGCCCGCGGGCAGGGTAAAGTCGATCTCCGTGGTCGCATGGGCCTCGCCCGGGGGGACGAGGCCTTGTCGCGGCACCGCCGTGTAGGTGCCGCCGGGGTGGGGGTCGTGGTTGTCGGACAGGTAGATCCCGCCGCCGATATGCACGCCGGAGTCCTTGACCTCGACCGAGGCCAGATGCGCCAGGAGGGTCGAATTCTGATTGACGGCGGTCAGTGCCATGCCCTGATCCTTTGCGGTCTGCCTGTCCTGCCTGTTCTGGCGACGGTACCAGCCCGGGCCGGTCGTCGACAGGGCGGATGGGTCAAATGCGGTTGAATTCCCGCGCGCCCCGCGCAATTTCGCCCCGGGGAGGCAGTGATCGGGACGCCATGTTTCGCGCGCGAAACAGCCAGGGGGGATCTGGGCGGACACCTTCGTCTTTGACCCGGCGGGGCAGGGGGCCAAGACGGTGAGCGACCTCGAACCCTGGGACGTGGTCGACCTCACGGGCTTCGGCTATGCCGACGTGGTGGAGGCCATGACGCATGTGACGATGGTGGAGGGCGATGCCGTCTTCGAGGACGCGGGCCTGCGGGTGGTCTTCCTGGGGGCAGAGGTGGACGCGGGGATGGTGCTGGTGTGAGGGTTTGTTCGCCTAGGCAGGGCTGCCACTGGCCTCTATAAGCATCGGCCACCGCCCGGGTCGGCACACTGCCGAGCGCTGTCTATCCCCTTCGTGTCTCACCTAGGACTTTCTGCAACCCGCCAGCCGTGGGGCAGGGTGCCGCCACCGGGGCGACACCGCTATATGCACATGGAGGTTATTCCTCAACAGAGGCATCGCTGACGGCCGCGACGAGGAAGAGGCCATGAAGCGCGTCCAGCAGCGCCGTGGTCATCGGGATCCGACCGGCAAAGCTCGCGGTCTGGTAGATGTCGATCAGCTTCCGCTCGGCTTCGTCCAGCAGGGGACTGTATTCTTCCTTGAGGGTCATCCAGATCTCGGGATGATATTCCTGCATCGCGATTTCGAGAAAGCGGCTCGTGTCGATCCCGAGCGCCGCCGAGAGCTTGGGGATGCGGCTGATCGGGACCTTGCACTCCCCGGTCTTCATCATCGACAGGACGTTCGCGTGGGGCAGCCCGGCAGCGCGTGCGAGTTCACGCTGAGTCTTGTCAGTTGCGTCGATGGCATCCCGGAGGAGGTTGGCGGTGGGCGAGTAGGGGGCTTTGGTCATCTTTGCTCCTGTTCAATCAAGGGTGTCAGTCATGCTGACACCCGGGTGATAGGAGGCGTTTCTCGACCCCGCTGCTTGTCCTCGGATCAATCGCGACGGCGCAGAAATTACACCACTTGCCCGGACACTGACATGGAGGCCCCGTGCCCTCCCGGACGCGGTAAGCCACGGGCTGAACCCATCGTGTTATCCTGATCGGGTATCATGGGGCCCGAAGGCAGTTTTAGCTCCCGGAGAGTTTCCGAGGTCGTCTTCGTCCTCACCTTCGATGATCACACCACGGGCGATCCGGGGCGCGCCATGCCGGAGAGGTCAGCCCGCACTACCGCCGGGGGCGACAGCGTTGAACAAAAGGGCTGCAGCGGGAGGCCCGCAAATAAAGCCCGTAGAGCGCCCGGATCCTCTTTCCACTACCTCTCTTGCTACCCGAAGCATCGATCAGGGCTCTGTACGGGCCACCTACGGGCTCTCAGGCGCATTCCGGGGCGCCCCGGAATGCGCATTTGCCCGGATCTGTTTTTGTGCCCCGCTTTCACGACGCCCGTCCTACGATCCCGCAACCGGTTGGTCATTCCCGGCATTCGATGAACAAAGGCAGCGATCCGCCGCGTGGCGTCTTCCACGTCATGCCGAGGCGGCTGATGAGGTGGAGCGGAAGCTGGCCGGCGGTCTGGGCATACGGGGGATAGCCGAGCTCCTCGAGATAGACGTCGAGATTGTGCTTGAGAATGTCACGCGCCAGGTCGAAGGCCACGGGCGCCTGCAGGAAGCCGGCCTTTGACCCGCAGTCGAAGCGTGGGCCGCTGGACTGGTCGCCGTAGACGCCGTTGGGGTCGATGTCCCCGTCCAAGGTGTGGTGGCCGGTCGTGTCGGTCTTGTGCCGGGTGCGACCTATCCCTTCCAGTCCTTATGCGACGCATACCAGGCAGGACATGGGATATTTCCGGTGGCCTTGATGGTCTCGGAAAAAGGGCAGGGGGCGCTTGTCTTGTTCCTGTCTTCCTGCCCAGATCTCAAGCGCAGATGCACTTGCCATTCGCCTGACTGACCTGGTGTCTTCGGGGTGCTGCCGCTTCCGCCGCTGCAAGATGAAAGGGTGGATACAGGGTTTGACCGGGTTACTTGCGGCACGTTGTGATGATGATCCGAGCCCGCGGTGCCTGTGTCCCTCCTGACGCCTCCCCCCCCTCGTGTTCCTCCTCGGGCACTTGAGGGCCTATCCAGCGACGGGTCCCTGCACCGCCCTGCGGGCGCTCTCGTCCTGTTTCGAGGGTCCGCGAGATCACAAGCTGATCCTCTTCGGGGAGGTAGGCGGCCGGATGCCCTGCGCATGGATGGAGTGATCGAACTCATCCCGCCGGTGGGGCGGCAGGATGTTTTTAGGCAGTCCGCAGCCGTTTTCATTCCCATCATCGGGCCTGATCAATTCGGGCGAACGTGGTGCCAGCCCGCCTTCTGGATTAAATGATGCAGGGGCCGGGATTTAGCGCCCACAGGGGGCATCTTCGTGCTTTGGGTAGGGTCGCGGACGGAAGACATCAAGGAGGGCATCACACGGGCTGTCTGCAGGGGCGCAGCGCGATCGGGAGGGCAGGGGGCGGTCGTTCCCGATTTCGACCAGAAGATCTTTACGTAAAGAGCTGCGGGGCGATGTCTGCAAGTGCCAGGTTTCGTCTGGGCCACATCTGCGCGGTATGAAGCACACGCAGCACCGTCCCATCCCAGGGCTTTCAGTATAGATCACGATGTAGTTGGGCCGGACCACCAGCTCCCGAGTGCCGACCACCCTGCCTGGGCGGCAGCGCTCCGGGTGCGCCGGGAGCAGCGCCACCTTGCCCTGGATTTCCTCCATCAGCGCGAGGGCTGCATCCGGGTTGTCGTCCGAGATGTAATCGACAATCGCCATCAGGTCCGCGACCGCCGCGACCTTCCAGTCGAGTTCAGGCACGGCGCTTGCCGTCGATCAGGGCGCGCGCTTCGTGCATCACCTGGTCATGCGGCTTGGTCGGGCGCGGGTCGGCCAGTGCCTCCTGAACCTTGGCGCGAAACCAGGCATCGTAGACCTCCGGGTCTGCGGTCAGCCCGGCAGGCATACCGCCTTCGGCTGCCACGCGGGTCAGCAGGATACGTACGGCATCGGAGAGGGTCAGGCCAACGCTGGCCAGCACATCGGCGGCCTCTGCCTTGAGCTGGTCGTCCACGCGGACGTGAAGCATCGAGGTTCGAACGGGCATCGCATGTCCTCCTTGGGTTTCTATAGTGTATCTCAATTGAGATACGTGCAAGGCCGGCATGTGGTCTTGTCTCGCTGAAGTGGTCCACCCCTTGGGATGGATTGTCCCGTATCACGGAGGACTACGGCGATGGCAAGCAAACGAGAGAAGCCCGAAGACATCATCACGAAACTGCGGCAGGGGGAACTGCAACGTCGACATCCCGCCTGCACCCCGAGACAGGCTCATCGTCCAAGGCGAGGTGAAGACCCGGTGCCACGCCTTGAGGCGCTCAGGCGCGCCATCTCCTCCGGGCAGGTCACGCATATGGGTGACAGTTTTTCTACCCCTGCCTGTCAATCCCGGAGCAAAATGGGTCAGTGAACCGGTGGAATAATCCCCAACGGCTGGGGTCTGGCGGGCGCCTTGG
>NZ_JAHXRQ010000043.1 GCF_019392335.1 Mameliella sp. CS4
CATCGTCTGTTCTCCTCGTCGTTTTGAACGTTACGAGAACAAACTCTACTTTTGAATGGCCCAGTTCTTTGGGGGCAAGTCAGCCTCTCATTCCTATCCTGCGGGGCGAGTTGGAGCCCGTACGTCGGGTCGTCATCGCACCCGACCTTCCTGACGGCGTTGTCCTACTCTTCTTATCAATTGCCGGACTAAAGGACCTCCTTGTGAGGGAAGTGCATGGCCACTGGGGGTATCACTACCACTATCTAGACTCGAAAAGACGTCGGTCAGACACGCTCCTCACATTCGAACGGCAACTTAAAACGCTACCCAAAGGACAGCAAGTTCGAGTCCTGACTTGGGAAAGGCACTCAGAGAAGAGCCACTTCTCGGCGCGTGCAGGAAGTTGGGGCGAGAAGAAGAGGCAGAGTGTCTACCAATCCTGCATCGGTGATAGCGCCAAACGACACCTGAGCGACTTCAAAAAGCCAGGCAAAAACGCTGAAACTGTATGGCCGGACTGATGTCTGAGTAAACAGAGTGCCATTGGTACATTGGTGCCCCTTGGGGGCATACGGCGAACAAAAAAGTCCCACTTTTACCCATCCTGGACGGTGGTGAGACAAATTCAGCCCTTAAGGCACTGATTTCATTACACCTAGGGTGATGGATGGTGCCCGGGGGCGGAATCGAACCACCGACACGAGGATTTTCAATTATAAACCCGGCGCTTCTCCGTCTTACTGATTTCTTCCGAACCGATTGGAATGGATCACTTTTCGCAGAGAATGCGGCTCTTGAGAGGTTCTGCTTGAGGCTGAACATTTCTGGAACATGCCATTCCGAATTACACGGAAGTTACACGGGCTACTCCGAACCATTTGCCTTTCGTTCCGGCTGAAACCGTCTGCTTGCTCGATCCGAGGTTGAGCCCGGTGAACTTACGTGCAACGCTTCGCCAAAAAACAGGCGAGCCGTTCAGATGAACCCGATCATCTAACAAGAAATCAACAAGGCAGCGTGGAGCGCGTGTGACACGTTTCGGGGTGTTGTCGATCCGTCGATCTACAAGCTTACGTCCTGACGATGCTCTTTTTGAAATACGTCTCGGACGTGTGGGGGCACCATTAAAATCCAAAAAAATCATTAAGATCAAAAGATAAGCGGCACCACGAGACGCGTCGTCCACCCTACCGTCCACCTTGTGGCGCTGGTGGTCTTCATGAATGATTGTCTGTTCAAATGAGAAATTTGTGTTCAATCCTGCCTTAGCAGGCGGTCTGATGTGGCTGACGAAGGGCTGTGATGCCTAGCATTGTCGGCTGACTGCCGCAAATTGCGCCCGTCTCAATCCACTTTTGCAATGCCCGAAGCAGTCATCCAACTGACCCATCGACGAAGGAAGTCGATGTAGCAGTCTTCGCTAATACGCAAAATGTTCACTCCCGTAGCCGCAACCTTGATCCGCGCGTGCTCGACGCGGTGGCAAGTCGGACAAAGCAGGGCAAAGTCCTTGACCGTTGTGTACCTCACGCCTTCATCTAACGGGTGCATGTGGTGGACGTCCAAAAGCGATCGCGGATTTATGCCTCCTATCCCTGTCACACGATGTGGGTCGAATTCGCAATGGTCGCAGTGAAGCGTTTTGTTTTTCCGTCTTTGCATGACGAATTTCTGGGCCAGCCAAGCTGCGCGCCTACGCACTTTCGCACGGCGCTCACCTTCCATGCCCTCCAAGGCACCGTCGGGCAGGTCTCGCTCAATATACTTGCGAATGCGTTCATCAATTTCGCTAGCTTCAGCTTGGGCAGCTACGGTCGTCCGCGCATGACGCAGGAATTGAACGAATTGGGCATCCAGGTCGGTCAGCGTCGTGTCGCCCGGATCATGCGCGACAACGGCATTCAGGTCCTGCGTAGCCGCAAATTCAAACGCACTACGGACAGCGACCACAGCTTCAACATCGCCCGGAACCATCTGAACCAGGATTTCACGGCGACGGCGCCAAACCAGAAATGGGCCGGGGACATCACTTACATCTGGACGCGTGAAGGTTGGTCATACCTCTCTGTAATCATTTACCTATATTCTCGACGCGTGATCGGTTGGGCGATCAGAAATCGCATGAAACAGGATCTTGCATTGCGGGCTCTGGATATGGCCACCGCCCTGCGCCGCCCACCACCTGGCTGCATTCACCACACCGATCGCGGAGCCCAATACTGCGCTCACGAGTACCAGAAGCGACTTCGGCGTCATAAGCTGCTACCTTCAATGAGCGGCAAGGGAAATTGCTATGATAATTCGGCCCCCTCTCGGCAGATTTGCTTTGCAAATCGCCTGCCGGGCAAAGGTCGAGAGCTTCTTCAAATCTCTCAAGGCCGAGCTGATCTGGCGAAACACCTGGCAAACGCGACGGGACGTCGAGGTCGCAGTGTTCGAATACATCAACGGCTTCTACAACTCTCGCAGGCGCCATTCAGCGCTGGATGGAAAATCACCCGTGGCCTTCGAAAAGATCGCCGCCTAACATGAGCAACACGCCGGAACGGAAACGGTGCAAGTCCATTCCTCCCGGTAGAGCCGATAAAGCTTCTTGTGGTTCATGAGCATGCGCTTGCGCTCGAGCAGGATACCGATCCGGCGATAGCCGAACCGGCGCCGCTTTCCGGCGATCTCCTTCATCTCCTCGCGGATCTCGGGGCAGTCCGGCGGGCGTCTGCGCCGGACCGTCTTGGGATCGACACCGACAAGCTGGCAGGCCCGGCGTTGCGAGATATCATGATCCCGCATTGCCCTGAGCGCCGCCTCTCGCCGCCTGGTCAATGTCGTCAGTTATTTCCCAGCAGATCCTTTAGGACGACGTTGTCGAGCATCGTGTCGGCCAGCAGGCGCTTGAGCTTGGCGTTCTCGTCTGCCAACGCCTTCAGCCTGGCGGCCTCGGAGACCTCCATACCACCATACTTGGCTTTCAGCTTGTAGAACGTCGCCGGGCTGAGACCATGCTTGCGGCACACCTCCGCCGTCGGCATCCCGGCCTCCTGCTCCTTGATCATCCCGATTATCTGCGCCTCGGTGAAACGGCTCTTCCTCATTCGTCTGCTCCTTCGCGGTTGAGCAGACTCTGCATCAGACTGAGGGAGCTCGCGGGGGGCAGGTCACAGCATCTCCGCCCCCTGCCATGACCCGCCCGGGTCCATCAGCACCGCACCCTGGTGCGTCACCACCAACCCGAAGGTCGCGTTGTTGGCGAGGTTTTCCGGACTGCACTGTTCCAGCGGGCCGTCGATGGCCCAGACATCCTCCGCGACGGGCTGGACCTCGAGGACATCCGCCAAGACGACGGTCGGAAAAGCGAGGACGGCAACGGCGGCGACCAGAGCGCGGATTATGCGCGGAGCCAGCCTTCGAGTTTGGCCGCATCCGGCAGTCCGCCAGCATGCACGAGCTTGCCGTCGACCGAAATGCCCGGCGTGGACATGACGCCCGCCATCGCGATGGACTTCGCGTCGGTGACCTTTTCGACAGTCACGTCGATACCGAGCCGGGACGCAGTCTCCTTGACCATGGTTTCGGTCGCCTCGCAGCGCTTGCAGCCCGGGCCGTAGACCTTGACGGTTTTCATGTGCGTGTCCTTTCAGAGAAGTGCGTCGACCCGAAGGGTCGCAACGGTTGGAGACCCGAAGGGTCGCAACGGTTGGAGACCCGAAAGGTCGCTCACAGCAGGAAGTTGAAGAGAAAGCCGGTGGCGAGGATCCCCGCAACGACGACCGCGAGGAAGATCGCGATCAGGCGGAGGGTCAGCACCTGCTTCAGGATGATCATCTCGGGCAGGCTGAGCGCGATCACCGACATCATGAAGGCCAGCGTCGTGCCAAGCGCGGCGCCCTTGCCCAAGAGCGCCTCGACGATGGGAATGACGCCAGCCGCATTGGTGTACATCGGCACGCCCACGACGACGGCCGCAGGTACCGACCACCAGGCTTCGCCGCCCATGATCCGCAGCATCATCTCTTCGGGGACGTAGCCGTGGATCGCGGCGCCGATGCCGATGCCGACGAGAACCCAGATCCAGACCTTGCCGACGATCTCGCGCACCTGTTCGACGCCGATCTTCAGCCGGTCCACGAGCGTCAGCCGTTCCTCGGGCAGATCGCCGACGGGACCCGCATTCAGGTCGCGCACCCAGTCCTGCAGGTAGCGCTCCAGCCCCATGCGGCCCATGACGAACCCCGCCACCGTGGCGATGCTGAATCCGAAGACGAGATAGATCGTGGCGATCTGCCAGCCGACCAGGCCATAGAGCAAACCGAGGCCCACCGGCCCCACCATCGGCCCCGCGATCAGGAACGAGAACGTCACGCCCAGCGGGATGCCTGCCGAGACAAAGCCGATGAAGAGCGGCACCGATGAGCAGGAGCAGAACGGCGTCAGAACACCCAGAAGGGCGGCCAGCGGATAGCCCCAGATCTGGTTCTTGCCCGCCAGGATCGCACGGGTCTTCTCCGGGCTGAACCAGCTGCGCAGCACGCCGGTAACGAAGACGATGCCGGTCAGGAGAAGCAGGACCTTGGGCACGTCATAGACGAAAAAGGCGATGGCCTCGCCAGTGTGGCTGTCACGGGCCACCGGGAACAGCCCTGTCACCCATTCCGAGATCGGGATCAGCTGGCCATAGAGCAGGTAGAGGACCACGCCCACGGCGGGCACGCCGACATACCAGAGCCAGTCCGGTGCGCCACGATGCGGGGCCGGGTCATGTGTCTCGACGGTCATGCGACCTTCCTTTCAAGATTGAGTTCTGCGGTCAGCACAGCGTCGATCACCGCCGCGAATTCCGGCGCCAGGTCGGGGTTCCGCCGGTAGCGCACCCATTGCGCATCGCGCCTGTCCAGCACGAGGCCGGCCTCGCGCAGCACCTTCATGTGCCGCGACATCCGGCTCTGGCTCGCGTCAAGCCTTGTCATCAATTCGCAGACACAGTGCTCATCCCCGTCCCAGAGAAGGGCGAGCGCGGCGCGGCGAGTCGGGTCGCAAATGGCGGTAAGTATCTCCTGCATATTGGGATGATTATGCGTCAGGGCGCATATGCGCCTTGATCCATGTCAATATGATCAGACGATGAATCAAACGTCGCCCGACCCGCGCATGTAAGGGGTCTCAGCCCTGAACCGTACGTGGCAGTTGGATCTGGCACCGATGTCTGCTCGGAGCAGCCATGCCGCGAGACTCTCGATTTCAAGTCGTTTTGAACGGCCGCCCTCACTTTCGCAGCACGTCCCTATCGCACTGGCGGCGAATGACCGAAACCCGCCAGTGGATCGCCGAGGGCAAGCTCTATCTCTTCGTCGGCATTGACCGCACCAGCACGTTCGCGGTGACCCAGCTCGTCGAGAAGGCTCGCCTGGGAGTTCCTGCAGCACATGCTCAAGGCCGTGCTATGGCATCCAGTTCGCAGAGCAGCCGAGGAACCAAAACACGATCATCTCCCGGCCGATGCGTGTCGACGTGATCTGTGAGGCGAACGGGGCCGAGCACCGGCTGACCAAGCCCAACCATCCCTGGACCAACGGCAAGGTCGAAAGGATAAACCGGACGATCAAGGACGCGACGGTCAAACGATACCACGACGACGGCCACAACCAGCTGCGCACGCCCCTCATCGACGTCATGGCAGCCTACAACTTCGCCCGGCGGCTCAAGACACTCAGCGGGCTCACGCCATACGAATACATCTGCAAGACCTGAACCTCAGAGCCGGATCGAGTCATTCTCGACCCGATCCACCAGAGGCCGGGACTGAACATCATGGCTGTGTCCTTAATCATGCTTCGATCGTCACTTTGCCGATCGGATTGGAGCAGCAGGCGAGAATGTATCCGGCTTCGGTATCCTCATCGGTGATCCCACCATTATGGACCATGTGGACTTCACCGGCGGTCTTCTTCACCTTGCAGGTGCCGCAAACGCCGAAGGTACACCCCGAGGGGATCAGCGCGCCAGCGTCGCGCGCGGCAGAAAGCAACGTCTCTGTCTGTGCGATCTTCACGGTCGTTCCGGTCACGGCGAACTCGACCTCGGCCATTTCGGCATCGTCCAGCGTGACATCGTCCGGGACGTCGGACCTGTCCGGCAGCGGTGCCTGAAAGCTTTCCTGGTGGTAGCGGTCCATGTCATAGCCGAGCCCATAAAGCGCCTCGCGCACGGCCTGCATGAAGGGTTCGGGCCCACAGCAGAACACCTCGCGCTCCAGATAATCCGGCGCGACGAGGCCCAGGATCAACTGGTTCATCATACCGCGAAACCCTGTCCACGGATGATAGCGGTCGGTGCGCTCGACCACCCAGGTCAGCTCGATCCCCGTTGTCCGCGATGCCATGTGTTCCATGCGGTCGCGAAACACGATTTCGGACGGGCGTTTGGCGCAGTTGACAAAGACGATGTCGGGATCGCGGCCCTCATCGTACAATTGCGTTGTCATCGACATCATCGGGGTGATGCCGGACCCCGCAGAGATGAAGAGGTATTTCCGCGCCGGGACGTTGACGTAGGAAAATGTTCCGGATGGCCCGGTCGCGTTCAGGCGCATGCCCGGCCGCAGGTTGTCAAGCATCCAGCGCGTGCCCACAGACGTCCTGTGCCTTGACCGTGATTGTCAGCGACGTAGGGCGCGAGGGCGAGGACGAAATCGTGTAGGTCCGGTGCAGTGGTCCGCCCGGCACCGGCAATTCCAGCGTGATGAACTGCCCCGGCTTGAAGGCAAAGAGCGCGCCGGTGGGTGACTGGAAGGTGAACGTCACGACGTTCGGCACCTCTGGCAAGGTCGACACGCATTCAAGCGGTTCGTCGTCGGTCCAGAAGGCGAGTGCAGGCTGGATGGAGGCGTTCATGGGCGTCACTCCGCTGCGACTTTACGTGGCGCGAGGGCCTTACTCATGGTGACGGCGTACCAGTCGACAAACTGGATCACCCCGGTTTCCTCGACGGGGCTGTAGGGGCCGGGGCTGTAGGCGGGCGAGTTGATGCCAAGCTGGTTCGCCTCGACGATCCGGCGGTCCTCGTCGTTCGTGTGCAGCCAGACCTCGGTCAAAGTCTGCAGATCGTAGTCGACGCCTTCCACGGCGTCGCGGTCGACAAGCCAGGTGGTCGTGACCTGGGTTTCCTGCGGTCCGATAGGGGTGACGCGGAAGGTCAGCGAATGATCGGGCAGGAAATGGCACCAGCTCGAAGGGTAGTGGAAGAACAAAAGCGCTCCGGCGTCCGGGATCGACACCCGGCACAGGGGCCGCCGGACAGCAGGTTGGCCGGTCAGCGTGTAGCTGACGGCCCCTTCGTTCAGAGGCATCCGGGCGACGCGATACTGGCCGTCGCCTTCCATCCGGAACTGGGCGGGGGCGCCGGCAGCGGCGCATTTGTCGAAATGGGCCTGCAACTTGGGTGAGGCACCGCCGTCCGCCGTCACGCCGCCGATCTCGGGGTCGATGGGGAAGGACTGGCAGAGTGACGGATGCGCGCCACCGCAATGGTAGCATTCGCGGTTGTTCTCCCAGACGAGCTTCCAGTTGCCTTTTTCGGTGATCGTGGTGGTGTGGGCGACCTTGGCGCGGTGCAGATCGTGGATTTCGAGATAGGGGCGCGCAAGCTCTGCAAAGGAGTCGAAGTCCGGCGGCGTGTCGGCCAGGCAAATGAAGACGAGGCCGCAGACCTCGCGCAGATGAACGGGTCGCAGGCCCCATTTCGACGGGTCGAAATCAGGCCCCATGCTGCGCGCCCAGATCAGGCTGCCGTCGAGTTCATAGGTCCATTGGTGGTAAGGGCAGACAAGCTTTGCGACCTGTCCCTGCGACGCCTCGCACAGGATAGACCCCCGGTGGCGGCAGGAGTTGTGGAACGCGCGGATCGCGCCGTCGGCCCCCTTGACCACGATCACGTCATAGGCGCCCACTGTCAGACGCATGTAGGATCCGGTCTTCTCAAGCTGACAGGCCGGAAGGGCAAAGAGCCATTCGCGATAAAAGATGCTGGTCAGTTCGGCGTCGAATATCCCGGCGTCCGTGTAGAAAGGCCGCTCCAAAGAAAATCCGGACGTGCGGCGGTCGAGCAGATGTTGCATGGAGTGCGACATGTCAGAGCCTCTCTACAGGAAACAGTTTATCTGACATTGTGTCATGGAGAGAATGGCACATACGCTCAATGGTACTAATTTTCATCTAGAGTTAATCTGATCTTATCCGAAATGCCGTCGCCGCCGAGAGGAGGCCCTTCTTCCGATGACCAGACCCTATGACTTGCCATCCTTCACGGCGATCAACTGTTTCGAAGCAGCGGCGCGCAACCTGAGCTTCAAGGCGGCCGCGCGTGAGTTGAACGTGACCCCTGCGGCCGTGAGCCAACAGATCAAGGCACTCGAAAGCGAACTGGCGCAGATGCTGTTTCACCGCCAGCATCGCGGCGTCGACCTGACCGAGGCCGGCGCGGTTCTGTTCGTGGCCGTGCAGCGCGGGTTCGAGGGGATTGCCGGCGCCGTGCATGAGATCCGCGGCAGAACCAAGGTAGAGGATGTCGTCATCCACGCGACCACCGCCATCAGCACCTTCTGGCTGACGCCACAGATTTCGGCCTTCTGGCGGCATTATCCCGAAATGGTGATCTCACAGGTGGTCAGTGACGTCGAGCTGACGGAGGACCGTGTGGATCTCAGTTTCCGTTACGGACCGATCCCCGAGGATGGGGGCGAATACATTCCCTTGTTCGACGACATGATCGTGGCAGCGGGCTCGAAAGATTTTGCCGCCCGCTTTCCGACGGCGTCGGTCGCCGACCTTGCCAGGGCGCCGCTCATCTACCTGTCCACCCACCGACAGGAATGGACCGGCTGGAAAGACTGGCTGTCGGCCTTTGGTGTGGAGGCGCATATCGGCAAGCGGTCGACGGTGAACAACTTCATGATCGCGCTGCAACTGGCGCAGGATGGCGTCGGCGCGGTCCTCTGCTGGGAGCGGCAGGTCGGCACCCTGCTCGAGAAGAAAGTGCTCGTTCCACTTGTGCCCGAACGCCTCCCATCGCCGCATGCGTTTTATCTGCAAGTCCATTCCCGCGCATCTGAGGAAGCACGCTTTCTGGCGGAGTGGATTTCCCGCCAACCGTTCTGATGGCTCTTTTGCCGGACAGTCCAATTCAGGAACGCGGGCAACGGGCTGTGCGACCGCACCCGCCCATTTCTGATTGCGCCGATCGGGCGTGCAGTCACGATCCAGCAGGTTTGGCGCACTGTGGAACGTGTGGTCTCTGTCCGTCATCGCTTTGAATTTGCGTGCTCTTTCACCGACGACGCCGGTCTCGCGCATCACTCGTCCGACAGGCTGGCGCCCCAGGTCGACGCCGACCTCCTTCAGCTCTTCGGTCATCCCGGGTCGGCCGAAACCGCCCGGGCTCAGCCGCAACCTGACGCCACGAAAGCCCGCTGGTCAACGCGAGCGGGGTCCAGACCTCGCGGATCGTAGGGGACAGCGCGGACAGCTTCGAGTGGACGCAGCATGCCAACAGCTACGATGCCTCGGGCCCGTTGACGGAACGCGCCACCACCTATGACAACAGTCAGCGCCCGCCCGGCAATGCCAGTTCGGCACGCAGGTCGGCGGGCACATCGGCCAAGCGCCCGCCATTGCCCAGGTCCAGCGCGCCTTGCCAGACCACCCGGGCACGCAGGCGGGGCGTCTGGCGCAAGGGCCTGACCACCGCCCCATCCAGCGGCACGGAAAGCTCCCACCCGTCGCCGGTCAGGTCGCGCCATTCGACGTCCAGGTGGATCGCCGCATGGTGCACCAGGCTGCGCAGCGCGCGCGGTGGCAGGGTTGCGCCCTGGGCGATTTCGTTCCGGTAGGTCTTTGGCGAAATCGGCTGAACGGCCTCCCCGGCCCGCGCGGCGGCCACCTGCTGCGCCAGGGCGCGGGCGTGATACCCGACCTGGGCGATCAATGCCCGCCGGCGCACATCTTCGCGCAGCGAAGGCGCATCCAGCTCGACGTCCGACAACTCGCCCAGTTTGCGGGCGAAATAGGCCGTGCCGCGCCGGGCCAGCAACAGGTCCTCTGCCGGGGCCGAGGCCGCGTCGTAACGCGCCCCAGCGCCTTGGCGCGCGCGCAATGCCTCGCGCGCGGCCTGTTCCCCTGCCGTCAGGCTCATTGCCCTTCGACCGCCGTCCGCATGAAGCCCAGCCGTTCCATAATCGGCGCATCAGAAAAGCGGAACAAGTCGAACTGGGTTTCCGCCTGCAAAGACCACGGCACCCACGAGGGGATCACGAACATGTCGCCCTTTTCCAGCTTGTGCGTCTCGCCGTCCATGACGACCGCCCCTTGCCCCTCGAAGACCTGGAACACGGTCGAGCCGACCTCGCGCCGCTCGGGCGTCTCGGCCCCGGCGCGCAGGCGATGGAATTCACATCGGATCGTCGGCATGACGTCGCCGCCGGTGGTCGGGTTGACGTAGCGGATCGCCGCATGGCCCTGTTCGACCGTTGCGGGCATCCCTTCGTCCTCCAGCAGCAATTGTTGCGTCAGCGCCTGATCGGTGAACTCCCAGCGGTAGGCGCCAATAGGCGAGGCGACGGTATCCTGCAATTGCGACAGCGGGCGCAGGCCCGGGTGGCACCACAGCCGCTCGCCCTGCGAATAATTCGGCGTGGCATTGTCGGTGACCCGTTCCGACCCGAACTCGAAAAAGCCCACATCCATCTGCTGGCTGAACGGAATGTCCAGCCCGTCGATCCAGGCCATCGGCTCGGTCGCGACGTTATGGTGCCCGTGGAATCGCCAGCCCGGCGTCAGCAGCAGGTCGCCGCGCGACATGCGCACCGGGTCGCCGTCGACCACGGTCCAGACCCCCTCCCCTTCGACCACGAAGCGAAAGGCGTTCTGGGCGTGACGGTGTTCCGGCGCGTTTTCTCCGGGGCACAGGTACTGGATCGCGGCCCAGAGCGTCGGCGAGACATAAGCCCGCCCGCCAAGCCCGGGGTTGGCCAGGCCGATGGCCCGGCGTTCACCGCCACGGCCCACGGGCACCAGGTCACCCGAGCGTTCGGCCAGCGGCAGCAGATCGGCCCAACGCCAGACATGTGGCACCGCCTTGGGCCTTGGGTGCAGGGGCATCAGGTCGCCGGTCTGCGTCCATAGCGGGTTCAGGTGATTGTCCTTGAACCCCTGGTAAAGCGCGCGCAGTTCCGGCGTGTCCTCGGGTTGCATGGCGTTGTCCATTTGTCTCCTCCTCAGAATAGCCTGTCAGGCCGCGTCGGGCTGGTTGGGCGGGGCGGCGTCGCGGAAGGCGGGCAGCGTGTCGAGACCCGCGAATATCCGCGAGATGGTCGGCCAGTCCTCCAGCGGGATGCCGAACCGCTTGTTGTTCCAGACCTGCGCATAAAGGCAAAGATCGGCCAGCCCCGGCGTATCGCCGTGACAGTAACGCCCGGTCCGCGCGTCCTGCAACGCCTCTTCCAGCGCGTCGAAGGTGGTGCGGACCCAGTGGGTGAACCATTCCTTTTGCCCTTCTTCACCCGCGCCGAACTGGTCGCGCAGGCGGAACAGGACCCGCAGGTTGTTCAACGGGTGAACCTCGCAGGCGATCATGTAGGCCAGGCCACGCACCCGGGCCCGGCCCAGCGGATCGTCCGGGAGAAGCGCCGGTTCGGGATACGTCTCTTCCAGCCACTCGATGATGGCCAGCGACTGAATCAGGGTGGTCCCGTCCTCCAGCTCCAGCGAAGGCACCAGACCTTGCGGATTCTTCGCCAGGTACTCCGGCGTCCGGGTCTCGCCCTTGCGCAGGGCATAGGCCAGATAGTCATACTCCAGCCCCTTGAGGTTCAACGCAGCGCGCAGCCGCGTCGACGTCGAGGAGCGAAAGAAGTTGTGCAGCTTCAGGCTCATGCGCGGGGGCCGATATGGGTGGTGCAGGTGCCCAGGCCCTCGACCTCGACCACGCAGGTATCGCCGGGTTGCAGGGGGCCGACACCGGCGGGTGTGCCGGTCATGATCAGGTCACCGGGCTTCAACTCGAAGGACTGCGACAGGATCGAGATCATCTCGGGGATGGACCAGATCAGGTCGGACAGGTCCGCATCCTGTTTGACCTCGCCGTTGACCGTGAGCCTGATTGCCCCTTTCGACGGGTGCCCCACCTTCGACACCGGGTGGATAGGCGCGATGGGGGCCGAGTTGTCGAACCCCTTGCCCAGGTCCCAGGGGCGTCCCTGTTCCCGCGCCTTCAACTGCAGGTCGCGGCGGGTCAGGTCATTGCCGACACCATAGCCCCAGACGTGGTCCAGCGCCTTGTCCTCGGGGATATTCACCCCGCCGGTGCCGATCACGGCGACCAGCTCTGCCTCGAAATGGAAATTCTCGGTCTGCGGCGGATAGGGGATCGTCGCGCCATCCTCGACCACCGCATCGGCGGGTTTCAGAAAGAAGAACGGCGGATCGCGGTCCGGGTCCTTACCCATCTCGCGGGCATGGGCGGCATAGTTGCGCCCGATGCAAAAGATCCGGCGCACCGGGATACGGTCGTCGCTGCCTGCGACGGCGACGCTGGGGGTGACAGCGGGTTCAAAGACAAAGCCCATGAAAGTGGTCCTTCCTGAAGTCATTCAGCGGCGGCGGATTTCGCCGCGCCCGTGTCCAGCCCGTTCGAGCCGTAAAGCCAGTTGAGCTGGGTGTACCAGTCGTCCGCGCTCATCGAACGCATGACGGAATTGCGCACCGCGGCCTGCGCGTCGCCGGGGTGATAGATGTATTCTCCGATCAGGCGCGAGTTCATCTGGACGCGCGCGGTGCGGACCTTGCGCATCTCCTGGTAGCGTTGCAGCGCGTCCTCGGTATCCTCACCGAAATGCTCGATGCAATGGGACAGCGCCACCGCATCCTCCATCGCCATGCAGGCGCCCTGGGCGAAGTATTGCAGCATCGGGTGGGCCGCATCGCCCAGAAGAGCCACGCGCCCGTCGACCCAGTTGGAAATCGGGTCACGGTCGCAGAGCACCCAGAGCTTCCAGTCGTTGCCATGTTCGATCACCTGCCGCGCCTTGGGGTGGATGTGCTCAAAGCCCTGCGCGACCTCTTCCTTGCTGACGGGTTTACCGGCAATCGCCTCTTGCACGTCGCGGTGATAGGTCACGACAAGGTTGAACACCTTCCACCCTTTCAGCGGGTAGTGCACGATATGGCACTTGGGTCCGGCCCAGAGCGTCGCCGCGTTCCAGCGCAGATCTTCGGGCATCTGCTCGGTCGGGATCACCGAGCGATAGGTGGTGTGGCCGGAAATACGCGGTTCGCCATCCCCGATCATCTGCGACCGGATCGGAGAGCGCAGCCCCTCGGCACCAATCAGGAAGCGCCCCTTGATCGGGTCGCGCCCGTCCAGCGTCAAGGTGACGCTGGTGCCGTCCTGTTCGTAGCCCAGAACCTTGTGATCGGTGCGCAGGTCGATCAGCGGACTGTGCTCGCAGTAGTTCAGCAGGACACCGTGCAGGTCGGCCCGGTGCACCACCGCGTAGGGGTTGCCGTAGAACTTGCGAAAGGGCTCATCCAGCGGAATGCGGGTGATATCCTCGGCGGTCTGGGCGTCCATCAGGCGCAGCGCGTCGATATAGACCGCCTTGCTGCGCGCCTCGTCCCCCACACCCAGATAGTCGAAACAGTGAAAGGCGTTGGGGCCGATCTGGATACCGGCACCGATCTCGCCCAGTTGCGGCGCCTGTTCGACGACGATGCTGCGCTGCCCCTTGCGGGCCAACCCGCAGGCGGCCGCCAGGCCCCCGATGCCGCCTCCGGCGATGATGATGGGAAGATCACTCATGGCTCTGGTCCTCTCTCCTCCGCAGGTCCGCGTCTGGCCGGGGCCTGCCCCCGGTCGACGTCTGCCCCGATCATTCCCCGGAATCGGGAAACTGATATGTAGACATATGATTTGCATACAGAGCATTGCGCGTCAAGAAAAAGATCCGTACACTTACAAAATCAGCGAAAGGCGCTTCGAAGCGCCCGAGGGGAATGGAATGATGGACGCAGGCACACCGGATCGAGAGGAGGCGGAGGACCTTCCGCTGGAATCCCTGGCCGGGCACCTGATCCGGCGGCTGCATCAGGCCTCGACCAATGTCTTTCACACCCGCACCCGCGCCGCCGGGCTGGAGCTGACGCCGGTGCAGTTCGCGGCGATGAAGGCGGTGCATGACGATCCCGGCATCGACCAGGCCACCATCGGCGCGCGCATCGCCTATGACCGTGCCACCATCGGCGGCGTCATCGACCGGCTGGAACAGAAAGGCTGGGTGCGGCGGCAGGTGTCCCAACGGGATCGCCGCGCCCGCGAGGTCACGCTGACCCCCGAGGGCTCCGAATTGTTCCACCGCGCGCTTCCCGTGATCACCGCCTTGCAAGCCGAGATCCTGCCCGGCCTCACCGAGGCGGAACACCGCGTCTTCCTGGACCTGGCCCGCAAGGCCACACCAGAGGACTGAGCCCCCCGGCAGGTCGGCGATTTTCCGCGCGCGTTTAACCGGACCCTCATCCAGATTAACGCCTCATTAAGGGGATAATGTCATTTTGATGAAAAAAATCGAGCGGTAAGGAAGCAAAAATATGTACCCCGAAGATCTCATCGAACGCGCCATCCAGTCAGCCACCCGTTGCGAGGCGCAAGGCTTTTACGAGACGGCGAAATCCCTGCGCGCGCTGGCCCAGGAACTGCGCGGCTCGGCCCTGCCCATGGCCGCGGCGCACGGTTTTGCCGAGGCGCAGGCCCCTGCCCCGTTCCGTCCGTTTTAACCCGGATTTCACCTTGTCCGGTCAGCCTTGAAGGGCATCACCCCGGGGGCGCAGATGGACGATCTCTATGACGAAGTCATGGCCCTGCTGCATGACACCGGCGCCTTTGCTCATTGGCAACAGGACGCCGCGATCCTGCGCAGGGTCGAACAGACCCGGCGTTCGGCCCGGTCCGAACAGTCAAGGCCCCACACACGCCCCGACAGGCGCTCGCGGCCCCGACAGGACCCGGAATCGGGGTCCTGAGGCGCGTTTGGGCCCGCCCTAGTCCGCCCCCTCGGCAGCAAACAGTTGCAGCGCCCGGCGGCTGCCGCGTCCGATGTCCCCGTCGATCGGGCCTGTATAGAACTCCCCGGCCTTGAGCTGGCGCTGCATCTCCTTGCGGAACTCCAGGTCAAAGGCCAGCGCCCGCCCATCGACCAGCAGCAGGCGCGCATCCTCGTCGCCCTCGCGCAGCCGGGCCAGCAAAACCTGCACCTGCTCTGCAAGCGGCAGATCGGCGGGCACAAAATCGGGCAACCCCTCCAGCACCACCTGCCGCGCGGGCAGGAAGGTTCCGTCCGGCAGGCGCACCGCGACGCGGTCCAGCATGGTGGGGTCGGACAGGAACAGCGTCGCCCCCACCTGCGCCGCCGTGCCATCCGGATAGACCGCCAGCCGTCCCTTGACCTGGCCATTGATCATGTCCCAAAGCACCACGCCCCCCGGTGCCAGCGCCGCCGCTATCCGCAATCCGTCAGGGGCAAAGGCCAGCGCCCGAACCTCGGCGCCGCCTGTGTCCAGCCGCCACAGGAAACGGCCCACCGACATGTCCCACAGCAGGACTTCGGGGGTGTCCTCCTCGACCACGGCGACAAAGCGCCCGTCCGGGCTGACGGCCATCGCGCGCGGCGGGCTGTCAAGCTGACCAAACCGACGGATCAAGGTGCCGTCCTCGACGTTCCACAAGGCAAGCATCCAGCGCGCCGTGACGCCCCGGCCCTGCACCACCGCAACCACCTCCGGCGACGCGCCCCGAAAGCCCAGCGGACCGACCCGCGAAAAAGGCATCTGCAAAAGCTGGTCGGATTCGCCGGTCTCCGGGTCGATCAGGGCGATTTCCGGTTTCAGCGCATTGCGGGCCACCGCCAGGACCCGGCCATCACGCGAGAAAGACGCATGGTCCCCGGCGACATCGCGCAATGCCGCGCCGGTGGCCGCGTCCAGCAATGTCACCCGGCCCCGCGCATCGCTGCGCGCAAGGTAGGCGCCGGTCGGGTCAAAGCTCAGGGCACGCACCTCTCCGGGCAGGTCGACATTCCCGATCTCGCCGCCGAAATCCACCAACTGCAGGGGCTGACCATCCGCCCCCTGCGCGGCTAGCCCTGCCCCAAGCGGGTGCCAAGCCAGGGCGGCGGGTCCTTGCACCTGCTCCGCACGATATGTGACCTGCCCGTCCTCCCAGGCCCAGACCTGCAGGGGCACGCCTGCCGATCCGCCCAGCGCCAGCCGTGTACTGTCGGGACTGAACGCCAGCGTCGTGATCGCATCCGGCTGGCGCGGGACCTTTCGCAGGAGCTGCCCGGTTCCAAGGTCTGCCAATAGCGCGGCGGGGTGCGGTTCGGCCACATGGACAAACAGCCGTGCGCCGCCGGACCCCAGGACCGCGCCACGGACCCCCTGCCCGTCAATAGCTTTCAGGACAGTGCCATCCGGTCCGTAGACCCGAACCTTTCCGCTGTCGCGATCCTGCATGGCCAGACCGTCATCACCGACCGGCCCCAGCAGGGTCTCCCCGCCTTCACCGCCGATCCGCCCCGTCACCTGCCCGCTGGGGACGTTCCACCGATACCCCCGACCCTCGGGTCGACCTGCCACCAGATCGCCCGCGGGAAGGAAGACAAGCCTGTCGACCGGCGTGTCGGTCGGCATTCGATGCAGGACCGCGCCGTCCGCCACCTTGTGCAGGTTGACCGCGTCGCGTCCCGCCAGCGCCAGGGTGTCGCCCTCCGCGCCGATGGCCACCGCCCCGACAGGGCCGTCATCCGCCTCCGAGGCCCAAAGGCGTGTCCGGTCCGAGACCTGCCAGAGCGAGACAGTGTCGCCCTGTACCACCGCCAGCCGCGCGCCGTCTGCGGAAAGCGCCATATGCGTGATCCCGCCGGAGCCGTCGGGGGTGATACGCCCCGTGACCTCCATCAGGGGCAACTGCATGAGCTCAACCGCGCCGTCCCGCGCCAGGGCAAGAACATCCCCATCCCGGCTGAGCGCGAGCGACTGACCGCCCTGCGGCAAGAATCGCCGCGCAAGCAAGGCACCGTCTTGCAGCCGCCACAGGGACAGGGCGGATTGCCCGCCACTCAGGTTGGTGAGTGTCGCGGCCATCCCCTCGCTGGCGGCCATCAAGACCCCCGGACCATCCAGATCCCCCAGCGGCCCGGTCAGCAGCTCGACCCCGGTGCCCGGCGGCAGGTAGGGCAGAGCAACGCCAAAAACCGCCGGGCCGTCCGGGCCAAGGCCAACGGGAAAGACATCGACCACGTCTTCGCGTGCTTCGTCAGGCACCAAGATCTCGGCGTCGGGGACGACGGCGGGGGGCTTCGGGTCAGGCCGTGCAACCGGCCTGACCTTTGCCGCTTTCAGCGGCGTACCCGGCCTGGGCGCCGCAGACGCCCGGGCCTCACAGCGCGCGCCCCCATCTCCGACGCATTCCTCGCCCGCGGCCACCGCGCGCAGGAAACCAGAGCTGTCCAGCAGGGCCGCGATGCTGACGCCACGCCCGCCGGTCGCGCGCGGCTCTTCTTGCAGGTGCACCCCGAACATCCGGCCATCGCCATCCAGTATAGGTGCCCCCACATTGCCGGGCAGGGCCGCGCAGCCATGCGTCAACCGCCCGCCCTCGGTAACCGACCCGCGCAGGGCACAGCCCTCGCGGACCACCTGTTTCGAAGTGCCGAATGGATGACCAAGGATCGCCAGCGGCATCCCGGTCGACAGGTACGGCGGATCAAGCGCCAGCACCGCACCCTCTGCCCCGGGACGTCCGTCGGCCCGCAGCACCACAAACCCCAGGTCCGCATCCGCCTCCACAGCGTCGGGATCGAGCGCGACCCGCTGTCCCTGCTCCTCGACACGGGGCGCGTCAAATCCGGTGATGAAATCGACGCGCGTGATCCGCTTTGGCCCACGCGCGGCAAGGCCCGGCTCTGCCAGAACGCCCGGCACGCAGCGAAAGGCTGTCAGCACCAGGTTTTCGGCAATCAGGACCCCCGTGCAGGTCACGACCGCAGGTCCGCCCTCGGTCTCGACCGCGACCCGGACCTGGCCCACGGACCGCCCTGCGCGACGAATTGCGGTGGGGGCCGTGTAGCGGATGATCGGCTTGGCGCCCGTGGCCTCGATCCGGTCACGGTCCCGCTCTGGCACCTGCATCAGGAGACGGTCGAAATCCGCCCCGTCGAACAGCGGCAGCCCCTGCGCCAATGCGGCGCCACCAAGGGCAACCGCCCCTGCAAAAACCAGACCCGCGCCCCAAAGCCGCCGGAGTTGCGACATGCGCCTGCTCCTCTCAATGCCCTGAACCAACCTCTTGGAACAGGACGGTAGAGGAAAGCGCCATGTCGGTCGACCCGCCGCGTCACGCCCCGCGCAAGACGCCCCCGGCCTGCCAGCCGTCGAGCACCTCCAGCGCCGTTTCTGCAAAGGCGGGATCATTGATGTGCGCGTCCAGTTCGACCAGTTGCACATTGGCGGGACACTGCGCGCGGATCTCTTCGATGAAAGCGGCCAGCCCCTCGGGATCGCTGAGCGGCCCCCCGGGACGATCCCATTCGTTGCCGCCCTGCAGAGGCAGGATCAGCACCACCGGCCCCTTGGCGCCCGCCAGTTTGTCACAAATCGTACGCGCCATTTCACGCCGCTGGTCGGCGGTCATCATGACAGAGGACAACAGACGATTGTGGGCATGCTGTTCCTGCCCCGCAAGTTTTGCCGGTGCCTCCTGCCAGCCCACGAAATCGACAAGGTCATAGCAGCCGATGGACACGATCTGCGGCGTGCCGCTGCTCCCTGCGTTGGTCATCCGGTCGGCGCCCGCGCTGATGGCCGAGCCCATCAGGTGATTGCCCACCTCCTGCGGTGCAAAATCCATCACCGCGGCAAAGGCGCCTTCCGCCGCGAGGCTCTCGAAGGCCCGTCCGCCCATGCCGGTGGCATGGAACACCGCCACCTCGAAACCGCGCTCTTCCAACGCCGGTTTCAACGCCACCATGTAGCGCAGCACCGTCTTGCCAAAGCTGGTCATGCCGATCAGGGGCCGCGTCCTGTCGGGCCGCTCTACCGCCCGCGCGGCGCCCAGAACCGCGCCCGCCGCCTGTGAAAGCGAGGCTTTGCAGACAGAATTCAACCCGTAAAGCCCGCCCGCCCAAAGGATCATCTGCACGTCCGCCGGAAGACGTTCCGGCGGGATCAGCGGCGAAAAGGAGACGGTCGACACGATGTATTTCGGCACGCCCAGCGGCAGCGCCGAACAGAGGTCCAGCGCCAGGTCCGTGCCCATTGTCCCGCCCAGCACGATCACCCCGTCGATGCGCCCCTCGGCCTGCAGGCGCGCCGCCAACAGGGCCGACCCCTTGGCCATGATCTGCATGGCAAGGTTCTCATCCCCGCCATCAATGGCCTCCTGGATGCTGTGGCCAGCCGCTTCGGCTACGTCGTGCTTGGAAATGTCGCAGGGCGCCGAAGGATCACCCAGCACGCTGACATCCATTGTCAGCACCCCGCCCCCCTGCCCCCGGATCACCCCGGCAAGGTAGGTCAGCTCCTCGTCCTTTGTGTCAAAAGTGCCGACGATCAGGATGGTGCGGTCGGTCATAGCTTGATCCACGCGGTCTTGAGGTCGAGGTACTTGTCGAAGGCGTGCAGCGACTTGTCGTGCCCGTTGCCGGATTGTTTCACGCCGCCCAGCGGCACCGTCAGGTCGGACCCGCCATAGGTGTTCACATGCACGACCCCGGCCCGGATGCGCCGGATCATGCGGTGCGCGCGGCTGAGGTTGGAGGTCCAGACCGCTGCCGCCAGCCCGTAGTCCGTGCCATTGGCGATCTGCACCGCCTCGTCCTCGGTGTCGAAGGGGATCACCGCCAGCACCGGGCCGAACACCTCTTCGCGCGCCAGCCGGTCTGACGGTTCGACACCGGTGACGATGGTCGGTTCCATGAAAAAGCCGCCGGTCTCTTGCAGGATGCGGGCACCGCCGATGCGAATCTCGCGCCCCTGCGCGCGGGCCTCTTCGACAAAACCAAGGTTCTGTTCCAACTGGCGCAGGCTGTTGACCGCCCCGGCCGTGGTCGCGGGATCCAAAGGATCGCCGACCTTCATGCCTTTGACGAAATCGGTCAGTTGCGCAACGAACGCGTCATGCATCGACCGCTCGACCAGCAGGCGCGAGCCGGCGACACAGACCTGCCCCACGTTGCGGAAGATGCCATTGGCCGACACCTTGACCGCCTCACCCAGATCCGGCGCATCGGCAAAGACGATGTTGGGGGACTTGCCGCCAAGCTCCAGGTAGACGCGTTTCAGGTTTGACCGGGCCGAGGCCTCCAGCAGGCGCCGCCCCGTCGCGCCCGACCCGGTAAAGACCAGCACATCCACCTCCATCGACTCGGCAATCGTGGCGCCCACAACCGCGCCCTCCCCAGTGACGACGTTCAGGACACCGGCAGGCAGACCAGCCTCCATCGCCAGTTCGGCAATGCGCAGCAGCGTCAATGTGAATCCCGGAGACAAAATGGACATCGGAAACGGTCGGGTGATCTGACCGTCGCGGAGTAAAAGTCCGCATCTTG
>NZ_JAHXRQ010000044.1 GCF_019392335.1 Mameliella sp. CS4
GAAGACCTTCTTCTCAGCGATCGCACTCGCCGCAACCGTCATCTTCTGGCTTTGAGTGAGAACGAGTCCTGACCCTAATATCCGAGACGGATTCCGCACATCGTCGAAGCTCGACTTCACAAGCGTTGAGCCGTGTTTCCGCCAGCGATGATCGCGTTGATCAAGTCCGCGACGGCCCGGTGATCTTCCGTCTCGAATTCCGTGCCGACGGCGTTCTCATGGGTCGCCGCGGCATCGCGAAGAATGCCCACGATCTCGTGCTCCGGCAGCAGCCCGCGATCGTTCAAGGCAAGCAACAGCGCCTCGCAGATCGACAGGGCGGCCAGGCCCGCATGTTCGCTTGCGGTCGACATCCGGGATTCCTTTCTTGGCATCTTGAACCGGGGATAGGTGGTTCAAATGCATCCATACTTCTCGCAAGAATTGCCCTATGCTGGACTGATCCAGAGCAGTGTCCGGGCCGATTTCCGCTTTTGGGTCACGACACGCCAGGAGGCCCCATGACATCAATCGAACACAGCCCCCTTACCCGCAAGCTTTCGGCCTTCGTCGCCCTGTCGGATGTCGAACTGGACGTGCTGGAACGATTGCACCAGCGGCGCCGGTCTTTCGTCGCGGGGCGCGAAATGGTGCATCAGGGCCAGTCGGCCCGGGCCGCCTATATCCTGTCCGCGGGGTGGGTCTGTTCCTACAAGCTGCAGGCCGACGGGACGCGCCAGATCGTGGATTTCCAGATCCCGGGCGATTTCCTGGGCTTGCGGAGCGTTCTCTTGCGCACCTCGGACCACAGTTTCGAGCCCATCGTGGATATCGAGGCCGCCGAAGTACTGACGAGCGACCTGCTGGAGGCCTTCGCCCAGACCCCGCGCCTGGCGACCGCCATCCTCTGGGCGGCGTCAAGAGACGAGGCGATGGTCGTGGAGCATCTTGTCGGAATCGGTCGGCGTGATGCGGACGCCCGCATGGCGCATTTCCTGCTGGAACTGGGATCGCGGCTTGCGCTGGTCGGCATGGGCGGCAAAGACGGGTTCGACTGCCCGCTGACGCAGTATCACCTCGCCGATACGCTGGGGTTGAGCGCGGTCCATGTGAACCGCGTTCTGCGGCAGCTTCGCGAGAGTGGACTGGTGACCTTTCGGGACGGACATGTGACGTTTCACGACTATGGCGGTCTGGTGGAACTTGCCGAGTTCGATTCGGCATATCTGGACCAGACCGGGCCGCTGTTGAAATGAAAGGGCCGCCCTCCATTACCTGGAGGGCGGCCCCGGATGTCACGTCAGACGCGGGCGGTCACGCGAGGGCGTGGGTCGCCGCATCGAGTTCCTTGTTGGTCTCGGCGACGTTCTTCGCCGTGTTCGCCTTTTCGGCGGCTTTGTAATGCTTCAGCGCCGCCTCCTTCTTCGGACCAGAGGGCGCCTTGTCCCACGCGGCCTTCACGGATGTCATCTTCTCGGCGGTTTTTTTCTGTTCGGGAGTCACTGGATTGTCCTTTCATGGACGTTCCGAGAATAAGAAGCGCGCCAACATGCCAACCGTTTGGGGATCGGCACGCCCGCACGCTTCTCGGGTACTCGGAAAAAATGCGCCGCCAAATGTTCGGCGGACGCATCTCTCCCTACCCACGTCGGCGCGTCGCCGCACTGACGCAGGTTAGCCCTCGCGCGCGCCGCTGCGGATTATTGAAGGCGCCCAGGGTAGACCGGGAGTCCGCGCGCAGAAAGATACCAGCCACACGGGCGTCTGACCCGGCAAATGCAAAGACCGTGCGCAGGTCACACCACTGTCGTTTGCTGGTGGGCCAGTCGCAGCCATTTGTCTTCGTCGAGAAGATATGTCGAGGCACAGAGCGCCTTGTAGATCGGGACGTCGGGTTTCTCGGCCGAGATCCGATAGGTGAGAATGGCGATGTCACGACAGCTCGTCACCCGCCGCTCGGCCATGATGGCGGTCCGCCAGCCGGTTCTCTTTTTCATGTGGTTCCAGATATGATCGCCCTGCAGGATGCAGGGAGGATACGGAAAGATCATGACGGCGTTGCTTGCCGTCGTCGCCTGCGCATTGTCCGCGCCGCTGGTCCAGAAGTGCTCCTCCATATCCCAGAGAACACTCTGTTCCCTCGGCGACAGCGTCCCGGACTGGTGCGCGGCATGGTCCGGCGTCTTGGCGGTCTTCGCTGAAACTGTCATTCGCCAAAGCCCGAACCGCCAGCCGTCAGCACCTGATACAGCACGAAGACGATTGCGAGTATTGCCCAGATTGCGCGGCCAGTGCCCAGGCGACCGTTGCCGACCGTCGAGACAGCCCGCTTCAGACCCAATGATGCCTGGCCGACGGGGAGCAGCAGAGTCAGGTCTCGTGCGACCCTGCCATTATCGCTTGCGAGCGTGGGAACGTCCCGGAATCGCGCCAGCAGCGTTCCCAACCTCGCGCGCCCTCCGTCGCGCCCAAGCGCGACCAGTTCAGCGGCTTCCTTCCATGGATCGAGGCCAAGCCGCGCGAGGGTGGAGAGGACCGTCACGACATATCCGTTCCGGTCCTCGCCGACCGACGCATAGAGAAATCGCTCGAACTCGGGCGGGTTCGGGTTGAGAATTTTGCCTTCGGCCATGGTCATTCCATTCCTTGATTGCAGGAACGCAATTCGTCCCTGTTTCCCCAAGTCTACGCGCAGGTCAGTTCCGGCGCCCTTACACAGGTCAGTGCCAGCAACTGTCCCCGGGAAGGTCGCAACCGGTTTGGGGACCGGGACTAACATGTGTCAGCACCAGCCAAACGATCCCGGCGTACAAGAAGAGAAATCGTTCGATTGGTCAGGCCCGGACTCCAAGGGGTCCTCGCCAGTGGTGAGCGACGGATCTGCCAACATCGCGGAGACCAGAGATGAACATGCGGTCGACCAGATCGACGGTGACGTTTTCAAACCCGTTCACCTTGTCGGGATACCCAGGCGACCTGCCTGCGGGCGACTACGAAATTCTTGTCGAAGAAGAGCTTCTTCAGGGGCTGAGCTTCGAGGCTTACAGACGGACGGCGACCTTCCTGACGGTGCGCGGCAGAGGCAGACACGCGGGGCGCTCCGAGTTGCGGGCGATTTCAGAAGACGACCTGAAAGAGGCCCTGATCCGTGATCAGGCCGCGACCAGGAAGACGAACAATCACAGCGATGCGGCGCTTTCCCCGCAGGAGGACAGCACATGAACACTCCCGAATGGCTCAAACCCGGTATCTATGGTGCCGTAATCGGCGCTGCCGTCGTCGGCATCGTCGGATTTTCCTGGGGCGGCTGGGTGACCGGTAGCACCGCAAATGACAGGGCGATGGCGATGTCCCGCAACGATGTGGTGGCGTCCATGGTCCCGGTCTGCCTTGACATGGCACGGTCCGACCCGGCACGGGCGGAGAAGCTTGAAACGATCCGGGCCGCGTCGACCTATAAACGGCGCGATGCCGTCATGGCGGCCGGCTGGGCGACGGTTCCCGGAACCGATGCCCCCGACCGTGACATCGCGCAGGCCTGTCTCGCGGCCCTTGAGCTTTGAGAGACGAAGTCATGTCTCATGACAGGTCATTTGAGGCCGGACAGGCCGTGGTACACGCGGAAACTTTGCCGGCGCCGGCGCCGCGAACGACCGATCCTGAAGAACGTGTCGACGGCAACAAACCGACCGGACATCTGCAGGAACGGCAGTTCGCGAAACTGGCCTTCGCGACCGGTGTGATCGCGTCCCTGGCCTTCCCGGCCTTTGCACAGGATGGCATCGGACCAATGCCCGAGAACGCCCAGCCGCGTAGCTACGGCGACGGCTGGGACTGTGATGCCGGTTACCGGGTGGAGGGTGCCGAATGTCTGGCGCTCGATATCCCCGCGCATGCCTATCCGACCGGGCGTTCCTACGGGACGGGGTGGGAATGCGATCGTGGGTTTGAGGAAGTGAACGGAACGTCCTGCATTCCCATCCCGGTGCCCGCCAACGCCTTTCTCCGGTCTCACGGTTATGATTGGCAATGCGAACGCGGTTTCCGGCAAGAGCGCGATGCCTGTCTGCCGATCGTGCTGCCCGAGCACGCCTATCTGACAGAGGACAGCTCGGGAACAGGGTGGACCTGCGAGCGCGGCTACGCGGCCGTGGCGGGGACGTGCATGCCAATTGCCGTGCCAGCGAACGCGTTTCTGACCAACGCAACTTACGGCGCCGCTTGGGCGTGCGAGAGAGGCTTTGTCAAGATCGACAACCGATGCGACGCCATTATCCTGCCGGCGAATGCGTTTCTCGACCAGGCATCCTATGGACCAGGTTGGACCTGTGAGCGTGGGTACGCGCCGCTGAGCGGCGACTGCGTCGCTATCGATCTGCCGGAGAACGCCTATCTCGACCGGTCCGGCAACCGGTGGAGCTGCAATCGAGGCTTCCGGCTTTCCAACGGGGTGTGCATTCTTGGACGGTGATCGTGACAAGACAAAGCGCGGCCGTGTATCCGGCATGCGGGTCAGCATAGGCTGTCGACTGCGATACAGCTTTCCGCAGCCGACGCCGCTGATCGCGCTGCTGAACGTCCACTACTCGCGCTTTGGCGATCTGGAGCGCGCCGATTATCTCGTAACGTCGCCAAGCGTTCCGCTCGAAAGCTACCGGGACGGCTTCGGCAACTGGTGTACGCGGCTCATGGCTCCGGCGGGCGATTTCTGCCTGTCGTCGAATGGCATTTTCCGCGACACGGGCCGGCCTGATCCCACATCCGTAGACGCGCATCAGCACGCGGTTCAGGATCTGCCATCCGAGACCCTCGTGTTCCTGCAGGGGAGCCGGTATTGCGACACCGATCTTCTTTCGGAGCAAGCCTGGCGTCGTTTCGAGACCACGGACCCCGGTTGGTCCCGCGTTCAGGCGATCTGTGATTTCGTGCACGGACATGTCCGTTTCGACTACATGCAGGCGAAAGCGACGCGCACCGCATCGCAGACCCTGGCCGAGCGGCAGGGTGTCTGCCGCGACTTCGCCCATCTCGCCATCGCCCTGTGTCGCTGCATGAACATTCCGGCACGCTACTGCACCGGATATCTGAGCGACATCGGTGAGCCTCTCCCTCATCCGCCCGGCGACTTCGCCGCGTGGATGGAAGTCTTTCTCGGTGGTGAATGGCACATGTTCGACCCGCGGAACAACAAGCCGAGGTTCGCGAGAATACTGATCGCGCGCGGGCGCGATGCCGCCGATGTGCCTTTGACCCAGACATTCGGGGAGAACACTTTGACGGAATTCAAGGTCTGGACAGATGAATTGGCCTGACTGACCTTGGTTTCCTTTGCGGTGCGCCGTCGTAAATTGAGTGACCAGTCCCCATATATGTAGAACCGATGCCAAGCCTCCCGGTTCACCATGGACGAGGAGTTGGCGTCGGCCAATCAAAGGATCGATGACATGTCCTTCAAGGACCTGACCGCTCGGGCTGCGGCTGCAATGAAGCGGAGGCCTGCCGGAACAGCGAAGACCCCTGCCAAGCAGAACGAGTCCAATGCCGCCGGCAAGGAAGCGCCAGCGAAGTCCAAGACATCTTGAGACGTACACAAGCCACGCGCCCCATTCTCAAAGGGCGCGCCAACCACCCGCAGCAGCAGCATGGAGGAATACGTCGATGGGAGATCTGACGAGCAAGTCCGTCGCGGTGTTCGCCCGACCGTTCAATGTACCCGGCTTCAACGAGACGCTCCCGGCGGGAGAGTACGAGATCGAAACGGAGTTGGTTTCACCCCCGGATCAAAAGGATTCCGCGGCCTGGAAGGCCTCCGTCCTGGTGAAGCTTCATCCCCGGATATCGCATCCCGGGCTTGCGCGGGCCCTGACTGTTTCCCTTGCCGACATCGACCACGCACGCGCCAGGGACAAGCTGACCGGCAAGGCGTTGTCCGACCTTTTTCTCGAGGAAATGCTGGCAGATCCGATGGTGCGCCTCGTGATGCAGGCTGACGGGGTATCCGAGGCGCAATTGCGACATCTCTATTCTGGGCTCCGGACGCCCCAGTCCGACAGGGATGTGCTGGACCCGAAGCCGGCGCACCAGAGAGCACGCGAAAACGCGTCAATCCAGGCTGCCGAAAACGAAGGCATGCCCTCGCGACCGACAGGATCGTCTGCTTCCCGCAAGAAAGTCAAAGCGGATTCGATATGAGCGCGAACAAGACCGTGGTCGACGCAGCAATTCCGGGCATCGCCCGCGGCAGGGCCTTGGGTGATGTCCCTCAAGAGCGTCCTTGTCTGAGATGCGACGTCGTTTTCTGGAGTGAAGGCTTTGGAGAACGGATCTGTCGGCCCTGCAAGAGCTTGAAGGCCTGGCGAAACGCGGTGCCCGTCAGCCCGGGCGCATCGCGCCGCCGCTGACTATCATCAGGCGCGCACGCCATCCTCCTCCGACCGCACTGGAACCCTTGTTTGGTCTGCTTAGAAACCGTTCACACCACGACCTACCGATACCGGCACCAAGTTTCTCTCGGGCCGCATAGGTTCATGCTGCGTCCGCGCGAAACGCGGGAACTGCGGCTGTTTTCGCACGTCCTGTCCATAACTCCGACGGCCACTGTAACCTGGGCACATGATGTGGCCGGCAATTCCATAGGGACCGCAGTCTTTGACACTCCGACTGATCATCTGGTGATCGAGAGCCGCGCAAGTCTGGAGATCTCCGCGCCAGCCTGGCCCGTTTTTGCCATCTCCGCTTCTGCGATCGAGTACCCGTTCCTCTATTCAGCCGACGAATGGACGGATCTGGGCGCGCGGACGGCTCCGCAATACGCCGACCCCGACGGCCGATTTGTCCGCACTGCCACCCTCCGGGCAGAGCTCAAATCTCGCAGGCGCAGCGAATGGCTGGTTCGGCGATACTGCGCAGAGGCGCCGGAGTGCGTGCAAAGGTCAGCTCTGGGCCGTCCGTGAAGACGGCCCAGCCGTTTAGATTTCGATAGCTTCGGCGATGGCCAGCGCATCTTCAAGTTCTACGCCAAGGTATCTGACAGTGCTGTCCATCTTGGTATGGCCCAACAACAGCTGGACGGCCCGAAGGTTGCCTGTCTTCTTGTAGATTTGGGTCACCTTGGTGCGCCGCATCGAGTGCGTGCCATAGGCGCTTGCCTCCAGACCAATGGATGTCACCCAGTCACGCACAATCCGTGCGTACTGGCGGGTCGAAATGTGAAGCCGTTCGTGAAAGCGCCCAGGCCAAAGGTATTCGGATCCGATCATCAGCGGCTCCCGCATCCACCTTGCCAGCGATGAGCGGGTTCCTTCAGAGATTTCGAAACGCACAGGTTTGCGTGTCTTGCTTTGCAGAACCGACGCGCGCTCCTTGATTTGGCCTGACGCCGTGACATCGACCACCTTCATCTTCACCAGATCGCAGCCGCGCAGCTTGCTGTCGATTGCAAGATTGAAGAGGGCCAGATCACGATGGTTCTCGGCCAGCTCCAGCCGCACCCTGATCGCCCAGACATGTTTCGGCTTGAGCGGTCTTTTCTTACCGACGATCCGGCCTTTGTTCCAGGCAGGGCGCAGTGCGCGGATGGCGGGTAAGTTTGGTGTCTGCATGATGGATTCTCCGATCCACCACGCCCTCCCACATCGACAACCAGACGTTGACAAGACATCGTATCACATGATGCTGCGATGCATCCGAGGTCTCCTTCGAGCCAAGATTGACAGATGCTGCGGAGCGGACAATTGTCTGGGATTCAAAAGAGAGCGGTCATTGGCCATTGCTCCGAGAGTGTCGCTGAATGATATGTTCTCGTCTGCCCAAGAATGCCCTCGCGCATTTGCGGGCATGCCCGGATAATCTCTATTGTTAGCCCTCTTCCAGAACCCGACGGGCCACGCGAAAGCATTCCAGCGCTTGCGGCACGCCGCAATAGATGCCGATCACGTGGATGATTGCGCGGATTTCATCCTGGGTGACGCCATTGTTAAGCGCGCCGCGGCAATGGGTTTCCCACTCGTGCATTTTGCCAAGCGCGCCGATCATCGACAGGTTCATCATGCTGCGGGTCTTTGCGTCGATCACATCATCGGCCCAGCCAAAGCCCCAGCACCAGGCTGTCATCGCCTGCTGAAAAGGGCGGGTGAAGTCATCGGCGGCGGCGAGGTTCTTTTCGACATACTCCGCGCCCAGCGTCGCTTTGCGTTGTTCCAACCCCTTCAGGAACAGGTCTTCGTCGAATGCGCTCATGGTGTTATCCTTTCAGCCGGATCGCGATATTCTTGGTCTGCACGTAGTTCCACAGCGCCTCGCGCCCCTTTTCGCGGCCATAGCCGGATTTACCGTAGCCCCCAAAGGGCGTTTCAACGCCGCCGGCATACCATTCGTTGACGAAGACCTGACCGGCGCGAAGTTGCCGCGCCGCGAGGGTCGCGCGATCCAGATCTGCGGTAAACACACCCGCCACCAGCCCGTAGTCGGTGCCATTGGCGATTTCGATCGCCTGAGCGTCCTCGCGGGAGGAAAGCACCGACAGGACAGGACCAAAGACCTCTTGCTGCGCGATGTCCATATCGGGTGTCACGCCCGACAGCACCGTGGGCTCCAGGAACGCTCCGGGACGGTTGGGCTTGCGCCCGCCTGCAGCGATCCGTGCGCCCTGTTCTTCGGCGCGGGCGATCATGCCAAGGGCGCGGTCACGCTGGCCGTCGCTGACCATCGCCCCCATGTTAGCGCCAAACTCTGTGCGCTCGATGCCGGGGCCGACGGAGAGGGACTTTGCGACCTTCTCGGCCCGTTCGACCAGTTCGTCGTGGCGGCTTTCGTGGACGATCACGCGCGACATGGCCGAGCAGACTTGCCCCGCGTTGAAATAGATGCCCCAGCGGATGTCATTCTCGAAGGCGTCAAGGTCAGCATCATCATACACGATGGCCGCCGATTTTCCGCCCAGTTCCAGCACGCAGGGCACCACGTTTCGGGCCGCTGCGGTTGCAATCGCGATGCCGGTGGGCACAGAGCCGGTAAACACGATCTGGTTCACATCCCGGTGTCCAGCCAGCGCCGCGCCAGCGGCGCGTCCCAGCCCACAGATCACGTTGACCGCGCCGGGTGGGAACCCTGCCGCCTCGGCCGCGCGGGCCAGCCAGGCATTGGTCAGCGGCGTCATCTCGGGCGATTTGATCACGCAGGTATTGCCTGTGGCCAGCGCCGCCGAAAGCGTGCGCGCGGTCATCTCGACCGGGTAATTCCACGGGATGATCTGGGCCGAGACGCCAAATGGCTCGTATTCCGTCCAGTCCATGTAGCCCGCGCCAAGGGGGATCGAGCGACCTTCGACCGTGCTTGCTTGATTGCCATAGTATTCGAAATAAAGCGCCGCCCCCTCGACCTCGATATGGCTTTCCCAAAGCGGCTTGCCCTGTTCCAGCGTGAGGATACAGGCGATCTCGTCCTTGTGGTCGAGCAGATACCGCCCCATGGCCTGCACCATGCGGCCCCGTTCGATGGGCCGCATGGCGGTCAGCGCGCCCGACAGATGCACCCGGCGGGCGGCCCCTACGGCGCGGTCAACGTCAGCTGCATCGGCAAGGGCGTGTTCCGCGATCCGTTCGCCGGTCGCGGGGTCGGTCACGTCGATCCGGCCCGCACCGCCATGGACCCACGCGCCGTCGATGTAATTCTGCCAGTAAGGCTTCACATCAGCCATCAACAGCCTCTCGCATCCAGCGTTGCAGGTGCATGACGGAATGTTCCGAATTCACCCCGCAGGCAGGATCGACCACCAGCGGGCCGGGAACGTAGCCGCGCGATTTCAGCCCGCGTTGGACGGATTCCACCAGGTGGATGTCTTCTTCGACCGTGGTGGCGCGGTCCTGTTGCGCCATGCGGCGCACGGTTTCGTCGTCATAGCCGCCGACGGAATACCACCCGCGCCAGACCACCACGTGATCGGCATCGACCGCGCGCCAGTGGTAGGTGTTCAGCAGGTTGCCGGGGTAGACCTGAACCGAGAACATCGGCCAGAGGAACCACGACGAATACTTGTCATTGTTGGCAAAGCCGCTGTCGATGTCATAGGTCATCTGGCTGAGGTCATTGCATTCGGTGGTGTGGCGCAGGCAATACCCCTGCGGCTGGATGTCATAGGTTTCCGGCCGGACAACGCCGGTGGCAAAAGTCGGATGGTTCAGGGTGCAATGGTAGCATTCGGAGTAATTCTCGACCGAGACCTTCCAGTTGCAATTCTCGGGGATCTCCACCCATTCCAGCGGCTTCAGATCGGCCCAGTTGGGCACAAACGCCTCCAACTCCGTCCGCGCGTTCGGGAACCAGTCGTCCATGGGCTTCGCATCCGGGTCGAGGTTGACGAAGACAAAGCCAAGGAAAACCTCGGTGCGCACTTCGGTCAGGCAAATCTTCGAGGCATCGAAGCCGGGCACCGATTTGGCATTGGGCGCGGCGCGGAGTTTGCCGGTCAACTCATAGGTCCATGCGTGATAGGGGCAGACGACGACGCGGGTTGAGCCTTCGCCGCTGACAAGTTGATGCGCGCGGTGTTGGCAGACGTTGTAGAAGGTGCGGATTTCACCGTCGCGCCCTTTGATCGAGAACAGGCTTTCATCGCCCAGATCAAAGGCCACGTAGTCGCCGGGATTTGCAAGCTGGCTGGCGTGACAGGCGAATTGCCAGGTGCGGGCGAGCAGCCCCGATTTTTCGACCTCGAAGACCGTTGGGTCAGTGTAATAGCGCGCGTCCAGCGAGCGGATCGGGGGCGTTTCGTCCTTCATTCCGGCTCCTTCACGTAAATGCCAAGCTGATGGCGGCGGTCATGGAATTTTTCGACCCGCTCCACGATCTCCTCGGACGCAACCGCAATCACAAAACTCAGCAGGGTTTCCAGAAGCGCGATTGTCGAGACAGAGGATGGGAAGAACTGCGGCGTGTCCACGGCGACGACAAAGCCATGGTGAGCCGCGCGGATGATCGGGCTGGCGGGGCTGTCGCTGAGGCCGATGACGGTCAGGCCTTGCTCGCGCGCGACCTCGATGGCGGCGACAACCTCGGTTCGGTAGGGGCGCATGGACATCGCAATCAACACATCGCGCTTGTCCGCCCAGGCCAGATCGTCGGTGGGCGTTGAGCCAGGCCGCGGGATGGCGTGGAATTGCACCATGCCGGTGGAGGCGAGATAGGTGAAATTGCGCGCGTTCGCGTTGTTTACCCCGACGCCAAGGGTAAAGACCTGACGGCTGGCCCAGATCGCCTCGGCGGCGGATTTCAGCGCCTCGGCGTCGATGCTGGCAAAGGTCTCTTCGAGGTTGCGGATCGCCCCCTCGACCATATCCGCATACAGGCCACCCAGATCGTCCGACTTGCGGATGTCCTGCAACCAGCGCGCCCGGTCGGGGAAGCTGACAGCGCCCTTGCGGATCGCCTCGCGGAACGGCGCACGGAAATCCTCATAGCCCTCGAACCCTACCTGGCGGGCCATGCGCACAAAGGTGTTGGGTTTGACATTCGCCGCCTCGGCAATCTCACGCACGGTCGAGACTCCCACGTCATTGGGGTTCTCCAGTACGTAGCGGGCCGCCTTCTGCGCTTCGGGGGTCAGGGCGTCCCACTCTGCGGTGAGACGCTCCAAAACTTGGTGTGATACATTTGTTCCATTCATGATTGACATTGGTACACACGTCCACTTAGCCTGTCCACAAGTTTTGCGACTCCCCAACAAAGGAAGCGACCATGTCGGACAAAGAGTTTCCCACCCACGCCCGTGTGGTCATTGTCGGTGGTGGTGTGATGGGGGTCGGGCTGGCCTATCACCTTGCGCATGAAAGCTGGGGCCCGGACGTCGTGTTGCTTGAAAAGGCCGAACTGACGAGCGGCAGCACATGGCACGCCGCCGGGCAGATCACCCATTCGACCTCCAGTTTCAGCCTTGGCAAATGCGTGGATTACAACATCGGGCTTTATTCTGGTGGGCTGGAGGCAGAGACCGGGCAGGCCGTCACATGGCATGGCTGCGGATCGTTCCGGCTGGCCTATACCGAGGATGAGATGGACTGGCTGCGCCACACGCTCTCTGTCGGGCGTACGCTGGGGTTCAACATCGAGTTGGTGGGGCCTGAGCAGGTTGCCGCGTTGCATCCATTCTACAACCTCGAAGGCGTGTTGGGCGCGCTGCACACACCCGATGACGGCCACGTGGACCCGACCAATGTCACCATGGCGATGGCGGCGGGCGCACGGGCCAAGGGTGCTCAAATCATTCGTCGCTGCCGCGCGACCAACATCACGCAGGCCGATAGCGGCGAATGGGTGGTCGAGACGGAGCGCGGCGCGATCACCTGCGAACACGTGGTCAACGCAGGCGGCACCTATGCACGCCAGATGGGCGAATGGTCGGGCCTGCAACTACCCATGACGTCAATGACTCACCATTATTTCGTCACCGACGAGGTGCCGGAGTTCCGCGATCTGGAGCGCGAATTGCCGGTCATCCGTGATGATCGCAAGGTGTCGGGCTATATCCGGATGGAACAGAAAAAGGGCCTGATCGGTATCTACGAAAAGGCCAACCCCAACACGGTGTGGGAGGATCACTGCCCCTGGGAGGCCGAAAACGAGCTGTTTGCGGCGGACTATGACCGCGTCATGCCGTGGTTGGAGGAATCGCTGAACCGCATGCCGATCTTTGCAGAGCTTGGGATTTCACGCGACGTCCATGGCGCGATCAGTCACCCGCCAGATGGAAACCCGCTGGTTGGTCCCGCGCCGGGGGTTCGCAACTATTGGTGCTGCTGCGGCACGCAAATCGGCATTGGCTGGGGGCCGGGGCTGACGCGCGAGCTGGCGCGCTGGATGGTGCATGGTGCGGCGGATATCTCGATGCGCGACTATGACCCACGCCGGTTTGGTTCTTATGCCAACAAGGACTGGCAGGTGGTTAAGGCAAAGGAAGATTACTGCCTGCGCCACGAAATCCCGTTCCCGCATTTCAACCGGCTTGCCGGGCGCCCGATCAAGCCCTCGCCGCTCTATGACACGCTGAAATCCAAGGGCGCGGTGTTCGAAGAGGTCTACGGCTTCGAGCGCCCGCGCTGGTTTGCGAAGGATGGCGTTGCGCAGGAGGATCACTATTCCTTCCGCCGAACGGTCGTGGACGAAATGGTCGCGGCCGAGGTCAAAGCGGTGCGCAAGCGTGTGGGGATCATGGATGTGACCGCATTTACCAAGGTGCTGGTCGAAGGGCCGGACGCCTATGCGCTGCTGGACCGTCTGACAGCGAACCGGATGCCGCAGAAGGTGGGGTCGATCACGCTCACGCATATGCTGAACCGGAGAGGCCGGATCGAACTGGAGACGACGATTGTTCGTATGGCTGAAGACAAGTTCTACCTCGTCTGCGCCGCCTTCTTCGAACAGCGCATGCTGGATCATCTGGCCGCGCAACGGGCGGACGAGGAGGTGACCATCACCGCCCTGTCCAGCACATGGGGCGCGCTGTCGCTCAACGGGCCACTGTCCCGCGATGTGCTGGCCGCCTGCACGGATGCGCGACTGGACAACGCCGCCTTCCGCTGGCTTTCGGCGCAGCAGATCACCGTCGCGGGGCACAGCATCTGGGCCTTCCGCATGTCCTATGCGGGCGAGTTGGGCTGGGAACTGCACATGCCGTTTGAAGCCATGGCGGATGTCTATACAGCACTTTGGCAGGCAGGTCAGACCCATGGCATCGCCGATTACGGCAGCTTCGCCATGAACGTGATGCGTATGGAGAAGGGCTTCAAAGGTGCAGGCGAATTGACCAACGAAGTCACCCCGGCCGAGGCCGACGTGCTGCGCTTTGCGCGGTCGGACAAGGACTATCTGGGACGCGACAAGACCCTGAACGCCGATCTGCCTTGGGTCTGTGCCTATCTGGAGATTGAGCCCGACGGAGAGATTGACGGCCACGGAGGGGAGGCGGTGATGCTGAATGGCACGGTCGTCGGCTCGACCGCGTCGGTGGCCTTTGGCCACACGGTCGGCAAGATCCTCGCCTTTGCCTATATCAAGCCCCATGCGGCCGCCCCCGGCACCGCGCTCGAGGTGGTGATCCACGGCAAACCCCGCACCGCCCGCGTTTTGGGCGAGCCTGCCTATGATCCCCAAAGCCTGTTGCCCCGCGCAGATGTTGTTCACGAGCCTGCCGAATGAACAGTATCGCCGCGCCCTCTCTGGTCCCCGTTGGGACGGGGCAGCGCATCACCCGGTTGCGGCTCTGGCATGTGCCGCTGACCAGCGATACCGCCTATTACATGGCGGACGGCAAGACGTGTGACACCGTCGAAACCGTTGTCATCGCGATCGACACCGATGCTGGGCTGACCGGTTGGGGCGAGGTTTGCCCGATCCCGCATTACTTGCCGGCCTATGCCCGTGGTGTCGCGCCAGCTTTGCAGGAGTTGGCACCGGTAATTCTTGGCGGTGATCCTGTCGGTGCGGAAGCGTTGATGGCCAAGGCCGATGCTTTTTTGCCCGGGCATGTCTACGCGAAATCCGCGCTGGACATCGCACTGTGGGACATCACAGGGCAAACTGCGGGCCTGCCGCTCCACGCCCTGATGGGCGGACAGCGGCAGGCCACCTTGCCGCTCTATCACTCCATCACCTGCATTGAGCCGGACGAGATGGCCCGCATCGCGCGCGAGGCGCAGGCCACAGGGATCACCCAGTTCCAAGCCAAGCTGGGGGCCTCTGGGGAATGGCAAACTGATGTCGAGCGGCTGGCGAAGGTGCGCGAGGCGGTTGGGCCCGGCCCACTGGTCTATGGAGACTGGAACTGCGGTGCGACCACGCTGGACGCGATCCGTGTGGGGCGTGCTGCGGCCCATTTGGATATCATGCTGGAGGCCCCCTGTGCCACGCTGGAGGACTGCGCCCGGGTGCAATCGGCCACGGGCCTGCCGATGAAGATGGACGAGTTGGCCCATGATACGGCCTCGATGCTGCAAGCCCACCGGCTCGGTATCATGGACGCTGTTGCGCTGAAATTATCAAAGTTCGGCGGGCTGTCGGCCACGCGGCGCGCGCGCGACCTGTGCCTGCATCTGGGCGCAAAGATGTGCGTGGAATGTACCTGGGGCAGCGATATCGTGACAGCCGCCGCGCTGCATCTGGGGGCGGCAACGCCACCTTCCCGTGTTCTGAACGTCTGTGATCTGTCGGGCTATGTCAGCCCGCGCCTCGCGCCGGATGCTCCAACGCGTGCGGCTGGCCGCATCGCGCCGCCCGATGCCCCGGGCCTTGGCATTACCGTCGATCAAGACGGCCTCGGCGCACCTGACCTGATACTGGATTGACTTCATGAACCGGATCTACACCCAAGCCGATTGGATCAACCGCGCCCGCGACGTGCTTCCCGCCGCAGGTTTCGGCAATTTCGATGCCTCCATCGTAATCGCGCGAGGGGCAGGCAGCCGCGTCTGGGATGAGGACGGCAAAGAATACGTTGACTACCTGATCGGGTCCGGCCCGATGCTTCTGGGGCATGGCCACCCGGAAGTGATGGAAGCCGTCTTGGAACAACTACCCAAGGGCATGACATTCTTTGCCAACAACGCGAAGGGGATCGAACTTGCCGAAGCGATCGTCGAGGCTGTGCCCTGCTGTGAGCAGGTCCGCTTCGTCACATCGGGCGGTGAGGCAGACATGTACGCCATTCGCCTTGCCCGCGCCTATACCGGCAAGCCGAAGATCCTGAAGTTCGAAGGAGGCTATCACGGCATGTCTGCCGAGGCACAAATGAGCCTTGCCCCCGCGGTACAAGTCAATTTCCCCACGGCCGTGCCCGATAGCGCCGGCATCCCGCAGGGTGTGGCCGACGAGATGCTGATCGCGCCCTTCAACGATCTTGAGGCCGTCGCCTCCCTTCTCAGCGAACATGAAGATATCGCAGCGATCATCGCAGAACCGTTGCAGCGCATAATCCCCGCGCAGCCCGGCTTTCTGCAAGGGCTGCGCGATCTGTGTGACAAACACGGTGTATTGCTGATCTTCGACGAGATCGTGACAGGTTTTCGCCTTGCCTATGGCGGTGCGCAGCAACGCTATGGCGTGACACCCGATATCTGCACGCTGGGCAAGATCATCGGCGGCGGCTTTCCTCTGGCCGCGCTTGGCGCCAGCTCCGAGATCATGGCGCATTTCGACAAGTCGGCTGTGGGAGCGGAGAATTGGCTCATGCAGCTCGGCACGCTCTCGGGCAATCCGGTGGCGGCGGCTGCGGGCCTCAAGACGATGGAGATCCTGCGGCGTCCGGGCCAGTATGCGCGGCTGCGCGAGCTGGGCCAGACCCTGATGGACATGCAATCCGCTGCCCTGACCGAGCAGGCGATCGACCACCGTATCTGCGGCGACCCGACCCTGTTCGACATATTTTTCACCGATGTAGATCCGATCGATTACCGAACCGCCAAGCATCGCGATGCCAAGATCAACGAGGTCTGGAACACGACCATGCGCGCCAATGGCGTCTTCAAATCGCCCGGGAAACTCTATCCATCCCTTGCCTTGAAAACCGACGACTTGGAATTGACCAGATCAGCCTTTCAGCAAGCGGCAAGTGCCGTGTCAGAACATCGAACGAGGGCCGTGTGATCTGAGCTCGCGCGTTTTACTTGATCCACAAGGGAAGATTGCTGTGCACATAAACCAGACCTCAGCCCGCGTTGATAAAGTGGCTCCTTCGTCCGCTCTCCCGACCTTCACGTCACGAAAATGCTGCGCGATAGACGAACGGCCGGTCTGGTGAAGCTGCACCGCGGCGCTCGGCCACGAAGTGAAGGGCAGGTCCGGGCCGTCCGTGAAGACGGCCCAGCCGTTTAGATTTCGATAGCTTCGGCAATCGCCAGCGCATCTTCAAGCTCGACGCCAAGGTATCTGACAGTGCAGTCCATCTTGGTATGCCCCAACAGTAGTTGGACTGCCCGCAGGTTGCCTGTCTTCTTGTAGATCTGCGTGACCTTGGTGCACCGCATCGAGTGCGTGCCATAGGCGCTGGCCTCCAGACCGATGGATGTCACCCACTCACGGACAATACGCGCGTACTGGCGGGTCGAGATGTGAAGCCGTTCGTGAAAACGCCCAGGTGTCAATCCCGGAGCAAAATGGGTCAGTGAACCGGTGGAATAATCCCCAACGGCTGGGGTCTGGCGGGCGCCTTGGC
>NZ_JAHXRQ010000045.1 GCF_019392335.1 Mameliella sp. CS4
TCGGACGCCGACATCGACCACCTGGTCAAGGCCCTCACCCTCCTCTGGAAGCAATGCGCCCTGGCGCATGCGGTCGCATGAGCGGGGCCGCGCATCCGGTTTCTTTGGGCTGAAAATACCTCCGGGGAGCGCGAGGGGCTTGCCCCTCGCTTGTCGGCCGGCCCCGGGCCGTGCGACGGCTGACACGCGCCGACAGCCGTCCCGGCCCGCAGGGGGCGGTCCGACCCACCTCCCCGGAACAGGCTCGGTCGTCAGATCCGCTCGATCGCCAGCGCGATGCCCTGGCCGCCGCCGATGCACATGGTGATCAGCGCCTTCGATCCGCCGATCCGTTCCAGCTCGTAAAGCGCCTTGACGGTCAGGATCGCCCCGGTCGCGCCCACCGGATGGCCCAGAGCGATAGCGCCGCCGTTGGGGTTCACCTTGGCCGGGTCGAGACCCAGTTCCTTGTTCACCGCCAGCGCCTGCGCCGCGAAGGCCTCGTTCGATTCGATCACGTCGAAATCATCCGCGCCCAGCCCCGTGCGTTCCAGCAGCGACATCACCGCCGGGACCGGGCCAATGCCCATGACCTCGGGGCGGACACCGGCATGGGCATAGCCCAGCACCCGCGCGCGGGGTTTCAAGCCCGCACCTTGCGCTGCCGAGGCACGCGCCAGCACCAGCGCCGCCGCGCCGTCGTTGATGCCGCTGGCATTCCCCGCCGTAACGCTGCCGTCTTTCTGGAAAACGGTGCGCAGGCCGGACAGCGCCTCCAGCGTCGTGGCCTTGGGGTGTTCGTCGGTCTCGAAATCCACCATCTCGCGCTTGCGCCGCACCTGGACCGGCACGATCTGCTCGGCGAACCGTCCTTCGGCGATGGCCTTGGCCGCGCGCTCCTGGCTTTGCAGGGCAAAGGCGTCCTGCGCGTCCCGGCTGATGTCATGTTCCGAGGCGACGTTTTCCGCCGTCACGCCCATGTGGCCGGTGCCGAAGGGACAGTTCAGCGCGCCCAGCATCATGTCAAGCGTCTTGACGTCGCCCATCTTGGCGCCCCAGCGCTGATCGGTGATCGCGAAGGGCGAGCGCGACATGGCCTCGGCGCCACCCGCCAAGGCGAAATCCGCGTCGCCCAGCATCAGTGACTGCACCGCCGAGACGATGGCCTGCGCGCCGGAACCACAGAGCCGGTTGACGTTCATTGCAGGCACGCTATCGGGGATGCCCGCCTGCATCGCCGCCACGCGGCTGAGGTACATGTCGCGCGGCTCTGTGTTGATGACATGGCCGAACACGACGTGCCCGATCTGCCCGCCCTCGACGCCCGCGCGGTCCAGCGCAGCCTTTGCCGCCGCTGTCCCGAGGTCAATGGGCGGTGTGCCCGCAAGGCTGCCGCCGAACGTACCGATGGCGGTGCGTGCACCGCTCAGGATGACGATATCTTCGCTCATGGTCCCCTCCTGGATATGGGGCGACTATGCGCGCGCGGCATGGGTTTGTCAGCCCTCGGGACGGGTTTGCAAATAGAGACGTAACGGCACGCCACTTGTGGTAAACCGGGCGGACAACAGGGAGGAAGTGCAATGTCCAGCAGCGTCCAGGTGCTCTATCCGGCCACGGAGGGCACCCATTTCGACTATGATTACTACGTCAACACGCATCTCAAGATGGTGGCCGAGATCTGGGGGCCGTACATGAAGACCGCTCTTGCGACCAAGGGCCTGTCCGGCGGTCCCGATACGCCGCCGGGGTTTCATGCCATCGCGACACTGGTGTTCAACGACGGCGACGCGTTGAAAGAGGGAATGAGCAAGGCCCAGCCCTTGCTGGACGACATTCCGAAATTCACCGATTGCCAGCCGCAGATGCTGATTGGCGAGGTGCTCGGCTGAGGTGCCCCGGCCGCGTCCGTCAGTCCATGATGGGCGCGGCGGTCTCCGCATCCTTCAGCACCCGGACCTCGCGCTGCGGGAAGGGGATCGAGATGCCGTTGGCCTGGAAGGCGTCCCAGAGCGCCAGAAAGACGTTGCCCCGGATATTGGTCAGCCCGCCCGTGGGATCCGTGATCCAGAAGCGCAGGACATAGTCCACCGAGGAATCACCGAAGCCGATGATATGGCAGACCGGGGGCTTGTGGCTCAGCACCCGGTTGACGCTTTGCGCGGCGGCGATAGCGATGCGGCGCACCTCGTGCGGGTCATCCTGGTAGGAGGTGCCAAAATGGATGTCGAGCCGCACGAAATCGTTGGAATGCGACCAGTTTACCACCTGGCCGGTGATGAGATCCTCATTCGGGATCAGGAATTCCTTGCCGTCCCGCGTGACCACGCTGACATAACGCGCGCCCAGCGACTCGATCCAGCCGAAGGTCTCGCCAAGGCTGATGACGTCGCCGGGCTTGATCGACTTGTCGAGCAGGATGATGATGCCGGATACGAGGTTTGACACCACCTTTTGCAGGCCAAAGCCGAGGCCCACGCCAATGGCGCCGGAGAGCACCGCCAGGCCGGTCAGATCCACCCCCACCGATTTCAGAGCGATGAAGAAGGCAGAGCCGAACAGGATCACCTGGAGCACCTTGACCGCCAGCACCTGCATCGACGGGCTGATGGCCGTGTTGCGCCGGATCGAGGCCGCCGAGGCGCCCGCCATAAGCCGGGCCATCGCGAGCAGCACGGCCATGACCACCACGGCCTTGATGATCAGCCACAGCGAAAGCCGCGTCTCTCCCATCGTGATCGCGACGGATTCCAAGGTGCTTTCCGCCTCGTCGGTCCAACCGAGGATCGACAGCGTTGCCCATGTCCAGGCGCCGTAGCGCACTGCCACGCCCAGCGCCGGGTTCGCGATCAGCCGCGTTGCGAAGGCGATGAACAGCCATGCGGTCGACAGGTTCGCCGCCACCCGCAACAAGAGCGACCGGTACGACCAGGTCAGCTCCTTCATCACCAGGTAGGCCACCCAGATCATCGCGACAAAGAGGATCATCCGCATCCGCCGCTGCACGATGAGCCCGATCCGCAAACGCCATTTCGGCCAGTTCTCGCGGCTGCGAAGCCAGTCGGAGTACCGTGGCCGGATCAGCGCCCGCAGGCCCCAGGCCAGCAGGAAGACGGTGACGATGATGCCGATCTGGTAGCTCGTCCAGGGCCGCATCGCCTGGCGCCACAGCAACGCGCCTTCGGCCATCAGGAATTCCCAGAGGCCGATCAGGGCCTCAGGGTCCAGCGGCAGCGTCTCCTGTGGGTCCATGTCACATTCCGTCGGCGCGGGTCTTCGGGGACTTCAAACAGTATTGCAAAGCGGGCACCGCGCAACCCTCTGGTTTGCTTGACTTGGCGAGGAGGGCGGCGCAGCGTCGCGCCATGATCCTGTCTTCTGCCATCGACGCCATCGGGAACACGCCGCTGATCGACCTTGCCCGCGCCTGCGCGGCGCTGGGGGTCGAGGGACGTATCCTTGCCAAGCCAGATTTCCTTTTGCCGGGGTTTTCCAAGAAGGACCGCGCGGCCCGTGCCATCATCGAGGCGGCGCGAGAAAGCGGTGCGCTGCAGCCCGGGCAGCCGGTGGTCGAGCTGACCTCGGGCAACATGGGCACCGGTCTGGCCATTGTCTGTGGCATCCTGGGGCATCCCTTCATCGCGGTGATGAGCCGGGGCAATTCGGTAGAGCGGGCGCGCATGATGGCGGCGCTGGGCGCCGAGGTGGTTCTGGTCGATCAGGCGCCGGGGAGCGTGCCCGGGCAGGTCTCGGGCGCGGATCTTGCGCGTGTCGAAGAGGCGGCGCAGCGGATCACGCGAGAGCGCGGCGCCTTTCGGGCTGACCAGTTCGGCCACCCGGGCAACCCCGCGGCGCATGAAACCGGCACCGGTCCGGAACTCTGGGAACAATCCGACGGTGCGATTGAGGTTTTTGCCGATTTCGTCGGCTCTGGCGGGACACTTGCGGGTACGGCGCGGTTCCTCGCGCCCAAGGGCGTTCGCTGCTACGCGGTGGAACCCCGGGGCGCCGAAGCCATCGCCGGCGGCGATACCTCGCAGCCGGATCACCCGATCCAGGGCGGCGGTTACGGGATGGGGGACCTCGTTCATCTGCGTGACGCCCCGCTGGCGGGAACCCTGACCGTCAGCGGCGCCGAGGCGCGTGACCACGCCCGCCTGCTGGCACGGACAGAGGGGCTTTTCGCCGGTTATTCCTCGGGGGCCAACCTTGCGGCGGCGGCGGCGCTGCTACGCGGGCCGGAACGGGGGCGCACCGTGGGGATCGTGCTCTGCGACAGCGGTCTGAAATATCTTTCGACCGACCTCTGGGCCGACGCATTCTGAGTGCCGGACCGATCTACACAAACGACTAGCGCCGCCCCTCGGGACGGCGCGGCTCTGGCACTCGCGTGGGCGGCACGCCGGATGCGGCCGCCGGTTACACAAGGCTACTCGACCAGTACGGTCAGCGGGATGATCCCGCTCGACTCCACGCGGGCCTGCACGCTGAACGCAGCAACGATCAGCACGGCGATCAAGCCAAGGTTGACGATGTTCAATGCACTCCGCATCGGATGCCTCATTTCCTTTGTAACGGGTACGCGTTGCCCCGACACTCGGATCAAGATTTTCGGAAGTCTTGCGCGGATGTCTCCGCGAACCGCTGGCAAATGGGCCAGATCCGGAGATGTCACAAGGGGGCCGCGTCAGTTTGTCCTCAGCCAGGGGCGGCGCACACCCCGCGCTCGGCAAATCCTCGCCGTGTCCGCTTTTCGTTGCCACGATGCGGACAAGCTGACAGGGTCGAGCGAACCCGCGAGGATCGTATTTCAAGGCGGGTCAATGCCTGGAGAGGAAGAGTATTCATGGGTCAGTTCACCGTTCTGTCCGCCACCTACTACAGCCAGTTCACCATCGGCGGCGTGCCGTCGGGCTGGAACAAGCAGGGCGACACGATCAACAACCCGGTCTATGGCTCTTCGATCTACGAAGAGCAGGGCGGCCCGATCGATCTGGAAGTCGAGCAGGGCGAGGTCATCAATCCGGACTATTCTGGCAGCGATGCGACCTACCTGGGCAAGGTGACCTTTGGGGGACGCGACTTCTACTTCATCCAGGATCAGTTCGGCTACCTGCTCGGCTCGACCGAGGCGAACGTTCCCTATTCCGAGTATCCGGCCTCCATCGACCCAAGCGACGTGCTGGACGTGAACATGCCAGCCTGTTTCCTGTCGGGAACGGGGATCGCGACACCGGCGGGCCGGGTGGCGGTAGAGGATCTGCACATCGGGTCAGAGATCCTGTCGCACGACGGCCAGGCGGTGCGGGTGAAATGGATCGGCGTCCAGCATGTCTCGACCCGGTTCGGCCCGGCAGAGCGCCTTATGCCGGTACGTGTCCGCGCCGGGGCCCTGGGCGGCGGTTGTCCGGAACGCGATCTCTTGCTGACGGCGGACCATGCCCTGCTGATCGACGGGATGCTGATTGACGCAGGTGCGCTGGTGAATGGCGCCGGCATTTCCCGGGTACCGCTGTCGGACTTGGGCGAGGGCTATACGCTCTACCACGTCGAGACCGAGGATCACGCGGTCATCCTGGCCGAAGGTGCTCCGGCAGAGACCTTTATCGACTACATCAGCCGCCGCGCCTTTGAAAACCATGCCGAGTATACCGCGCTTTACGGCGAGGACCGGTCCATCCCGGAAATGCCCCTTCCGCGCATTTCCTCGGCCCGCCAGGTGCCCGAGGCGCTGCGGCGCCGTCTGGCCCCCGGTCAGGCGGCCTGAGACGATACCGGCCCCGCTCTTGCACATCTGGCAGGGCGGGCGTCGGCGCTCTCTTGCGGGAATCTGCGCGAGGCTGTATCAGGCTCGATCATGAAACCCCATGTCGACAGGACAGATCGCGCGCGCCTGCGCGAACGTTTCTACGGCGCCACGCATACCGTGCTGGCCCGGCTACAGGCGCGCGCCTGATCCCCGGCGCGTGTCCGCGCCACCCTTCCGACAAGCCATTCGCCAATCAACGGGAGAGGACCTATGTCCCCCAAGACGCTTTATGACAAGATCTGGGATGCCCATCTCGTCCAAGAGGACGCAGACGGAACCAGCCTCATCTACATCGACCGCCACCTCGTTCACGAGGTGACCAGCCCGCAGGCCTTCGAAGGGCTGCGCATGGCGGGCCGCACCGTGCGCGCACCGGACAAGACCATCGCCGTGCCGGATCACAACGTGCCCACCACCGAAGGCCGCGATAACCCCGACCAGATGCCCGAGGACAGCCGCATCCAGGTGGCCGCGCTGGACAAGAACGCCAAGGATTTTGGCATCCACTATTACCCTGTGTCGGACATCCGTCAGGGCATCGTGCATATCGTCGGTCCCGAACAGGGCTGGACGCTGCCGGGCATGACCGTGGTCTGCGGTGACTCGCATACTGCGACGCATGGTGCCTTCGGCGCACTGGCGCATGGTATCGGCACGTCCGAGGTCGAGCATGTGCTGGCCACCCAGACGCTGATTCAATCCAAGTCGAAGAACATGAAGGTGGAAATCACCGGCAAGCTGCTGCCCGGTGTCACCGCCAAGGACATCGTCCTGCGCATCATTGCGGAAACCGGCACCGCCGGTGGCACCGGCTATGTCATCGAGTATTGCGGCGAAGCGATCCGCAACCTCTCGATGGAAGGTCGGATGACGATCTGCAACATGGCCATCGAGGGCGGGGCGCGTGCCGGTCTGATCGCGCCAGACGAGACCACGTTCGACTACGTCAAGGGCCGCCCGCACGCGCCGAAGGGCGCCCAGTGGGAAGCCGCGCTGGCCTGGTGGAAGACGCTCTATTCAGACGATGACGCGCATTGGGACAAGGTCTTGACCATCCCGGGCGAGTCGATCGAACCCACCGTGACCTGGGGCACCTCGCCAGAGGACGCACTGCCGATCTCGGCGGTCGTGCCCGCGCCTGACAGCTTCAAGGGCGGCAAGGTCGCCGCGGCTCAGCGCGCTCTCGACTACATGGACCTCAAGCCCGGCACGCCGCTGACCGACATCCAGATCGACACCGTGTTCATCGGCTCCTGCACCAATGGCCGGATCGAGGATCTGCGCGCCGTGGCCGAGGTTGTGAAGGGGAAAAAGGTCAAGGAAGGCATGCGCGCCATGATCGTCCCCGGTTCGGGCCTTGTCCGCGCTCAGGCCGAGGAAGAGGGCCTGGCCGACATCTTTACGGAGGCCGGTTTCGAATGGCGCCTTGCGGGCTGTTCCATGTGCCTTGCCATGAACCCCGACCAGCTCAGCGAGGGTGAGCGCTGCGCCTCCACCTCGAACCGCAACTTCGAGGGGCGTCAGGGCTACAAGGGCCGCACGCACCTCGTGTCGCCTGCGATGGCGGCTGCGGCGGCGCTGACAGGTCACCTGACCGACGTGCGCGCGCTGATGACCGAAAACGCCTGAGGAGCCTGATCGATGGAAAAATACGAAAAACTCACCGGGATCGCGGCCCCCATGCCGCTGGTCAATATCGACACCGACATGATCATCCCCAAGGTCTTTCTGAAGACCATCAAGCGGTCCGGCCTTGGCGTGAACCTCTTCGACGAGATGCGCTATGACCGGGAAGGCAACGAAATCTCCGATTTCGTGCTGAACCAGCCGCAGTACCGCGAGACGGAGATCCTCGTGGCGGGCGAAAACTTCGGGTGCGGATCGTCGCGGGAACACGCGCCCTGGGCGCTCAAGGATTTCGGTATCAAGGCGATCATCTCGACCTCCTTCGCCGACATCTTCTACAACAACTGCTTCAAGAACGGGTTGCTGCCGATCAAGCTGCCGCAAGAGGCCGTGGACGTGCTGATGAAGGACGCCGAAAAGGGGTCCAACGCGCGGATGACCGTCGACCTCGAAGCGCAGACCGTCACCACGTCGGACGGCGAGAGCTTTGCCTTCGACATCGACCCGTTCAAGAAGCATTGCCTGCTCGAAGGCCTCGACGATATTGGACTGTCGATGGAAAAGGCCCCGGCCATCGACGCCTTCGAGGCGCAAGCCGCACAGGCGCGCCCCTGGGTTTGATCCTATGACCATTGCCCCCGCCGCGGGTCCGTGGCGGGGGTTCTCCGGCGCCTCCATGGGCCGTGATCGCCACACTCGCTAATGCCGGGTTAACGGATGGTCTGATTTCCGGGCAGGTCTCTTGTGGCGGATTTTTCTTTTACCCCAATATATTGGGATGTGTTCTTCGCGCGCCTTTTTCGTGCCGTGGAATTGATGCAAACCCGCACCAGTGCCTCCCCTAAAGGGCCATGAATCTGAGCAAGGCTCCCGTGAATGCTTGAGCGATCCGGGCAAAAGGGGCAAAACTTGGGCCAGATTGAGGCAACCCGTCGTAAAGCGCGGGCTCGGGATGGAACAAGGGCGCGGCATCGTATCGCTCCCGTCCGGAACGAAAGGGCAGAACTGTGATCACGCGAATGGTGGCCGCCGGGGCGCGGGCATTCCTTGTTGCATTTCTTGTGGCGACCCCCGCGTTGCTGATGCCGGGAACCCGTGCCGAGACCACCCAGATGATCGCCCTGATCGGCCTCGTGGCCGCGATCCTCACGCTTGTGGAATACCTTGCAGACGCACCCTCGCTGATCGAATTCCGCTCGGCCCCGCCGTTCAATCGCATCCGCTTCTTCTCGCTTGCGCTGACGGTGATCCTGTTGACGCTGATCTGCCGTGGTTCCGTTCTGCCGACCCCCCTGACGGATGGTCTGATCGCCTTTGGCCGCATGATCGGAGAGGCGATGGATTTCTCCTTCTCGCCCGTGCACCTCATGCTTCTGGCTGTGCCCGGCGAAACCGTTGTCGAAGAGATCCGTCCGCTTGCGGGATTGGCTTACGTTATTTCCCTGGTCACGATCCTGGTATTCGTGGCCCTGGTGCGGATCCTGGACTGGCCGCTGGGACGGGGTGCCTTCAATTTCTGGATCAACCTGCCGCTTTACGATCCCACCGCTGGCGGGGACATCCTGCGGCGACTGCGCCGGGACAGCCACGTTAACGTGGCCTTAGGGTTCCTGCTGCCATTCTTGATTCCGGCGCTGCTGAAGGCCGCCGGGGTTCATGCGACGTCCTTGTCCTGGGCCGAACCGCAAACATTGATCTGGACGATGAGCGCATGGGCCTTTCTGCCGGCAAGCTTGATCATGAGGGGGGTGGCGCTGATCCGCATTGCCGACCTGATCGAGGAAAAGCGCCGTCGCGCTTACGCGCAGGCGGACCTGCAGGCGGTCTGATCCTCTTTCTCAGCTACATTCTGGTGGCCTGGGCGGCCTGTGCCGACCCGGTGCGCCTTGCCACCTGGCATGGCGATTTCAGCCGCAAGGGGCCGGGATTGCTGCTGGCGGACCTTGAAAAGGCGCCGCCGGACCTGGGCCCGATCCTTGCGACCGGTCCGGATATCCTTTTGCTGACGGACGTGGATTACGATGCCGGACTGGTTGCGCTGGGCAAGCTGCGCGACCTCCTGGCGGACCAGGGCCTGCGCTATCCGCATCTCTTTGCCCTGCGACCCAATACCGGGATGGCGACCGGGCTGGACATCGACGGGGACGGGTATCGCGGCGGCCCACGCGATGCGCAGGGGTTCGGCTGGTTCGCGGGGCAGGGCGGGATGGCGCTGCTCTCGCGCTATCCGGTCGAACTGGGGGCCGATCATTCTGCCCTGTTGTGGAAAGACGCGCCGGACAGTGCGATTGCGGCTGACGATCCGGCACACGACGTGCAACGCCTGTCCACATCGGCGCATTGGGCGTTGCGCGTGGCAACGCCCGGCGGGAGCCTGACGCTGCTGACGCTTGCGGCGACCCCTCCTGTTTTTGACGGACCAGAGGATCGCAACGGGCGCCGGAACCGGGATGAGGTCCTGCTATGGACCCATGTTCTGGAGGGCAAAGTCGGTGCCGTGCCCGACACACCCGTTGCCTTGATCGGGAACCTCAATCTAGATCCCTCACGGGGCAACGGTCTGCAGGAGGCCGCGCGCCAAGTGCTGGAACATGCGCGCCTGCAGGATCCGATGCCCGGCGTCGACACCGTGACCTGGGACAGCACCGGCCCGATGCGGGTCAGCTATGTCCTGCCCGATCGTGCGCTGTCGGTCACGGGGCGTGGCGTCACGCCCCCGTCGCCGGATCTTGGGCCTCATGGTCTTGTCTGGGTCGATCTGACCCTGCCTTGAGCACCGGCGCCACGGCGGCGGCCAGCGCCTCGTCCACCGGGGTCGTCTGAAAATCCGGCAGCAGCGCGTCGAAGCTCTCATGCGTCAGGTGGTGCGGCTTGTCCCAGAGATAGCGCATCTCGGCCAGTTTCGCGCCCAGCGGCCAGACCAGCGAGGCGAGGCGGACGGGCCACCAGGCCATGCGCTTGACCCGCACTTCGCGTTCCAGCGTCTTGCCGATCAGGCGCGCCATGTCCTGCCCGGTCAGCGTGTAGCCAGGGAAATTCACCTCGGTGAACTGCGGCAAGCTCTCGCGCCGTTCGGCCAAGGCCACGGCAGCACGCGCCATGTCGGGCAGGAAGGCCCAGGCATGCTGCACTTCCGGATTGCCGGGGTAGGTCAGCAGGCCCTTTTTCAACGAGGGTGCCATTTGCAGGTCGAACCAGTTGCCCGAGGCGGCCGTATCGAGGAAATCCCCGGCGCGCAGCAGGATCACCGGGATATCCGCGTCCCGCAAGCGCTGTTCCATCTCGATCCGCACCCGGCCGAGGGGATTGCGGGCCGCATGCGCGACATCGGGGCCAAACCCTGCGGGCGCCTCCTTGCCAAAGACATAGACGTTGCCGGGTACGATCACCGTCGCCCCCGAGGCACGCGCCACCGCGATCACCTGTTCGGTCAGGCGTGGCACCTGTGTGGCCCAATCCGTGTAGGCCGGGTTCCAGCCGTTCACGATCACATCCATCCCCTGCGCCGCTTGCAGCAGGTCGTCCTTTGCTCGGTCGAACAGTGCAACCCGCCAACCCGCGTCCCAGAAGGCCTCTGCCGCATTGCGTCCGAACCGCCCGCTGCCGCCCAGGATCAGCACTTTTCCCGTCATCTGACGATCCTCCATTTACCTTGCGCCCAAGGGTGCCTCATTCGCCAGATTTTGGGAATTGCCGGAATGTGCAGCTTATGTATTCATGAGTGAATGGATGAAATTGTCCCCAAGTTTGACTGGTCGCTGGTCCAGGCCTTCCTGACCGTGGCCGAAACCGGGTCGCTGTCGGAGGCGGCGCGGCAGCTGGGTATCTCGCAACCGACCGCCGGACGGCAGGTTCGCCAGATCGAGACCACGCTGGGGCTGGAGCTGTTCCGGCGCCAGCCGCGCGGGTTGGCGCTCAGCGATGCCGGTGCCGATCTGCTGCCCCACGCGCAGCGCATGGCCGAGGGGATGCGGGGGCTCAGCCTGGCCGCCGCTGGGCGGTCAGAGACGCTGTCCGGCACCGTCCGAGTCACCGCCAGCGTCTTTACCGCGCAATACCACCTGCCGCCGATCCTGGCGAAACTGCGCGAAGAGGAACCGGAGATCAGCATCGACCTGGTGCCCACGGACCGGTCCGAGAACCTGTTGTACCGAGAGGCGGATATTGCTGTCCGCATGTACCGCAGCGAACAGCTGGACATCGTGACCCGGCACCTGGGAGAGCTGCAAATCGGCGTCTATGCCGCGACATCCTACATCGCGCGCCGAGGGCGGCCAGACACATTCGACGCGTTCCTGGATCATGACCTTGTCGGTTATGACAGGTCCGATCTGATCCTGCGCGGGATGCGCGAGATGGGTTTGGAGGCGCAGCGGGACTGGTTTGCCACCCGCACCGATCACCACCCCGTCTACTGGGAGCTGATCAAGGCGGGATGCGGGCTTGGATTTGTGCAACGCACCGTCGGCGATGTGGAACCTCTGGTCGAACGGGTGCTGCCACAGATCCCGCTGCCGACCCTGCCGCTTTGGCTGGCGGCGCATGAGGCGGTCCGGCACACGCCGCGCATCCGCCGGGTCTGGGACGCGCTGGCAGAGGGGCTCCTGGCACATGTGGGGCCGCGACAGGCGGGGTGATATTGACCAGAGTGCCCCCGCGCGCTAGGGGCCTGACGTCACGTATAGGAGAGCCCGACCATGTCCAACCCTTCGCTTCTCATCCTGCCGGGCGACGGCATCGGCCCCGAGGTCATGGCCGAGGTCCGCAAGGTCATCGACTGGTATGGCGCCAAGCGCGACATGGCCTTTGACGTGTCCGAGGATCTGGTCGGCGGCGCGGCCTACGATGCGCACGGAACACCGTTGCACGATGACACGATGGCCAAGGCGCAAGAGGTGGACGCGGTCCTGCTGGGCGCGGTGGGCGGCCCGAAATACGACACGCTGGATTTCAGCGTAAAGCCCGAGCGCGGGTTGCTGCGCCTGCGCAAGGAAATGGACCTCTTTGCCAACCTGCGTCCGGCGCAGTGCTTTGACGCGCTGGCCGATTTCTCTTCGCTGAAAAAGGATGTTGTCGCCGGTCTGGACATCATGATCGTGCGCGAGCTGACCAGCGGCATCTACTTCGGAGAGCCGCGCGGCATCATCGAGGAGGGCAACGAGCGCGTTGGCATCAACACCCAGCGCTATACCGAGTCGGAAATCGACCGCGTGGCACGCTCGGCGTTCGAACTGGCCATGAAGCGGGACAAGAAGCTGTGCTCGATGGAAAAGGCCAACGTCATGGAGTCGGGTGTGCTCTGGCGCGAGGTCGTGACCGAAGTGGCCAAGGACTATCCCGAAGTCGAGCTGAGCCACATGTACGCCGACGCAGGCGCCATGCAGCTCTGCCGCTGGCCAAAGCAGTTCGACGTCATCGTGACCGACAACCTGTTCGGCGACCTGTTGTCCGATGCCGCCGCGATGCTGACCGGCAGCCTTGGCATGCTGCCCTCGGCCAGCCTTGGCGCGCCGATGGCGAACGGCCGGCCCAAGGCGCTGTACGAGCCGGTGCACGGCTCGGCCCCCGACATCGCGGGCCAGGGCAAGGCAAACCCGATCGCCTGCATCCTGTCGTTTGCGATGGCGCTGCGCTACAGCTTTGACCAAGGCGACGAGGCGACGCGCCTTGAGCAGGCGGTGGAAAAGGTGCTGGCCGATGGCTATCGCACCGCGGACCTCCTGGGCGAAGAAGGGGTCGATCCGGTTTCGACCAGCCAGATGGGCGACGCCATCGTCGCGGCGCTGGACGCCTCGCTCTAAGGAATTCCCTTCTCGACAGGGATGCTCGGGCCGGACAGGATCTTCCTGTCCGGTCCGAAAGGTTTTCCATGCTTCGCACTCTTCTGATTGCCTGCCTGTTCGCCACGCCAGTTGCCGCACAGGATGTCACGATTCTCCCCGGTCATTCCGATTTCCGCCTGCCGGAGACACGCGTCGTCCGGCATCCGATGCGCGAAGTCCAGACCTGGATCCTGGATTTTCCCGAAAGCGGCGAAGGCGCCCCATCGCTGGATCTGAGCGCGGGTATCGAAGGCGACCGTCTGGTGATCGTTCTGACCCTTGCGGGGGGCGGCGACGATTCGGTCAGCGCCGTTCAGCGGCGACTCGAGTACACGGAGACCATAAACCGGCGCTGGGCGCTGATGGCCTACGGGTTTCGGCAAAAGTGTTTTCGTGGTGGGTCGGACGACTGGACGGATCAACCCTGCCCGTGATCGGGCGAAGTTGCGCCTGCCCCCCTTGCGTTCCTACCGCAATCATCTTGTGATAGCGATAACAGGCGGCGCTAACCGACTCAGCTTTACGGATTCCGGATGTCTCACAACGCCAAAGGCGCCCTTTTGGCGCTGCTCGCTTTCGGTGTCTTCTCGCTTCACGACGTGATCGTGAAGTGGCTGGGCGCCAGTTACAGCCCGGTTCAGATCGTCTTTTTCAGCGGACTGTTCTCCTTTCCGCTGGTGACTTTGCTCCTGATCCGCGAATCGCAGCCCGGGACTCTGCGCCCGGTGCATCCCTGGTGGTTGATGGTGCGGACACTGTCAGCGGTCATCACCGGCCTGTCGGCCTTCTACGCCTTTTCGGTGCTGCCTCTGGCGCAGGTCTATGCGATTCTCTTTGCCGCACCCCTGCTGATCACCCTCCTGGCGATCCCCATCCTGGGTGAACAGGTGCGTCTGCGCCGTGGTCTTGCAGTGGTCGTCGGCCTCTGCGGCGTTCTGGTGGTGCTGCGTCCCGGTGCCACCGAGCTGAGCCTGGGGCATCTTGCGGCGCTGGTCGCCGCCTTTGCCAGCTCTCTGGCCTCGATCATTGTGCGCAAGATCGGGCAGGATGAACGCAGCGTTGTCATGTTGCTTTATCCGATCCTGACGAATTTCATCGTCATGGGCGCGGCGCTGCCCTTTGTCTACAAACCGATGCCGACGCTGGAGCTGGGCGGGCTGGCGTTGATGTCTGTCATGGCCTTTGCGGCCTCGGCGCTGGTCATCATGGCCTACAAGGCGGGCGAGGCCGTGGTGGTCGCCCCGATGCAGTATTCACAGATTCTCTGGGCGGCCTTTACCGGGGCGATCTTCTTCGACGAGTACCCCGACGCCTGGACGGTGGCGGGCGCGGGAATCATCATCGCCAGCGGCACCTACATCGTCCTGCGCGAAGGCGGAACATCCTCGACCAACCGCCCTGTCCTGCGGTCCAGGACCCGGTTCGAGACCGGGATCATGCCCCGTGTGCGGTTTTTCAGGAAAGACCGGGTGGTGCAGGCGAAAGACCCGCTGCAAGCGCACGATTGAGCCTTGCCAAAGCCCCGGCGCTGGGCTATCCCGCCCGCCACGGTCGGAGTGTAGCTCAGCCTGGTAGAGCACTGTCTTCGGGAGGCAGGGGCCGGAGGTTCGAATCCTCTCACTCCGACCAGATTTTCAAGGAAAATAGAGTTCAGAAAGACAGTGGACCGAGGTTCATTGAAGCTGAGCCGCTGCTGAACTGCAGGGCGGACGCCGCTTTTCTCAGATGCCCCAGGCTGAATCGTGGATGTACAGTTTCAGTGACCGGGACGCCGGTATGCCCAGATGCTGGCTGAGCTCTGCCACGCACCCCGGCCTCGGCCAAGTGGACAGCTGCGGTGTGACGCAGAAAGTGCGGCGGAACTCCACTTAACCCGGATGCCTTCACCGCGTTCCTGAATCCGGTCTCGATCTGCTGGTCGATGAGGTTCTGCGGATCGGCGGTGATTTGGCGGCCTGATTTCTGTCGCCCGTGCCGGCGCGCGGGCGGTGTGTTACAGGCGCGTTACGCCAACGTGAGACATCGTTTGTTTGGGCATGCCCGCGCATCGCCTATCTTGTCGGGCAACGGACCACCCGAGGAGGACACATGGCCAACCGCTGGACAAACAAGCTCACCCGTTCCGACGTCACACCGGAGCCGATCTTCATGAACCGCCGCCGGGTGCTGGCGGGGCTGGGTCTTGGCGCCGGGGCGGCGGCGGGTGGTGCCACCCTGCTGGGGGGCATGCCCAACGCGGCACAGGCACAGGACGCGCTGGACCCCAATCCTTTCGAGGACATCACCTCGTACTGCAATTACTACGAGTTCGGCACACGCAAGGGCGATCCGGCGGAGAATGCCCACATGCTGACCACGCAGCCCTGGTCGATCCAGATCGACGGGCTGGTGGACAAGCCGGGCGACTACGCGCTGGAAGACATCCTGAGCCAGATGACCATCGAAGAGCGCATCTATCGGTTCCGCTGTGTCGAGGCCTGGTCGATGGTCGTGCCCTGGAACGGGTTCGAACTGGCCGACCTGCTGGAGCTGGCCGGCGTGAAACCCGAGGCGAAATACGTCGCCTTCGAAACCGTGCTGCGCCCCGAGGAAATGCCCGGCACCCGCTACCCCGTGCTGGACTGGCCCTATGTCGAGGGCCTGCGCCTTGACGAGGCGATGCACCCGCTGACGATGATGGCGACGGGGATCTACGGCAAGACGATCCCCAACCAGAACGGCGCGCCGATCCGGCTGGTGGTGCCGTGGAAATACGGCTTCAAGTCGATCAAGTCGATCGTGCGCATCACCCTGACCGACAGCGAACCGCCGACATCCTGGAACAAGGCCGCCGCGCGCGAATACGGGTTCTATTCGAATGTGAACCCGACGGTGGATCACCCGCGCTGGAGCCAGGCGACCGAACGGCGCATCGGTGGTGGGCTGTTCGCGCGCCGCCAGCCGACCCTGATGTTCAACGGCTACGAAGAGGAGGTCGCGTCGCTCTACGAGGGCATGGACCTCAAGGCGAACTTCTGATGCTCGCGGATGCCATCAACAAGACCGCGCGGCGGCTGCCCACATGGGCGCTGTACCTTGTGCTGGCTCTTCCGGCGCCCTGGTACCTTTACCAGGGCCTGACCGGGGGCTTGGGCGTCGAGCCGATCAAGGCATTGGAACATGCGCTGGGCGAGTTTGCCCTGCAGTTGGCCATTGTCGGATTGGCGGTGACACCGCTGCGTCGCTGGGCCGGGGTGAACCTGCTCAAGTTCCGGCGCGCGATCGGCATCATGACCTTCACCTATGTCTTTCTTCACCTGCTGGTCTGGTTGCTGCTGGATGTGCAGATCCTGAGCCAGATCTGGGCCGACATTCTCAAACGCCCCTATATCACCGTGGGCATGGCGGGCTTTGCCCTGATGCTGCCGCTGGTGGCGACCTCGAACAACTGGTCGGTGCGGCGGTTGGGGGCCCGCTGGCGCAAGCTGCATCGGCTGACATACCCCGCGGTCCTGTTGGGGGGCGTACATTACCTGATGCTGGTGAAAGGGTTTCAGATCGAACCGCTGGCCTACCTGGGCGTGATCTGCCTGTTGCTGGCGCTGCGGCTACGGCTGACGCCCCGACCGCGACTCGCCTGAGGTCTTTTGGTCAGGGTCAGAGGTGAATCGCGGCGATTCAGGCCTGCGAATGGGCTCAAAATACGGCCCTCTTGGGGGTAAGCCTGTGGATAACCCAAGATGTGGATTCGGAGCCTGCCGCGATGCAGCATGAGGCCGTGATGTTAGCGCCTGGAACTGGAAATTTTGGACACTTCAACATCCTGATTTTGCGTAGTTTTCGGGCGTTCTTGAAAAAAAGATGACGGAACCTCAAAAAACTGCTTGCGGGTTTTGTTGGGTAACCGTAAAAGCCCCTTCACCGGCGGCGCTGAGGCGCTGGTCGGCAAG
>NZ_JAHXRQ010000046.1 GCF_019392335.1 Mameliella sp. CS4
CCGCCCGCGAGACGATGTTCTCGGAGGCGATCAGCTCGATCTCGTCGCGCTGCCGGCCAAGCTCGCCGGTGATCGAGCCAAACAGTTCGGGGTCGCGGGACGCGAGGGACTCGGTGAAAAAACCGTCCGGTCGGTGCGAGACATTCATGGGTGGTGCTCCTTGTCCTGTCAGCCGGTCCATCCAAGGCCGGCGGATATGCAGTTCATGCTTTGCATCAACTGGATGCGATGGCGGTTGCCGTCCTCTTGGCGCATCAGCCGCAGCAGATGCACCTGCGCCTCATGGGCCGAACGCAATGCGGCCTCATGCCGGGTGATCCGCGCCACCGCATTCGGGAACCGCGATCCCAGCGGCGTGCCGGTCAGACGTTCGATCGCTGCCACGGACCGTTCATGTTCCGCCTCGATCAAGCCAAAGACCGCCTCTGCCTCGATCCGGTCCTCGACCAGTCCGGCATAGATCTCGGCGATGTCCAGGCGGACCATCAGCAGCGATTTCTCGACCTCATCGATGCAGAGCCGAAACAGCGGCAGATCGCGCATCGCGCGTGCCAGCGCCTTTTCACCCCCTGCCCCGCGAATGGCCTGGAAGTCCTGAAGCGCCTGGCCGAACCCGTACCAGCTGCTGATCATGTGGCGGTTCTGGCTCCAGGCAAAAACCCAGGGGATCGCGCGCAGGTCGGACAGGGTCGATGCGCCGAAACGGCGCGCGGGGCGTGAGCCGATCTTCAGCAGGGCCAATTCGTTCACCGGGCTGGCCTGGTTGAAATAGGACAGGAAGGACGGATGCTGCAGCAAGGTCTGATAGGTGGTCTGGCTGAGGCTGGAGAGCGTCTCCATCACGTCCTCGGCTTCGGGGTCGACGGTCTCGAAGGCGGGTCCGGTACTATGACGCAGGACGGATGAGGCCAGCAGTTCCAGTTGCGCAGCGGCGGTGCCGGTGTTGGCATATTTCGCCGTCACCACCTCGCCCTGCTCGGTCAGGCGCAGGGTTCCGTTCAGCGTGCCGCGAGGCTGGGCCGCGATGGCCCGGTCGGTCGGCGCACCGCCCCGGCTGACAGAGCCGCCACGCCCGTGAAAGAACACCGGCCGCGCGCCCTGCCCGGCAATCGCCCGCGTGATAGCGCGCTGCGCCCGGTCGAGCGACCAACTGGAACAGAGAAATCCGCCGTCCTTGTTGCTGTCGGAATAGCCCAGCATGATTTCCAGCCGGCCATCCCGGTCCTTCATGCTGCGCGCGGCCAGCGGGATCGACAGCACGTCGCGCAGGATCGCGGGCGCCGCGCGCAGGTCCTCGATGGTCTCGAACAACGGCACGACCTTGAGCGACAGACGCTCGGCCCCGAACCCCGCGTAGCGCGCCAGGAGCAACACCGCCAGCAGATCGTCCGCAGAGCGCGTCATGGACAGAATGAATGGCCCGATGGCGTCGGGTTCCGGCCCGTCGTGGACCTCGCGGATCAACCGCAACAGCGACATCAGCTCGGCGGCCTCGTCACCCAGACGCGCATGATCGACAAAGGGCAGGCCCGCCTGCCCCACCTCGCGCCGCAGCCGCGCGGACCAATCGGCAGACAGGGCCTCAGGCGCGGTATCGACGGCATTCCAGACCGCTTCCAACGTCCGTGTCACGACGTCAGAGTTCTGGCGAATGTCCAGCGTATGCGCGCGGAAGCCGAAGGTGCTGGCCTGCCAGCGCAGCGGACGAATGAGCTGTTGCGCAAGCCGGGTCGCGTCGATTGCATCCAGCGCCGCTTCGACGCTGTGCAGGTCGGCGAGGAAGGCAGAGACATCCCTGTACCCGCCCGCCGCCAGGCATTGGCGGATGGCCGACCCCGTCTGGCGAAAGATCTCGTTCGGATTCCGCTGCGCACAAAGGCCCGGATCGGTACTGCGCGTTTCGACGATCTGGACCAGCGCATCGCGGTGCGGACGCGGAACGGCAACGATCTTTTCAGAGACGCTGAGCCGTGGAATGATCCGGTCGAGGGCCATGACGTATTCCTCGAGGATCATCTCTCGCGACCGTCCGATCGCCTCGCGTGTCACCTCGGCGGTCACGTTGGGGTTGCCGTCACGGTCACCCCCGATCCACGAATGGAACCGGATGCAGCAGTGATCCCGCCCCATCGGGCCGAAGACCTCACTTACCGCGTCATGGTAGCGTTCGAACAGGCGCGGCACGGCCTCGAACAGGCTGGTGCGGTAGAATTGCAGGCCCCAGTCGATCTCCGAGGCGAGACTTGGCCGCTCCATCCGCAGCTCGCCGGTCAGCCAGAGCAGGTCGATTTCCATCTCCAGCGTCTCTTCGAGCTTCGCGATCTCGCGCGGGCTCCAGCGCATGGTCTCGAACAGGACCAGCGTCCGGTAGATGCGGCGATGGATTTCCATGACCGAGACGCGCTTGGCCTCTGTCGGATGGGCCGTGATCGTCGGACCGACGGACAGCTGCCCTTCGGACAGCAGGCGTTGCATGGCCGGTCGCTGGTCCTCGGGGCAGTCGGCAAGCGCCTTGTGAAAGCCGCCCTCGCCCGGGTCGCCGTCCTGTTCGGCCAGACGCCCGGTGCGGATCGTCAGGTTTTCGTCCATGATCTGCTGCAGGTGAAACCAGATCGTACTGGCCTGCAGATGATCGGCGTAATCGCCTTCGTCCCAATGGGTGACGCCATCCTGGATGGATTGCGCCACATGCGGCGCGCGACGGTGGAGAACCTTCAGCCACGCCCCGCGCAGGCGGCGGTACACGTCTTCCGCATATTGATCGGGGGACTCAAAGCCCGCAGGTTCTGCCACCATTTGCATCATGCCACCTGGTCGCCGGGGGTCCGGCCCTCGAAAAAATCGACAAGATTGTCGAGCACACGCATGCCCATCGCGGTGCGGGTTTCCTCTGTCGCGCTGCCGAGGTGGGGCAACATCACCAGGTTGTCGCAATCCAGCAGGATCGGGGCCACCTTCGGTTCCCCGTCAAAGACATCCAGTGCCGCGCCGCCGATACAGTCGAACATCAGCGCCTGCGCCAGCGCGTGCTCGTCGATCACCTCGCCGCGGGCGGTGTTGATCAGGTAGGCGCCCGGCTTCATCAGGTCCAGCCTGTGCGAATTGATCAGGTGCCGATTGGCCGCGCCCCCGGGACAATGCAAAGAGACGAAGTCACATTGCGGCAGGAGGTCCTCGATCGTGTCGACCTGCACCGCGTTGTAGCGGTCCAGCACATGCTGCGCGATGCGCGAGCGGTTCTGCACGAGGATCTTCATCCCAAACCCGAAATGCGCGCGTTGTGCCATCGCCTGGCCGATCCGGCCGAACCCCACGATGCCCAGCACTTTGCCCGAGACCTTGGCCCCGACGAGATGCGTCGGTCGCCATCCGGTCCACTGCCCGGCACGCAACTCGCGCTCGCCCTCACCCGCGCGGCGGGCCACCATGAGCATCAGCGTCATGGCCAGATCCGCGGTACATTCGGACAGCACGTCCGGCGTGTTGGTGACAGCGATCCCCAGCTTTTTCGCCGCATCGGTGTCGATGTGGCTGAAGCCGACACCGTAGTTGGCCAGGATGCGGGTGCGGGCCTCGGACACGTCCATCGCCTCGCTGCCCAGCCCATCGGTGACGGTCGGCAGGATGGCATCGAACTGGCTCAGCGCCTCGCGGAAATCCTCGGCGCTCATGGGGCGGTCCTCGACGTTGAAGACCGTGTCGAACCGTTCGGCCAGCTCGGCCTCGACCGTTTGGGGCCAGCGGCGCGTGACAAGCACGCGCGGCCGGTTGTTCAGGATGGCGGGGGCGTTCATCATGCGGCCTCCTTCTGCATCACCTTCGCGATTGTGTCGCCGATCTCGGCCGGATGCGGGGCGACGGTGACGCCCGCGGCGGTCAGGATCTCGACCTTCTCGCTGGCGCTTTCGCCAAAGGCAGAGATGATCGCGCCCGCATGGCCCATCGTGCGGCCCTTGGGGGCGGTCAGGCCCGCCACATAAGCGACCACCGGCTTGGTGACATGATCACGGATATAGGCCGCGGCCTCTGCCTCTTGCGGGCCGCCGATCTCACCGATCATGCAGATCACATGGGTTTCGTCATCGGCCTCGAAATGTTCGAGGATGTCCTTGAAGGACGACCCGTTGATCGGGTCGCCACCGATGCCCACCGAGGTCGAGATGCCGATGCCATGCTCCTTGAGCTGCGCAGCAGCCTCGTACCCCAGAGTCCCCGAGCGGCCGATGATGCCCACGTGGCCCGGCAGGTAGATATGGCCAGGCATGATCCCTAGCAGCGCCTTGCCCGGGCTGATGGTGCCGGCACAGTTCGGGCCGGTCAAAACCATGCGGCGATCCTTGGGATAGCGGTACATGTAGCGCTTCACGCGGATCATGTCCTGAGCCGGGATGCCGTCGGTGATGCAGACGCAATACTTGATGCCCGCATCGGCCGCTTCCATGATGCTGTCGGCGGCAAAGGGCGGCGGCACGAAAACCAGGCTGGCCTCGGCGCCGGTGGCGGCCACCGCGTCCTCGACCGTGTCGAAGACCGGGACGCCTTCGACGGTCTGGCCGCCCTTGCCCGGGACCACGCCGCCGACGACATTGGTGCCGTAGGCGATCATGTCCGCAGTGTGAAAGCGCGCCATCTTGCCGGTGATCCCCTGAACGATGACGGGGGTGGCTCTGTCGATGAAGATGCTCATTGGACTGCCCTCATGTTGGAGCCCTGGGAAAGGTCGTTCTGCCAGGCGCCGACGGCGCGCTGTGCCGCTTCGATCAGCGTGGTGGCGCGGATGATCGGAAGGCCGGACTTGGCCAGGATCTTCTGCCCCTCCTCGACATTGGTGCCGGCAAGACGGACCACCACGGGCACGTCGACCTGCACCTCTTTCAGCGCCTGGACCACGCCCTCGGCGACCCAGTCGCAGCGGTTGATGCCGGCGAAGATGTTGACCAGCACGGCCTGGACGTTGTCGTCGGACATCACCAGGCGAAAGGCCTTGGCCACGCGTTCCGGCGTGGCGCCGCCGCCGATGTCCAGAAAGTTGGCGGGTTCGCCCCCGGCCAGCTTGATCGTGTCCATCGTGGCCATCGCCAGGCCCGCACCGTTCACGATGCAGCCGATGTTCCCTTCCAGCCCGACATAGGACAGGCCCCGGTCCGCAGCGCGGCTTTCGCGCGGGTCTTCCTGGCTCTTGTCGCGCAGCTCGCTGATCTGCGGGTGGCGGAACAGCGCGTTGTCGTCGAAGGTCATCTTGGCGTCGAGCGCTAGGATGCGGCTGTCGCCCGTCACTACCAGCGGGTTGATCTCGACCATCGTGGCGTCATGCTCGCGGAAGGCGCGGTAGCAGCCCTGCAGCGTGCGCACCATGGGCGCGGTCAGCGCCGGGTCCATGCCCAGCTTGAAGGCGATCTGGCGGCACTGGAAGTCCTGCAGACCCACGGCAGGTTCGACGGTCGCGCGGACGATGCTGTCGGGACGGTCGGCAGAGATCTCTTCGATCTCCATCCCGCCTTCGGCGGAGGCCACGATCATCACCCGCTGCGAGGTCCGGTCGAGGACGAACCCAAGGTAGATCTCGCGTTCGATCGGCACCGCGGCCTCGACGTAGACCCGGTAGATGCCCTTGCCCTCGGGGCCGGTCTGATGCGTGACCAGCTTGCGGCCAAAGAGCGACTCGCAGGTGGCCTGGATCTCGGCGTCGCTGTCGCAGACCTTGACGCCGCCGGCCTTGCCACGGCCACCGGCATGAACCTGCGCCTTGACCACCCAGCGTTCACCGCCCAGTTCACGGGCACGGTAGGCGGCCTGTTCGGGGCTATAGGCCAGCGCGCCCGGAGGACTGTGCACTCCGAAATTGGCCAGGATTTCCTTGGCCTGGTACTCATGGATGTCCATGATCTTTCCTCCTCCGAAAGATAGGCACGTTGTTCTGATTATTCGGCCGCAACCGCGCGGTCGTAGACGCCTTCCAGCGCCTCGGTCACACGGGCATCGTCCACCTCGCCGCCAAGCGCGCGGATCGCATCGGCGAACCGGGTGACGATGTCGGTGATTGCCTCGCGGCTCAGCAGGTTGAGAATGCCGATACGGATCTGCACAGGCTCGGACAGGGTCGGCCAGATGCCGAAGTTCTGGGCCCGACAGGACTGCACCAGTTCCATCTCGCGGCCTGCCAGCGCCTTGGGCAGGTTCAGCACGACCAGCGAGGTCATGTTCGACGTCACCTCGCAACCCATCGCCTGCACCGCGCGGCGCAGGGCCGCTTCGTGGTGGGCATAGTCCTTGGCCCGCTCCGCGATGCCCTGTTGCAGGGTGATGCGCAGCGCCTCGTGGAAGGCGGCAACAGCATAGGCGGAATGCGTGCGGTGATAGGTGCCCTTCTCGACGTCCTTGCCGTCGATGATGCCCCAGTGGCGGGCTTCCATTATCGGATGATGCACGAAGGTCCGGGTCCCGGTCTTTTTCAGGGTCTCGATGTAGCGGTCGGTGAAAGACACCGGGGCGTAGGTCAGCGGCAAGCAGCAGATGCCCTTTTGCGGGCAGGAGGCCCAGCCGTGCACACCCGGGTAGTCGTCAATCCGGAAGTTCTCGACCCCCAGCGACGACACCGCGTCGACCAGGCCCATGACGTCGTGCTTTTCACAGGCGGCGCTGAAGCCCGCGATGTCGTTGATCCGGCCCGATCCGGTTTCCCAATGCGCCATTGCGGCCCACTTGGGCTTGTGCTCGGCCAGTGCGGCCTCGACCATGCCGCCGGTCACGGACATGCCGTGCGGCACATCGACGATGATGACAGAGGCCGGTTTCGGGTCCAGCGGGTTGAGCGCCAGTTCGGCGGCAGTGGCGGCCTTCATACGCACGGTCAGCCCGTCGATGCCCGAGAAGGTCCCGTTGGTGAAGACCACGACCTTGTCGCCCGGCATCACGGCACTGAACATCACGTCCAGGCCGCTCCACCCGGTTCCGGCGACGCCAAAGGTGTGCACGTTCTCCGTGCCCCAGACCTGGCGCAGCATGTGCTTGCACTCGACCATGCCACGCAGGACGTCGCCATGCATGTGGTCGGCAAGACCCGCCCCGGCATAAGCCGCCAGCACCCGCGCGTCGGTGTTGCCGGGCCCGGGGCCCGCGGCGATGGTTTCGGGGATTTCGAGCTTGGGGAATAGCTGTGCGACGGTCATGATCGCTCCGTTCGTTCACTTGAGGGGTCTGGTTGTTTCCCCTCGGTTATAAAATTGCTTGCTCACAGGAAAAACGTTCCTTAATCCTGCTTTTGGGCATCTAAATGGGTGGGGAAATTACCACCCAAATTGGCAAGTATCCCGTTGTATGCTGTTTTCGACCCCACCCAAACGGGTGGTTTATTGCGAAAATGTAAAGAAAATCAGGGGGCTAAAATGCAGAAAGAACGGATCGACATCATGCTGGGCGACGGCAATCCGCTGGTCCTGTCGGCCATGTCCGAAGTGTTCGAACGCGATCCCCGATTCTCGCTGGTGGCCACCAGCGCCACCGCCGAAGGGTTCCTGGGGATGATCATGCGGGTCCCCGTCAAGGTCTGCGTGATCGACTGGAACATCCCGGCACTGGGGGCGGAAAAGCTGATAGAGGTGCTGCGCGCACAGGAAAACGCGCCGCGCATCGTCGTCTATGGCCACGACACCGACGCGGCCGTGCCGCGCCAGGCGATGGCCTCGGGCGCGGCGGCCTTCGTGTCGCGGGCGGCGCCGACCGACGCGCTGGTGCAGACCTGCATCGACGTGGCCGCGGGCAAGATGGTCTTCCCCTATCTCGACATCCGCGAGCTCAAGACCGACCCCATCAGCACCCTGTCCCGCAAGGAGCGTGCGATTCTGGATGCCCTGGCCGAGGGCCTGACCAACAAGCAGCTTGCGGCGCGGCTGGAAATATCGACCAATACGGTCAAGTTCCATTTGTCGAACATCTTTGACAAGCTCTCGGTCAAGAATCGCGCTCAGGCCATCGCGCATTTTTACGCGTCAAAGGCGAAAAGCGGCGGATGACACAGCGCTCTGTGTGCACTGGTATGCAAAAAAATTTATTGACAGGAATACCGATTTACCAAATGCAAATAGGGGTCCGACCCAATTTTCCTGTCAGAAAGGACCCTGACCATGTCTTTCCACGCCATCGACCAGGCGCCCGCACGGCTCAATCGCTCTGAACTTGCCGTGCCCGGCTCGCAGCCTCAAATGTTTGAAAAAGCGGCACAATCCGATGTCGACGTAATCTTCCTCGACCTCGAGGACGCGGTCGCGCCGGACGAGAAGGCGCAAGCGCGCAAGAACATCATCAAGGCCCTGAACGAAATCGACTGGGGCACCAAGACCATGTCCATCCGCATCAACGGCCTGGACACGCATTACATGTATCGCGACGTGGTCGACGTGGTCGAACAGGCGGGCGAGCGGCTGGACCTGATCATGATTCCCAAGGTCGGCACCGCCGCCGACGTCTATGCCATCGACATGATCGTGACCCAGATCGAGGACGCGATGGGCCTGAAAAAGCGCATCGGCTTCGAGCACATCATCGAGACCGCTCTTGGCATGCAGAACGTGTCGGAGATCGCCGCCGCCTCCAAGCGCAACGAGAGCCTGCACTTCGGCGTCGCCGACTACGCCGCCTCGACCCGGGCGCGCACCACGATCATCGGCGGCGTGAACCCGGACTACTCGGTGCTGACCGATCCGGATGCCAACAACGCCCGCGAAACCCACTGGGGCGACATGTGGCACTATGCGCTGGCCCGGATGGTGGTTGCCGCGCGCGCCAACGGCTTGCGCCCGATCGACGGACCCTTCGGCGACTTCCAGGACCCCGACGGCTATCGCGCCGCCGCCAAGCGCGCCGCCGTGCTGGGCTGCGAGGGCAAATGGGCGATCCACCCCAGCCAGGTCGCACTGGCCAACGAGGTTATGAGCCCCTCCGAGGCCGAAGTGACCAAGGCCGAGCGCATCCTGGCCGCAATGGCCGAGGCCGAAGCCGCCGGCAAGGGCGCGGTGTCCCTTGACGGGCGCCTGATCGACTATGCCTCGATCCGGCAGGCAGAGGTGCTGGTCGAGAAGGCGCGTCAGATTGCAGCCGGATAAGATCCTGGCACTGAAGGCCGACGCGGCCCGGGCATTCCGGGCCGCGATCCGCCGTGCAGACCCGGCGCTGGCCATGCGCGACAGCCTGGGGCAGCATCCGCTGCCCCGCCCGGCGCATGGCTGCCGGACCATCGTCCTTGCCCTGGGCAAGGCCGCCCCGGCCATGTTGCGCGCGGTCTCGCCACGCATCAGCGGCCCGCGGGTGATGATCTGCGTCACCCATCGAGAGAACCAGGAACAGGTCCCAGGTGCCGAGATTTACCGCGCCGGCCACCCCGTGCCCGACACCGTGGGCGCGCGCGGCGCTGAACGGATGCAGGAGGTGTTGAAAACCGCCGTTGCGGGCGACGTCGTGATCGCGCTGATCTCGGGCGGCGGTTCTGCCCTGCTGCCGGCCCCGCCCGCAGGTGTCAGCCTGGAAGACAAGCAGGTGCTCAACCGCCTGCTGCTGGACAGCGGGCTGGACATCGTGGCAATGAACCTCGTCCGGCAGCAGGTCTCACAGCTGAAAGGTGGCGGCATGTTGCGGCTGGCTGCCCCGGCGCTTGTCACCGCCTATATCCTCTCGGACGTGATCGGCGATGACCTGCGCGCCATTGCCAGCGGCCCCAGCGTGGCGCCCATCGGCACGCCAGACCAGGCGCGCGACCTGCTGAACTCGGTGGGGCTGTTCAAACGCCTGCCCGAGAGCATCCAGCGTCACCTGCGCAATGCCCCGCGTGCCAGCGCTGACATCAAGGCCGACAATCACCTGATCGGCGGCAACCGTGAAAGCGTGCAGGCCGCCGCAGATGAATTGCGCCCCGATTACGAGATCCATGTCATCGAGGACCCGTTGACCGGCGACGTGAACGAGGCCGTCTGCGAGACCTACCGCGCTCTGCGCGATGCTGCCCCATCGGACAAGCCGCGCGCGATCCTCTGGGGCGGCGAAACCACGGTGCAGGTGCGCGGCGGTGGATTGGGTGGGCGCAACCAGGAACTGGCGCTGCGGATGGCCGCATTGGCCGATGCCGAACCGGTCTCCGCGCCCTGGGTCTTTCTGTCTGCGGGCACCGACGGGCGGGACGGTCCGACGGATGCGGCGGGCGCGATCGTCGACCAGAACACCCTGGCCCGCATCCGGGGCAAAGGGCAGTCGCCGACGGAGTATCTGGAGCGCAACGACAGCAATGCCGCGTTGCGCCTGTCCGACGACCTGCTGATCACCGGCGCGACCGGCACCAATGTCGCCGATGTCCAGATCCTGCTGATCGGTTGAGGCCTCAGCCTCGCCGCAAGGCCCCGTGATCGCGCAGGACTTGCCGGTCCTGCGCCTCTTCGCCCTTGCGCCAGTCCGAAACATCGTTGACCAGCATATGCGCGGCCCGTTGCAGGGTCGCGCGCATCTTGTCCACTGCCGACCCCGTTAGCCCCACGTCTGCCAACGCCCTGTCGAAGGTCTGCAGCCACAATTCCGCATCCGCCTCGCGGATCGGGATATGGGCGTGGATTTCGCGAAGGTTCATGTGGCCGTTGCGTTCGCGGTAATAGGGCCTGCCGCCGAGAAAGCCGCTCATGAACTCGAACTGAGCCTGGCGGGTATGGGACAGCCCGTGCCCCCGGAAATGCAGGCGGTGCAGCTCGTGCACCGCCGGGTCGCTTTCCATCAGGTCATAGAACCGCTCCACCAGGTCTCGCAGAGCGGTTTCACCGCCGATCTCTTGCAATGCGCTTGTCATGGCGTCGGACTATCCTACCCCGAAAATGGCAGCCTTGAGATACGTCAAGAGCGCGGCTTTTCCTTCTTGGGATCATAGGCCGCAAGGTCGGGCCGGATGGTGGCTGGCAGGCGCTTCTGATGCCCGTCCAGCTTGCCGATCTCCAGCTTTGTCCCCGGGTCCGCATGGGCCACGTCGACCCGCGCCATCGCGATATTGCGGCCCAGGATTGGCGAGCGCATGGACGAGGTGATCTCGCCAATCTGCGCGCGACCGATGTGGACGCAATCGCCGTGCCCGACCTCGACATTGCTGTCGATATCCAGACCAACCAGCTTGCGCGCGGGCGTTTCCTTGCGGCGGATCAGCGCCTCGCGCCCGATGAAGTCATCCGGTTTGGACTTGAGCGGCACGGTAAAGCCAACGCCGGCCTCGAACGGGTCCGTCTGGTCCGAGAAATCGTAACCGGCAAAGATCAGCCCGGCCTCGATGCGCACCATGTCCAGCGCCTCCAGCCCCATCGGGCGGATGCCATGCGCCTGCCCAGCTTCCCAGACGGCATCAAAGACCTCACCCGCGTGTTTCGGGTGGCAGAAGATCTCGTAGCCCAATTCACCGGTATAACCGGTGCGGCTGACCACAACCGGGATGCCCTGGTCATCCCCGATGCGGGCGGGGGCAAAGCGGAACCAGGCCAGGTCTTCGAAGTTCGGCTGGTGCGGCGCGGTCCAGATGATCTTTTTCAGCAGGTCCCGGCTTTCCGGCCCCTGCACGGCGATGTTGTGCTGCATGTCGGTCGAGGAGCGGATCAGAACCTTGAGGCCCAGTTCCTCGGCCTTTTCGCGCAGCCAGTCGCCGCCGTAGTCCGATCCGCCGATCCAGCGGAAGTTGTCCTTGCCCAGACGGAACACGGTGCCGTCGTCAATCATGCCACCATGCGGATAGCACATCGCGGTATAGACAACGCCGCCCACCGGCAGGGTCTTCATGTTGCGGGTAAAGACGTACTGGCACAGCGCCTCGCTGTCGGGGCCGGTGATCTCGAACTTGCGCAGCGCGCTGAGGTCGAGGACGACGCATTTCTCGCGGCAGGCGTGGTATTCCTCGATCGGGCCGGCGCTGGACATGCAGTTGGCCAGCCAGAAGCCGTTGTATTCGATGAAGTTGTCGGTGAACCGGTCGAACCGGTCGTGAAATCCTGTCTGTTTGGTCATCTTCGGTTCCGCATCAGGTGTGGGCCGGTACGCAACGGCGCGTTGAAAGGTTTCCTTGCCGCTGTAAGTGCGCACATGGATGTCGGTCGGGTTCCAGCCGTTCGCCGCCGAGGTATCGTCCGGGCAGGCCGAGCTGACACAGACCAGGTCGGTCAGCGCGCGCAACAGGACATAGTCACCGGGGCGCGACCAGGGCTCGTCCGAGTACATCACCCCGTGTTCGTCCAGCCCGGTGTTGAAGAAGAAGTTGATCGCCATCCAGCCCTTGCGCCCGGTCACCCCATGCGGCGCCAGCACGCCGTTGAAGTTGTCCGAACAGTTGACGTGCCCGGGATAACCGATGTCGTCGTAGTACTTGGCCGAACAGGCCAGCGCGAAGGCATCGTGCCGCCCGCAGGTGTCCTGGATGACCTCGACCAGCGGCAGCATGTCCTGATCGTAGTATTTCGCGTGCAGCCCCGGCATCGGGTAAGCATGTTCCATCAGGGTCCGCGTCGTGGTCACGTCCAGCGCGTGTTCGATCCCCTTGTCCAGCTTGCGCGCGGAGAAGCACTGGAAGTCCGTGCACTGGCGCCCGTCGACGTCAAGGATCTGGATGTAGTCACCGGCCTTGACGAAATAGGCCTCGGCAGTCGCCGAATGCACGCGCACGTCCGCGACCGGATCGGCCAGCGGGTCGGGCAGCTCGAACTTGGGCAAGGATTTGATGGTCGCGCGACGAATGTAGACCGTCAGCGGCGTCGCCGTGTCCTGCACCTCGAAATCCATGATGCCACCGGGCGCGGCGATGATGGCGATACCCTCTTGCGCGGCGGTAAAGCTCTCGGTGGTCCGGGCCGGGGTCGTGGCCTCGAACAGATGGACCGCCTCGGCCTTGGACAGGTCCAGACCACGCGCCTCGATTCCCATGCGCAAACTGCGCAGGGACTGGTCAGACGAGGTCAGCAGCGCCTGAAGCCCGGTTGCGGGTCCCTGCGCGCGCGCGCCGATCACTCCAGCATCGAAGGTCCCATCGGGGTGGGCGCAGATGAGTTCGCAGCGCTGCCCGCCTTCCGTATTCTCGATGTCCAGCCGGTCACCAGCCTCGAGACGGACAAGGATCGCCCCCATGCCTTCGACGACATAGCGCTCGGTCCCGGGAGGCATCGAGAAGACCCGAGGCTCGAAGATCCCGCTGGGCCGCGGCGGCCCCGGGACCACGTTGGGATATCTGGTATCAAGCACGTCCACTCCTCCCGATATTTGCCTTTACGGAAAATAATATTAATGATGAGAATATACACGGTGATGTGTTCGCGCAAGCGATACAGACAGGAATCTCTCTAATCGACAGGAGTTTCACGATATGAGTGCGCTTTTTCTGGGCCTGGTTGCGGCCGTTTGCTGGGGTCTGCATGACATCGCGATTCGATATCTCAGCCGGACCGTCCCGCTCATGGGCGCATTGTTGGTGGTCCTCCTGACGGGCCTTGTCTTTCAGGGCAGCGTGATTCTCGTCAGGGGTGAGTGGCTTTTGCCGCAGGGACCGGCGCTCTGGTATGCTTTGGCGGCGGGTTTCACCTTTCTCGCGGCAAGCCTCGGGCTTTATTTCGCCTTTGAACGGGGGCCTGTGCGGTTGGTCAGCCCGATCATCGGCGCCTTTCCGATCTTGTCCCTGATCTACGCGGCGCTTGGCGGATCTGTGATTACACCCGATCAGGTTGCAACCGTTCTGGTTGTGATAGGCGCTGTCGGCCTGGTGGCCATCCTCTCGGATTCCGCGCAGGGCGACGTCCCGCCCCGGGGGCCGACAATCGCCTATTCCCTGCTCTCGGCCTTCGGCTATGCGAGCACCTTCAAACTGGGCCAGCTGGCGGCGGAAACTGGCGGCGAATGGCAAAGCACATTCGCCACGCGGCTGGTCGCGCTGTTGCTTCTGTGTGGTATCCTCTGGGCGCTGCGGCCCAACATCAGGGTGGGTCGAAAGGCGGTGGTGCCGCTGGTCGCCATGGGCCTGCTGGATGGTATCGCCCTGCTGTCGGTGATCTCGGCCGCCTCTTTGCCCCAGCCGGAATTCGCGGCGGTCGCGGCCTCGATCTTTGGCCTCTTCACCATCCTGCTGGCGCGGGTATTGTTGAACGAACAGATGCGGATCGCGCAATGGGCAGGCTGTATCGTGGCTTTCCTCGGGATCGGATACCTGACGCTTTGACCCGTTGGCGGAGCTGATCAGCTCCGCCAACCCGCCGCCTGCTGGCGCTCAAAGGCGCGGATCGCGTTGCGCATCAGGATCGCGACAGTCACGGGGCCGACACCGCCGGGCACCGGGGTGATCCAGCCAGCGACCTCCTTGACCGCGTCGGTATCCACATCGCCGACGATCTCGGTGGTCCCGTCCGGATGGACACGCTGGTTGATCCCGATGTCGATCACAGCCGCGCCGGGTTTCACCATGTCAGGACCGATCAGATGGGCCTTGCCCACGGCCACGACGATCACGTCGGCCCGGCGTGAGTGCATGGCGACGGAGCGCGTCAGGTGGTGGCAAACCGTGACCGTCGCCCCCTCGGCCATGAGCATCATGGCCGCAGGTTTGCCGACGATTTCCGAATGCCCCACCATCACGACCTCCAGCCCCTCCATGTTGAGGCCGGTCGCACGCACCAGTTCGACGGCAGCGGCAGCCGTACAGGGGGCCATCGCCACGTCGTTGTAGACGATGTTGCCGATCGAGGCCGGGTTCATGCCCTCAACGTCCTTGAGCGGGTGAATCGCCGACTGTAGTGAGCGCACGTTGATGTGGCTTGGCACCGGGCGCTGCAGGATGATGCCCAGCACTTCCGGGTCATCGTTCATGTCCTGGATACGCGCCTTGCACTCTTCCTGCGTGACTTCTCCGCCCCAGAACTCCTGGTCGAAGGGAAGGTCTACCGCAGCAGCGGCCCGGGCCTGGTTGCGGACATAGACCGCAACCTCCGGAACATCCCCGATCGAGATCGACACGAGCTTGCCAATCCGCCCGGCGGAATTGGTTATGCCACGCACTTCGGCAAGGATGCGCTCCTGCACGGGCTTGCCAAGCAGCAACCGGGGATCCTGTTTCATGCCGTCAGCCCCTCCGGTTCTTCCAACCCGTTGGCGCGGCAGCAGGCGGTCAGCGTGTTGGCCAGAAGGCAGGCGATGGTCATGGGCCCCACCCCGCCGGGCACCGGCGTGATCGCGCCCGCCACTTCGGCGCAGCTCTCGTA
>NZ_JAHXRQ010000047.1 GCF_019392335.1 Mameliella sp. CS4
AAGATGCGGACTTTTACTCCGCGACGGTCAGATCACCCGACCGTTTCCGATGTCCATTTTGTCTCCGGGATTCACACACACTATTTTGGGTGCCTATCATTGCAACGACTATCGCAATGATTGAATGCGAATTTAAAGCGCCAACGTTCTTCGGTCTGATTTTCTGCGATCCGCGCATCGCTGACGCTGGGGTTCAATCGGCAATCAATAGCATTGCGACGACTTCGAGGTGACACAATTTCAGGCGGCAGTTTGGATGCCCAAGTCTTGCAGCCAAGAGCACAGTATTCGAACGAGCCGTAATGGAAGGCAGAATTTCGCGATCGACGAGCGACGGCTATGTGAGCAAAGGCCTTCTTCAAACGATGTATGGTGGCCACTTATTCCTCCCTAAAATCAAAGCAGATCGGCGAACTGCTCAAGGTCCGCTACAGTGGCTACCAAACCCTGTTGGGTCAGGATTGACAGATACTCGTCAACGCTCTTGGGCGGGTTCTTGAGGCGCGCGCGAACTTTGCGCAGCGCTGAGCAGACCAAACCTGGCGCGAGAGAAAGCTGGTTCCGGAAAAAGTCATCGGGGTGCTGGGTCTCGATGCCAAAGGGCGCAAGTGCCTCCGGCGGGAAGTCTTTCAAATTCTGGGTTACGATGGCGTCGCACCGTCCAACGATTGCGGCCGCCAGAACGTGCCTATCATCTGCGTCCGGCAACGTAATGGCCGGCACCAATGCTTCATATCCGGTGACCAGACAGTCGCGTGTCGCCCTGTCCATCAAGTCGCGGGTTCGCTCCAGCGTCGCCCGCTCCCGATGAGGTTCATTGCGCAGAAGCGCGTCGATCCATTCCCGATGGATGTCAGCCGTCCACTTCGCCTTGAAAAGATCCGTGACCGCCAATTGCATCAGCGCGTCCCGCATGGGCGCAGGGTAGAGGACATTCGCGTCGAAAAGGACCGTGTACTGGCTCATTTCGAGCCATAGCCCATGTCCTGGTCCTGTGCGTCGGCGGCCAGTTGATCAAGGACGGCTTCGCGCTCGTTGTCGATGGCTGCCTTGTACGACATGACGTCTTCCATTCGGACACGGCGATGCTTGCCGACCTTCCGATGCGGGATACTGCCATCCTCGAGCAGTTTGATCAGGAACGGCCGCGAGACATTCAATACCTCTGCCGCCTGGACAGTCGAGAGTTCGGCGTTCTCAGGAATGATGGTGACGCCGCGACCGGCTGCCATCGCCTCGAGGACCTCCATGAGTAGCGCAACAGCGCCCGCAGGAAGTTCGATCGGTTCCATCTGCTCCGCGTCTGTAACGCGAAGCTTCAAGGGTCCTCGGGTTGCCGCAAAGCGCGACAGGGCCTGTCCGGAGACGCGCGCGATTGCCGCGTCCTGCGGAGTCGGTGGAAGATGCCGGTGTGCCAACATGTTCATGGTGGTCTCCTCTCCGTTTTGTACAGTCTACCACCATATATGAAATAAGTGCAACAAATGCATTAAGTGCACAGGACTTCTCAGGATGCTCTGCTGCGTGAGGGCTTTGGCGCCTTTGCCACCAACGTGATCAGCGAAGTCTGGAGCAGTCTTCAGTTCGTAGTCCGCCACATCCGATAGCGTCCTTGCCCGGTCACCTCACGGATCAGACCACGCGCTTCCATCCAGGCGAGGTTGCGCTGGACGGCGGCGCGGCTGGCACCGGTCAGAGCTTCGGCCATCGGGGCGGATACAAGGGGCCATTCGGTCAACACGGCGCGCAAGGCGCGAGGAGTCTTTCCCGAAAGTGAGGTCATCTCGGCTTCCGCCCGCACCGACCACGCTTCAATATCGTCGAGGTGCCGCATCGCGGTCAGACACGCCGTCTCCATTCCGTCAAGCCAGCGGGCTAGACGTTCAGCGGGTGGACCACCGGCGCGCAGCCCCCCTGCCCCGCCCATGGCTAGAGGTGTAAAGGCTGCTCCCTTACCCTCACTGGCCGCGATCCGCGCAGCTGTGACGGCCGCCTCCATTCGATCGCCTTGCTGCCCGAGTCCCGCGAGGCTCCAGAGGTGAAAGCCCAAGCAAGCACGGGTGATCGGGTGCAACTCGGAGGCTTGCGCCGTCAGGTCCAGCCAACCGCCTGCGCGATCCGCAAACGGTTCGGCCGCCTCGGCGAGGTTCTCGGGGTCGCGGCGGTCAAGGAAGGCGGAAAGGTCTACCTCCGGTCCCGGCCCACCGGATAGCCGCCGCACCGCCCAACCGACACGCGCGAGCACGGCAGTGTCGTCCTGTACCCCTGACAGGCGCATGGAGATCCAGAGCGCCAGCCTATCCGGTCCAATGCGGTCGCCCGCGAACCAACTCAGATCGGCAGCCTCGATCAGGGCCAGCCTGTGGCGCCAACCCTCCGGCCCGCGCCGCAGCCTATCATCAAGCGCGCCGAGCCGACCGGCCACACGGGCAAGACGCGCGGCATGGCCCGCCTCTGCCTTCCGCCAATCGTCGAGGACCTCGGTTTCACACGGTTCGACCCGTGGTCCGGGCGGCAAATAGTCTGGCTCCTCTTCCATTGGACCGGGCAGGAACCAAAGATCGTTCTCGGACGCCTGTTCCACCTCCTCACCGTCGAGGATGAGAGCATCATATTCATCATGTAACACGGGCGCTTGAGGCTTCATATGTGCAAAATATCTAAGTTATGCACTTTACCCAAGGGTTTTGTCGGGGTGCCTTCACTCACCTTATATAGCACGCACAGGCGATGGTCAGCGAGGGCTCTCTGATCGCGCTGACCGTACAGAAACCAAGGGCTTTCTGTTGAGCAGGGCCACAGAGTGCGCCCTTGCATCCGTTTACAAACGGTCGTTTATTGGCGCTATATGAAACTGCAAAAAGACTGTTTTGATGCCATTGATAGGCTATGCGCGCGTATCCACAGAGGATCAAACCCCCCTGCCCCAGTCGCAGGCCCTGAAATCTGCGGGTTGCGCCGAAATCTATGAAGAGCACGCCTCAGGCGGCAATCGCGCGCGGCCGGTGCTTGGGCGTGTGCTCGAACGCATCCAGAGTGGCGATACGCTGGTCGTCGTGAGGATCGACCGGCTTGCGCGGTCTCTGTCGCATCTGCTGGAAGTGATCGAGCGGCTGGAGGCCAGGGGTGCGTTCTTTCGCTCGATCCAGGACCCGATCGACACTGGATCCCCGCAGGGCAAGTTCACGCTGCAGGTCTTGGGCGCTGCGGCCGAGTTCGAGCGCGCCCTGATCCGGGAGCGCACCAAGGCCGGCCTCGCCAGTGCGCGCACAAAGGGCCGCGTGGGCGGAAACCCTGGACTGCGGGCCAAAGACCCTGCCGCTCTTCGCAAGGTGCGGCTAGCGCGACAAGACGGCTACATGGAGCGTCTGAACGAGACGGCACAAGATTGGGTGCCCCATGTGCGCCGGTTGCGCCCCGACTTGGCCTGGGAAGACGTGGTGCGCATCATCAACGGCCCCTTGCCCGAGGCGCGTCGCTGGACCCAAAGCCGTCTCTTGCGCGCCGTGAAGGCCTATGTCCGCGACGGCTTCCTGCCGGCCGAGGTGCTGGCCCGCGCCGGGCGCCGCGAAACCGACGACCGTCTGCCCGCCATCGTCGCCGGCATCAAGGGCGCGGACCCCGACATCACGCTTCAGGCGATCTGTACCCGGCTGGAAGCGATGCGCGAACGCACACCACGCGGGCGGACAAGCTGGCAGCCTTCTTCGGTCAAGATGCTACTGGAGCGGGCTGAGAGGCTGGGGCTGCTCGATTGAGATTCCCGAGAATCGCCCATCCGATTCTGCCGACTGATTTCTGTACGCACTCACAATACATCTTGTGGTCACTAGGTAGTTGGCAACGAGGTGTTGAAGTAGAGCGAGAGCGCAGTCGCCCAAGACGCTGATTTTTAACAGTTTACGGTCGACAGAAATCGGTGCCTTCAACGCCGCCAGGCCGCTCAACGGTTTGGTCTGGATTTATCCACAATATCTGTTAAGCTTTGCAAAACAATAAAGACTTGAGGGCAGTGATGAACGGGATACGAGCCTCCCAGAGATTTGAAGTCATGTCCAAGCGGCTTGGTAGTCGGTTGCGTGAACATGCGCAGGAAACCTTCCCACCGGACGCTCAGAAGGGCCTCCGACGCTTCGCCATGCGGGAAGCGGCTGAACTGCTTCGCATTAATCAGAATACCTTTCGCCATCATGTGTCAAACCTCGAAGGCTTTCCCGAAGGTGTCCTGGAGGGCGGCAACCGCCGTAGCTTCTCTGCAGAGGAGATGGTCGAGGCACAACGCGTACTTCTCGAGACTGGAAGGATCAAGCCAGAAGAACACCCGCACAGAAGACCGGGAGAGGCTTGTCAGGTCTTGACGATCTTCAACCTGAAGGGTGGCTCCGCCAAGACGTCATCTGTTGCCCATGTAGGGCAACTACTGGGTCTGCGCGGCTACCGGGTGTTACTGATCGACCTCGACAGCCAGGCAAGTCTGACAAACCTATTCGGGGTTACTCCCGAGCTGGATCCGGATATGCCGACGTCATACGATCTTATCCGATCCGACGATCCACTGCCCGCAACAGAGATCATTCGCAAAACAAACTTCCCGACCGTGGATCTGATCCCGGCATCCATGGACATCATGGAGTACGAGTTCGAGGTCGCCCTGAGCTTCAGACACGGCGCCACCACGTTCCATAGCCGCATCCGGGAAGCGCTTGAGCCCGTCCTCAACCGATATGATGTGGTAATATTTGACACCCCACCGCAGCTGAACTTCTCTGTGATCTCTGCCCTCTTTGCATCGACCGGGGTCCTGATCCCGCTCAACGCGTCGATGCTCGATGTCATGTCGCTGGCGAGCTTTCTGGGCATGGCGAGCAACCTGATGGGCGTCGTCGAGGCACACGCCCCGGAACATGGACTGAACTTCGTGCGAGTTCTGATCACCCGCTACGAAAATACGGATGGTCCGCAGGTGCAGATTTCGTCTCTGCTTCGGACAGTCCTCGGGGATGCCGTGCTGTCTGCCGAGTTCCTGAAATCAACAGCCGTGGGTGATGCTGCGAACACCCAGCAGAGCATCTTCGAGGTCGAACCTCGCGACGTGAACCGCAGAACTTACGAGCGCGCGATCGAGTCCGTCTCGCGCGTGACCGACGAAGTCGAACGCGAAATCCTGAAAGCATGGGGGCGTAGCCATGGCGCGTAAGGTCTTCGGGGACTCACTCAAGAACGCGATGGGCAAAACGCCGCCTTCAGACGACGATCTGGATGTGAAACGGACGAGCCCGACTGTAGCTCGCGCTCAAGCATCTGTGCTCGAAGAGGATAAACACGCCACGCGGCTGATCGACCCGACCGCCATACGGATGTCCGCGGTCATGGACCGCATCGATCCAAGCGATGGTCTGGATGAGCTTGTCTCGTCGATCCGCGAGCACGGTCAAAAGGTTCCAGTGCTGGTTCGCCGAACCGAGGACGGTGCGCTTGAGATCGTCTATGGACGCCGTCGGCTTCTCGCTTGTCGCCAACTTGGTCAGAAAGTGCGCGCTACGGTCATGGAGATGACCGACGAGGAAGCTCTCATTGCCCAAGGCGTAGAGAATAATGCGCGCCAAGATCCATCGTTCATCGAAAGGGCTCTGTTTGTCGCCGGAATCATTCGAGAACTTGGGAAAACCGACGAAACGCGCAAGAACGCTCAAACGATCGCGTATCGGGCACTTCAGATCGATGAATCGCTCGTCTCGCGGATGAACCGTATCGCTACGGGCATCCCGATGGAACTGATCCAGGCTATCGGACCTGCACACGGCGTTGGTCGACGGGTTTGGGAAAGGCTTTTCAGGCTGTGCGAGAAAGACGTCGCGAGAGCCCGAGAAGTTGCCGGCAAAATCCCTCGCAACATACCGGGCCCCGACCGTCTCGAAGCGGCGGTTGCCTTGCTGACAGCCACCAAACCATCGACGCAGAAGACACACCCCAGTGAGCGCGTGAAGATCGGCCGAAAGGGCAACCGTATCACCATCGATGTGGACGCGGATCTTGTCCCTCGTGTTGAGGAGGCAGTCCGGAAGCTGGTCATGGAGCTTCTTGACCGCGGTCAAGACGGGCCAGAGTGACGACCCCCGTGTCTTGACCGCGGTCAAGACATCAAAAGCAACGAGCAGAAAACGAAAGGAGGACCGGCTAGAAAAAGAAAGACCCCCCGAAAGCGATGCTTCCGAAGGGCCTCAATCAGTCTCGACACCTGATTGATACCCCCAAAACGAATCGATTTCAACACCGCTCGCGGTGAACGGGGAAGCTTTTTCTTCCGAAACACCATGAGACATGCAAATGAAACAACAACCGCCCTGGCGGAACGGATATCTCTGCCCTGCCCTAACCCCTATGAGCTTCTGGGCCCAGTTCGCGTACTGAGGAAGGAGCTCGGTCTCACAGCCAATGACCTCGCCGTTCTGACCGCGCTCATTAGCTTCCTACCCCGCAAAGAACGTGAGATTCAGGACAGCCAGCGACTTACGCTCACTGTCGTGTTCCCATCGAACGCTTCTCTGTCAGAGCGCGCCAATGGACTCGATGAGAGAACAATTCGACGCAGCCTGGGACGCCTCTCAGCTGCTGAACTGATCGAACGCAAGAATTCAGCAAATGGCAAACGCTTTCCGCTGCGGTATGGAGGCGTTATCAGAGATGCCTTCGGTATCGACCTGAAGCCCTTGATCGAGAGGTACGGCTCGCTCGCGACACAAGCCTTGCAGCTCACCGAAGAACGCGAGCGCTTGCGCTCACTGAAGGCTGAGGCGTTGGCCCTACGTGCTTCGCTACTCCAACAGACACGCTTCGATGAAGCAAAGCTCTCTACCCTCAACATGATCAGAAATGTCCTGCGTCGAGCAACATTAACCGTTGATGCAGTCCTGAGCGTTATCTCAGAACTTAGAGCCCTCGGAGCCGATACCGACGCAAGCTACGGTGAACACCATGCCGCAGAAAAAGCTGGTTCCGAAGATAATTTACAAGCTATCGAACACCGACCTTATGCACCAGAATCCAACGATCTGCCCGCCACAAACGGACAAAATGTCCGGCACATAGAGTCTATAAAAAAAGATATTAAAAAGATTGCTCCCTCTACGGTCAATCGCAGTGAACAAACCGCAAAAACCAAACCTACGATGAACCGAGACCCAGCACGCATGGCATGGGAGGATTTTACCCATGTTGCAGGATTTTTCCCAGAACCGCCGCGGACAGGAGAAGCCCTTACCCGCATTCTATACGAGCTCGGTCGATTGCTTAGAATAAGCCAAGACGAACTTCGGTATGGCATCCAGAAAGCTGGCGCGGGAAAACTGCTTCTCGTCTTCGACTACCTGATAGCAAGAGCAGACACGATCAAACACCCTGACGCCTATTTCGAAAGGATCCTACGCACACAACTTGCTCCCACGTGAACTTCTTGACCGCGGTCAAGAACGATCCTGAGAGGGAAAGGAGTGTTGGTTTGAGGGTGACGGGAAGCGAGATCGGGAGAGTGGCTTCCGGCGCCCGTTGTGGAGAAGATCTGATGACCAAAGCTGTTCGGAAAATCACCCTGTCCCCTTCGCGGGATATCCCTTTTGACAAGCTGGTGCTGAGCCAGTCCAACGTACGGCGCATCAAGGCTGGCGTGTCCGTCGAGGAACTGGCCGAAGACATCGCCCGCCGCGGTCTGTTGCAGAGCCTGAGCGTGCGGCCCGTGTTGGCTGACGATGGGACCGACACCGGCAAGTTCGAGATCCCGGCCGGAGGCCGCAGGTTTCAAGCATTGTCCTTGCTGGTGAATCAGAAGCGTTTGGCAAAGACCACACCCATTCCCTGCATCGTTCGCGATGCAGCGTCCGACATCCTGGCCGAGGACGATTCCCTTGCAGAAAACATGCAGCGCGTCGCCTTGCATCCGCTCGATCAGTTCCGCGCGTTTGTGTCCCTGCGTGACAAGGGGCAGAGCGATGCAGAGATTGCTGCCGCCTTCTTCGTGACGCCGCAGATCGTGAAGCAGCGCCTCAAACTTGCCTCGGTCGCCCCTGCCCTGCTTGAGATCTACGCCGAGTATGGCATGACGCTGGAGCAGCTCATGGCCTTCACTGTGAACCCCGATCACGCGCGTCAGGTTCAGGTCTGGGATGTGATCCATTCATCCTGGAACAAGGAGCCATTCCAGATCCGACGCATGCTGACCGAGACCTCGGTCCGGGCGTCAGACCGGCGTGCGGTCTTTGTGGGTGTTGAGGCCTATGAAGCGGCGGGCGGCACGATGCTGCATGACCTGTTCCAAGGCGATGACGGTGGTTGGCTCGAAGACACAGCCCTGCTTGATCGGCTGGTGACGGAAAAACTCCAGGCCGAGGCTGAGACGATTGCAGTTGAGGGCTGGAAGTGGATCGAGGTCGCACTCGACCTGCCCTACGGCTACAGCCACGGTCTGCGGTCCCTGTCCGGCGATCCGGCACCGATGACGGATGACGAAGGTGCGGCCCATGCCAAGCTGCTCGCCGAGTATCGGGCGCTGGAAGAGGAATACGCAGGGCAGGATGAAATCCCCGACGAGGTCGACACGCGGCTTGGCGTTTTGGAAGCGGAGATGGAAAAGATCGAATCCCGGCCGTTGATCTTCGATCAGACAGAGATCGGGCGGGCAGGGGCGTTTGTCACGCTCGACCGCTACGGCGCTCTGGCAGTCTATCGCGGGTATATGCGTCCAGAGGATGAGCCCGTTGACGAGACCGCGGTCCAGGATGGTACCGATTTTGCGATGGCGGGGCAGGGGGATGATCGTGATCTCACCGATGGCGATGGCAGTGTCGCTCATGGCGGAACCGTCATCATGTCGGGAGGCCAGCCGATCGGAGCTGACTTGCCGGAGGATGAGGATGACGGGGCGCTGAAGCCACTGCCCGAGCGGTTGGTCATGGAGTTGACGGCCCACCGGACGCTGGCGCTGCGTGAAGCGATCGGGCGCTCGCCGGATGTGGCGCTGACGCTGCTGCTTCTGAAGCTGGTGACGGACACCTTCCGCACCTCCTCTGCTTCGGGCAGCTGTCTCGAGGCATCAGTGCGTCACGTCTACATGTCGGCGCAAGCGCCCGATCTGAAGGACAGCGTGGTGGCCAAGCTGGTCGACGAGCGTCATACGGAATGGGAAGCCGATCTGCCGCTTGGCGATGATGCGGCACTCTGGGACTATCTGACGGTCCTCGATCAGGGCAGTCGGCTGGCCCTGCTGGCGCATTGCCTCAGCTTCGGCGTCAACGCGCTGCATGAGAAGGTGAACCCTTACGGGGCAGGCATCTCCGCAAGCGGTCTGACCCGGCGGATGGCACATGCCGATCTTGTGGCGCGTGCCACAGATCTCGACATGGTCGAGGCGGGCTGGGAGCCGACCGTCGACACCTATCTCAACCGCGTGCCCAAGGCCCGCATCCTCGAGGCCGTGCGCGAGGCGAAAGGGGAGGGGACTGCCCAGCTCCTCGATCACCTGAAAAAAGGCGAGATGGCCAGTGAGGCCGAGCGCTTGCTGAAGGGCAGCGGCTGGTTGCCCGAGGTCCTGCGCCGGAACGATCTCGTGGCGCTGGACGGTGAGGACTGTGCCGAAGGGCAGGGGGCGGATGCCGAAGCGACTGACAGCGTCAGTGAAGCTGACCTTCCTGCATTTCTGACGGATGACCTGCCTGCTGAAAGCGAGTCGATGCTGGCCGCCGAGTAACGAAGTCCAGCAGGGGGCGGATATTCCGCCCCCAATCACCCTATAGTGTAACAATATCAATAAGATGAGTGCAATTACTCGCATTCGGAATGAGGAATCATGTCTGCAACAACCATCATCGACACCGCACCCCTTGGGGCGCTCATTCGCTACACTGACGGCAGCCCCAAGCCACCGGCACGCTTCACCAAGAAGCTGGCGGCCTGGGAACGTTCGAACGGCGTTGGCCGTCTTGTGAAAAAGGAACCACCCCGGTCCTATCCGACATGGACGGCACCCGCGTCGTTCACGCTGCATGAGGGTAACTTCTCCTCGGAGGGGGTGATCCTCGTGACCATCATGCGCAGCCATTCGGTTGACAGCGCCCTGGTCTTCGAGGTGGCCGAAGAACCGAAGCCCGGGCAGGTGCGCGTGCTTCTCGACTTCGGCGGCAACACGGAGCTGCTGCATCTGGCGGAGTCCGTCACTGCGGCCGAGCTTTGGATCGCCAAAGAAGGATACCGCAACGCGCGGCTTGAAATCGTTGGCGATGAACAGGGCGAAAGGGCAGGGGGCGCGGACCTGGCCGCCTGAGCCCTGAGAATGCGTGAGGGGCCTGCCCAGGCGGCCTGCCTCGCACCAACCACTTGAACCTTGTCCCGCGCTGTCGCGGGGCACCAGAGGATCCATCCCCCCAATTCGGAAGTCTTCAACTAAGAGCATGGCCGGGACGCTGGCGGCGTTAGAAGCATCAGCGGGACAATTGGCTCCAGTCGTCAGGGCACCATCCCCCTCTCGCCATTCCCTTCCTTGGCCCGAATCCTGTCTTCGAGATCAACCCTCAAGGGGTCGGACTACGGGCAAGCCCGTGCCGCCGGGTGGATTCGGACGAGCCGAACGCACCCGGTGATGTCAGCCAGTCTTCGGGCCTGCGGGGTCCTGTCGCGCGGGGGATGGTCCCCCGCCTCCAAGACAGGAGCCAAACAGATGTCCCGCAAAGATGCACACGCCTTCGCAGCCTCCCTCGCCGCCACCCTCATGGTCTCGATCGTCGTCTTCCAGGCAGGCGATGGAACCTTCGGCGCCGTCCCCGCCGATGAAATCGACGGCGACGAGGTTCAGGTGTTGGTTGAGATTGACCCGTGGGCTTAGGCCCACGGTTACCTCGGCAGCCTCACGCGGTGGCGCAGACGCGCCTCCTGCCGCGTCGTTGCGCTCTCGCACGGTGCCGGTGAAATATTCGGAACAGTGGACCGCCGATGGCGCAGCGCCAGATGGCCTGAAGCTGTAGAGGTGCCAGTTGCAACGCGACTGCCACAACGCCAAGAATATCGACATGTCCGGGCCGGACCGAACATTAATTCTATCTTTCGGTGCTGCATGCAGCGTTCGAAGCGGCCTTTGCAATGTCATATGCTTTGATAGTTGAATTGACCTGCCCCTTTTTTCAGGGCCAGTCGTAAGTCGAGCTTGTTCCCCTTTTGCGTGCCATCATTCGGCGGCGTGAG
>NZ_JAHXRQ010000048.1 GCF_019392335.1 Mameliella sp. CS4
GCCCATGTTGCCCGAATTGCTCAGCCAGATCCCGCCTGATGTGGAAATCGGCTCGGTCACCGCAGACGGAGCCTACGTTACACGTAAGTGCCATGACGCCGTCGCCGACCGCGGCGCCCACGCTGTAATACCGCCGCGCAAGAACGCCAGGCCTTGGAAGCCTTCGACCGCGGGCGCCATCGCCCGGAACGAGGCCCTGCGATCTTCGAAATATCTCGGTCGCGCGATCTGGCGAAACTGGAGCGGCTATCACCGCCGAAGCCGCGCCGAGACGAAACCTCTCGGGATCATGCTTCGCATGACCCTGCCGGTCAGTGGATGCACTGCGTGAAGCTGCTGCGGCAGAGCCTCATGGCACGCGATTTCGGTCGCCAGGCTGCAGAACTTCAGATCCGCGCCGCCGTGCTCAACCGCTACACCGCGCTCGGCATACCCGTCACAGAGCTCGTAGGATAAGTCCGTCCGGGGAAAGGGGAAGTCCGGGCTTCACGCGCTTTGCGAAACAAAGCCCCTCCTAAGGGGCAGGTTGCAGGTTCGAATCCTGCCGGGTCGCCACCTCCTGAACAGGTGATTGCATGGTTTTACGCCGTGGTTCCATTGCGCCAGTGATGGGTAGGCTGCGGTGGCTGACAAGCGCCGATCCGGCGCTCCTTTGGCGAAACGTTCAGACGGCGAAGCCGGTTTCCGCGTCGAAAAGCTTGGCCTTGGTCATGTCCACTTCGAAGCTGAAGGGCGTGCCGACCGGGCGGGCATCCTCTGGCCGGACCCGGGCGATCAGTTCCTTGCCGCCGATCTCGAAGACGATCATCGTGTCGGGCCCGGTGGGTTCGACCACGTCGACCGGGCGTTCGAATACAAAACGCTCTGCCCCCGGTAGTTCCGTGCCCGCCGCAAAGATGGTTTCGGGCCGCAGGCCAAGAACGACGGACCTGCCCTCTGACAGCGTTGTGGCGTCGATACCGGTCTTCGGCAGGGGAAATTCCAGAGCCGTGTCCCCGGAGCCGACGGCAACGCAGAGCCCGCCGGATCCCTGCCGGATCTGTCCCGGCAACATGTTCATCGGCGGAGAGCCCATGAACCCGGCCACGAAAAGGTCCACCGGGTCTTCGTAGATTTCGCCGGGCGGGCCGAACTGGCGGATGTGGCCATTGTCCATCACCGCGATGCGCGAGGCAAGCGTCATGGCTTCGATCTGGTCATGGGTGACATAGACCACGGTCTTGCCGAGCCTCTGATGCAGGCGCTTGATCTCGGTCCGCATCTCGATCCGCAGCTTGGCATCGAGGTTCGACAGCGGTTCGTCGAAGAGAAAGACCTCTGGCTTGCGCACCAGTGCCCGGCCCATCGCGACCCGCTGGCGCTGGCCGCCGCTGAGCTGGCCGGGCTTGCGATCCAGGAGGTGATCGATCTGCAGCAGGTGGCTGAACTCCTCCACCGCCGCATCCTGATCGGCTTTCGGGATGCGGCGGGTCTGCATCCCGAAGGTGATGTTGTCGCGCACCGTCTTGGTCGGGTAGAGCGCGTAGGACTGGAAGACCATGGCGATGTTGCGGTCGCGTGGCGGGACGTTCCCGACGGTCTCGTCGCCGATCAGGATGTCCCCGCCTGACAGCGTCTCCAGCCCCGCGATCAGGTTCAACAGGGTGGACTTGCCGCAACCGGAGGGGCCGACCAGGACCACGAACTCGCCGGGTTCGATTTCAAGGTTGATGCCCTTGATGACCTCGGTCGCGCCAAAGGTCTTGCGGACATCGCGCAACTGGATTCCCGAAGCCATGCTTATCCTTTCACTGCGCCGGCCGAGAGGCCGCGTACAAAATAGGCGCCCGCCACGACGTAGACGAGCATGGTGGGCAGGGCCGCGATGATGGCCGCGGCCATGTCTACATTGTATTCCTTGACCCCCGTCGAGGTGTTGACAACGTTGTTCAGGGCAACCGTCACCGGGTTGCTGTCGCCCACCGTGAAGGCGACGCCAAAGAGGAAGTCGTTCCAGATCTGGGTGAACTGCCAGATCACGGTCACGACAATGGCCGGGATCGACATGGGCAGGACGATCTGGAAGAAGATGCGAAAGAACCCGGCCCCGTCGACCTTGGCCGCCTGGATGATGCCGTCCGACACGCTGACAAAGAAATTGCGGAAGAACAGCGTCGTGAAGGCCAGACCGTAGACCGTGTGAACGAGGATCAGCCCGTAAACCGACCCGGCCAGCCCGAGCTGTCCCAGCGTCCGCGCCATCGGCAACAGGACCACCTGGAAGGGAATGAAGGCCCCGAAGAGGATCAGCGCAAAGATCCAGTCCGCCCCGGGAAAGCGCCATTTCGTGAGCGCATAGCCGTTGATGGCGCCCAGCATCGTCGACAGCAGCACCGCCGGCACCGCCATCGCCACCGAGTTCCACATGTAGGGTTTCAGACCGTTGCAGCGCACGCCCACGCAGGCGGAATTCCAGGCCTTGGCCCAGGCCTCGAAGGTGATCTGGCGCGGCAGGCTCAACAGGGTGCCCTCGCGGATCTCGGCCAGCGACTTGAGCGAGGTCGAGACCATGATGATCAGCGGGATCAGGTAATAGAGGCAAAACAGGCCCAGCACGAGAAACAGCAGCGCGCGCATCGCCGTGGTATGCCATCCCTTGGGCCGCACGATGCTGCTGATGTTGCGTTGCCTCATTGGCCTGTCTTTCTCAGTTCGGAATAGAGATAAGGCACGATGATCGCCACGATCGTCATCAGCATCATCGTGGCACTGGCCGCCGCGACGCCCAGTTCGCTGCGCTGGAAGGCGAAGGAATACATGAAGGTCGCGGGCATGTCGGTGGCATAACCCGGCCCGCCTCCGGTCAGCGCGATGACGAGATCGAAACTCTTGATCGCCAGGTGGGCCAGGATGATCACCGTGGACAGGAACACCGGGCGCAGGATCGGCAGGACGATGCTGGTATAGGTCTTCCACGGGCTTGCGCCATCCACGGCCGCCGCCTTCAGGATCTCGTCATCGACCGAGCGCAGCCCGGCGAGGAAGAGCGCCATCGCGTAGCCCGAGCTTTGCCAGACCGCCGCGATGACCAGCGTGTAGATCGCGTAATCCGAGTTCACCAGCCAGTCGAAGGTGAAATTCTCCCACCCCGCTTCGCGCATGAACCGTTCGATCCCGAGGCCGGGGTTCAGGATCCATTTCCAGACCGTCCCCGTCACGATGAAGCTGAGCGCCATCGGGTAGAGGTAGATCGTCCGGATCAGCCCCTCGGCCCGGACCCGTTGATCCAGCAGGATGGCAAGGAAGATGCCCATCACCATCGCGATGCCGATGAAGAGGGCGGAAAACAGGAAGAGGTTCTTGATCGCCACGTACCAGCGCGGCGTCGCCCAGAGGCGCGCATACTGGTCCAGTCCGATGAAATCATAGACCGGCATGATCCCCGAGGGGGTCATCGAGATATAGGCCGTCCAGAGGATGAACCCGTAGACGAAAAAGAGGCTCAGCGCGAAGAGGGGCGACACCACGATCTGTGGCAGTCGCCGTTCCAGCCAGCGGCCGGCGCGCAGGGTGAAGGGGGCGGAGTCGCTCATTTGATAGGGCAGGGGACCGGGGCAGCCCCGGTTCCCCAGGATCTTACATGGCGCGCGCGACGGCTTCGGAGAGCCGCTGCACCGCGTCCTCGGAACTCATCTCGGAGTTGAAGAACTCCGTCACGAGGTCAAGGAATTCGCCGCGAACCGAGCGCGGGATGGCCATTTCATGCGCCATCGAGGGAACCAGCGAGTCGTTCTCGATCGCGGCCAGAAGATCCGCGTGCGATTTCTTGGCACAGACGTCGAAATCGTCCAGCGGCACATCCGTGCGCGCGGGGATCGAGCCCTTGGCAAGGTTGAAGGTCTTCTGGAAGTCCGGCGACATGATCAGGCTGGCCAGCACCTGCTGCCCCTTGAGATTGTCGTCACCCGAGACCTTGAAGAAGGTGAAGCTGTCCGAGTTCAGGACAAAGCCCGCGCCGGGTGTCGGTGCGCAGAGGAAATCCTCACCCGGCACCTTGCCGGCGGCCAGGAATTCCCCCTTGGCCCAGTCGCCCATGATCTGGAAAGCGGCCTCGCCCCGCATGACCATCGCGGTGGCAAGGTTCCAGTCGCGACCGGGGAAGTTGGGATCGACGTAGCCGCGCAGCTTGCGCAACTGGTCGAAGGCGGCCACCATGGTGTCGGAGGTCAGCGCCTCCTGGTCGAGGTCGACCAGCGCGGCCCGGTAGAAATCCGCGCCGCCCACGCCCAGCACAACGTCCTCGAAGAGGGTGGCGTCCTGCCAGGGCTGGCCGCCGTGGGCCAACGGCGTAATGCCCGCCGCCATCAGCTTGTCCGCGGCGGCGTTGAACTCGTCCCAGGTTGTCGGCATCTCGGAGATCCCGGCCTTGGCCAGCGCCTCGGGATTCGCCCACATCCAGTCGACGCGGTGGATGTTGACCGGGGCGGCGACGTAATCGCCGTCATACTTCATGATCTCTGCCAACACCGGCGGCAGCACCGCGTCCCAGTCCTCGGCGTCGGCCACGGCCTGCACGTCGTTCAGCGCGCCTTGCTGTGCCCATTCCTGGATGCCCGGCCCCTTGAGCTGGACGGCGGTTGGCGGGTTGCCTGCCACGACACGCGCGCGCAGCGCGGTCATGGCCGCATCGCCGCCGCCGCCGGCGATGGGCGAGTCGTTCCATGTGCCGCCCTGCGCCTCGAAGGCTTCTTTCAGGGTGCCGACGGCCTTGGCTTCGCCGCCGGATGTCCACCAGTGCAATACTTCGACGGTCCCGTCGGCCTGTGCTGTGCTGCCGGCCGACAGCGCGGCCAGCATGCTGGCTGCGGCAAACTTGCGAATAGTCTGCATGTTCAAATTCCTCCCAGGATGTATGCGGGAAATCACATGGACAAACCCCAAGGGCGCAGGGACCGGCCTCCCGTCGGTCCACCCTGTCGGGCTGCTTTCCATATTCCTCCCGATGAATACGGTAACATCTCGTGGCCTATGCTATTTTGACCGAGATCAAACCGGGTTTGACGCCGGGTCACGCCTCTCCGGTTCTCGCCGCAAGATAGGCCGCCGCCAGCCGCGGCGTGGCGATCTGCGGGTAATCTGCCTCGGGAATATCGACGCCCAGCTTTTCGTGCAGTGCCGAAACGAGATTCAGAACATCCATGGAATCCAGTTCCAGATCGTCCTGGATGTGATCGTCGTCTGCGACCGTGGCCGGGTCGATGTCAGGCGCGATCCGCGAGAGTTCCTCAAGGAAAAGGCGGCGCAGGTCTTCAGGGGTCATAGGGCCTCCGGGGTCTTCAGGGCGGTTTCGAATTCACTGATGAAGCGCGCGGCGCGGCGGCCATCGCTGACCCTGTGATCCGCCGAAAGCGTCAGGGTCACCACATGGCGCGGCACGATGGCGCCGTCGACGATCCAGGGGCGCAGGTGCGGCGCGCCCAGCCCCACCAGGGCGACCTGGGGCGGGAATATGACGCCGGTCATCGCTTCTGCTCCGGTTTCGCCGAGGCTGGAAATAGTGATCGTGCCCCGGGTCATTTCCGAGGCTCTCAACCGGCCCGCGCGGGCCCGGCTGACCAGGTCGCGCATGCCGCTCATGGTCTCGTCGAGCGTCATATTCACCGCGTCCGCCAGCGCCGGGGCGACAAGGCCGCCACCGCGCAGCGCGATGGCCACGCCGGGGTTGACCTCTTTCGACGGGGCAAAGCCGGATTCCTCGGTGTAATGCCCGTTCATTTCCTTGACCTTCGCGGCGGCGAGCACGGTGGCCCGCACGAAAAGCGCCCCCAGAAGAACCCGTTCGGTCGGCGGCTTGTCAGCGTTGCGCTCTTCGAGAAAGCGCATGGCCGGATCGACGTCGAGCGTCTCGGAGAGGTAGTAATGCGGGATCGTGCGCTTGGCGCGCGTCATGGCCGCGGCGATGGCCTTGCGCATTTCCTCGACCGGGTTGGGCGCAGGCCGCGGGGCGGTGGGCGCCGCCCGCTCCACATCCGCCAGAACGATGGCGCCGCCGGGGCCGGTTCCGCTCACGCCGGTAAGGTCGACGCCCAGTTCCCCGGCCCGTTTGCGCGCGGCGGGAGAGGCGGGGCGGATGGCATCCGGTTGCGCCGGCGGCGAAGCTGCGACAGGGACGGCTGGTGCTGGGCGCTCCGGTTCGGCAACTGGCTCGGTCTCCGGGGCTGGTTCTGCCGTGGCCGTGGGTGCCGTCGGGCCGGCGGGTGGTTCCTCGCCCTCGGCCAGGATCACGGCCAGCGGCGTGCCCACCGGCAGATCCTCGTTCATCGGCGCGGTCAGTTCGTGCACGATGCCCGCGTCGAAACTCTCGATCTCGATGGCGCCCTTCTGGGTTTCCACCACGGCGATCACATCGCCCCGGTTCACCCTGTCGCCGGGGGCGACGAGCCATTCCACGAGGCGGCCCGACTCCATGTCCGAGCCCAATGACGGCATGGTGAAAACGCCCATCTCAGCGCCCCAGTGCCGATTTCACGGCGGCCACGATACGGTCGGCCTGCGGGATCGCCGCCGCCTCCAGGTGTTTCGGGTAGGGGATCGGCACCTCGGCTGAACAGACACGGCCCACCGGCGCATCCAGCGACCAGAAAGCCTGTTCCATGATCCGCGCCGAGACCTCTGCCGCCAGTGAACCTGTGCGCCAGCCTTCATCGACGATCAGCGCCCGGCGGGTCTTGCCGACAGAGGTCATGATGGTGGCGTCGTCCAGCGGGCGGAGCACGCGCAGGTCGATGACCTCGGCGGAGATCCCCTGCGCCGCCAGGTCTTCGGCGGCCTCCAGCGTCTTGAACAGAGATCCGCCATAAGTGATCAGGCTGATGTCGGTGCCTTCGCGGCGCACCGCCGCGCGCGAGATGTCGACCGCGCCGGCCGCCTCGTCAATCTGGCCCGCCCGGTTGTAGAGCATGACATTCTCGAAGATCAGCACGGGGTCCGGATCCTCCAGCGCGGTCCAGAGCATCCCCCGCGCGTCCTCCAGCGTCGCCGGCGCGAGAACCTTGAGCCCGGGGATATGGGCATACCAGCCTTCGAGAGAATGCGAATGCTGGGCGGCAAGCTGTTTGCCCGCGCCCGTCGCCATGCGGATGACCAGCGGCACGCCGAACTGCCCGCCGGACATGTGGCGCATGGTGGCAGCGGTGTTCAGGATCTGGTCGAGCGCCAGCAGCGAGAAATTGACGGTCATCAGTTCGACGATGGGGCGCATGCCCGCCGCCGCCGCGCCGATTCCGGCCCCGGTGAACCCGGATTCGGACAGGGGCGTGTCGCGGATCCTCTCTTCTCCGATCTCTTCCATCAGGCCCTTGGAGACCGCGTAGCAGCCGCCGTAGGCGCCCACGTCCTCGCCCATCAGAAAGACCCGCTCATCCCGTGCCATCGCCTCGCGCAGGGCCTCGCGCATGGCTTCGCGGTAGGTGGTGTCGATCATCCGGCCCGTCGGGGCCGGTGCGGTCGGCGGATCGGGCTGCGGCCCCAGGACATGCGTATCCAGGGTTTCGACAGGCTCCCACTCCGCCGCCTCGGCGAAGGCGACGGCCTCGGCGATTTCGGTATCGACCGTCTTCTCGATCTCGGTCACGTCGTCCTGATGGATCAGCCCGTTCTCCAGCAACCATCCCTGGAACCGCACGATCGGGCCCTTCTCGCGCCATTCGGCGACCTCGGCCTTGTCGCGGTAGAGCTGGGCGTCGAACATGGAATGCGCCCGGAACCTGTAGGTGCGGCATTCCAGCAGCATGGGACGACCCGTCTCGCGGATCTTGGCCAGGGCGGTCCGCGCGGCGGCCTCGACCTCGACCACGTTCATGCCGTCGACGACCAGCGCCTCCATTCCGAAGCCTTCGGCCTTGCGCGCAATGTCGCCCTGCGCCTCGGTCCGGGCAAGGGCGGAGCCCATCGCGTAGCCGTTATTCTCGCAGACGAAAAGCACCGGCAGATCCCAGAGTTCGGCCAGGTTCATCGTTTCGTGAAACTCGCCTTCGGCCACGGCGCCCTCGCCAAAGAAACAGGCGGACACGTTGGGCGCACCGGTCAGACGATCGGCCAGCGCCAGCCCCGCCGCCAGCGGCAGGCCACCGCCGACGATGGCATTGCCGCCGTAGAAATTCGTCGCTGAGTCAAAGAGATGCATCGAGCCGCCGCGCCCGCCTGAACATCCGTCGGCCTTGCCGTACATCTCGGCCATGACCTTGTTCATGGGCACTCCGCGCACAAGCGCATGGCCGTGCTCGCGGTAGGTCGCCACGATGCGATCCCCTTCGGCCAGGCAGGGGATGATACCGGCGGCGATCGCCTCCTCGCCATCGTAGAGATGCAGGAAACCACGGATCTTCTGCTTGGTGTATAGCTCGGCGCAGGTTTCTTCGAACCGGCGCACGCGGATCATGTGCCCGAGCAATGTCAGAACATGGTCGCGGTCGAGGCGGGGCTTGGCTGCGGCAGTCATGTCTCGTCGGTCTCCAGGGTCGAAATGTCCCCCTCTGGCAGGCCCAGTTCCCGGGCTTTGAGAAGGCGGCGCATGATCTTGCCCGAGCGGGTCTTGGGCAGGGTATTGCGAAAGACGACCTCGCGCGGGGCCACGGCGGCGCCCAGCGTCTTGCGGGCGTGGCCGCGCAACTCGCGCTCCAGCTCGTCGGAAGGCCTGAAGCCGGGGTTGAGGGTGACATAGGCCTTCACCACTTCCCCGGCGGTCTCGTCGGGGACGCCGATCACCCCGGCCTCGGCCACGGCTTCATGTTCGATCAGGGCCGATTCCACCTCGAACGGGCCGATCAGATGCCCCGAGGACTTGATCAGGTCATCGGCCCGTCCGACGAACCAGAAATAACCGTCCTCGTCGCGCAAGGCGAGGTCGCCGGACAGGTACCAGCCATCGGCAAAGGCCTTTTGATAGCGCGCCTCCTCGTTCAGGTAGGCCCGCATCATCGACGGCCAGCCGGGCCGCAGGGCCAGTTCGCCGATCTCGCGCGGGGCGCATTCGCGAAGCCCGTCCTCGCCCTTTTCGACGATGGCCGCCTCGACACCCGGCAGCGGTTTGCCCATGGAGCCGGGGCGGACCTCCATGCCGGGGCGGTTGGCGATCATGATGCCACCCGTCTCGGTCTGCCACCAGTTGTCGTGGAAGGGCTGGCCGAAAACCTTTGCCGACCAGACCACCGCCTCGGGGTTGAGGGGCTCCCCCACGCTGGCGAGGAATGTCAGCGAGGAGAAGTCATAAGGCGCCGCCGCCTCGGCCCCGGCGCGCATCATCATGCGGATGGCCGTGGGCGCGGAATACCAGATCTGGACCTTCTCGCGCTCGACGGTTCCATACCAGCGGTCGAGGTCGAATTCCGCCTCGTCCACGATCATCGTGACCCGGTTCACCAGGGGCGAGAGGATGCCGTATGACGTGCCCGTGACCCAGCCGGGATCGGCGGTGCACCAGTAGACCGCGCCGGGTGTCAGGCCCAGCGCCTCGCGCCCGGAAAAGGCGTGGTAGACAACCGCGTTCTGGACATGGACAGCCCCCTTGGGTTTGCCGGTGGTGCCGGAAGTGAAATGGATCAGCGCCGGGTCCTCGGACTCCATCGGGACCGGGGCAAAATCGGGCGAGGCCGCGGCCAGTTCGGGGCCAAGCGCCACGCAGCCCTCGGGCGCGTCGTCGCCGAGGATCAGGACCAGTTTCAGGCTGGGGATCTGGTCTCGCCAAGGCGCGATCTTGCGCCGGTAGATCGAGGCGGTGGTCAGCAGAACATTGGCTTGCCCGATCTCCATCCGGGTGCGGATCGGGTCCGGCCCGAAGGCGGAAAAGAGCGGGGTGAACACCATGCCGGCCCGCAGTGTCCCCAGCGCGCCGGCGTAGAGTTCGGGAACGCGGCCAGCCAGGGAAAACAGGCTGTCGCCGGGGTGCAGCCCGTGGGCCGCAAGGACATTGGCAAAACGCGCCGACATGTCCCGCAGGTCGCCGTAGGTGATGTCCTGTTGCGATCCGTCCTTGCCGGACCAGCGCAGCGCGATCTGATCGCCGTGTCCTTGGTTCACATGCCGGTCGAGCGCCTCGTGAGCGATATTGAATTTGCCGTCCAGGCCATCGATCAAGGTCCGGGCATCGCGCCAGAGATCCGCGCTGGCGCGCGTCGCGGCCACGGGGTCAAAGACGGTCGTCGTCGCGGCTTCGCTATCCTGTGCCATTGTGATCCTCCCGGGCGGGAGCGTGGCGCCGGTTGCTGCGTTCCTCAATGACGCAGATCAATGCCGAGGCGTGGAAGTCGTGGGAGGGGCCAATTCTGTTCGCGATGCACGGACGGCGGCACGGGGCGCGATCCCACGACGGGTCCAGGTCTCCCGTCCCGGATATAAGGGCCGGGGCAATGCGATGGTGCAATGCGACAGGGCATCATGCAGGCGGCAGCCGGTCCTGTCTCCGAACTTCGGTCGCCCGAACTGCCAGTTCGGCCAGTGCTTGCGGATTTCCAAGGCATCATCGCACTCGGTGATGCCGGCGTCCGGGTAGACCTGGTGAAGGCGGTTCAGGGCGACGCTGTCCAGCGTGACGCCAAGGCCGGGGCCGTCGGGCACAGGCAATCGGCGTTGTTGCACATCGCTGACGATAGAGGATTCATTTTTGCGAAACCATGCGGTTACCAGGGCTGCATGAGAAAGCCAGCGCCCGCCCGCTATCGCACGACGAACTGGTCCAGCTACAACGCGTCGCCACTCTGGGCATGTCGATGGGAGCCGCGCTGGCCATGTGGGTGGGCGCGCTGGAGCCACGGGTGGCGGCGGTGGCGCAATTGTGCATGCTGGCCAGCATTGAGGGATTGATAGAAACGGGCGAGCATGATCGTCACGGGCTGTACCTGGTCGTGCCGGACCCGCTGCGACACGCGGACATGGGCCATGTGGCGCGCCTGATCGCCCCGCGTCCGCAATTCGCGGGCCTGGGCGGCGAAGATCCCTTTACGGCGGGGGTGCAGGCGACGCTGGACCTGCGCCATGCCTATGACGCCACCGGGCGGACCGACCGGCTGGTGACCTGGATCGACCAGGCGACCGGCCACACGGAAC
>NZ_JAHXRQ010000049.1 GCF_019392335.1 Mameliella sp. CS4
CGCGGGGTGGAGCAGCCCGGTAGCTCGTCAGGCTCATAACCTGAAGGTCGTAGGTTCAAATCCTACCCCCGCAACCAACGATACTTGCGATGCCTCCGCCGGTCCTGCCGCGGAGGTTTTTGCGTTTGGGCCTCCCGCCCGCCGGGATCGTCTGCTGCGCCCTCCCGCAACCAACGATTTCTGCGAAAGCAGGTTGTCCAAAGCCTCGGCCTCCGAAAGGAAGTCGGGGTTTTGCTTTCCAGCCGCAAAGCGCAGGATCGCACCCAAATCGCCGCGAAGCACGATGGAGAGTTCGCCGTTCTCGGGCACCAGGGTGATCTCATCGACTAGTGACCTAAGCACGTCGACGGCGGCGCCACGATCTTCCTCGGATTGCAGGTTCTCGCAGAGCTTCGCGATCCGATCTTGATACATCCGGGCCATGTTCGGGTGCAGCAACGGCGGCGGCTCGTCGGCATTGTCCAGAAGCTCAGCCAACTCCGCCTTTCTCGCCTCCAGCTTCTCGGCCTTGTTTTTAAGTTTCGACGGCGGAAAGCCTTGAAGAATGGCGTCGACCATCTTGTCGAGCTCTCGGTCAACCTTCTTAAGTTCGCTCTTCCAGCCGGCCAGGTCGGCTCCGCGCTCGATCCGGAGCCGATTTACCTCGCGCGTGAACTCGGCACTGAATTCATTGAAGAGCTCTGGCGACATGAGATGCTTCCGAAGGCCATTCAATATCGACGCCTCCAAGGCATCCCGACGGATGTTCAGACGGTTATCGCATGTGCCCTTGTTCCGCGACGCTGCGCAGCCAATCAGGTCTTTCGAGATCAGGGAGTACCCACCACCACAGCAACCGCACTTGATAAGGCCGGCGAAAAGGTGCTTCGGCCGTCGTCTATCGTTCATCGGATTGCTGCCTGTCGGCGTCGTATCAAACGAAAGGCTCTTTTGCCTTTTCTTCACTGCGTCCCAGAGATCTTGGTCCACAATCCGCAGGTCCGGGACCTCCTGGACAACCCACTCACTTTCCGGGTTCGGGCGAGAGACGCGCTTACCGGTGTCTGGATCCTTCATGTATCGCAGGCGGTTCCAGACCAGCCGCCCAATGTAGAGTTCATTGTTGAGAATGCCCGTCCCTCGTTTCGGATTGCCGTGAATCGTGGATGGCCCCCACTCCTTGCCCTGCGGTCCCGAAATGCCCTCCCGGTTCAAAGTCATTGCGATCGTCCGCGATGATTGTCCGGACAAGTAATCCCGGAAGATGCGCCGAACGACGTTTGCTTCGGCTGGGTTGATCTCCCGCTCGCCCCGATCGTCCGGATCGGCCGTGCGAATGACGTCATACCCATAACAAAGCCCACCACCGGAGCGACCCTTCTCGACGCGCCCGCGAAGACCGCGCCGGGTCTTGTCAGCCAAATCCTTTAGAAAGAGTGCTCCCATCGTTCCTTTGAGACCGATGTGCAATTCGCTGACCTCACCTTCGGACAGCGTCACGATACTCACGCCTGCAAAGCGCATCCGCTTGTAGAGCCCCGCGATGTCCTCCTGGTCCCGGGAGAGACGATCCAGCGACTCCGCGAGGATCACGTCGAAACGCCCCTTCAGCGCATCCGAGATCAACTCCTGAACGCCGGGCCGAAGCAAGGACGCTCCGGAAATCGCGCGATCCGTGTAGCTGTCGATGATCGTCCAGCCTTCTCGCTCCGCGCGTGCACGACAGATGCGGAGCTGGTCCTCAATCGAAGCATCACGTTGGTTGTCAGATGAATACCGAGCGTAAAGCGCTGCTTTCATGCGATAGCCCCCTTAATCGCGGAGGCGATCCCGTGCATGCCGCCTGTTCTCTGTCTCAATGAAATCTCTCGCCGCCTGCCGCGCCAACAAGCGAACAAGGTTGACCAGCCGCGGATCATCGCCAGCAGAAGTGAGGCGGGCGATTTTGTTCGCAGTCGCTCCGCTACCCCGAGATGAGATTTGGGCGTCTGTTGACGCGTCAGCCCCCAGCCTATGTTTGTGGTCCCATTCCATAGTCGCCAGCCTGCCAGATGGTGGCGCGCGTACGAAGGAAAAAGCCTATGCATAATAGAGGGTTGAAGGTGGGGTGAGCGCACACATTCGTAGCTTGGCGTATAGATGGCTGCTCTAGCGTCGCGCAAATCGGCGACCCGGGAACCGGAGATACTGCGCTGTTCTATGCGATTTCTCACCATTTCGGGGCCCTGAGCTGTGGCACGGCCCGAAGGCCATTGCCTCAATGCAGTGTGCCATAGGCCACCCGAATCGCGCAACGCGGGTGTCATTGAGGCGCGGGAAGCTGCCGTCAGCCAAGGGAGAGAGCAAGAGACTGGAAGGGGTGCCGTGACGGGTTGAAGGCTGGAGGAGAGGCCTCCGGCGCCCGTCGCGGAGGTTTCCCAATGAATACCGAAATTACCGATGCCGGGCGTGACATGAGCGGCGGCTACAAGGTGGATGTGTCGCGCGGTGCGAATGTGGACCGGGTGTCGTCCGAGTGGTTCTCGCGGCCGGATGACGAGCGGTATCTGTCGCTCGACGATCTAATCGCCTCGGTCAAAGGCCGGGCGGAGCGGAGCCGGACGCGCACGGTGGAAAGCACGGCGATCCGGGTCGAGGCGCATCGGGACAACCCCGAGAAGTTGGGGCTGGTCTTGCCGGGTGCGGATGAACCCATCGCACCGACGCATTGGTCCTTCGGCCAGCTCTCGAGCCTCGTCGGTGCACCCGCGGCCTATCTGCGGCAACTTCCCGCCCCGCTCGCGGGGATCAACCTGCAGTACGGGTTGACCAACCACCGGGCTGAGCAGATCAAGACGATGGAAGTTGCGGATGGCCGTACGGAGCTGCGCGCCGTGACAGGGCCCGATTATGGCCGCATCTACGACCACGAACTGGTTTCCGCCGTTCAGCGCATCGCGGGCAACGGCACGGGCGACACGCGCTGGAAGGTGCCGGGCGTGCTCGACTGGTCGACCGGCATCTACAACCCGCGCGTGGACGTGACGAAGGAGACGACGACGCTCTACGCGTCGGACCGCGACGTCTTCCTGTTCCTCGTCGATGACCTAAACCCGATCGAGGCGGGGCTGCTGCCCGACGGCTCGCCCGATCTCTATTTTCGGGGATTCTATTGCTGGAATTCCGAGGTGGGAGCCAAGACTCTCGGCATCGCCAGCTTCTACCTGCGGGCGGTCTGCCAGAACCGCAACCTCTGGGGCGTCGAGGATTTCCAGGAGATCACGATCCGGCACTCGAAATACGCGGCCTCCCGCTTTGCCCACGAGGCCGCCCCAGCGCTGAGCCGCTTCGCCGAGTCCTCGCCCGCGCCCTTCATCGACGGCATTCGTGCGGCACGTGAAAAGATCGTCGCACGGTCGGACGACGACCGACAGGATTTCCTGCGCAAGCGCGGGTTCTCGAAGGCGGAGACGGGGCGGATCGTCGAGACGGTTCTGGCCGAGGAAGGCCGCCCGCCTGAGAGCGTCTTTGACTTCGTGCAGGGGATCACCGCGGTGGCTCGCTCGAAGCCGCAGCAGGATGCGCGGTTGGTAATGGAGGGGAAGGCGAAATCGCTCTTTGAGCGGGCGATCTAGCGCTCTCTAGAGTGGCGGTTCACGCTGATGCCGCCACCAATATCTCTGCTTGGGCATATTGACCAATCTATTGCCAGCCAGGCACAACGTTTGAGGCATTTAGAACGACGATCCAATATTCTTGGAGTTGTACATCGGATTGTCTCCGAATGCCTCTTGGTCGATCAAGTGAGTGTGCCCATCTTCGAGCAATCGAATAGTCGGTAAGTTATCAAACAACTTGTACTTGATGGCATAATCAGAAAATTTTTGCCCATGTTGAGACAGGCAATTGTAGAATAACAGGAGGAGTTCTTGATCGGAAAGCTGTGCCCTGAGAAGTTTTGCATGATATTCTTCGCTGGCGGGACTCTCATCCAAAAACCGAAATACGTTGAATAGGAAGCGATAGTAGTGGCCAAGCTCTAATTGATGTTGTTTCCAGAAATTGAAATATGAGAGACGCAATATCGCTTCTGCGGCGTGCTTCTTGGAGCCCTTCTCCTTGTTATCCCGGTAAATCTTATTCAGCCGAGTATAAAACACTCGAAAGCAATCACGGCCGCTGGTCTCCATTCCGTTGTCTTTGTTGTACAGGTCTATAGATTCGACGATTGTGTTGAACGTGTTCAGCATTTGGAAAAACGCCGCTTCAAAATTTTGCTTCTCAATTGAAGTAATCTGTTTCTCTAAGGCGTTCGCCGATCGTTCCAGTTCACTCCTAGACAAGCCAAGCTCTAGCCTCTGGAGGAAAATGGAAAGCAGGACGCCAGTAAAGGTCAGAAATGTCAGTATGGGATTGAGTGTGCCGCCAATAAAGTCACCCCACGCACCTCCCCCGATCGCTTCTTCTGATTGGGTAAATGCGTAGTAAAATACTATTACGGACAGCCCCACACCCAGAATAAAAAGGATGAACAAGGAAATTCCAAACAGGTTCCTTCCCACAGTCGAGCTCAACCAAGCAATTTTCGTTTTCATTATGCACCTAGACGAAGTTCTGCTTCCGTACGGTTCAACACAAAGCACACGTTCGACAAGAACGCTACCGGCATAGGCTGAAGCAGGGCTCCAGAAATGATGCGATGACAACCTGTTGTGGCAGCGGTGTTATGTCGTCGTCGCCCCCTAGAGTGAGAGTCGGGCCGGGTTTTCCGTGACGGGTTTGGAGGTCGGGAGAGAGGCTCCCGGCTGGCCTGTCGCGGAGTAATCCCGATGACCAAGCAACAGAAAATCACCCTCAGCGCCTCGCGCGACATCCCCCTCAACAAGCTGATGCTCAGCCAGTCGAACGTGCGCCACGTCAAGGCAGGCGTGTCGATCGAGGAGCTGGCCGAGGACATCGCGCGGCGGACGCTGCTCAGCTCCATCACCGTGCGGCCCGTGCTGGACGACAGCGGTGCCGAGACCGGCATGTACACGATCCCCGCCGGCGGGCGGCGGTTTCGTGCGCTGGAACTACTCGTGAAGCAGAAGCGCATGAACAAGACCGCGCTGGTCCCCTGCATCGTGCGCACCGATGGGCTCGCCGAAGAAGACAGCCTCGCCGAGAACGTCCAGCGCGCGCCGCTGCACCCGCTCGACCAGTTCCGCGCCTTCCAGGCGATGCGCGAGAAAGGCCGGACCGAGGAGGAGATCGCCGCGGCCTTCTTCGTTTCGGCCAGCGTGGTCAAACAGCGGCTAAAGCTCGCCGCCGTGGCGCCCTCGCTGCTCGATGCCTATGCCGAGGAGGAAATGACGCTCGACCAGCTCATGGCCTTCACGGTCAATCCGGATCACACACGGCAGGAGCAGGTTTGGGAGGCCCTGCAACGACATTACTCCCGGCAGCCCTACGAGATCCGCCGCATGCTGACCGAAGGTGCGGTGCGGGCCTCGGACAAGCGGCCGCAGTTCGTCGGGCTCGACGATTATATCGAGGCCGGCGGCGAGATCCTGCGCGACCTGTTCCAGCAGGACGATGGCGGCTGGCTGCAGGATGCGGCCCTTCTCGACGTCATGGTGCGCGAGAAACTGGCCGAAGAGGCCGAGGCGGTGCGGGCCGAGGGCTGGAAATGGGTCGAGGTCGATACCGAGTTCCCCTATGGCCATACCTTCGGGATGCGTCGCGTTCATGGTGAGGCGGTGCCGATGAGCGACGAGGAGGCTGCCCGCTACCAGGCGCTGAAGGCCGAATACGACGCGCTCGAGGCCGAGCATGCGGAGGCCGACGAGTTGCCCGACGACATCGATGCCCGGCTGGGCGAGATCGAGGAGGCGATGGAGGCATTCGAGGCGCGTCCGATCCGGTACGAGGCCGACGACCTCACGCAGGCAGGAACCTTTGTCAGCATCGACAGCTCCGGGCGGCTGCGGGTCGAACGGGGCTACGTGCGAGCGGAGGATGAACCGGTCGAGGAAGTGGAAGATGTGGGCGAGGTCGCATCCGCTCCGGTACCGGTCGCGGATATCGACGAGACCGCCACATCCGCCCCTGACGACGAGGAAGAGGACGACGGCCTGAAACCGCTCTCCGACCGTCTCGTCATGGAACTGACAGCCCACCGTACCCTGGCATTGCGCAACGCGCTGGCCCAGGACCCGCAGGTCGCCTTCCTCGCGGCCCTGCACGCGATGGTCCTGCGGCTCTTCTATCGCTACGCCGTCGACAGCTGCGTCGAGATCGAACCGCGGACCGCCGCCTTCGGATCGCAGGTGCCGGGCCTCGGTGATACGGCCTATGCGCAGGCCATCGACCAGCGTCACGAGACCTGGGCGGGCAACCTGCCGAAGGCACCCGAGGACCTCTGGCAGGCGCTGACCGAGTTCGACAGCTGCAGCCGCGAGGCGCTCTTCGCCCATTGCGTGGCGATGACCGTCAATGCCGTCCGCGACCCCTACCAGCGCCGACCGCGCGCCATCGCGCATGCGGATGTGCTGGCTGGGACCGTCGGGCTCGACATGGCCAAGGCGGGCTGGACGGTGACAGGCGACAGCTATCTCGGTCGCGTGACCAAGGCCCGCATCCTCGAGGCCGTGCGCGAGGCGAAGGGCGAGGACGCCGCTGACCGGATCGCAGGGCTGAAAAAGGCCGAGATGGTGACCGCCGCCGAGGACCTGCTCTCCGGCACCGGCTGGCTGCCGGACCCGCTGCGCACGCCACCCCTGCCGGAAGAGGACGCGCCTGAGATCAAGTTGATCGACGACGCCGATGGAGGACCTTCGGACGACGATCCCGACACCGGCGAAGCACAATCGGCGGAAGACGGCGGCGAACCGGCTATCGGAGACTCCGACCGGATGGAGGACGATGATCCCGTCGCCGGTTACGCCTTCGCCAAAACAGCCGCCGAGTGACCTTCGAGCAGCACGGGGCCTTCCCCAAGGTTCCCGACCCAGGGGCCCGTCAGGCATGGCGGGCCCCTGATTTCGTCCAAGCATGATGGAGGTCGACATGACAAGCTCCGCCGCCGATCTCTCGCGCCAGCTTGCCGAAAATGCCGAGGCGGTGTGCCGGCATTATCTCTCGAACGGGCAGAAGCAGGGCCACTACTGGCTGGTGGGTGATGTTCGGAACACCGCTGGGCGGTCCATGTTCGTTCGACTGTCCGGGCCGTCATCCGGCAACCGTGCCGCTGGAAAATGGACCGATGCGGCCACGGGACAGCACGGCGATCTGCTCGATGTCATCCGCGAAAGCTGCGGCTTGGTCGACTTCAAGGACGTTGCCGATGAGGCCCGACGCTTCTTGAGCCTGCCCTTACTTGATCCGCCTCGACAGCATTCTCCACATTCACAGCCACCAGCTGCCACCGGATCCCAGGAAGCGGCGCGACGCCTGTTTGCAATGGGCGTGCCGATCCGTGGCACTCCGGTGGAAACCTATCTGCGCGGGCGTGGCATCGGATCGATTGACCAAACGCCAGGCCTGCGGTTCCATCCCGTCTGCTACTACCGGCCGGAGGGCGGCGGGCCGGTTGCGCGGCTTCCGGCCATGCTGGCCGCCATCACCGATATCGAGGGCCTGCAGACTGGGACCCATCGCACCTGGCTGCGCCCGGATGGGAGCGCCAAGGCGGATATCGACACACCGCGGCGCGCGATGGGGGCATTGCTCGGTAACGGGGTGCGGTTCGGGGCGCCCGGTGACGTGCTCATCGCAGGTGAGGGGATCGAGACGGTTCTTTCCGTGCGCTCGGCCCTGCCCGAAATGCCGGCCCTCGCGGCGCTGTCATCGGGGCACCTGGCCGCCATCCGGTTTCCTGCAGGATTGAGGCGGCTCTACGTGCTGCGCGACCGTGATCCCGCAGGCGCGGCGGCACGGGATCGGTTGGTCGCCTGCGCAGCCGAGGTCGGGATCGAAGTGCTGACTCTCACGCCGCGACTGGCCGACTTCAACGATGATCTCCGGCGCTATGGGCTGGCGGCCTTGCAAGCGCGGTTGCGGCTTCATCTCCAAGCCGAGGACACCGCGCGGTTCGTGCCGGTGTGACAGGGCGGCAATCGAGCTGGCATTGCAAGGCTCACTGTATCGCTTTCGGACGGGTATGCCGCGCGGGGGGTCCCATCCATGGGAAAGGCCGGCGCGCACGGCCTTCTCAGAGGGCAGGGGACCCACAAGCGGGCCGGCCCGGCAATGGCCGCGCTCCGGCTATTTTCCGCCGCGCCCAATGGGGCGCTTTGCATCGCGAGGCAAAATAGCCGGGCTTGGCCATCAAGGCCCTCGCGAAACGCTCGGGCTGCCCGGCCATCCCGCTCGTGGGCGCGTTCCTGCCACGAAGGCCGCGTGTGGCGCGCGGCTCCCCAGAGGAAGGACGCCGCAGATGACCCTTGATCCCGAAACCAATGCCTATGAGCCGCATCACAGCACGTCCTCGACCGCCCATGTTCTGACCGAACTACAGCTCTACGGCTGGCGCCCCTACGAGGATGAACCCGATCCACGCCCCTTGCCCGAGGGCAGCCAGATCGCCGGGGCCGTCGCCGATATCATCGACGCCCTTGTCGCAACGCTCGGCGACACGCGGCTCGAACATGATCTCGACGAACTGCTCTGGGGCGCGGTCAACCTCTTCCACCGCGCGCTGGCGCGGACCGAGCGGCAGCTCGACGACAACGAACAGGCGCAGCGCCGCCTGCAAAGGGAACAGGACGGCTCCGAGGTGAAATCCCTCGAACTCGAACGCCTGGTGGCCGAGGGGCAGAGCATGGTCGAACGGCGTACCGCGCTGGAACTCTTCCGCGACCTCGCCGCCGAGGGCTTCGAACATCACCTCGGCAGGCCCTGGCATCCCCGGACCGGCTCGCGCGTCAGCCATCGCAATCTGACCGCCGCGATGATCGACAGCCGGGATTTCCTCGCCGCCCGGCGCCGGGCCGAGGCGCAACTGCTTCTGCCCGAGGGCCCCAAGGTGGCCGTGACCGGCGGGGCGGACTTCAACGATCACCGCCTGATCTGGACGCGCCTCGACCGGGTCCATGCCAAGCACCCGGACATGGTGCTGCTCCACGGTGGCTCACCCAAGGGCGTGGAACTCATCGCCTCCCGCTGGGCCGATCACCGCAAGGTGCCGCAGGTTGCTTTTCGGCCCGACTGGACGAAGCATGGCCGCTCGGCCCCGTTCAAGCGCAACGATGCGATGCTGGACGTTCTACCGATCGGCGTCTTGGTCTTCCCGGGCACAGGGATCCAGGAGAACCTCGCCGATAAGGCCCGCAAGATGGGTATCCCGGTGCTGAAGCATGATCGCGGCGCGTGAGCGCCGCAAGTTGCACTACGCCCATACTGCCTAGCAACTGCCGCATACCGGACTTTCGTGCTCATGGCAAAGAACGACCGTTCTGAGCCTTAGTGCCGAATGCTGTGCAAAGCACAAACTGCGGCAACGCGTAGGGAAGCAGCCACATAGAAAATCGCTACTCGCCTGCGACCAAGTGCTCCACATCAAAGCCTAGCAAGCGGATGCCCCGAATGGAGCGATTATTGAAAGGGGGACGTTTGGCATCTCCCCAACCAAGCAATTCCATGACACAAGCTTCACCGAAGCCGGTGAGCTTATAGCCGCCGTAAATGCAGTCGTAGGCACGTTCAATCGCATCGCCGGGGCCTGCTAGGAGATAGTGAACGGTTCGCACCACGGCTTCGAGCGAGTTCTTCTTCTGGAAATCAATCCTTAGCCTTTCAAGGCCGGACAGGCTTTCCCCGATATCCTTGGAAACAAAGCGCAAGCGTTCGAGAAAGGCGTGACAACCCGTGAGGTAACGGAACAGTTCGTCAAAACTCAGTCGCATCAACTCGTTTGGGTCACAAAGGTAAGTCCGGATGTTCGCGATGTTCTCGATCTCTGCCGCTGCGTGATACATGTCGCCTTTCACGGTATCGTCCGTATGACCTGCCCCTTTTTTCAGGGCCAGTCGTAAGTCGAGCTTGTTCCCCTTTTGCGTGCCATCATTCGGCGGCGTGAG
>NZ_JAHXRQ010000004.1 GCF_019392335.1 Mameliella sp. CS4
CAAGATGCGGACTTTTACTCCGCGACGGTCAGATCACCCGACCGTTTCCGATGTCCATTTTGTCTCCGGGATTCACACGACTGTCGAGGTCACTATCATTAGGGCGAAGCGGACGTAGGTCATGGGTCTCTCGATTCTTGGAATCCTTGGGTCAACAACGCCCCCGCGGGGCGTCAGTTCCGAAACCGGGCGGTCAACATACGACCGGCCGAAGTCCGATCGGGACAGGCATCAGGTCAGGGCGTGCAATACGCGGCTCCGCAGAGCAGGCGTTCTGTCGGGGCACGCCAAAGACCCATTGCCCGGGCATACCGTGGGATGGATGTCAGCTGCGAGACCAGTCTTCCAGCGCGTCGACGACCTTCGCCCCGATGCCGCGCGCCTTGGCCGACCGCAGCGGACACGGGCGTTTCAGACGTGCCGCCATATCGCCGACATGGAAGCCGTCGGGACGGCTCAGGTCTTGCAACTCGGCCCAGGTGACCGGCACCGCGACCGCCGCGCCGGGGCGCGCGCGGAGGGAATACGGGGCAATGGCGGTGGCGCCGCGCTCGTTGCGCAGCCAGTCGATGAACACGCGCCCCTTGCGTTTGGTCTTGGACATGGTGGCGGTGTAGCGCTCCGGGTAGCGCTCCGCGAGGACGGTAGCGAAGGTCTTGGCGAAGTATTTCACCGTCTCCCATTCGCTGATGCGGCGCAGTGGCACGATGACGTGCACGCCCTTGCCGCCCGTCACCATGGGACGGCTGTCGAGCCCACAGTGCCGCAGGCCGGCGCGCACCTCTTCCGCCGCTGACTTCACCGCATCAAAGCCGAGGTCCTCGTCCGGATCGAGATCGAAGACCATGCGGTCGGGGCGCTCGATCCGGTCGCGGCGGGCGCCCCAGACGTGAAATTCCAGCGTGCCCATCTGCGCCGCGCCGAGGATTCCCTTGGAGCCGGAGACATACATGTAATCCGCCGTATCGCCGTCCTTTTCCTCGATCGGCAGGGATTTGACACCCTCGGGAAACCCCTTGCCCGGGTGTTTCTGGAAGAAACAGTCGCCCGAGATGCCGTCCGGACACCGCAGCAGCGCCAGCGGGCGGTCGACGGTCTGATCGAGCATCCTCTCCGCCACTCGGGCGTAGTGTTCCGCCACGTCGCCCTTCGTCAGCCCGGCATCGGGATAGACCTTGCGCGTGGGACTGGAGATGCGGACGCCGCCTATGGTTTTCTCGTCGTCGCCGCTGTCGGCCTTTGCTTCGGCGCGGGCACTCACGTCCTTGGCCTCCTTGTCTTCGCGCAGGCCCTTGTAGACGCCGTGGCGTATCCGGCCTTCTCTGGTGAACTCGGCATATTCGATCTCCACCACCAGCTTTGGCGTCACCCAGCGGGCCCCTTGCGCCTCGTCGGGCAAAACTTCATCGAACGGTGTGGTCTTGCGGGCAAGCGGCTTCATTGACGCCATCAGCGCCGCCATGTCGTCGCCGTCGAATCCTATGCCCACTCGACCCCGGTAGACCAGCCCACCTTTCTCGTAACTCCCGAGGATCAGGGAGGAAAACGCCCTTCCTTTCTTGTCGGACGGCGACCAGCCGGCGATCACGAACTCTGCCCGCCGGATGCATTTAACCTTGATCCAGTTCTTGCTGCGCCCGCTGCGATAGGGCGCGTCGGTGCGCTTGGAGATGATGCCTTCACCATCCGCCTCGCACATGGCGTCCAGCGCGGCGGCCCCGTCGCCATCGATCACCGGGCTGAGACGGAGCGGCCCGCGGGGCGGCTGCCCATCCATAAGCGTTTCCAGCGCCTTGCGCCGGTCCGAGAGCGGCTTGCCGGTCAGGTCCTCGCCATCGAGAGCGAGGATGTCGAAGACATAACATGTCAGCGGATCGCCAGATTTCAGCGCCTTCTGGAGCGTCGAGAAGTCGCCGTCCCCTGCCCCGGCGATCACTTCACCGTCGATCAAGGCCGAGCCGCACACCAGCGCCGCCGCCGGTTCGCAGAGGGCGCCGAACCGGTCCGACCAGTCCTGGCCGTTGCGCGAGTAGAGCCGCACGCCGCCCTTTCCCAGCGCGATCAGGCAGCGGTAGCCGTCGAACTTGGCCTCGTGCTGCCAGCCCTCGCCGTCGGGCGGGGCGTCGCGGAGGGTGGCGAGTTGCACCTTGCGGAAACGGGGCAGCGGCATGTCGTGTTTCGCGGGTATCACGGCGGGTTTGTCGGAGGCAATGGCGCGCATCGCCCGGCCCGTCGTCACGGAGGTGCGGTGCTTGTTGATCAGCGCGTCCGGAGAGCGCCCGGCGCAATCGTCGCGCTCCTTGATCAACAGCCAGTTCTTGCGTTTCTCGCCTGACTTGCCGCGCATCCGCACAAGCGCCCAGCCGCCTTTCATGCGCGCGCCGTGCAGGCGGAAATGCAGCTTGCCTTCCTTCAGCCCCTCTTCGGGGTCGTGCAGCGGCTCCCACCATCCGTTGTCCCACAGCATGACGGTGCCGCCGCCATATTCATCCTCGGGGATGGTGCCCTCGAAATCGGCGTAAGAGACAGGGTGATCCTCGGTCCGCACGGCGAGTCGCTTTTGCGACGGGTCGGCGGAGGGGCCCTTGGTGACAGCCCAGGAGAGCAGCACACCACCCCATTCGAGGCGAAAATCATAATGCAGGCGGCTGGCGTCGTGTTTCTGGACCACGAAGGACAGACGGTCTCCTCCGGCCTCGACAAGCTCGGCGCGGGGCTCGGGCGTGACGTCGAAATCCCGCTTCTTTTCATATGCGTCCAAGGATCTCATGAGGCTTTCTTGCGGTGGGCGGACTTGCCGCCCTTGCTCTGCTTGAGGCTCTTCTTCAGCGCATCCATCAGGTCGACGACGTTTTCGGCCTCGGCGCCGCCCCGGTCACCGGGGGCCTTGGCGCGGGGCGTGTTCCTGGATTTCATCTTGTCCGTGATCAGGTCACGGAGAGCCTCTGCATAGTGATCATCGAAAGCCGAGGCATCGAAAGGAGCGGTTTTCTTGTGGATAAGCTGGGTGGCGACCTCCAGCAGCTCGGCGTCCGATGCATCATCCTCAATCCCCGAAAACAGCGGGTCGGCGTCGCGGATGTCGTCCTCGCAGTGCAGCGTCTCCATCAACAGCCCGTCACCGCAGGGACGGATGGCGCAAAGGTATTCCTTGCCGCGCATGGTCAGTTGCCCCAGGCCCGTCTTCTTCGTTTGCCGCAGCGCATCGCGAACCACACGATAGGCATCTTCCGCCAGTTCGTCGGAGGGCACGACGTAGTAGGGCCGGTCGAACCAGATGGGCGCGATTTCCGAGGTCTCGACAAACTGGACCAGTTCCAGCGTTTTCCTGGTTTCCAGCTTGATCGCGTCAATCTCGTCCTTGTCGAGCAGGATGTACTCGCCGTCATCGGTCTCGTAGCCCTTCATGATGTCGTCGTTCTCGACGGGTCCGACCCCCTGCACCGTCTTCTGGTAGCGGACAGGCTTGCCCGAGGGCCGGTGGATCTGGCGGAACGACACCCGCGAGGAAGAGTTGCGTGCCGAATGGATTTCCACCGGAATGGAAACCAGCGACAGGCGAAGCTGTCCTTTCCAAAGAGCACGTGATGCCATGGTGCTTGCCCTTCCTGCAACGAAACGTCCACCGTCAATGATATAACGCCCGACCCCGCTCAGGGGTTCAATTTCGATCCGGCAGGTCTGCTGCGACCGGGCTGGCCGGGGCCGGGTGAGGTCCCAGGACGCACCCTGCCCTTCCGCTTGTTCCATCGGATCCGATCAGATCTCGGAGCGGCGCAGGGGCGGCTGCGGAAGCGTTCCGCGGGATTGCGGGTTTAAGACCGATAGGGATGCGTTGGGGGACAGCCTCGCCTTGTCGCCGCGCGCATCGAAGCTACTGACAGGACCGGGAGCTTTCTGGGTATGGACAGGATCTACTGCGGGCCACCACCGCCGCCGACGGAGCTATGGGCAAGCTGGAACCTGGATCCGGTTGTCCTCGCGGCGCTGGTGGGGCTGACAGTGCTGCTGCGGCGCGAACCTGCGGGGCTGGCGGCGGTGGCGGTGATATTCGTGGCCGTCGTCTCGCCGCTCTGCGCTCTGTCCTCCGCGTTGTTCTCGGCGCGGGTCGCGCATCACGTGCTTCTGGTCGCGGTCGCGGCGCCGCTGCTGGCAGCGGCCCTGCCCGCGCGCCGACCCGGCGCGGCCGCCCTGCCCTTCGTGATCTCGACGGCGGTCCTGTGGATATGACACCTCCCGGTGGCCTATGATCTGGCGCTGTCCAACGTGGCCGTCTAGTGGCTGACGCTGCTGGGTAGCGCCGTCTGGTTCTGGCGGGTCATCTTTGCCAAGGATAGCGCGCCGATCACCGGCTGGTTTTCGTGGTCGCGGGCTTTGCGCAGATGGGAATGCTGGGTGCCATCCTGACCTTTGCCCCCGCGCCGCTTTACGCGGCCCATGCCGTGGCGCCGGTCCTGTGGGGCCTCACGCCGCTTCAGGACCAGCAGCTGGGGGGGGGCTCATGTGGGTGCCGGCCGGCTTGCCCTATGCAGTCGCCGCCGCTTTCATCGCACGCCGCAACTGGACGCGCCTGGCGGCCGGTCCGGCATGATGATCGACTGGATCCTCTCGACCGTGCCAGTGGTCAAACTGGTGCACATCGCCGGGCTGAGCCTGTGGTGTGGCGGGCTTCTGGTTCTGCCCATCATGCTGGCCCGCCACGACCCCGCCGTGGTGGCCGAGGATTACCGCATCATCCGTCACGCCACCCACATGACCTATACGATGGTCGTCACGCCCGCCGCAGTGCTGACTGTCATCGCGGGAACCTGGCTGATCGTCCTGCGCGAGGTTTTCGTGCCGTGGCTTTATGCCAAGCTCCTTTTCGTGGCGCTGGCCTTCCTGTCCGTCGGGCTGCGGGTGCACCACATGTTCACCACCGGCATCCCGCATATGGGGCTGGCCTTCTTCTCGGCGGCCTCGACGCTGGTGGCGGTGCCGACGGCGGTGCAGATCTTTGCCTGGATCGGGACGATGTGGAAGGGCCGGCCAGAGCTGCACTTGCCGATGCTGCACATCCTTGGCTTCTTCGTGACCTTCGTGATCGGCGGGCTGACCGGCGTCATGGTCGCCATGGTGCCCTTCGACTGGCAGGCGCACGACACCGGGCGCAAACGGTTCTTCCGCCTGGGGGAATTCACCTTTGCGCTTGTCTTCATCGGCTTCCACGTGACCTTTCCGGCGATGCACTGGGTCGGCCTTCTGGGCCAGCGCCGGCGTATTCCGACCTATGCGCCCGAGGACGGCTAGACCGCGATCAACCTGGTGTCGTCGATCGGGAGTTTCGTTCTGGCGATCGGCCTTGTCATGGTGCTGCTCGACATCGTCATCAACGTCATGACGGCGGTGCGCGGGCCGCGCGACCCCTGGAAGGCCGGAACGCTGGAATGGGCGATGATGCTGCCGCCGCCGGCCTACAATTTCGCCAGCCTGCCGCAGGTCTCGGGCCCCGAGCCGCTGACCCGCGACCCCGACCTGACCGGCATGCTGGTGAGCGACATCGCCGCAGGGGTCCTGGTGATGATCGGCAGCTTCCTCGCGCTGTCCTGGCGTGCGGCGCTTGTGCGCTGGGGCGTGGCCGCGGTCGCCGCCTGGATCATGATCGCGCCGCTTCTGGTCTGGGCTGAAAGCGCCGCGGCCTATCTCAACGGCTCGCTCGCGGGGGCGGTGATCTTCGCTCTCGCGGTCTGCACCCGTCCATCGCCGGGGGTGGGCACAATGGCGGCGACCACCGGGCCGACGATCCCGCCCGGCTGGGACTACTCCTCCTCCACCTGGACCCAGCGGATGCCGGTGATCGGGCTTGCCTTCATCGGGCTCTTCGTCTCGCGTTACCTCGCAGTCTACCAGATGGGGCACGTGGCCGGCGTGTGGGAGCCGTTCTTCCTGGGCATGCCGCAGAACCCGCAGAACGGCACCGAGGAGATCATCACCTCCGATGTCTCGGAGGCCTGGCCGGTGCCAGACGCCGGCCTCGGCGCCCTCACCTACCTGTTGGAGATCCTGATCGGCTTCATCGGCTCGTCCCGGCGCTGGCGAACGATGCCCTGGCTGGTGCTGATCTTCGGCATCACGATCGTCCCGCTGGGCGTCGTCTCGATCACCTTCATCATCATCCAAAGGCCACGATGTGGTCGACGTCCACATGACCTGTCGCGGTTTTGTGCCGCTCCGAGTGCTCTATCAGGCCACTTGGCGTTCGAAGGCCAAGTGGCTTTTGCCTCCGGATGCTGAATGCCGACGGCGCGGGTTATGGAAGCCGTTGATGTAGCAGAAGATGACCGTCTCGGCCTTGATCGTCTTGAAGACTGTCTCGACGGAAGCGTTGCCATGGCAAGTGCCCTTGCTGCTCATCCACTGCCCGGCGGTGCATGTCTGCATGCACGAGAGGGGAGGCCTTCAGGCCATGTGCGCGCAGGACCTTCTGTCGTCGTGCGAAAAGTATCGGCCACCGCGAGCGCTGTGGACTATGCCGCCCCTGGACGGTGACCGCAGGGCAATAGCCATTCACTGACCGGCAAGGCATTGCGAAACAATGTCCCGAGAGGCTTCAGCGCCCGGATCGCCAGATCGCGCTTCAAGCGTTTGCTGACGGCCCGGCCGATCACCCGCCCATTTCTGATTGCACCGATCCGGCGTGAAGTCACGGTCCAGCAGGTTTGGCGCACTGAGGGACGTGTGGTCGCTGTCCGTCATCGCTTTGAATTTGCGTGCTCTTTCACCGACGGCCCCAGGTCGACGCCGACCTCCTTCAGCTCTTCGGTCATCCCGGGGCGGCCGTGGCCGCCCGGGCTCAGCCGCGACTGCGCAAGGCCCGCAACCCGCGGGGGCCGACATGCATCCCCCGGCACAGTGGGTCGACCGGGCAGGCCCCTCGCTGTTCTTCTGCGAACCTGAACCTCACGGCTTTTGGCTCGCGAAGGACCGGGTGGCTTTCTGGTATATCCCTCTGCTCCCTGAGGATGCGGATCACGCGCCAGCTCCCGATCCTCAGCAGAGACCACATCCGTGTCGCGGTCCGCCTTCACTCCCTTGTTCAACGTCGACAGGCCGCCCCGGGATCATCCGCAACCTGACGCCACGAAAGCCCGCTGGTCAACGCGATCCGCACCGCTTCTTTGCCAAGTTCTTCCGTTCTTCCCGTGCCCATGCTGCCGCTCCTTTGCTGCACATCACGTGATCAAAGAAGTCGCGCCAAACCGCGACTGGTCCACTCCCTGACGAGGGACGGCACGCTGCAACAGGTCTATTGCGGCAGCGGTCCAAGCCACGAGGCCGCGATTGCGTTGACTATCGTCCCGCGAGCGCAGATGGCGCCTTGCGGGCCACCTTGGGCTGGATCAACCAGGGGCCGATGCGCCACGCAAGCAGTCCGAACGCGACCGTCCAGAGACCCGCCGCCAGGTCGATCCCGTCGAGCCCCGCATAGGACAGTGCCTGCGCCCCCGCGCGGACGGCCGCCGCAATCAAGACAAGACCAAAGGCCGCCGTAAGGGTCGGACCCGCCACCAGACCGCGACCAGTATGTCCCATCGTGGCCCGCATCATCACGGCAACGGTCATCCCCCCGACCGCTCCGATCCCGAGGATATGGGTGCCGCTCGCCGTGCTTGCCAGCCCGGCGGCCGCAGCCGCAAGCGCGGCAAAGCCGAGCGGGGCCAAAAGGTAGGCAAGATGCAGCATCAGCAGCAGCGGAGAGCGCCAGGTCGCCAGCCCTCGCCAGCGCAAGAGGCGCACAAGATGAAGCAGCGCCGCGGCACCGGCCAGCCATGCGCTGACAGGATGAAGGGGCGCCAGCACCCACGCGATCAGCGCCGCTGCGCCACCGGCAAGACAGAGCATGTCGAACCGGTCAAACGCGACCGGCAGACGGGTCGCGCCCCGCTGGGCCAGCCAGTTGCGGGTGAAGCTGGGCACGATGCGCCCGCCGATCAACAGGATCAGAAAGACCAGCAGCGCAATCCCCAGGCGACGGCCATGCTCTGCGCTGCCCTGCGTCATCGCCTCGGCGTAAAACAGGATATTGGCCAGCCAAAGCAGGGTGACCGGGACCAGCACCTTGAGGTTGCGCCAGTTCCGGCCCGCCACGATCTCGCGCGCGATCATCGCGACGACCGCCAGCAGGAAGGCCTGGTCGATCAGCGCCACGGCGACCGGCCCGAGACCTGTCAGGCCGCCCACGGCAACGCGGCCAGCCACCCAGAGCGCCAGCAACAGCGCCAGCGGCCTGCCCCGCGTGGGCAGCCGTCCCGTCCAGTTCGGCACGGCGGTGAACAGGAACCCGGCCACAACCGCCGCGCCATAGCCAAAAACCATCTCGTGAATGTGCCAATCGACGGGCGACAAGGGGCCGGCAAGCGTCACCTCTCCGCGCCAGATCAGCCACCAGACGGGAATCACGACCAGGGCGAACAGGCAGGCCGACAGAAAGAACGGACGGAAACCGTAGGAAAAGAGCGCGGGGCCTTTATAGGTGTCTCTCTTGGTCATCGGTCATCTCCTGTCGGGAAAGGGATCGGGCGCCGCCAGCGGCGCCGCCCGGATTAGGGCAATGCCAGAGCGAGACCGCCCTCAGTTTACCTGAGCGATCAGATCGGCCATGCGGCTTTTGGATTTGCCGGGTTGTTTCACACCCGCGGCGTCATCGAGATTGACAGGGTCGCCCGCCTGGATCAGCGCCACCATGCCCATGCCGTAATGGGGCGTACACTTGACACCATAGATCCCTTCCTGCGCCACGGTCAGCTCGAAGTCCTTGCTGGGCTTGCTCTTGAAGCTGTCGACCCCGGCGGGGAGCATCCCGTCGATGCTTTCGGCATTGTGCCCCTTGTCGGTGGCCACAAAGCGGATCGTGTCACCGGGCTGCGCCTTTACAAAGGCGGGCTCGAACACCATCACGCCGGCCTCGCCCTTGTTGAGCATCTTGACTTCGATCGTTTCGGCAGTCGCCGTGCCAGCAATCAGGGCAAGGGCAGCAGTCATCATCACGGTTTTGAACATCGGAGCATCCTTTCTGCAAATCCGGTTGTTTCGTCTGCCCCGGACTTGCCGTAGAACGTCCGTCCAAACGTTGCTCTGAAACAAACTCCCGGCGCGAAACCTTGCCCAAGCTCGACGAAAGCCTTCTGATCGGACTGCCGCCCTTTTCCCTGCTGGCGCGGTCGCAGATCCGCGAAATCCTGGACCAGGCGGTTTCGCGCCGGTACGACGAAGGCACGGCCATCTTCCGCGAAGGCCACGATGCCGACCGGTTCTTTCTGCTGCTTGACGGGTATCTCAGGGTGATCCGATCGACCCCCGGCGGGGATCAGATCATCGTGTTGCATATCTCTCCGGGCCAGCTTTTCGGAATCGCGCCTGCGCTGCAACGCGACACCTATCCAGCAACATCCATCGCGGCGGCGGAATCGCTCGCCTTGTCATGGCCGGTGCGTCTGTGGTCCGAGTTCACGGCGAACTATCCCGGATTTGCCACCGAAAGCTACAAGACACTGGGCCAGCGGCTGGGTCAGATCCAGGAAACCTTGACCGAGATGGCCACCCAAGCGGTGGAAAAACGGGTCGCCTCGGCCCTGCTGCGGATGGTGCACCAGAGCGGGCGAAAGGTGGACACCGGTATCGAAATCGCCTTTCCAGTCACCCGGCAGAACATCTCGGACATGACGGGCACGACACTGCACACTGTCAGCCGACTGTTGTCGGCCTGGCAAAAGGACGGGATCGTCGAATCGTCGCGCAAACGCATCGTCGTCACCGACCCGCACCGGCTGGTCGTGCTGAGCGATCTTCAGGGATAGAAGACCCGGTGCCATTTTGACAAGGCGTGCGCGCGTTCGGTGCTTCCGGCTTCGACCCGGCGGCGGATTTCAGCGCGAAAGGCGTCTTCGTCCAGGCTGTATTCCAGACAAGCATCCGTGATGGCGTGAAACGGCGCGATCGGACAACCGGGGCATAGCATCTTTTGGTCCAGAAAGGCCCCGATCGCCTGGGGCCATTCGGCGAACAGGATGGACAAGGGCAGATCGGGGTCGTCGAGATCCGGGCGTCGCATGGGCAGTCCTTTCATAGCCACATGTTGCCCGCACCTTTCGCGTGCGTCTTTGCGTTTGCACAACAAGCGGCCTGTCGGCCCCCGATACACAGCGGTTATCCGAAACAATTCGACAGGACCGCGACATGTCTGAATTCCTAACCAAATCGCGGGCAAGGAACGTGTTCTACGGAGGATCCATATTCTTCGTCGTCGTGTTCGTGGCCCTGACGGCGCAAAGCCATCGTTACATCGTCAAGACCTCGACCTCCGGGGCGCCCATCACCGAAGCCGTGAAACTGGGCAAGCACGTGTGGGAACGCAACTCCTGCATCAACTGCCACACGCTGCACGGCGAAGGCGCCTATTTCGCGCCCGAGGTCGGCAACGTGATGACCCGCTGGGGTGTCGCCGACGATCCCGAGGGCGCCTACCAGATGCTGGATGGCTGGATGGCCGCGCAGCCCTCGGGCATCGAGGGCCGCCGCCAGATGCCGCATTTCGAGATCACCGAAGAGGAGATGCGCGGGCTCGCCGAATTCCTCCGTTGGGCCGATCAGACCGACACCCAGAACTGGCCGCCGAACGACGCGGGCTGAGACAGGGATACGCGCACTCCGAAAGGCGAACACGATTTCCGGACCGGATTGCGCGCCAGAAAACAGAGAGAAACGCAATGAAATACCAATCGCAAAAGGTGGCTTACGCCTATTTCATCGCCGCGATGGGCCTGTTCGGCATCCAGGTGCTGGGCGGGCTGCTGCTGGGCTGGATCTATGTCTCACCCAACACGCTGAGCGAGGTTCTGCCCTTCAACATCGTGCGCATGATTCACACAAACGCGCTGATCGTCTGGCTGCTGCTGGGCTTCTTTGGTGCCGCCTACTACCTCGTCCCCGAGGAATCCGAGCGCGAGATCTTCTCGGTGAAGCTGGCCTATATCCAGTTGGCCATCCTCGTGGTCGGCACGCTGGGTGCCGTCGGCTCCTACCTTGTCGGCATCCACGGCGGGCGCGAGTTCCTCGAACAGCCCTTGTGGGTCAAGTTCGGCATCCTGGTGGCGGCGGTGATCTTTCTCGTCAACGTCTCGCTGACCTTCCTCGCGGGCCGCAAGACGGCGATCACCAACATCCTGCTGATGGGCCTATGGCTGCTCTGCCTGCTCTGGGTCTTTGCCTTCATCAACCCCGACAACCTGAGCCTGGACAAGATGTACTGGTGGTTCGTCGTGCACCTCTGGGTCGAAGCCACGTGGGAGTTGGTCATGGCCGCGATCCTCGGCTTCCTGATGCTGAAACTCACCGGTGTCGACCGCGAGGTGATCGAGAAGTGGCTTTACGTCATCGTCGCCACCGCGCTGTTCTCCGGCATCCTCGGGACCGGCCACCACTTTTACTGGATCGGCGCGCCGGGTTATTGGCAATGGGTCGGCTCGATCTTCTCGACCTTCGAGGTGGTGCCGTTCTTTGCGATGATGTCCTTTGCCTTTGTCATGGTCTGGAAAGGCCGCAAGAACCACCCCAACAAGGCCGCGCTGCTGTGGTCGCTGGGGTCCTCCACCGTCGCCTTCTTCGGCGCGGGCGTCTGGGGGTTCCTGCACACGCTTCACGGGGTGAACTACTACACCCACGGCACGCAGATCACCGCAGCCCACGGCCACCTGTCGTTCTATGGGGCCTATGTGGCGCTGAACCTGGCCATGTTCACCTACGCGATGCCGCAGCTGCGCAATCGCGACCCTTACAACCAGGTGCTCAACATGGCCAGCTTCTGGCTGATGACTGGCGGGATGGCCTTCATGACTTTCACGCTGACCTTCGCCGGAACCATCCAGACGCATATGCAGCGGATCGTGGGCGACTACTACATGGACGTGCAGGACCAGCTTGGCCTGTTCTACATCATGCGCTTCGGCTCCGGTATCGCGGTCGTGCTGGGTGCCCTGCTCTTCATCTACTCCATGCTCGTGGTGCGCCGCGAGGTTGTCAAACCCGGCCCCGCGGCCGTACCGGGAGAGTGATCCATGCGTGACCTGCAAACCCCCGCCTTGCCGTTCTATCAACCCGTCGCAGATGAATGCGCGGTGTTTGAGACGGCCCATGCCAACGGTCTGCCCCTTCTTCTGAAGGGGCCCACCGGCTGCGGCAAGACCCGTTTCGTCGAACACATGGCGGCGCGTCTGGGCCTGCCGCTGCACACCGTCGCCTGCCACGACGACCTGTCGGCGGCCGACCTGATCGGGCGCTACCTTCTGAAGGGCGGCGAAACCGTCTGGGTCGACGGCCCGCTGACCCGCGCGGTGCGGACGGGCGGCATCTGCTACCTCGACGAGGTGGTCGAGGCGCGCAAGGACGTCACGGTTGTCCTGCACCCGCTGACCGACGACCGCCGCCGCCTGGTCATCGACCGGACGGGTGAGGAGCTGGTGGCGCCGCCCAGCTTCATGCTGGTGGCCAGCTACAACCCCGGCTACCAGAACATCCTGAAAAAGCTGAAGCCCTCGACCCGGCAGCGCTTTGTCTCGATCGGCTTCGACTTTCCGGCACCCGAGGTGGAAACCCCCGTGGTCATGCGCGAAAGCGGGCTGGACGAGGGGCGCGCCACGGCGCTGGTGCGGCTGGCGGGCAAGATCCGCAGCCTGTCGGGCATGGATCTGGAGGAAGGTGTCTCGACCCGCCTGTTGATCTATGCCGCGACTATGATCGCACGCGGCATGGCCGTGGACCGCGCCATCGAGGCGGCCATCATCGAGCCGCTCAGCGACGAGCCCGACACGCAACAGGCGCTGCGCGATCTTGCCGCCGTGATCTACGGGTGAGTGCCATGTTGCATGTTCTTGAGCTGATGGAGCCAGAGGAGACCGTCGGTAACCTCTGGCACGACATGGCCTCGCGCTGGGGATCGGCGCAAACGGATGCAGAGCGCGCCGTCACGTTCGACGCAATGCGGCCCTCGGTCGCCGCCCTGTTCCGGGCGCTTGGCGGCGCGGCGGGGGTGGAGGTCGTCCCTGCCCCGCTGGCCACCTCGGACCACCGGCCCGACCGGGTCCGCCGGATCGGCACGCCGCGCGAACGGGCCCATGTCGCCGATTTCGACGGTGACCGCCTGCGTCTGCCGCCGCAAATCGACACTTTTCCGACAGGGGATTTGAACCGCGCCTGCTATCTCTGGCTGGCCGCCCTGGCCGCCTTCATCGAGATACCGGCGCCCGTGGCCGATCCGCTGGCCGCCGACCGGGCCGAGATCGCGGCCCTGGCCAAGGCCTCGGACCGCGCCTATGCCGCCTGTCCGGGGTTGCGGGCGGCCCATACGCGGCTGTGCGCTCACATCGTTACGCACCGGCAGCGTAGCGGCTTGCCGCGCTGCGAAGCCGGGATCGAACGGCTGGTCCTTGACCAGATCTGCGGCCAGGCCCGTAGCGAGGAATGCGTGACCTGTCCCGCCTCGCGCGGCTATCGCACCTATGCACCGCTACCGATCTGGCTGCGCCTGCGTCCGCAAGGCAAGGCCGACAAAGCCGCGCCCGACAACACCGAGGCCCCTGCCCCGGCCCAGGGCGTGCCCACCCGCAAGGAGGCCCGTCGCGAGGACCGCGACCAGGCCAACCGGCGCGACAGTTTCATCGTGCATCGGTTCGAGTCGATCATGTCCTGGGCCGAGAGCCTGAATATCAACCGCATGGTGGACGACGACGATCAGGACAACGCCGCCAAGGCCGCCGAGGATCAGGACCACCTGACCTTGTCGCAAAACATGAAACGTGCCGCCACCCGCCTGCGCCTGTCACTGGATCTGGCGCCGCAGGATGCCGACCACGAACGTTTGGCCGGCAAATTCACCTATCCCGAATGGAACCGCCGCACGGGCGATTACATGCCCGACCACGTGCGCGTGTTGGAAGCCGACGCCTCCCCGCGCGCCGAATACGCCCCCGACCCCCGACTTGTGGCGCGGGTAAAGCGCCAGTTCGCGCCGCTGCATCCCCGCCGCGTGGTCCTGCCCCGCCAGATTGACGGCGACGACCTTGACCTTGACGCGGTCGTGACGTCACGCACCGATGTCGCCTGTGGGCACGAGGGGAGCGACCGCGTCTGGCAATCGAACCGTCCGATGGCGCGCGACCTGTCGGTCGCAATCCTGATGGATTGCTCCCGCTCGACCGAGGCCGCACTTGGCGACACCTCGGTGATCGATGTCGCACGCGAGGCGCTTTCGTCGCTGGCGGAAGGCATCGACACGGCGGGCGACCGGCTGGGGATCTGGGGGTTCTCTTCGCTGCGGCGGGACCGGGTGTTCCTGCACCGCTGCAAGACGTTCGAAGAACAAATGTCCCCCGACGTCACCGCACGCATCGGCGGGCTGCGCCCCGGCCACTACACACGCCTTGGTGCTGCGATCCGCCATGTCTCGGCCCAACTGGCCGACGAGGGCGCGACGCGCCGCCTGCTGCTGGTGCTGACGGACGGCAAGCCCAACGATCTGGACCACTACGAGGGACAACACGGGATCGAGGACAGCCAAATGGCCGTCCGCGAGGCCCGCGCGCTGGGACAGGCGGTACACGGGGTGATCGTCGACCAGGACGGACAGGACTGGGTCGCCCGGATCTTCGGCCGCGCGGGCTTTACCCTGCTGCCGCGCCCCGAACGCCTGCCCCGTGCCCTGCCCGAGATTTACCAAACCCTGACAATGGAGAGCTGACATGAAACGCCTTCTCGTACTCTTGCTGACCGCGCCTTTGCCCGCTGCCGCCTTTGAGCGGCCCATCCCGAAGCCGCAGACCGAGGCCGCCGAGGTCTGGTTCCTTGCGGCCTCTGTCGCGCTGATCGCCGCGCTGATCGCCGTGCATATGTTGGTCAGCCGCCGATGAAACCGTCATGGAACCTCCTGGCCGGGCTCTATCCATTCGGAGCAGGCGCGATGGCGGTGAACCTGTTCTTTGCCTCGCTGATCGGGTCCTGGGTGGGGTGGCCGGTGTTGACACCCTGGCAGGCTGTTGCCGGGGGGCTGGTTATCGGCCTGCCCGCGACCTATGCCTTTGCCTGCCATATCGCAGGACTGATGCAAAAGGCAGACGACAGATGACAGGCTGGACGGAATACGCCCTTGCGCTGGGCCTCTTCGTGCTCAGCCACTTTGTGCCCCGCCTCGGCGGGCTGCGCGAACGGCTGATCGGCACGGCGGGGCGGCGGGTCTATTTCAGCGTCTACGGCGTGATGTCCATCGCCCTGCTGGTCTGGGTGATCGTCGCCGCCGGGCGCGCGCCTTATGTCGCGCTGTGGCCGCAGGTGCCCTGGACCCGCTGGGTGCCCAATCTCGTCATGCCGCTGGCTGTTGTCCTGGTGACCTGCGGTATCGGCCTGCCGCAGCCGTTTACCCTTGGCGGCAAGCGTAACAGCGCCTTTGACCCCGCTCATCCCGGGCTTGCCGCGGTTTCGCGTCATCCGCTGTTCCTCGCGCTTGCGCTTTGGTCCGGGACACATTTGCTGCCGAACGGAGATATGGCGCATGTCATCCTGTTCGGGTCGTTCCTCGTCATGGCTCTGGCTGCCATACCGGCCTTCGATGCGCGGGCGCGCCGCGGCCTGGGCCCCGCAGCCGAAGCATTCTTTGACCGGACCGCGATCCTGTCCGTCGCCCCGCTGACGCGTGCGCCCTGGCTGCGCGCCAATGCCGGCGGACTGGCGGTCCGCGTGTCGATCGGGCTGGCGCTCTGGCTGTGCCTGCTTCTCTCGCATGGCCTTGTCATCGGGGTATCGCCGTTTCCGGCCTGAAGGTGATCCGGCGCAAAGAGCGCGACCCGGGAAAGAGACAAGGCAGGTGCATGAAACAGGTCGACCGCCTCTTATCCCACCGTTCCGGCCTTTGCCGCCGAGGTCGGCGCAGCCAAACGAGCCCCGGCCCTTGCCGCAGAGGGCATGCACCGCGCCAGCATGGGCACCCAGGATTTCGGCCCGCAGGTGCAGCAATCCATCGGGCGGCTGCCCCCCTTCGACGTCACCAGTGCCTGCGCCATTGACCCGCATGTCCCCGAGGGCGACCGCGATAGCGAGGCGTCTTGACCGCGCGCGGGGTGATCAATCACCCCGCACCAGCCGAAAGCCCAGGTGATCCGGCGGCAACCCCACGGCGCAGCCGCCAACACTTGCATCGCGGACAAAGTCGATCACGGCGGCCCGGTGAACACCACCCGCGACGCGCACCCCACAATAGGGTTCGGCGTCCGCCACCGTGCCGTCCGCGGCCAACCGACCGTTTTGCATGCAGCCGTCCGTCCACTCCCAGACATTGCCGGACACATCCGCCAGCCCCCGAGAGTTGAGACCGAACGCGCCCGCCGCATAGAGCGCCGGATCGGCCGCGCGGCGCAGAGATACACCTTTTTAATAGGTGGCCAGCATCTGTTGACCCGGATCGGCGGCCTCGTACTCGGCCCCGCTGTCGCCATAGCGTTCGGCGGCGGCCAGTTGCCATTCCGCCTCGGTCGGCAGGCGCCAGTGCGTCCCGGTCCGCCGGGAATACCAGGCGGCAAAGTCGCTGGCGTCTTTCCAGTTCACCCCGGTCTGCGGCATGTCCTTGGCGACCACGCGCGCGGGCGCCCAGGCACCATCAGCGACACAAGCCGCGTATTGCCCGCCCGTCACCTGGTATTTCATGATGTCAAAGCCGCGCACTGTCATCCTCAGCCGCCGGGGCCTGCGCGTCTTGCCGCCTTGCGAGAAATTCCCCAGAGGGCGGAACTGGATCTCACCCGTCTCGACGGCAACCGTCTCGGGCGGGGCGAAGGGCGGCACCACCGGTGAGTCTTTCATCACTGCCAGCGTCCCGGCGACCGCCCCGACGGTCAGAAGAAGAACAATTTTCATGGGCTATCTCTCGAATACAGGAAAGGCGGCCGCATTCCGCGACCGCCCTCCTTTTGTTTCGTCGCTGTCACGGCCAGATCAGATCGCCGCCAGGTCGCTTGGCGCAAGGATCTGTTCCATCAGGTCGTTGTTCCACTCACCTTCGACCTTTACATGGGCCGTGGCGCCCAGGTTCACCGCCTCGATCAGGTTGTGGTTGACGTAGGCATAGACCCCCGGTTGCAGGAAGGTGTACAGCGCCGCCCCGGCAGACCCGCCCCGGATGAACCATGTCTCCATGTCGCGGTCGGGCCGGTTGTTGAACTTGCCGTGCTCCCAGACAAGATCGCCATGCCCGCCGATCAGGTGGGGGCGCGTGTCGCGGTTGGCCTGGCTGTGCACGAATAGCACCCGCTCGCCCACCTTTGCCGTCATGGCGTTCTCGCCGGTCAGGGCGCCCACGCGGCCGTTGAATACGACGTGGCTGGGGATCAGGCCATTCATCATCTCTTCGGTGTCGGGATAGCTGTCGCCGACGTCAGCGTAGCGCTTGTAGTCGCCGTTCTCGTCCTTGGGAATGTAGAACTCGTTCTCGCCGATATAGTAGATGCGGTCATAGCGCACCGGGTTGCCTTCGTGGTCTTTCAACCCGTCCCGCGGCAGCACCATGACAGATCCGGCCATACCCGCAGCCACATGCCAGGGGATCATTGGTCCGCCCGGCGCGCAGTGGTAGACAAAGGTGCCGGGTCGCGTCGCCTTGAACCGCAGGATGGTCTTCTGGCCGGGGCTGACATGTGTCAGCGCACCGCCGCCCAATGCCCCGGTCGCGGCGTGAAAGTCGATGTTGTGCGGCATCAGGTTGTCGGCAGGGTTGATCAGCGTCAGTTCCAGGTAGTCGCCTTCGTGCACCACCATCATCGGCCCGGGGATCGAACCGTTGAAGGTCATGCCCTGCAGGTATGCCCCGTCATCGACCTCAACCTCCTTCTCGACAATGGTCATCTCGAACTCGACGATACGCGGTGCACCGGGCGCGACCTGCTCGTGCTCGTGCACAAAGGGCGGTGCCACCAACTCGCGGCGGATACGCTTGAGGTTGGCCATATCGGCGGGGGTGGACAGCGGCACGACCAGGGTTTCGGCCTGCGCCGCCTGTGCCAGGATCGGAAGCGACGCAACCCCGGCGGCGCCCATCAGTGCGGCTCTTCTCGTCAGCATTTTTGCTCTCCTTCATGGTCTGAATGCTGGTTGAGAAAAGGATAACAAAACCGTGAGGTGAGATCGTTGTGCAAACGCAACGTTCAGGCCAAGCGCCTTGCGTTTGACCAGATTTCAGCGCCCAGAGACCGCAGCGCCGACAGGTCGCCGTCGCTCATGACGACCGCAGCCGTCGACACCGCGTCAGCAATTGCGGCGCTTTCATGCAGAACCGTCACCGGGGCAATTCGCGGGGTGCCCTCTTCGCCCCGCGGATCGAAGATATGGCCCACACCGGCGCGGGTATCGACCAGCGTGCCCGAGGCGCTGGAGGTCGCTACGCTGCGGTCCGCCAAGCGGATCGTCCGGCCGCCCGGCGCGGACACGGGCCAGCCCTGCCCTTTGAAATCGCCAACGGCGCGGATCTCGCCCGCGTTCACCAGCACATCGTGCAAGCCCTCGCGCGACAGCAGCGCCGCGATCCTGTCCGTGGCGAAACCCTGCGCTATTCCGTTCAGGGTCAACCCGGCGCCGTTACCGTGCAGGCGCACGACGTTTGTCCCCAGCAACACCCGCTGGAACCCGATGCGGCGGCGCACCTCGTGGATGGCGTCGGGCGATGCGCACTGTCCCCGTGCCTGCGCTTCGGCGTGCAGCGCAAAAAGCGGTTGCACGGTCGGATCAAACGCGCCGCCCGAAAGCCTGTGGACACTCGCCGCAAGCGTGAGAAGTTGCAGCAATTCCGGCGGCGGATCGGGCAACACCTGATGGCGATTGAGGCGGGAAAGGGCGCTGTCGGATCGGTAAAGCGAAAACAGATCCTCCATCCGCGACAGCTCTGCCTCGACAGCGTGAAAAAGCGGCGTGGCCTCCGCCTGCGAGAGGCCCGCGATGGCAAGATCCGCACGCGCGCCAAGCGCATGGCCCCGCCAGGTCGCAACGCTGCGGCTGGCGGCGGACACCTGCGTGGCTGCACAGGCGGACGCGGCGACTGCGATGAAACGGCGTCTGGACAGGTTTGGCATCATTTCAATCCCTTTTGCATCGCGTGGTCCTGCGGGTCGGAGAAATCGGGCCGCACATAGGCGTCTGGCACGTCGGTCCAGGCCACGACATTGCCGCCGTTATCGGCGACGAAGGCCAGGGCGTCCTCGGTGTTGCCGAAAGGGATCGCCTCGGGGACGCCCATGCCGCCGGGCTGGCGGCTTTCGATCACCAGAAGCGCCGCCTCTGCAGGAATCCAGTTGCCTTCACCGGGGATGGCCCAGCTTTGCGCCCGGCTCATGTCCGAGACGAAAATGCCGGTAATCTCGGCCTCGCGTTCAGGATCATGGACATAGGCCACGGCGTCGGACACCTGGCTGAACCACAAGGGCGCTGTGTGACCCTTGAGATGCACCTGCGCCTTTGGCCCGGGATGATCCGCCACGAACATCTGGCAATAGTGGCCAAGCGCCTCGTCGGTCATTTCGGTCGGTGTGATCGCATCGGTGACGTCTTCCTTGCAGGCGGCAAGGGTCAGGGCGACGGTGAGGCAGATGGCGATGCGTTTCATGGAATGATCCTCTTGGTACGTTGAACGCCCAGGGCCAGCACCACGGCCAGCCAGCCCCCCAGTGCCACAAGCGCCGCAATGGGCGGAAAGGGAAGCGTGCGCGCCAGACCGTCGATCCCGGCGACTGGCGCCGTGTCGATCATGGCGAGGTTGTAGAGCCGGAAGGCGTCCGCCGGATTCGCGACGACGAGCCAGGGAAACACCTGCCCCGCAAAGACGCCCTCGCCCGCTGTCATGATGGCGCCAAGCAACGCGAGATCGTACAGCACGACCAGCAACAGCCATGTGCCGACAGCGGCGGCAGCAGCGCGCGCCGTGCGGCCCGTGAGCGCCGACAGCAAGAGCCCGATTCCCACGAAGACCGCGCCCAGCAGCACGGAGGTCGCGATCAGGCGCAGCCAGGCGACGATGCCGTCGATGCCGGTTCCCGCCAGCAGGCCCACCACCAGTCCCGCCAGACCAAAGGCCATCACGATGGCGAGGCCCACCGCCGCCGCCTGGGCCGCGAATTTCCCGACAAAGACCTCCCACCGGCGGACCGGCGTTGCCAGCGTCAGCGCCAGCGAGCCGCGCTCGACCTCGCCGGCGAGCGAGTCGTAGGACATCAGAAGGGCGATCAGCGGGATCAGGTAGACCGACAGCGTCGCAAGACTGGCGGCGGTCAGGGTCAGCACGTCAGCCTTGAGCGCCGCGCCCTGCCCGGCCCCGAACAGGCCAAGTGCCAGCGCGAAGAGCCCGAGCGCCCCGGTCGCCAGCATGACCCAGAGGTTCCGGCGGGCCTGGCGGAACTCCTGCGCGAAAACGGTTGCGATGCGGCTGTTCATGTCCGGTCCTCCGCCCTGTCCCGGCCAGAGAAGTGCCGGTAGATATCGTTGAGCCCCGGCGCAGCGACGTCGATGTCGCTCAGCGCCTGCCGATGCTGCCCAAGGCGGGCCAGCACCGAAAGCTTGGTGGCGGCGTCACAGTCGATTTCCAGCCGGCAGCCGTTGATGCGTCGCCCACCGAACGCCGCGTGCAGGTCATCCGCCGCGCCCGCATGGGCGGTGATCCGGATCGTGGTTGGCAAAGACGCGCGCGCCGCAAGCTGGGCAACCGTACCCTCGGCGCACAGACGTCCCTGGGCGAGGATGGCAACGCGGTCCGTTCGGTTCTGCACCTCTTCCAGGCTGTGCGACGACAGCAGGACGGCAGAGCCGCGGCCCGCCGCCTCGGCGATCACCTCGTAGAAATCTTCGCGCGACACCGGGTCGAGCCCGCTGGTCGGTTCGTCCAGCAGCAGCAGGCGGGGGGCGCCGATCAGCGCCTGCGCCAGCCCCAGTCGCTGCCGCATCCCCTTTGAATAGGCGCCAACGGCGCGGTCCGCCGCATCCGCCAGTCCGACCCGCGACAGCAGATCGGCCACGTCGCGCCGGGGCGCCCCGCGCAGTCCCGAGAAATAGTCCAGCACCTCGCGGCCCGTCAGGTTGCGCGGGAAGGACACGACCTCTGGCAGGTAGTTGACGGCGATGCGCGCAGGGTCGGTGCCCGGCGCGTGGCCCGTCACCGAAATATGCCCGGCCTGCGGCGCCAGGAACCCGAGGATCGCCTTGAAGAGCGTGGACTTGCCCGCGCCGTTGTGCCCGAGCAGCGCCAGCCGCTCACCGGCGCTGACCGCAAAGGATACGCCGTCCAGTGCCTTCAACCGACCGAAAGACAGGCTGACAGAGCTGATATCGAGAATGGGGGATGTCATGATCCCTCTCCTTCCGTGACGCCTGCGTCCCCCGGGGACGCCAGCGGAAAACTGTCGATCACGCCGCCGGGCAGCAGGTCCGGAAAGCGGGATTGAGACCATCGAATGAGCTGCATGGCTGGCGCGCCCATCAGCAGTTTCGCTGCCGGTTGCGACCAGATGAGCCGATCTATGCTGTCGTTGGGCCTGTAGGGGCTGTCGGCGATACCGTCGCCGTTCACGTCAAAAGCCGCGTGATCGGACCAGTAGTTGCCGACACCCGCGTCGGACCATTCCAGCCACCGCGTGCCCACATGTTTGACCTGCGTGCGGTTCCCTACAAAGGCGTTGCGCGTCAGGATGTTGCCCTGGCTTCCGGCGGTAAAGTGCACGCCGATCCCGCAGCCTTCGAAACGGTTGCGCTCAAAGCGGTTGTTGTTCGAATTGTAGATGAACAGGCACTTTTCGCCGCCGTTTCGCACCTCGTTGCCCAGCAGATGGGCGCGGTTGGCGAAATTCATGAAAAACCCGTGGTTCCTGTCACCGATCGACAGGTTGCGTGCCACAACCAGCCGGGTCGAATACATGAAGGCGAACCCCATGTCATTGCCGTGGCTGACGTTGTCCGTCACCTCGATCCGGTTGGCGTACATCGAGTGAAAGGCGAAGCGCAGATCGCTGAACCGGTTGCGCCGGTAGATGGCCTCGTTCGACGTGGTGATGAACACGCCATCGCGACCCTTGGTGATTGTATTTTCCTCGACCGTCAGGCCGGGGGCGTTCCAGACGTAGATACCGGGGCCCCGTTCGGCGACGCGCAAGTCGTTGCGCCCGGTGATCCGGTTGCCGCGGATCGTGGCGTCCTTTGCGCCATGCACGTCAACGCCGATCAGGTTGCCGTCCAGAGTGACGCCCGTGACCAGCGCCCGGTCGGCGCCCTTCAGCAGGCGTATGCCACTGTCCAGCCGGTCCAGCCGGGCGCCAGCGCCGGAGATGGTGACGCCGGAGATGGTGACATCCGGCGCCGTGACCGTGACGACGGTTCCCTTGCCCGGACTTTCGATCCGGGCAAGGGGGCCTGTCAGTTTGAGCGGGGTCTGGATCTGAACCGGTCCGGTGTAGGTGCCCTCGGAAAGCACCAGTTCATCGCCGGGCCGGGCCGCCGCGAGGGCCCGCGCCAGCGCATCCGGCCCGGGCCGCACCGCGACCTGTTCCGCAAGCGCTACAAGCGGAGCAAGGATCAGCATCAGTGCCAAAGCCGGAATGCGCATGGCGGACCCTCCTCTTACGCGACGGGTTTCACGAGCATCCGGCCGCGCATCTCCATGTGGAGCGCGTGGCAGAACCACTGGCAGTAGTACCAGTGCACGCCCGGTCGATCGGCGGTAAAGGTGACAGAGGCGGTGGCCTGCGGCCCGACCTCCATCGCCACCCCGTGATTGCCCAGGGTAAAGCCGTGGGTCAGGTCGTCCACGTCGTCCATGTTGGTGACGTAGATCGTCACCTCGTCGCCCTGGTTGACCTCGAAACTGTCGAGGCTGAACACCGGCGCGACCGAGTGCATGTAGACGCGCACCTTGTTGCCATCGCGGATCACGTCGGCCCCCCAGTCGAGGTCCACACCGTCCTTTTCGGCCTGGATGCGGGCCTCTTCCCACAACGGGTCGTTGCGGTCGTAGATCGACGCCGGGTTCACCTTGTCGGCGCGCACCATGATGCAGTCATGCGGCTCGGCGAAGGTCGGGCCATCGTGGACAAGCTCCATCCCGCCGCCCGAGATGTCGATCAGCTGGTCGTTCTCGGGCTTCAGCGGCCCGACGTTCAGGAACCGGTCTTTCGAGAACTTGTTGAGCGAGATCAGGTATTGCCCGTCCGCCTCCAGTGTCTCGCCCATCGTGGTGTGGTTGTGACCGGGCTGGTAATGCACGTCGATCTTTTTCAGGATCGGGTCCACGTCCTCGCCATTGAAGGCACGTACCGCATCTTCGATGTTCCACATGGCGACCTGGCTGTCGAGGAACAGCGTCGTGTAGGCATTGCCCTTGCCGTCGAACGCGGTGTGGAGCGGACCAAGGCCCAATTGCGGCTCGGCCGTAACGGCAGAGCGCGGCTCGGCCCCGTCGAAAACCGCCTGCAGCTTGGTCACGTCGATCACGGTGACGGTGGGCGACAGCTTGCCGTTGATGCACAGGTGCACCTTGTCGGGCGCCATATTGCAGCCGTGCGGGCTGTTGGAAACCGGGATATAGGCGGTGTATTTCGACCCGTGCCGCCCGTCGAGAACCTTGACGCCCTTGTATTCCTTGAAGTCCCCGGCCTTGATGCCCGCCTCGATCGCCGCGATGTTGAACACGACCACCCAGTCCTGTTCGTTTTCGGTCATCTCGGCCAGGGTCACGCCCTCTTCGGAGTTGTAAGAGGTCGAGAAAGCCCATTTGCCCTCGTAATCGGCATCGCAATTGTCGAGGTTGCCGTCGACGATGACCTGCCATGCGACCTCCATGCTGTCACCGTCGACGGCCGAGAAGATCGAGTGATACTGCGTCGGATCGTCGAGGATGGACCCATCGTTGGGCAGCGGAATCCGGTGCTCGCCATTGGCGAAGACATAGCCGGTGCGCGGGTATTTCTGCGGCCGAAGACCGTGGATGTCCGAGGTGTTCGGGATCTCGATGATCTTGTCGGTCTTCATGATGTCGCAGCGAATCCGCGCGACCCGGGTGTTCGCCTTGTCGTTGACGAAGATGTAGCGCCCGTCATAGGTGCCCTCGGTGAAGGACATGTGCGGGTGGTGCAGGTCGCCGTTGTCATAGGTGACACGGCCGCGCTTCGCCAGGAACTCCTTCGTTTCGGGCAGCAGGCCCTCGGTCAGGATCTTCAGGCTTTCGTTGGTCGACCCCCAGCCGGTGGCCGAGCAGCGGTTGAACACCGGGATCCGCACCAATTCGCGCATCGAGGGCACGCCCATGATGCGTACCTCGCCCGATTGGCCCGAGGACCAGAAGCCGTAATAGCTGTCGAGTTGGCCCGGCGCGATTTCCGGTGCCGTGCCTGCCGCATGCGCCTTGCGCGCCGAGGCCAGCAGGCCAAGGCCGCTTGACCCGGCGACGGTTGCCAGCGCGGCAACGCCTGCCGTGCTCTTGAACAAGCCCCTGCGGGAGACTCCCTTGGTTTCTTCGGTCATTGTCTTTCCTCCTTCATCTGGTTCTGGAAAGTTGGTTGGGATGGCCCAGGTTCGGGCGTTCGGCCTCATCGGCCGGTCGGTGCGCATCGAGCGCCGCCGCCGACGCGACGTCCTTTGCGCGCCGCTTGTCGAATTTGATGACAACCGGGCAGCGGTCGTGATCCTGGTAGAGCACCTGGCAGTTCAGGCAGGAGATGCACTCGTTCGGATTGATCTCGCCGGTCGGGTGGATCGCCTTGACCGGGCAGTCCGTGGCGCAAAGCTGACAGGGGTTGCCGCACTCCTTGTAGCGTTTCAGCCAGCGAAACATGTGAAGGCGCGCGGGGATCGCCAGCCCACCGCCCAGCGGGCAGACGTAGCGGCAATAGAACCGCTCGATGAACAGGCCCGGCAGCAGGAAGGCGATGGCGATCAGCACATAGGGCAACGGGCGCGCGAATTTCAGGATGATCGCGGTCTTGAAGGGTTCGACCTCGGCAAACCGTTCCGCCAGCTCCAGCGAATAGAGCGACAGGCCGAAGAGACCCAGGAAGATGATGTATTTCACCGCCCAGAGCCGTTCATGCAGGCCCCAGGGCAGCGTCACCTGCGGCACGCCCAGACGCCGGGCAAGCTTGTTGGACAATTCCTGCAACGCGCCAAAGGGGCAGAGCCAGCCGCAATAGGCCCCGCGTGCCCAGAACAGCAACGCAACCGCCACCGAGAACCACAGGATGAAGATCAGCGGGTCCATCAGGAAGGTGTCCCAGGAAAAGTTGCTGAACAGCGCGTTCACCACGGCAAGGATGTTGACCACAGAGAGCTGCGCGTTCGCGATCCAGCCGACAAAGACCAGCGTGAAGACCAGATAGGCATTGCGCAGCATGGCGAAGGTGCGCGCGTTTTTCGTGGCAAACCCCTGGAAGAAGAAGATGCCGGACAACAGCACCAGTGCAGTGCAAAGAACCACCACTTGCGTGCGCTTGGTCTGCCAGATTCGTTTCCACAGGGCGTCGCGCGCGTCGCCGTCCGTCGCTTCGGGCTGCGCCTGGACCGGAGCCGCGGCCACCGTGCGCGTATAGGCGTCCGGCAATTCGTAGCCCAGATCGTAGGTCAGAAAGACCTTGTCGATCGGCCCCACGGCCCGGCTGACCAGGAATTGCAGTCGGAATTGCGCGGCCGGGTCGAAACCGGCATCGGCGGGAATGATGAAAAGGTCCATCTCGGGCAGATCCGGCGCGCCCTCGGCCGCCGCGCGCACGATGCGGCTGTGGTTGCGGTCATGAAAGCGGACCGACATCTCGCCCTGGATCAGCTGGAACCGGTCGAAGATCCCGCCGCGCACATAGCCCGATCCCTTGAAGGACCACCGCCCCGCGCCGAAGACGGCGATCGCCTCGTCACCGGGGTTCAGCCGTTTCGACAGGTTTTCCCAGGCGGCATCGCCCAGCAGCGACCGCCCGATGGCCGGCTGGCTGACCAGCGCTGTCCAGACATCCACATGCGCATCGGTATCGGGTGCCGGTTCAGCGTTCTTTTCGGTGCGGGGATCGCCAAGTGCTGCGAAATCCGCATTGATCGTGGCAACATCCACTGTCAGGCGGCGCAGCGCACCGTTTCCGGCAAGGGTGGGCCAATCGGCGATCTCTCCGGCCTCGCGGTCGATCTCCCGGGTCGGACCGGAGGCTTTCGGGGCGGCGAACCCGTCGAGCCCCAAAGCGCGCGCGGCCTTGACCCCGGCCCGCAGGATGGAATCGTCGATCACCATGATCGTCACCGTCGCGCCCGAGACGATCTCAAGGTCGCCGCCGTCGCGCGGCCCGGAAACAGCATGCAGGTCGAACCCGGAATAGTGGCGGATCACGGCGCGAATCTTCTCTTCGGGGATCCCGACCAGCACGATCGGCTCGGAGTGCTTGAGCAGTTTTGCCCCCGTCAGGACGGCGTCGGGCGAGATGCCCGCGACGACATGGATCGGCTTGCCCGAGTAGCCCGTGGTGGGAACGAAGTCAGACGTCAGGAAGACCCAGCCGATCGTCTCGCCGTCACGCAGCGCGGGCGCCAGACCGTCTTCGCGCAGCGGCCCGAGCGCGGTGGCGCCGGGCACCACCTCGGACGCCTCGAAGTCGTTGAGGAATTTGCCGAGCAGCGGCTCGGCCGCCCCCTGCAGGGTCAGCCCCAGAAGAAAGACCAGCACAAGTGCAATCCGGGTCATCGTCGTTCGCATCGTTCCGTCTGCCCCTCAGGTCCGAATGTCATCGTTCGGAGGAGGAGTAGCGTTGGACGGCCCGGCCGAGTTTGCGATTGCACAACCTTCTTGGAAGAACCGCGTGGTCCCGGAACGAAAACGGGGTCCCGAAGGACCCCGTCGCATTCAAACGTTCTGCCGTCTGTGGCAGATCAGACGGTATTCGTGTCGTCGGCCTCCTGTCCGTCTTTCAGACCGCGACGATAGGCGGTCAGACCTTGTCCGAGCTCTCCCATGATCGACGCAATCCTGCCCCGTCCGAAGAGGACGAGAACAACGACAAGGATGAGTGCGAGTCCGGGCAGACCGATATTGTTCAGCATGGTGGGGGTCCTTATGGTATCCGGCGCAGGGGCCGGGCAGAGGAAGACTTTTCGTCCCGCTCGGGGAACGACCACCCGCTTGCCGGATCGCGCGGCGGGCGTCCTTGCGATCCGACAAACATCTGTTGGATCTCGAGCGCGATCATTGCTGCAACAGAAAGCTCTGGATCTCCTCGGCGTCGGCAGGCCCGGGCAGCTCCTCTCCACGCAGACCTTCCGGCACCGTCCAGCCCGGCTCGATGCCTGTCATGTCCGGCAATTGGTGGGCGATGCCCTTATGGCAGTCGATGCAGGTTCGTTCACCGGACAGCAGGTACTGGGTATGGATATCGGCGGCGCGCGGGGACTGCCGGCTGAGGTCCATCGCCACCTCCGAATGGCAATTGCGGCATTCCAGGCTGTCGTTTGCCTTCAGCCGTGACCATTCGCGTTTGGCCATGACCAGCCTGTGTTCCAGGAATTTCTCCCGCGTGTTGATGGTGCCAAAGACCTTGCCCCAGACCTCCTTGGAGGCTTGCATCTTGCGCGCGATCTTGTCGGTCCATTCATGCGGAACATGGCAGTCCGGGCAACCTGCCCGCACCCCGGACCGATTCGAAAAATGAACCGTGTGCGACAGCTCTTCATAGACGTTGTCGCGCATCTCGTGGCACGAGACGCAAAAATCCTCGGTGTTTGTGTACTCCAGCGCCGTGTTGAACCCGCCCCAGAAGACCACGCCGCCGATGAACCCGCCAAGGGTCAGAAAGCCCAGGCCAAGCGTCGCCGCCGGTGTCCACAGCGCGTTCCAGAACCAGCGGAAAGGTGTCAGTAGCCAGCGCATGTCACTCGCTCTCCGGACCGGTCGCACCCATATCGGCCATGTCGGTGAAGGTGTTCCTGACAAGCGGGGCGGTATCGGCCTGCGGCACATGGCACTGGGTGCAGAAATAGCGCCGGGGCGACACGTCGGCCAGCATTTGCCCCTCGCGGGTCATGTAATGGGTGATCGAGATCATCGGCGCGCCCGAGCCCTGGACATGCTCGCGCTTGTGGCAGGTCATGCAGCGGTTGGCGTTGACCGAAAGCTGATAGCCCTCGATCGAATGCGGGATGATCGGCGGCTGTTCCGGGTAGGCGCGCATCTGGCGCACGTCATCGGTGACGTAGCGTTCAAGCGGCTCGGCAGGCACCGGCTTCATCGGATCGGGCGAGGGTCCGGACAGTTCGGGGACGCCTTGGGCAATGGCGAAGGTTGCAGCCAGGCAGGTGGCGAAAACGGCGGCAAATCGAAGCTGTCCCATCACACTGCCTCCACGCGCACCGCGCATTTCTTGAAGTCGGTCTGCTTCGAGATCGGGTCGGTCGCGTCCAGCGTCACCGTATTGATGAGCTGGCTGGCATCGAACCACGGGACAAAGATGACCCCGGGCGGCATCCGGTTGCGCCCGCGCGTCTCGACCCGGCTGCGGATCTCGCCCCGGCGCGACACAACGCGCACCTCCATGCCCTGATTGAGGCCCCTATTGCGCGCGTCAATCGCGTTCATGAAGACCTTTGCCCCCGGGAAGGCCTTGTAGAGTTCCGGCACCCGCATGGTCATGGATCCGGAATGCCAATGTTCCAGCACCCGACCGGTCACCAGCCACATGTCGAACGCGTCATCGGGGCTTTCGGCGGGCGGCTCGTAGGGCACCGCCAGGATCACCGCGCGTCCGTCGGGCTTGCCGTAGAATTCCACCCCCGCACCGGGCGTCACGTAAGGATCGTGGCCTTCGCGAAACCGCCATTTGGTTTCTTCACCGTCGACCACGGGCCAGCGCAGCCCGCGCACCTCGTCGCTTTGGTAGGTGTCATAAGGGGCAAGGTCGTGACCGTGACCACGCCCAAAGCTGGCGTATTCCTCGAACAGCCCCTTCTGGATGTAGAACCCGAAGTCGCGGGCCTCGTGGTTCTCGTAATCCTCGCGCAGCTCTTCCAGCGGATAGGCGTCGACCTGCCCGTTGGCATAGCAGACGTCGAACAGCGTCTTGCCCTTGTACTCGGGATGGGCGTCGAGGATCTCGGCCGGCCAGACTTCGTCGGTGGTGAAGCGTTTCGAGAATTCCGCCAGCTGCCACAGGTCCGAGCGCGACTCGCCCGGTGCGTCGACCAGTTGGTGCCAGGCATGGGTGCGGCGTTCGGCATTGCCGTAGACACCCTCCTTTTCCACCCACATCGCCGCAGGCAGGATGATGTCGGCGGCCATCGCCGTGACCGTGGGATAGGCGTCGGACACGACGATCATGTTGTCCGGGTTGCGGTAGCCCTGGTAGGTTTCGTTCTTCGAATTCGGCGCGGCCTGCAGGTTGTTGTTCACCTGCACCCAGTAGAAATTGAGCACGCCATCCTTCAGCATCCTGTCCTGAAGCACCGCGTGAAACCCCGGCTTGGTGTTCAGCAGCCCATGCGGCAGTTTCCAGATCTCCTCGGCATGTTTCACATGCTCGGGGTTCGTCACCACCATGTCGGCGGGCAGACGATGGGCAAAGGTGCCGACCTCGCGCGCGGTGCCGCACGCCGAGGGCTGGCCGGTCAACGAGAAAGGCGAATTGCCCGGCTCGGAGATCTTCCCGGTCAACAGGTGAATGTTATAGACCATCTGGTTTGCCCAGACGCCCCGGACGTGCTGGTTAAAGCCCATGGTCCAGAGCGACATCACCTTGGTGTCCGGATCGGCGTAAAGCTCGGCCAATTCCTCGAGGAACCCGGGCTCGACCCCCGACAACTCGCTGACGTACTCCAGGGTGTAGGTCGAGACATGCTCCTTGAACGCCTCGAAGGTGCTGTCCTCCATCAGGCCGGGATTGCCCGCGCCGCTTGCCGCCATCTCCAGATCGTGCTCGGGGCGCAGGCCATAACCGATGTCGGTCGCGCCTGTCTTGAAGGTGGTGTGTTTGCTGACGAAGTCCTCGTTCACCCGGCCCGTCTGGATGATATGGTTGGCGATATAGTTCAGGATCGCCAGGTCGGTGCCCGGCTTGAATACCATCGGGATATCGGCAAGGTCCATCGAGCGATGCGTGAAGGTCGACAGCACCGCGCATTTCACCCCCGGCGTCCCCAAACGGCGGTCCGCCAGCCGGGTCCAGAGGATCGGGTGCATCTCGGCCATGTTCGACCCCCACAGCACGAAGGCGTCGGCGTGTTCGAAGTCGTCGTAACAGCCCATCGGCTCGTCGATGCCGAAACTGCGCATGAAGGCCGCGGCGGCCGAGGCCATGCAGTGCCGCGCGTTGGGGTCCAGGTTGTTCGACCGAAAGCCCGCCCGCATCAGCTTGGTCGCGGCGTAGCCTTCCAGCACCGTCCACTGGCCCGAGCCGAACATGCCGATGCTTTCCGGCCCTTTCTCGGCCAGCACCTGCTTGACCCGCGCGGCCATGACGTCAAAGGCCTCGTCCCAGCTGACCGGCTCGAATTCGCCGTTCTTGTCGAACGCGCCATTCGACTTGCGCATCAACGGCGTGGTCAGGCGGTCCTCGCCATACATGATCTTGGACAGGAAATAGCCCTTCACGCAGTTCAGGCCCCGGTTGACCTCGTGCTGCATGTCGCCATGCGTGGCCACGACCTTGCCTTCCTTGACACCGACCATGACGCCGCAACCGGTGCCGCAGAACCGGCAGGGCGCCTTGGACCACTTGATCTTCAGCGCATCGACCCCGCCGGGCACCGGCTGCGCCAGGGCGTCCTGCGGAATGCCGGCGGCAGTGGCGGCCAGTGCGGCAGCCTGTGCTTTCAGAAGCTCGCGTCGGGTCACGTCGAGTGGCATGGGGGCTCCTTCCTCTCTTTGGGCGTCTCGTCGGGGTCTTCGGCGTGCTCAAAGACCATGTTGGCCACCAGAACGCCGGGCATCAGGTTGATCTCGGTCAGGCGGTCGCCGAGTTGGCCAGTGCTGGTTCCCTCGATCGTGATGATCAGGCGCGTGGCGTCGCCGCCATGCACCTCGACCCCGCTCAGGGCCTCGACCCGGGATCGCACCGCGTCGCAGTCGCCCGGGGCGACATTCACCACGGCCGAGGACATGTGCCAACGCGCGTCAGTCATTCCGGGTCTCCTTCTCAATGGCGCGGATTGCCTTGGCGGGACAGGCTGATGAACAGGCCGCGCAGCCGGTGCAGGCTGCCGCATCGAGTATCGGCAAAAAGGGCGCGCCGATCCTGGGCTGCATCGAGATCGCCTCTTCCGGGCACACATCCCGGCAGGTCATGCAGGTGATGCCCGCGTGAACAAAACAGTCCCCGGTGATCTCCATCACATGCGCCATGCGGAACGGCGGGGTGAACACCTCTTCGGGGCAAACCTCGGCGCATTTTCCGCAGAAATTGCATTCACCGGCGTCCGGATCCAGCGCGACGCCATCCGGTGCCACCAGCAGGACCGTCTCGGGGCAAGCCTCGACACAGATCCCGCAGCCTGTGCAGGCCGCCAAGGTGTGCCGCGACACCCCCGGCGGGCGGGCGCGAAACGGCGCCGCGGAGGGGGTGCCCTTCAACAGATCGCGACGGGATATCCGGTCACGCGCCGACACGGGCTTAATGTCCCGGCGGCCCGGGCGGGCCAGCGATCAGCTGATACATCCAGATCAGAAAGCCATAGCCGCCGACGACCCCAATGGCCACCACGGGCCAGACGCCGAACGCCAGGATCAGAAAGTGCGCCAACTCTCTGCGCCGACCCGCCCCTTGGGGTGCCGGGTCCGGTTCGGTGGCCTGTCGATGAGACAATGCATCCTCCCCTCGCCTTCAATCGAACAGATCGGTTTTTCACGATCAGAACACTCATTCGTTAGCACACTCTTAGCGAGATTTTCAACTGATGCGCTGTCGGCAAGGCAGAGATTCGCACATTTATTGGGCGAAATATGAAACCCTCAGCGCCCCGAAAGGAGGCCCGTTAAAAGCTGCGCGGAAGACGACCAGCCTTTTCGATGGTTTTTCGCCGCCCACCCGGCACCCTTCCCGGCCAGACCTGTCAAAGTCATCCAGCCGCTCGCGATTTCGCCGGAAAGCTACTGCGGGACAGGACGTTTCCGTCGCTGTCGACGACAAGCCGGAAGGCCCGGCCATCGCGAAGAAAGGTCATCCGCCAGCGCCCTTCATCCGCTCCTTGTTCCGGTTTCACACCGGCTGGTGATCCGGCCGGCGCGCATGTCCTCGCGTACACGCTCCGCCGGGATGCGGAACGCCTGCGCAATGACGGCGGCCTCAATAACAATGCCGTCTTCGGATATCGATACATCCCCCACGGTCTTCCCCTCTTTTGCTGCGGCGTTTCACCGGAGCGTGCACAGCCGGTCGCCGACATATTAATTGGCATTTACAATACCAATTAAGGCATCTACCCCTTGGCTGCAATGCCAAGGAGAGAGAGGCCATGATGACCGAGGCACAAAAAATCGCGCCGCCCATCCCCTCCCGCAGGCCCGAACTGACGGCCGAGATCCAAGCCAGAACCGGACTGGACGAGACCGTTATTCGCAACCTCGTCCACTGCTTCTACGGCAAGGTTCAAGAGGACCCGATCCTTGGGCCGATCTTTGCGAAACGCATCGTGGACTGGGCGCCGCATCTGGAACGAATGACGGCATTCTGGTCGTCTGTTGCGCTGATGACCGGACGCTACCACGGCGCCCCGGTGCCACAGCATGAAGGGCTGCCGATCCAGTGGGCGCATTTCGAAAGATGGCTGGAACTGTTCCGCCAGACAGCACATGACGTCTGCGATCCCGCGGGCGCCGATCACGTCATCGAACGCGCCGAGCGTATCGCCCGTTCGCTGAACATCGCTGTTCAGGATGCGCGCGCGCCCGAGGTGCCGACACTGAGGTGAGACCTAAAGCCTAGCCTGCCCCATTGACGTCACGCCTGTCCCAGCGCCGTTCACCAAGGCTGCTCTCGGACCTATCGTTTCGCCTCGAAAACGGCGCCCTGTTCGGTCAGGATCACGTCCATCGGAATGTCATGCGGCTGCGGGAATATCGTCGAGAGCCGCGCCGAAGCAAGGCCGATGCCGATGCTGAACGGGCGCGGCGACAGATCCGCCAAAGTCCGGTCAAAATAGCCGCCACCATACCCAAGACGAAAGCCTTCGCCGTCCCAGCCCACCAAAGGCGCAAGCACGATGTCCGGATGAACGGCGGGCGCGTCCTCCGGCGGAACAGGGATGTTCCAGTGCCCGCGCTCCATGCGCGTTTCCGGTGTCCACACCCGAAAGACAAGCGGCGCAGCCCTTGTCTCGACCACGGGCAGCGCAACCCTTGTCCCGTCCGCGATGAGGTCTGACATCAGGGGCCGCAAATCCGGCTCATCCTTGATCGGCCAGTAGAAGGCGACGGTTCGGACAGAGCCTTCGAAGGCTCGTCGGTCAAGGACGTTCCCGAGGGCGGCCATCAAGGCGGTCGCCACGGTCTGCCGCTGGTGGGATGTCAGGGTCTTGCGGGCATCGCGAAGGGCCTTGCGCTCTGACTGCCTCCAACGGGCAACGTCTCGCGCCTGTTCGGGGTCCACGGCCATTGGGTCAAAATACTGCGGATCGACCTCATCCGCCATGCATGGGGACGACGAGCCCCCGCCGGGACGCCGTGAGGCTTCAAAATCGCTTGTCATGGGTGTCCTCCGCACTGCTTTAACCCGGACATGCCCGGAATTTGCAGCCGTGCCGCGCCTGGGCTGTTCCGTTTTATGGCTACGCCCGCTAATAGACCCTGTAAATACCAATTCATGCGGAGGGCCGATGCGGCTTACGTCCTTTACCGACTACGGTTTGCGAATGCTGATGCGGATGGCAAGCGCCCCGGACCGCGCCTTTTCCACGGCGGATCTGGCGCAGGAATTCCAGCTATCGCGAAACCATCTGACCAAGATCATGCAAACCCTCGGCAAGGGAGGTCTGGTGCAGACCCGCCGGGGTGGCGGTGGTGGGGCGACGCTGGCGCGCTCTCCGGCAGAGATCCGCCTCGGCGACGTGGTGCTGATGCTCGAACAGGGGCAGGCTCTGGTCGACTGCTTCCAATCCGGCGGCGGTGATTGCACGATTGACGGCAGCTGCCGCCTGAAAGCGCGGCTTCGCGTGGCCGAAATGTCCTTTGTCGAGACCTTGAACCGGTCGACCCTGGCCGACATCGCGCTGCCCGCGCCCGAAGTCGTCTGAGTTCTGCCATAACGGCAGACCATCTTGCCTTATCCCGGTCGAGGTTGCAGCCAGACGGTCGTCCGTCACCGCAACAGTGGCTCTCTGCGTCGCGGTGATCCTGCCCCCTGCTGTCCGCTCATTCACAACGATAGTCCGCAGGTTGGATTTGGGTATTCGGGGTCTCCCTCTATCGCAAGCGCGCCGGGCGCGAAGCCCTCGATTTGCTCAGGCCTTCTGCGCGCTTGCTGCGGTGTCTGGTTGCCGAGCGACAAGTGTGGCTTGGTCTTGTCGCGGAATTAGATGGACCGCCGCGCAGCGCTGGCACGGCTGCCAGTCCGAGGCCCATTTGCCACCACTGCGCACCGGCCCCTATCCTGCGTGGAACACGAATGACCGCATCGAGACCGAGGCGAGGTCGATGGCATCCGTCATGAAAGTCAGCTCGTCGCGCGCATCCGAAGCGCCGGCGACGGTCAGCGCGGGCAGGTAGTGATCGACCGAGGGGTGGGCCATCTTTAACAGGGTCCCCAGTCCCGCACGGTCAGCCAGCGCGGTGAAGTCCCGTTCCGTCAGCTTGTCGGCAAAGAGTTGGTCGAACTCCAGCGCGAAGTCATGCGGGGCGGCGTTCTTGCCCCATTCGATGGCGCGCAGATTATGAACCACGTTGCCGGAGCCCAGGATCAGCACACCCCGGTCGCGCAGCGCCGAAAGAGTCTTCCCGATCTCCAGCTGGTGGTCGAGACCTCGGCTCATGTCGATGGAGACCTGGAAGACCGGCACATCCGCGCCGGGATAGAGGAACTTCAGCACGGTCCAGGCGCCGTGGTCCAACCCCCAGGTGTCATCTTCCTCGGCGTGGTGGCTGGCCAGCAGGCTGACCACCTCGCGCGCAAGATCGGGGTCCCCCGGTGCCGGGTACTGCTGGGCATAGAGTGCCTCGGGGAAGCCGTAGAAATCGTGAATCGTCTTCGGCATGGCCGAAACGTCGACCAGTGTCGTGCCCCGGGTCATCCAATGGGCCGAGACGACGAGGATCGCCTTCGGGCGCGGCAGCGACTTGCCCAGTTCCTTCCAGGCAAGGCTGTAGGCCGTGTCTTCGATGGCGTTCATCGGACTGCCGTGACCGAGAAAGACCAGCGGCATCCGGTCAGACGGCGACAAGCTGTTTTTCAGGTCGTCTAGCGTGCGCGTGGCGGGCATATCCTTGGCCTTTCATCGTTTGGTTGCGGCGACGCGCCCGGCCGTGTGACCGGGCGCGTCATACGGGGAGTTTGACCCGATGTGCTGGATGTGACGCCAGCGTTTCAGTCAGTGAACCGCTTCAGGCAAACTGCCCGAGAGAGCGTTGCAGCGCCGGAATGCGCAGGGCAAAGGCGCCCGCCCCCAGAAGGGCCACCGCCAGTTGTGCGACGGTCCAGAACAGCGGGAATTCCCAGCCGCCGCCTTCACCAGAGAATAGCCAGCCGTTGCCGACATGCACCCAGGTCGCGCCCAGCAGGACGGGGATAAGCGCCAGCGACACCAGCCGCACCGCGACACCCAGGATCAGCGCCAGGCCTCCAGCCAGTTCGGCGGCAATGGTCAGGTAGGCCAGAAAGCCCGGCAGGCCGAGGCTTTCGAAATAGCCGACGGTGCCCGCGATGGTGAAGACGTTCACCTTGAGCAGCCCGTGGGCCAGGAAAAGAACACCGCTGGAAACGCGCAGCAGCGTGGCGGCATAGTCGGTCGACGTGGTCATATCATATCTCCATTCATGCGCCCTGCCCCGTGGTAAGGCTGTTGGGGCGGGTTGTTGCTCTGACCGCTACCTAGGCCTTGCGGCTTTCCCATGAAATGGCGACATTGTGGAATGACTATCCCCAAAATGTTCCGAATGGGTGGCGCATGGACGTTGTCGACGAAATCAGGGCCTTCGTGGCCACGGCCAAGACCGGCTCATTCACCGCCGCCGCCGATCAGTTGGGGGTCTCGAACCGGCTGACGTCGAAGTATGTCGCGGAGCTGGAAAGCCGGTTGGGTGTGCGGCTGCTGCAACGCACCACCCGCAAGGTCGGGCTGACACCCGCCGGCGAAGACCTGCTGGCCCGCGCGCCTGCGCTGCTGGATGACCTGGACGATCTGCTGGCCGAAGTGTCTGAAGGGTCACGCGGGTTCACCGGGCTGATCCGGATCTCGGCCCCTGTGACCTTCGGTGAGATCTATGTCGCCGGTCTCCTGTCGCGCTTTGCCGAGGGAAATTCCGGGCTGAGCTTTGACCTGCGCCTGCGCGACGACTTTGTCGATCTGGCCAGCGAGGGGATCGACCTGGCCTTTCGCATCGGGCGGCCCGGCATGCTATCCCTCAAGTCCCGCAAACTGGGTGAGATCCATTCTGTCGCGGCGGCAAGCCCGGACTACCTCGCCCGGCATGGCACGCCCGAGACGCTGGAAGACCTGCGTCAGCACGCCTGCATCCTGGACACCAACCGCCGCGCCCCGCGTCGTTGGGTATTCCGCCCCAATGGCGTCGAAGAGGTGGTCGAGGTGCAAGGCCGGTTCCAGGTGAACTCCGCCAGCGCGGCGGTGCAACTGGCGGCGGAGGGGCTGGGCGTCTGCTATGGGCCGCGGTTTGCCTTGCGTGCGGCGCTGGACGCCGGTCGTCTGGTGCCGGTCCTGCAGCGAACCCCGGGCGAAACCGTCCCCGTCAGCGCGATCTACCTCGAAGGCCGGGCCCTGCCGCGCAAGATCCGGGCTTTGATCGACTTTGCCGCCGAGGATATACGCCTCAACGGCAATCTGTGAACTCCGGGATGGCGACAGACCATCCCGGGTTCGCCAGGGCCTAGCCCAGCACGGTCTTGAGGGTATCGCGCATCGGTGTCGTCGGACGCCCGATCAGGCGCGACAGGTCGCGGCTTTGGGTGGTCAACGCGCCGGTCGCGGCCCGCGCGTCGCTGTCGGCCAGGATCGCGGCAAAGCCTTCGGGCAGACCCGCGCCCACAAGGGCAGCAGCATAGCTTGCCTCGTCGAGGTCCACATAGGCCACCGGCTTGTTCGCCACCTCGCTCAGGAGCGCCGCATAATCGGACAGGTCGAAGTCCGTGTCGCCGCCAAGTTCATAGGTCTTGCCCTCGTGTCCCTCTTGGGCCAGCACAATTGCCGCCGCCTCTGCGAAATCCTGCCGCGACGCAGTGGCAAACCGCCCCTCGCTTGCGGCGCCGAAATGCTGACCCATCTCCACCGCCTGCGGCGCAGTCCCGGCGATGTTCTCGGAGTACCAGCCGTTGCGCAGGATCGCATGGGGCAAACCGCTGTCCCGCAGCGCCGCCTCGGTCGCGACATGTTCCTCTGCAAGCGCCATGCCGCCGCTGTCGGCGTTCAGGATCGAGGTATAGGCCACGAACCCCACACCCGCAGATTTGGCCGCCGCCAGCACGTTGCGATGCTGGTCCGCGCGTTTGCCGACCTCCGAAGAGGAAATCAGCAAAAGCCGGTCCACCCCGTCGAATGCCGTGCGCAGGCTGTCGAGATCCTCGTAGTCGCCGTGCCGAGTGGCGATGCCGCTGGTCTGAAACCCCTCGCGGGCTGCGTCGGAGCGTACCAGCGCGATGATGTCCTGCGCAGGGACAAGGCTGCGCAGGTGATCCACCACGCGTTGGCCCAGTTGCCCCGATGCGCCGGTAACAAGGTAAGTCGTCATTGTCGTTCCTTTCAGGTCTCGAATCGAATACTGGTCCCAATTAGAGACTTAATAGCCGACGCGTAAGGAGGCAGGTTTTTGGAACAAGGTCACAAAAAGGGAACTTGCCCATGCCCCCGGTGAGCGCGCAGAAACTGCAGGACTGGAAGGACCAGGGGTTCGAACCGGGCAATTGCCCCGTGCGTCAGGTCCTCGACCACGTGTCGGCCAAGTGGCCCGTCCTGATCCTGCTGGAACTTGGCCGAAAACCCATGCGGTTCAACGAGTTGCTGCGCGCCTTGCCCGACATCTCCAAGCGGATGCTGACCCAGTCCCTGCGCAATCTCGAACGGGATGGCATCCTGCGCCGCGAGGTCTTCGACACCAAGCCGCCCAGCGTGACCTACAGTCTGTCAGAGCTCGGAGAGGGGTTTCTGCCGCACCTTCTGGCACTGGTGGACTGGGCCGAAAACGGCATGCCCAATATCGTTGCCGCGCGGCAGCGGTTCGACGCGGTGTGACAGGTTTCCGGGACGATCCCGGCCTTGTCCGGCTTGATCCGCCGACACGTCCCATGCCGAGATCGGGCCAAGGCGCTGAACGAAAAAGTGCCGCGCAGATGCGCGGCACTTCAGGTTTTTCAGATGGGGACCCTCAGACCAGGATCATGTCATCTGTGATCTCGCCCAAGGCGGTGTGCATGAAGACGATCGTTTCACCCTGGTCGGTGAACACCACGTCGTCGCCCACCTGGCTCATGTTGGCTTGGACCTCTGCCGCGCTGCCATAGCCGAAGCCCACGAATTCCATCACGTCCCAAGCTTCGACACCGACCACCTGATCGCTGCCGGTTTCGGTCGCGTCGAACTGGAAGGTATCGGAGAGGACGCCGCCGAACAGCAGGTCGTCGTCCGCACCGCCAACCAGCAGGTCGTCCTGGCCCAGCGACCGCATGTGGGCCAGCAGGTCGTCCGCCTGCGCATTGACCGCGCCCGCGCCCTTGGCAAGGATCGAGATCACCTGCGGACGGGTCATGGTGCCCGCGTCCAGCTGCGCCGGCCAGAGGCTCAGCGCCACCGGGTCGGCGCCCCGCTCCAGCAAGGTCTGGTAGACCAGCTCGACGAACTCGACATTCGTGGTTCCGCCGTAGAGCGCAGTTGCCGCGTCCGAGGTAAAGAGCTCTGTCGCCACCTCCAACATCGTTGCGCCCTCGGCCAGGTCCATCGTCAGCGATTCAATGACCGTTGCAGAGGGTTCCTCGCCTGTGACCCCGACGAAGAGGCGGTAGGCCTCGTCCGTGTAGTCCTGCTGATAGCCCGCCTGCGAGTACTCCAGCGCCACCGGGCTGGTCTTGGCAATCGCCTCGGGGCTGTCCGCGAAGAAGGCCATGACGTCCGCACGGGTCCAGGTGCCGCCGTCCAGCAAGGCAACCCATCCCGCCAGACCGCCATCCGGTGCGCGATCCAGTCCATTTTCGTACATGGCGGTCACGAACTCGGTGTTGGTCAGCGCGCTGTAGGTCGAAATGCCTTCTGCCGAGTTGAGGAAGGCCTGCGCCATGTCCGTGAGGTCGAGTGTTCCGGCAACGACGGCCGTGGTCCAGCCAAAGTGGCCGGGACGATCCGGCAGGCGGTCGAAGGCGGTCTGATACATGCGGAACACTTGGTCGGCCGCCGCGTCAAAGACGGGATCCACCGGCTCTGCCAGCAATTCGTCATCGCCGGCACCGCCCAGAAGGTCATCCTCGCCCCCCTGGCCCAGGATGGTGTCGTTGCCTTCCATGCCGTCGATGACATTGTCACCCGGCGTTCCGACCAGCAGGTCGTCGCCGCTGGTGCCGTCCACCGGTACATCCGGCGTGCGGTTGATCAACAGGAAGTCCTCGATGGTCAGTTCCTCGGTGACGCCCGCCAGAACCGCGATGCGGTTGCCGTCGATCGAGATTTCGAGGTTCCCGCCCACGACTGTCTGGGTGATCTTGGAGTCGAAGTTGACGTCGTTCACGCCCAAGTCGATCAGGCCGATCACGTCCTCGCCATCGATGAAGTCGTTGATCGTGCTGGTGGCGAAGATGGTGTTGCCGTCCTTGCCGTAGGACAGGACAAAAAGGTCTTCGCCATCGCCGCCGGTGAAGGTGTTGCCACCCTGCCCCACGAGGTAATCCGCCTCGGCGGTGCCATTGATTGCGACGGCCTCGTCGTTGATCTGGATTTCCTCGTATTCCATCAGCAGCGTGGTGTCATAGAGCGTCGCCGGCTTGATGTCGCCCTTGATGTAAAAGGCCACGTCGAAGCCGTCGGTCATGTTCACGCCGTTTGCCGTGACCAGGCCCGAGTTGTTCTGCCAGCCGGCGCTGATCGACAGCGGCGAAACGGGAAGCCCCCAATCGAGCAGGTTGATGACGGTCGTGTCATCCTCGCCCACTTCGTACTTCACTTCGTCGCTGGTGATCGGCAGCGGATCGCTGGGATCGATCGGGATCACCACACCGGGCAGGTCCTGGCCGTACTTGTCGGTCTGCAGACGCCAGCGCGGGCCAGAGATATATTCTCCGTTGGTATCGAACGACGCCTCGAAGGGTTCGCGATCCATCGTGGTGTACCAGGCGTTGGTATAGCCCTCGAGCAGGTCCTCGGAGCCAAGCCCGCCTGCCACCAGAGCCGAAGCCGCCGCCTGTTGGGCCAGCCATTCGTCCTTGAGGATCGTGCCCGCCGGGTACAGTGTGCCGTCACCGGCGTAGTAGTCGTCTGTTGTCACCCAGACCTCGCGCGGGCCGTTGCCGTCGAGGTTGTAGTCCGAGATGATCGTGTAGGTCGGCAGCGTGCCGATTGCGGCCTCGTTCTCGAAGTCCTCCGGGCGGATCTGGTCGTTGGGGTTGTTGGTGATCGTGTGGTTGGTCACCAGTTCCGCGGCCGTCACCTTGTAAAGCGGGCGCAGTCCGGTGTCCGGATCGGTGTCGCTCCACTCGTCCGGCAGGTCCATCGTCGCCTCCAGGCGGACGTCGTTCGGACGCTTGACCGTGTTGCCCCAGCGGTACAACAGCTTGCCATCGTCCTTGAGCGTCACCGAGTAGTCGTCGCCATAGGCAATGTCGTATTCGATGGTGGATTCGTTGGGGTTGAGCAGGTCGCGGATGTCCAGGACGCCATCATCGTTGCGGTCGGTCACGCCATAGGTCGCCGGATCGGCCAGCACATCGGCCACGTACTGCCCGTCCCATGCCGGGTTCTGGCTGAGCAGGATCAGATTGTCATCCAATTGATAGACCGCGTCGGGATCGTCCGGGAACATCTGGTCGGACAGGATGTTCTGCATGACCGAGTAATGCTCGGTCGAGGCCTTGACCGTGTTGAAGCCCAGGCCGGAAAGCCAGGTGCCCAGCACCGCAGGGGTGCGGAAAGTGTCGGTCGGCGCGTCAGAAACCACGAGACCCAGTTGTTCACCCGCCGGGCCGGTCAGGTCGCCGACCCAGCCTTCGGCATAGTCGTAGTCGCGGATCTTTTGCTCGGCGCCGACAAAGTCGGTGACATAGAACCCGAATTCGCTGTCGACGGGGTACAGCATGACCCCTTCCTTGGTGACCATCGGCGCCGCCGTGAAGTCCACGATCGGCGCCTCGCCGGGCAGGATGTCGGCCTGTGTCAGGCCGTCGAAAGTGCCGGTAATGTCATCGGTGCTGAATACATGAGTAGTGGTATACGTCGGGTTGGTGATGGTCGGGGTGTCGGCCATAATTGAACTCTCTTCCGGAGGGGTGGCAGGGCGGGAACAATCGGAACATATTCCACGAGTTACATATTGTCCTCTTACGATATATCGTCAGTTCTTCGGAAAGAGTCTTGATTTAGGTCAAAGAACGGCAAAAAATGCATGTTTTTGCGCAACACCTTTGGCCATGAGGCGCGTAAACGCATGCATCGCAACCAAAAAATCAAAAAAACGAAACAACCGAAACCGATCAAACGCTGCAATTGAACCGGGTGTGCAGCATGATCTGTGAGGGCGCGGGCTCGCTCTCGACGCCATTGAGGGAATCGGAGATCCAGCGCGCGGCCTGGGTCAGTTCCGCCTGGAAGTCATGGGCCACCACGAAATCCATCGTCCCCGCCTTCAAGAGCCGCTGCGTGACCGGCGTCAACTCGTGCCCGACGAACAGCGTCGCGGGGGCCTCGCCAGTCACATCCAGGGCCTGTGCCACGCCGCGATTGGCGCCGGCCACGTTGTAGATCGCCGGCGGCACACCGTTGGCTTCGAAGTGACTGACCAGCTGGCTGCGCATGGTCTCCGGGCGTTCGTCCGTGAACAGCCGCTCCTCGATCCGCAGGTGGGGAAAGCGCGCGCGCAACACCCGGCGAAAGCCCATTTCGCGTTCTTTCTGGCAGCGGTAGGCGACGCTCATGATCAGCAGGATCTGACCCGGCGCACGCGGCATAGCCCGCCCGATGACCTGGGCGGCGACGGCGCCGGCCTCTGACTGGTCATTGCCGACATAGGCGCTGCGGCGCGAACTGGGCAGGTCCGTGGTCAGGCAGACCACCGGCTTGCCCAGGCGGCGCAACTGGCGGATCGCGCTGTTGATGGCCGGGTGCTCGCGGGCGACGACGATGCTGGCGTCCGCTGTCCTGCCCCGGTCCAGCAGGTCGGCTGCAAAGACATTCGCATCCAGGTCATTCGGCACGGCGTAGGTGCTGGTCAGGGTAATGCCGGGCTGCTTGCGGTGCAGCCTTTGCACCGCGGTTTCAATTGCCTCGTTGAAGCTTTCGCCGGACTCGCAGTGCAGGGCGATGCGCAGCGCAGGCGTGTTCAGCCGTTCCAGCCGCAGCTTGTCAAAGGCCGCGCGCACGCGCTCGCGGGTCTTTTCCCGGACGCCGGGGCGGTTGTTCAGGACACGGTCGACGGTGGCGATGCCCACCCCCGAAACCTCGGCGACCTCCTGGATCGTCGGCCCCTTCCAGGTCCCCTTCGTGTCCTCGCGCGTAATGTCCCGACCTCCTATCCAAGCACGGCCTACCCCGCACAGGCCATTCTTGATGGTTTTCACATCATTTTTTGCCTGTCTAGAGGGTTTGAGCTTTAGCGGTAACTGGGCATACTCCCGTACACAAACGGGAGGATGCCGCCGCAAAGGCGGCACATACGCACAGACATCGACGCGCCCTGACGGGCGGCGCCTGCCGGGTCGGTTTTCCCCTTCCCGGACAAGGACTTGCCCGCCAGCTTTGATGGCGGTCCGAAAGTCGTGCGGACAAGGGAGGAAGCTGAGCATGAGCCTGATGGAGCTCAGACAGGTCACCAAGAGTTTCGGCGCCATCCACGCGTTGAACGGGGTCGATCTGAGCATTGCCCCCGGCGAGGCAATCGGCCTTATGGGCGACAACGGGGCCGGGAAATCCACGCTGATGAAGATCATCGCGGGGAACTTTCCCCCGACGACCGGAGAGATCCGCATCGACGGCAGCCCGGTGCACTTCCACAAACCCATCGATGCACGCGAAAACGGGATCGAGATCGTCTACCAGGACCTCGCGCTTTGCGACAACCTGACGGCGGCGGCAAACGTCTTTCTGGGGCGTGAGATCAAGTCCGGCGTCTGGCCGTTCCGCAGCCTCAACTACAACGCCATGTACCAAAAGGCCGGAGAGCTGTTTTCCGAGCTGAAATCGGAAACCCGCCCCCGCGACCTGGTCAAACAGATGTCCGGCGGCCAGCGGCAGGCGGTCGCCATCGCGCGCACACGGCTCAGCGATCCGAAACTGGTGCTGATGGACGAACCCACGGCCGCCATTTCCGTCCGCCAGGTTGCAGAGGTCCTGAACCTTATCAAGCGGCTGAAATCCACCGGCCACGCGGTGATCCTTGTCAGCCACCGGATGCCCGACGTTTTCGAGGTCTGCGACCGGGTAGCCGTCCTGCGTCGTGGCACCAAGGTGGCCGACAAGCGCATCGACGACACCAGCCCCGAGGAAGTCACCGGCCTCATCATCGGAGCAATCGAGGCAGCATGACCGACAGTACCCAGACCCCGCAAGACGCCCATGACAAGACCGCGCAAACGCCGGTCGATCACGCCGCAATCGACGACAGCATCACGTCGCGGCGCGAGGTGTCGAGCATCGGCGCCATCATCCGCACCCAGCCTTTCTGGGTCTTCGTGGCGATCATGGCGATCGGTTTCGTCATGACCTTCGTCTCTGACGCCTTCCTGACCGAACGCAACATGTTCAACATCACCCGCAACATGGCCTTTTTCGGCATCATGGCCCTGGGCATGTCGGCGGTGATCTGCACCGCCGGCATCGACCTGTCTGTCGGCTCTTTGCTAGGGCTCTGCGGGATCAACCTCGCACTGGTGCTGAATGCCGGCTGGAGCGTCGAGATCGGCTTTATCGCCTGTATCGGCACCGCCGCGCTGGTGGGGTTCATCAACGGCGTTCTGATCGCCTACGTGCGGCTTGCGCCCTTTGTGGTCACGCTGGGGATGCTGGCGATGGCGCGGTCCATCGCGATGGTGATTTCCAACAACAAGATGGTTTACGAGTTCGGCCCCGACCAGGACACCTTTGAATGGATCGGCGGTGGCAGCCTTGGCGGTGTGCCCAATGTCGTCTGGGTTTTGACCGTCATGACGCTGTTCTTTCTCTGGGTCTGGCGGTTTTCCGAATGGGGCCGCTGGGTCATCGCCATCGGTGGCAACGCCCATGCGGCGAAACTCTCGGGCATCCCGGTCGAACGCGTGATCGTCTCTGTCTACATGGTCTGCTCGATCTGCACCGGCATCGCGGCCTTCATGTTCATCGGCTACACGGGCTCTGCCACCAACGGCATGGGCGCCACCTATGAACTGAACGTCATCGCGGCCACGGTGATCGGCGGCGCCAACCTGATGGGCGGCATCGTCTACGCGCTTGGCGCGCCCATCGGCGCCGCCTTGGTCGAACTGATCCGGAACTCGCTGCTGCTCGCCGGAATCCCGGCGCTCTGGCAGCAATTCTTTGTCGGCCTGTTCCTCATTCTTGCAGTCCTGCTGGAACAGCTCCGCAATCGAGGGGGCAAATAAGCCCCACACTTCATGAAACTCAGGGAGGAGAAAGACATGAAGAAACTGCTGACCGCGACCGCGCTGATCGGAGCGCTTGCCGCACCGGCCTTCGCAGAAAGCCACGGGGGCTACACCTTTGCCCTCGTACCCAAGGCGATGAACAACCCGTTCTTCGACCTTGCCCGCGACGGCTGTTACGCCGCTCAGGAAGAGCTGGACGACGTCACCTGCGAATACATCGGCCCCGGCGAACACACAGAGCTGGAGCAGATCCAGATCGTGCAGGATCTCATCACCAAGGGTGTCGACGGGATCGCCGTGGCGCCCTCCAACGCGCCCGCGATGGCCAAGGTCCTGCGCGCCGCGGCGGATGCAGGCATCCCCGTGATGACCTGGGACTCGGACCTGCTGCCCGAGGATCAAGAACTGCGCACCACCTACGTCGGCACCAACAACTACAACATCGGCGTGCACCTGGCGGAACTGGTCATGGCGCGTCACCCCGACGGCGGCACCATCTGCCTGCAGACCGGCGGCGCCGCGGCGGCCAACCACAACGAACGCCTGCTGGGCGCGCGTGAAACCCTGTCGGGCATGGATCTTGGCGACCCGCCGGGCCGCCCGCTGGACGGTGACAACGGCTGGACCGAGATCGCCGGCTGCCCGCTGATCACCAACGACGACGGCAACGTCGCCGTGCAGGGCCTGACCGACATTCTGGCCGCAAACCCGGACCTGACGGCCTTCCTGTCGACCGGCGCCTTTACCCAGTGGTTCGACAATGCCTACCGGAACGCCGCCGAGCCCTACAAGGCAGAGATGGACAGCGGCGAGATGACCATCGTCGTGGCCGACACGCTGCCGATGCAGATCGCGCAGACCAAGGACGGGCTGGGCAATGGCCTGGTCGGTCAGCGTCCCTACGAGATGGGCTACAAGGCGATGTATATCCTCAAGGATATCGTCGAGGGCAAGGACGTGGACGACCCGATCTTTACCGGGCTGGACGTCTGCAACAACGAAAACATCGACACCTGCGTAAAGTGATCGCCGGGTGTTGAGACTGGACGGCGGCGCAGCGATGCGCCGCCGTTTTCACGGGGGGCGCCCCCCGGCACAGGGGAGAAAGTGATTGGAACGAGTACGTTACGCGGTTGTCGGCGCTGGCTGGATTTCTCAGATCGCCTTTCTGCCGGCAGTGGCCCAAACCGATAATTCCGAGGTCGCGGCCATCGTCAGCGGCAGCGTGGACGCGGCGCGGAAACTGGCAGATTTCCACGGCATCCCCGAGGTGGTGTCTTACGATGAATACGAGGCTCTGCTGGCCTCGGACCGGATCGACGCTGTCTATATCGCGCTGCCGAATTCACTGCATGCCGATTACACCATACGGGCACTGAAGGCGGGCAAACATGCGCTGGTGGAAAAGCCGCTGGCGCCCACCGTTGCCGAATGTCAGGCGATGATTGCGGCATCTGAGGCGTCCGGTGCTTTCCTCATGACCGCCTACCGGCTGCACCACGAACCGGGCACCGTCGAGGTGCTGGACCGTATCCGGCGCGGAGAGATCGGCGATCCGCGCGTCTTTACCTCTGTCTTCGGCTTCCAGTCGGCGCCGGACAACCACCGCCTGAGGGCCGAACACTGGGGCGGCCCTCTGCAGGACATTGGCGTTTATTGCCTGAACGCCGCCCGTCATGTCTTTGGCGATGAACCGACAGAGGTCATCGCGTTGGGCTCTCACGGCGACGGCGATCCGCGCTTTGCCGAGGTCGAGGAAAGCGTCGCCGTCACGCTGCGTTTTCCGCGCGGGCGGCTGGCACAGTTCATTGCCAGTTTCGGCACGGATGATCAGGACAGCTATACGGTTCTGGGCACGAAAGGCGCGCTGGATGTTTCTCCAGCCTTCCGGTTCGAAATCGACCTTGCCCTGACACAGCGCGCCGCCGGGGTGCCGCAAGACCGCGTCGTGGCGCCTGAATGTGATCATTTCGGTGCGCAGACCGCCTATTTCTCGGATTGCATACGGACCGGACAGAAGCCCGAGGATGACGGCGCCGAGGGGCTGGCCGACGTGGCGATCATGCGCGCCATCGAAGAGGCCATGAAGACCGGCCAGGTGCAGCAACTCACCCTGCCCCCGCGCCCGCGACATCCGGGACCGGACACATTGCGCCGCGTTCCGCGCACCGATCACCGGCTTGTTCTCTGACGGAGGCACAGATGGCCCATATCGATTCACACCATCATTTCTGGCATCCCGCGCGCGGTGACTATGGCTGGATGCCCGAGGACGACCCCGTTCTGACCCGTCCCTATCACCCCGTGGACCTTGCCCCGGGGCTGCAGGCTGCCGGCGTCAGTCGGACGGTGTTGGTACAGGCGGCGCCCACGGTTGCCGAAACCGAGTATCTGCTGGGCATCGCCGATTGCACGCCGCATGTGGCCAAGGTCGTCGGCTGGATCGACTTCGAGGATCCGGGGCAAAAGAATACCCTGCAACGCCTTGCCAGACATCCAAAATTCGCTGGTGTCCGACCAATGATCCAGGACATTCCCGATGACCGATGGATGCTGAAACCAGAGGTGCAATGGGCCTATGAGGCCTTGATCGAACAGGACCTGACATTCGACGCCCTGGGCTTTCCACGCCACCAGGCGCCCTTTCTCGAACTGTTGAAACGCTATCCGAGCATGCGAGTGGTTCTGGACCATTGCCTGAAACCCCAGCTGCGCAGCCATTCCCAGGAGAATTTCCGCACCTGGGCCAAGGGCATGACCCGCCTCGCCACAGAGAGCGGCGCCTTCTGCAAGCTCTCGGGCCTCGTGACAGAGGCTGACGACCCGCCGTCGGACGACCTTCTGCAACCTTACGTCGATCATGTCCTGTCCGTCTTCGGGCCGGAGCGGGTCATGTGGGGATCGGATTGGCCCGTCGCGCGCCTGCGATGCGACTACGCCGACTGGCACGCGCAGGCCCTGCGGTTGACCGCCGGGTTGTCAGAAGCACAGCGGGCCGAGGTTTTCAGTGGGACTGCAGAACGGTTCTACCGCCTCTGACCGAAGGTGAACTTCACCTTCCAAGCCCCGGACTAAAAAGCATCAAAGGCTCGCGGGCGCTGTTGGCAGTTCCATCGCTTCCACCTCCCGCAGCATCTCGATGAACCCCGCAACCTGGTGCCGTGCCGTCGCCTCGCCCTTCTCGGCCGTTGCGACAGAGGCATCGCCCACCGTCCCCGCCGGGTTCAGGTCCGAGGCGATCCATCCCCGGCTGATCGGTCCCGTGGGCGGGATGGCGGCCGTCTCGGCGGCGGACCGGAAATTCTCCGCCCGGCTCATGTCCACACACTGCGGCTGACAGGCCAGCATGATCGAGGTTTCGACATCCCCACCATGAATGCCGAAGCGTCGCTCATGGTCGGAATACAGCCCCTCTGGATGGCCGAAATTCCCCCATTGGCATTTCACCGCCAACATCCCGGCCTGCACCCGCAGTTCCCGCGACAGGATCGAGATCAGGTCCAGGTTGCCGCCATGCGAATTGGCAATGACAATCTTGCGCACACCCGCGCGCGCCACGGACAGGCCGATTTCGGTCCAGGCGGCCAGGGCCGTGGCGGCGCTCAGCGTCAGGGTGCCCCGCGCCCAGAGATGCTCGTTCGACTTGCCCACCGCCATGACGGGCAGGATCGCCAGGTCGAGGTCCTCGGGGCAGGTCTCGCGCAGCAGGTCCAGCATGTAGTCGGCGATCATCGTATCGGTCCCCACGGGCAGGTGCGGCCCATGTTGTTCCACCGCTGCCGTCGGCAGCACGACGATGGTCTTCATCGGGTCCACCATGTCGAATTCCGGCGCCCGCCGTTCGGTCCAGTCCAGTCGTCTCAAGCGTCAATCTCCCTTGTATGTGGCGTCCAGCCGCGACCGGAGGTAATCGGCCCCGGTGATCGGCGCGTATCGTGGCGTGCCCGTGCCAAGCAGCGCCGCGATCACGCTGTCCGGGTTCGGATCGAGGAAAAAGGCCACCGATCTGCGCGCCCGTGTCGGTGGCAGGACACGATGCGGCGTGGATCGGTATTGGTCGTTCGACCAGCGCATCAGGCAATCGCCGATATTGACGATAAAGGCGCCGGGCACATGCGGGACGTCGATCCAGTCACCGGACAGGGCCTGCACCTGCAGGCCGGGCTCGCCATCTGTCAAAAGCAGGGTAATGGACCCGTAATCGCTGTGCGCGCCGGCCCCGATTTCACCCTCCGCACCGCTGGCGGGCGGATAGGACAACAGCCGCAGCGTCGCCATCGGCGCGGTGAAATGCGGGGCGAAATAGCCCGGGTCCAGCCCGAAATCCCGCGCGATCGCCCCGTGCAACGCCACGCCAAGCTGCCAGGCGCGGTCATAATAGCTCAACAGTGCCTCGCGGAACCCGGGCAGGTCTGGCCAGAGGTTCACGCCCCGAAACGGGTCTCCGCGCAGCACGCGGGGATCGTCCTCGGCCAGGTCCAGCCCGATGTTGAACGCCTCCTTGCGATCCACCTGCCCCGAGCTCTCGTCGAGGCGTTCGCTGCCCATCCTGGCCCAGCCGCGGTTATGCGGCGCATGCGCGATGTCCAGCGCCGCCTTTTCTGCCTCTGGCAGGGCAAAGAACCGGTGGGCCTGGGCAAAGACCTGCGTGATCTCGTCGTCCGGCACCCCGTGGCCCGTCAGGCAGAAGAACCCGCTGTCACGGCAGGCGGCCCCCAAGCGGGCGCTCACGCCCTCGGGGTCGTCCTCGTAGAGCGACCAGTCCAGAACCGGGATCATGTCTGCCTCCGTCGTCATGCCAGGAACCGGTCCAGCACACGGGTGAGCCGGGCCAGGTGCCGGGCGCGGCTGGCCTGCGTGGAACTGTCCATCAGGTAATGCGCCGCAAAGGCCGTGCGGCAGCGCGGGGCACACAACAAGCGCACCCCGCGCAAGAGTGTCCGCCGCCCCGGCGCACCGATCCAGCGCGTCAACCACCAGCTTGCCCCGCAGGTGGTAAAGACCCCCAGCCGCGTAATCTGCGTCAACCCCGGGGCGATGTTCTCGCCCGGCGCCCTGGGCATCTCAAAGGCCACGCCGGGCAGCATCACACGGTCCAGCCAACCCTTCAGCAAGGCCGGCAGCCCGTACCACCAGGTCGGATAGACAAGGATCAGCGTATCGCACCATTCCAGGTCCGCCGCCTCCTCGGCAACGGGCGCGCGGTTGCCCGGCTCGTCCAGGTAGCCCGCCCATTCGCCGGGCGACAACACAGGGTCGAAGCCCCGCGCATAAAGATCATGCTCGCGCACCTCGGCCCCCCGGGCCCCCAGCCGCGCGACCACCAGGTCCCGCACCGCGGCGGTAAAGCTCTCGGGCGAGGGATGACAGAAAACCACCAGTGCCCGCACCTCAGAACCTTTCCATCTCGCGCCCCACCCGGTCCAGGAACCCCGCGCGCTGCGCCTCTGTGGCCCGGTTCATGTCGTAAAGCGCAAGATACCGCATCTTTTCGGGTCGGGTGACATGCCAAACCGCGCGGCGCACGATCCGGCGCGGGGGATCACCCGCCATCAAAGCGCGCCAGCGGGTCCCGCCATAGGTCGTGACTGCCGCCAACCGGGTGATCTGCGTCAGGTTCGGTTTGACCCGCCCGTCTTCCAGCCGAAAGGACACTCCGGGCAGAAAGACCCGGTCGAAGTAGCCTTTCAGGATCGCCGGAAAACCGAAGTTCCAGACCGGAAAGACCAAAACCAGCGCCTGCGCCGCGCGCAACCGTTCGACATGGTCCGCCACCGGCTGCAGGTTCGCGGGCACCTCGTGATAACCGCGCCGTTCCGCCTCGCTCAGGACCGGATCAAAGCCTTCGGCATTCAGGTCGCAGTCATCCACCTCCCAGCCGCGCGCCTCCAGCGTCTCGACCACTCGGGCATGCAGCGCCGACGACAGGCTTTCCGGACAGGGATGGGCAAAGAGCACAAGCGCCCGCATCTCAGCGCGCGCCCCGTGTTTCTTCTCTGTCCAAATACCTCCGGGGGGAATGGCGCCGCAGGCGCCAGGGGGGCAGCGCCCCCTGCCCGTCTGTCCCGCTCATTCCGCCGCCTGCATGCGCGGATAGGCATACATGCGCGCGTAGCCCCAGTCCGGATCGTCCCAGGCGATCATCTTGCCGGGGTTCAAAAGACCCTTTGGGTCCGCCTCGCGCTTGAAGGCCAGCTGAACGTCATCCACCGTCTGCCGCCCGCCTTCCTCCAGCGTATAGCGGTGCGGGTTGAAGACCAGAGCGCCTTTTTCCTCGTGGATGCGAATGATCTCGTCCAGTCGTTCCTCGGTCGAGAACTTCACCAGCGTCAGACCGGCAAAGCCCACCTTGCCATGCGCGCGGATCGCTTCCAGGTGCTGGATGCACTCGCCTGGGAAGGTGCTGCGGATCTCCTCGACCAGCGCCCGGTGATCGGGAAAGCCATAGCGCACCTGCAGGTAGGTGATCGACGGATCGACCTTGAGCGCGCGCAAGGTGGTGTGATTCCAGCCGTATTCGAACACCGGGCCGGGCCCGCGCGGCCAGTCGTGATCGTCCGAGCGATAGATCATCCGCATTTCGGGCCGCCGCGCGAGGAAGGTCAGAAAACCGTCCATCCCATGCGGGGCCACCATCAAACCCACAAGGTGATCGCCCTCATTCACATGCGGGCGGACGCGCTGGAAATAGGCATGGGCGGTGGGCGCCTCGTAAACACTGGCGAGCTTGATCAGGATGCCGTCTTCACTGGCCAGATCGTCGGCAAACCCCATCGCGGCGCCAAAATCCTCCGAGGCGACAAAGATGTCGACCCAGTCATACGCGGGGGCCAGAGGCATCTCGATCTCGGTGATGATACCGTTGGTGCCATAGGCATGGCTGACCCGCGCCAGTTCCTCGCCGGTGAAGTCCAGCACCCGAGGTTCGGCTTCCATCGTCACCACCCGCAGCCGGATGATATTGCCGAGGTCGCGCAGACTGCCCCAGGTGACGGACCCCACCCCGCCAGAGCCGCCCGCGATGAACCCGCCGATCGTCGCCGTGGCCCAGGTGGAGGAAAACATGCGGATCTCCTGCCCGGTTTCGCGGCAGGCGGCATCCAGGTCCTTAAGCAGGCAACCCGGTTCCACCACCACGCGGCCGGGCGCGATCTCCTTGACCTCGGTCATCCGGTTCAGGTGCAGGACGCAGCCGCCTTCAAAGGGCATGGCCTGGCCGTAGTTGCCCGTGCCCGCGCCCCGTGTCGTCACCGGCACGTCGTGCTGATAGCAGGCCTTGAGCACCTCGATTACCTCGGCCTCGGTCCGGGGGCGGACAACAAAATCCGCCGTGACGTGATCCAGCCGCGCCTTCAGCACCGGCGAATACCAGAAGAAATCGCGCGAGGCGGCGCGCACCGGGGTTTCGGCATCGATCAGGTCCAGATGCGCCAGGGCGGCCTTGGCGGCGGTGATGTCTGCGGTCATGAGGTCTTCCAGAGTTTGTCGAGATCGGAGTAGTCGGGCAGCTTGCGGTCGATGGCCTCGCCGCCGCGCAAGACGATGCGGTCGCTCTGAGGGCGGGCAAAGAACTCGGTCCAGTCGCGGGCGCGAAAGATCACCAGGTCGGCGGGCGAACCCTGCTCCAGCGAACTGACGCCGAAGCCGCAGGTCGCCTCAGGCGTCAGGGTAAAGCTCTTGATCCAGTCCGTTTCGCAATGATCGAGGTGGGCGATGCGGGTGGCCTCGCGCAGGACCTCGACCATGTCCATGTCGCCATAGGCATAGAACGGGTCCCGGGTGTTGTCAGAGGCAAAGCTGACCGGAATCCCCCGCGCCCGCATCTCGTGCACCAGCGTCACGCCGCGTCGGCGCGGGGTGCCCGGGCCGCGATCCTGCAGGTAGAGGTTGCACATGGGCAGGCTGACCACATGCAGACCGGCCTTGGCACAAAGATCCAGCGTGTCCAGCGCCCGTGCCTCGTCCTGGGTGGACAGCGAACAGCAGTGCCCCACCACCACACGGCCCTGATAGCCTGTTTCCAGAACCGTCTCGGCGATCATGCGCAGGGTTTCGGATGTGGCATCCATCGTCTCGTCAGTGTGGAAATCCACGTCGAGCCCATGTGTGTCAGCGGCCGCGAAATGTCCCAGCAGGCGGTCCTTGAGGTCCGGCACCGGGTAAGTGACCATACCCAGCACGCCGCCGTGGTCCGCAACGGTGCGGGTGATCTCGGGGTATTCCTCGGTGCCGTAGGCCTCACAGGACACAAGGCTGGCGGCCTGCAGGTCGATCCGGCCCGCCCATGTTTCGCGCAACTCGGCAAAGACGGGCCAGCTGCGCAGGTATTGCCCGTTCATCGAATCCAGGTGGGTGCGGATCTGTTTCGTCCCGTGTGCCCAGGCACACCGCAGGGCGAACCCCATGCGCGTCTTCAGGTCGTCCTCTGTCCAGTTGACGTGATCGGCGCGCACGGTTTCCAGCGCGCCCAGGAAGCTGCCATCGGGGTTCGAGGCGCGCGGCCAGATATGGCCCTTGTCCAGATGCGTGTGCATGTCGGTGAAACAGGGCAACACCATGGCCCCGCGCATGTCCACGGCCACGCCGCCGGGCGCGGCGATTCGGCCCGCCTCGATTCCCATGTCGGTCCGGACCAGGTCGCCCTCCTGCCCGACCAGACAGGCGGGCACTGTGACATTGGCCAGGGTGAAGGCCCCGTGCGGCAAAGAGGTGAAATCCATCAACCGTCCTTTTTCAGCGCGCTTTCATGCCAGCGGAACAGCGCGAGGTGACTGATCAGGCTCATCACGGCAAAGATCGTCACCCCCATGAGGGAAATCAGGATCAGCGCCGCGTAGAGCCTGCCGAAGTTGAACCGATAGGAGGCCTCCAGAAGCGTCGAGGCAAGCCCCAGTCCGGTCCCGGCCCGCCCGATCACGAATTCCGCCACCACGGCCCCGATCAGCGCCAGCCCGCCCGCGATCTTGAGGCCCGACAGGAAATAGGGCAAGGCCGAGGGCGCCGCGAGATAGCGCAGCCGCTGCCAGCGGCTGGCCCCGTAGATGGTGAAGAGGTCCTCGAGGTTGCGGTCGGTGCTTTTCAGGCCGACGGTCGTGTTCGACAGGATCGGGAAAAAGGCCACGATCCAGGCACAGAGCAGTGCAGCGACAAAGGGGCTGTCCAGGTAGATCTGCAACAGCGGAGCAATCGCCACCACCGGCGTCACCTGCAAGATCACCGCGTAGGGAAAGAAGGACATCTCGATCCATTTCGACTGGGTAAAGGCCACGGCCAGCATCCCGCCGCCCAGGATCGCGAAGACCAGCGCCAGCAGCGTCAGCCGCCCAGTGGTCAGCGTGGCGGCCCAGAGCAAGTCCCAGTCATTGATGAGCTTTTCCAGAACCAGCAAAGGCCCGGGCAGGATGTAGTGCGGCACCTCCCACAGCGTGACGTAAAGGTGCCAGCCCAGCAGCGTCAGCACCATGACCAGCGACGGCAGCGTCCATTTCGCGATCTTCAGGATCTGGTCACGCCGGGCGCGCGCCGCTTCCTCCTGATCGACATGGGTCATGTCCGTCTCGATGTTTGTCATCCGTTCCTCCCGTCCGGCGCAAGGCGTTTCGAAACGCCTTGGTTCCGCCCGGCCCCGGCGCCTCGCCCCTGACACGCCATCGCTGCAGGCATCACGCAGGGCAGGATCGCTCCGGCACCACCTGGTGCGAAGGCGTTTCGAAACGCCTTGCTGCGCCCCTGCCAGCCGGTATCACGATTCATGCCGCTTCTCCGGTGGCGCGGTGCAACGCAGTCGATGCCAGCCGGCAATAGCGCGCGTATTCCACCGAGGTGCGGAACTCTTCGCTGCGCGGATAGGGGGCGTCCACGGTCAGTTCTTCGATCACACGCCCGGGGCGCGCTGCCATGACGACCACCCGGTCGGACAGAAAGACGCTTTCAAAGACCGAATGGGTGACGAAGATCACCGTGCAGCCGATCTTTTCGCGCAGGCTCAACAGGTCGTTGTTCAGCTTGAACCGCGTGATTTCGTCCAGCGCGGCAAAGGGTTCGTCCATCAGGATCAGCCGGGGTTTCGTGACCAGCGCCCGGGCGATGGAGACCCGCATCTTCATGCCGCCGGACAGTTCGCGCGGAAAGGCGCGCTGGAATTTCTCCAACCCGACAAGACGGAGCACCTCCAGCACCTCGTCGCGTACCTCGGCAAAGGGCACACCCCGGATGCGGAACGGCAGGTAGACGTTGTCCATCACCTGCGCCCAGGGCATCAGCGTCGGTTCCTGGAACACCACGCCCAGGTTCCCGGATCCATTGTCGCTGGCCCAGTCGATCCGGCCCGATGTCGGCTGCATCAGTCCCGTCACCAGTTTCAGCGCCGTCGACTTGCCGCAGCCCGACGGCCCCAGAAGTGAGATGAAATCGCCTTCGTTGACGGTCAGGTTCATGTTGCGCAAGGCGATGACGCCGCCGTGGAATGTCTTTTCCACCTGCGCCATCCTGAGCAGTTCAGGGCGTTGGCCCAAGGGTTGGCGGGACGGTGTCATCGCATCGCTGTCCCGGGTCGCGGTTGGGGCGCGGCCCGGGCCTTTCCTTACTTGAGGTCCATCCCCACGCCCTTGCCCACGAATTCGGTGGTATAGGCTGATTTCCAGTCGACCTCGCCGATCACCCCGGCTTCGACCATCTTGGCGTAGAAATCGCCCACCTTCTCGTCAGTGATGACGCCGATGCCCGCCTCCAGCGTATCGCCGGAATCGACGATGCCGTTTTCCTTCATCTTCTCGATGGCAAAGGCGATCTTGTCGTCGGTCATCTCGGGGTTGTCAGCCTTGATCAGCGCGTTGGCGGCGGAATTGTCGCCATACAGATAGGTGTACCAGCCCTTGATCGAGGCATCGACGAAACAGCTCACCTCCTCGGGTTTCTCGGCGATCGTGTCGGCCATGACCTCGACAGTCGTGGCATAGGTGGAATAACCCGCGTCGGCGATCAGGAAGACATCCGGCACAAAGCCGCCCTCCTTTTCCACCAGGTAAGGCTCGGACGACAGGTAGCCCTGCATCCCGGCATTCTCATTCGCCAGGAACGGCCCGGGATTGAAGGTATAGGGCTGGCGCTGCTCCGCGGTGAACCCGTAGGCCGCCATCATCCACTGGTAGTAGGACTGATAGCCGTTGTCGCCGATCAGCAGGTCCAGCGCCTTGAGATCCTCAAAGCTCTCGGCCTTGCCCGGATGGGTCACGATGACCTGCGGGTGCTTCTGAAAGATCGCCGCGACGGAAACCACCGGGATGCCTTCCTGCACGGCATTGAAGGCCTGCAGCAGGTCGCCGCCCATGTGATAGTCGATCCGCCCGGCCAGAAGCAGCGCGCGGTTGTTCACCTGCGGGCCGCCCGGCAGGATCGAAACCTTCAGCCCGCAGGCCTCGTAGCTGCCATCGGCCACGGCCTGGTAAAAGCCGCCGTGCTCGGCCTGGGCCAGCCAATTGGTGCCAAAGGCGACCTCGGTCATGTGGCTTTCGGCAAAGGCGGGCGCGGCAAGAGTGCCTGCCGTGGCACATGCAAGGGCAGTGAACTTCATGGGGGACCTCTCTGTCGCGGTTTTTGTGTCGTTGCGCAGAGCGTGAGAGCGCGCCCCGCTCCGGGCAATCGGCATCGCTGACCGGATGGTCCATTCCCTCGGGTCTGCGCACAGAATTCGTGCAGGCCCGGGCCGCGCGATGAATTTTGCAGCGCCCGGAAAGCGTGTCTCGCGGGTGAACTGGTCAATCCGGACCCCAGGGGCCAATCTGACCCCGCACAACGGAGCGCCGGATATGCCCATCGACAGCCTGATCCCCGACACGATCGCCGCCCCTTTCGCACGCTATGCCCACGGCGTCGCGACCGAAACCCTCGTTCTGACATCCGGTCAGTTGCCGCTGGCCCCGGACGGCACGATCCCCGAGGACCCCGAGGCGCAGGCCGCACTCTGTTTCGCCAATATCGACGCCATCCTTGCAGCGGGCGGAACATCCAAACATCACGCCCTGCGCATCAACGCCTATGTCACGCACCGGGATCACATGCAGGGCTACATGGCCGCCCGCGACGCCTGGTTGGCGGACGCGCGTGTGCTGCCCGCCTCGACCCTGATGATTGTCTCGGGTTTTACCCGCCCCGAATTCCTGGTCGAAGTCGAAGTCACCGCCCTGCGCCCCTGATCCGATTGCACTCTGCCAGCCGCCCTGAAAGAGTGGCGCCCAAAGAGAGTGCCATGACCGCCTTCCGTTTCATCCATGCCTCGGACCTGCACCTGGGCCGCCGGTTCGCCAACATCCCCCAGCCCGAGGATGGCAACATCCGCGGGCGCCTGATGGAGGCGCGCCACGGCGTGATCGCGCGGCTGGCACAGGCCGCGCGCGACCACGGTGCGGCGCATGTCCTGCTGGCAGGCGACACTTTCGACACGGCCACGCCCTCGCCCTCGGTTCTGCGCCAGGCGCTGACCGCGATGGCCGAGGACCTGGACCTGACATGGTGGCTCCTGCCCGGCAACCACGACAACCTGACCAATGCCGAACCGCTCTGGGAACGGCTTTCGGCCGAGGCGCCCGCGACTGTTCGCCCGCTGCTGGATGCCACGCCCCGGATGATGACCGAGACCGCCTGCCTGCTGCCGGCCCCGGTCACGCACCGCGCCCCGGGGCGCGACCTGACCGAAGGGCTTGGTGCCATGCCCTCGCCCGATGGGGCATTTCGGATCGCGCTGGCGCACGGCGGCGTCACCGATTTCGAGGACACCGGCGCCCATATCCCGCCCGACCGCGCCGCACGCGCACGGCTGGACTACCTTGCGTTGGGCGACTGGCACGGGCGGTTGCAGATCGACGCCCGCACGCATTACCCCGGCACGCCCGAGCAGGACCGGTTCAAACACGGACGGCGGGGCCTGTGCCTTGCTGTCAGCATTGACATCCCCGGCGCCACGCCAGAGGTCACGGAGGTCGAGACCGGCCAGTTCTGGTGGACCGAGGCGGACCTGCCGGTGCAGGCCGGGCTGGATACGGCGGCGGCGCTGGACAGGCTTCTGCCCCCGAGCGGGCGCCGCGACGTGCTGATGCGGGTGCGGGCCACCGGCTGGGCCAGCCTTGCACAGCGGGCCGACCTCGTCCGGGCGATCCATGCCGCCGCGCCGGATTTTGCCTGGCTGACATTGAACGCCGAAGCGCTGGGCGCGCTGCTGGATGACGTGGATCTTGATACGATCGACCACGCGGGCGCCCTGCGACAGGCCGCCGAGACGCTCAAGACCGAGGCCGAGAACCCCGACCTCTCTGCCGAGGACCGTGGCGTTGCCGCCGAAGCGCTGGCCCGGCTGTATGCCTATGTGACGGAGCAGCCCGCGTGAAACTCCGCCGGATCGCCGTCCAGAACCTGCGCCGCTTCACCGCGCCCGTCCAGATCGAGGGGCTGGCCGATGGGCTGAACGTGCTCAGCGCCCCGAACGAACAGGGCAAGTCGACTCTCTTTGACGGACTGCAGGCTCTTTTCTTTACCCCGCACGGCGGCAGCGGCAAGGAGATCAAGGCGCTTCAGCCCCATGCCAGGGGCGCGCCCGAGGTGCTGGCAGAGATCGAGACGCCCAAGGGGCGGTTTACCCTGGCCAAACGCTGGCTGTCGAAACCCCGCGCCCATGTCTGGCAGGACGGGCGCCTGATCGCCCAGGCCGATGCCGCCGAGGCCTGGATTTCGCAACTGGCCGCCGCCGATGCGGGCGGGCCTGCGGGATTGCTCTGGGTGCGGCAGGGGCTGACCGGTTTCGACGAAAGCGGGAAAAAGGCGCAGGACATGGCCCGCGAGGCGCGGCGCGACCTGCTGTCCTCCATCGCCGGAGAGGTCGACACGATGACCGGGGGGGCGCGCATGGACGCCGCGCTGAAACGCTGCCGCGAGGAACTGGGCCGCTATGCGACCGCCACCGGACGGCCGCTGAAAACCGGCCCCTGGAAAGCGGCGCAGGACCGGGTCGAGGAACTGCAAGCCGAACACGACAGGCTGGATCAGGTTGTGGCAGAGCTTCGGCACGACCTGAGCGCCCGCGCCCGCGCCCGGTCTGAGCTGGCAGAGCTGACCGATCCCGAGGCCAGCGCGCGCCGCCAGTCCCGGCTGACCGAGGCACAGGCGGCGCAGGCCAATGCCGAACGCCACGCGGCCCGGCTCGACACGCTAAATCGAGCCGCCGAGACGGCGCGCTTGCGGCTCGACGGGCTGGACAGCCGCCGCAAGGCGCGTGCCGCCGCGCTGGCCGAACGCGACGAGGCGGCCCGGGCCACGCAGGCCGCCGGGACGCGACAGGCAGAGGCCGAGACAGCGCAGGCCGAGGCCGAGCGCGCCGCATTGCAGGCCAGAGACGCCCTGAAAACCGCCCGCGCCCGCCTGGCCAAGGTGGAAACCGAACTGCGCAGCGCACAGCAGGCCCGGCACGCCCGCGAGGCAGAGCATCAGCGCAAGGAACTGACCCAGCGCATCGCCCAGGCCGAGGACCTGCGCCAGCAGGCCGACGCGACCCGCCGCGAGGCCGGGCAAGGCCCCGACGCCAAGGCCATCGACCAACTGGAACGGCTTGCCCGTGCGCTGGAACAGGCCCGCGCCCTGCAGGCCGCCAGCGCCGCGCGACTGGAAATCTCGTACGCGGCAGGCCGCGAAGGGGCGATCACCCTGGACGGCCAGCCCCTGCCCGGCGGCAAGGCGCTGCCGATTCTGCGTGTCACGGCGCTGGATCTGCCCGGTCTCGGCAGGTTGACCGTCACCCCCGGAGATACCGGCGATGACACGGGCGTGGACAGCGCCGCCGAGGCTCTGGCGGGTGCGCTTCGCCAACACGGTCTGACCGATATCGAGACCGCCCGCCAGGCCGCCCGGGCGCGGAGTGAGGCCGCGCGCCGCCTGTCCGAGATCACCGCCACCCTGCACGCGCTGGCCCCGGACGGCGCAGAGGCCCTGCGCCAGCGTCTCGCCGCCCTGCCCGCTCCGCTGCCAGAGGATGCGCCCGAACCGCCCACCTTGGACGCAGCAGAAGCCGCGCTTCGTCAGGCCGACACCACCCGGCAAGAGGCGGAAATCCAGGCCGAGACGGCCCGCGACACGCTTGAGGCCGCGCGCACCGAAACCGCCCGCGCCCTTGCCGGCGCTCAGGCCGCGACCGACCGCCTGACCCGGGCCGAAACCGCCCTGGCACAGGCGCCCGAGACCTCCGAGGCAGAGCTTGCCGCCGCGCAAGACGAGCTATCAAAAGCCGAAGAGGCCCGCGCAAAGGCCGCCGCCGAAGCGCCCGACCTTGAAAGCACGCGGGCCGCGCTGTCCCGCGCGCAATCGGCGGAGACCTCCGCGCAAGAGGCCATCGCACGGCTGAACCTCGATCTTGCCCGGCTGGACGAACGGGTGCGCCGCAGCGCCGAGGGCGCCGTCGAGGAACGACTGGCCGATCTTGTGCAGGATCTTGCGACCGCAGAGGCCGACCTTGCCCGGATCACCCGGGACGTGGCGGTGCTTCGCCGGCTCGAAAGCGCGCTGGAAAGCGCGCGGATCGCCGCTCGGGATCGCTATTTCACCCCTGTTGCCAATGCCTTGCGCCCCCTTCTTCACCTTCTCTGGCCAGAGGCGCAACTGGATTGGGACGATGCCGAGCTGCTGCCCCGGCACCTGATCCGGGAGGGTGCAGAGGAACCGATCGACATCCTCTCCGGCGGCACCCAGGAACAACTGGCGCTGCTGGTCCGGCTGGCCTTTGCCCGGCTTCTGGCGCAGGACGGACGCGCGGCGCCGGTAATCCTGGACGATGCGCTGGTCTATACCGACGATGACCGGATCGAACGCATGTTCGACGCGCTCCACCGCCAGGCCTCGGACGTGCAGATCCTTGTCCTGACCTGCCGCCAGCGCGCCTTTCGCGACCTCGGCGGGCAGCAATTGCAGATCCGCGCGATGGATCCCGCGCCCGACAGCCTGCTCGAGCGATAAGCGCCCGGCCTCCGACCGGAAATCTCTGAAAGAAAACAGCGGTGCCGCGCCGGACACAGACGAATCCCCCTTTGCAAGCGGGTCGGGCATCCCTATATTCGTTCTGTCCCTTCGGGGACTATGGGCATAAACGCGCATGTAATAAACGGATCGGACCCGGGGGCGGTACCCGGCGGCTCCACCATATATCCTTTGTTGGAGGATCATGGGGCCGAAACAGGATCGACGAACGCGTAAAGATGTAGCTTTGTCCCGGTGAGATACCACCGTTATCGGTTCACAAAGTACAATTGCCAACAACAATCGTGCTCCGGTTGCTCTGGCTGCGTAAGCAGTTAGAAATACCGAAATCTAAGCCCTTGCGCCTAGCAGCGTAAGGCGGGGTTCGCAGGCACCTGGCAACAGAAGCCTGCACTTTATCCCCACAGAAGACATCCCCACAGATGACGCAGCCCCCGAGTGGATGGTGCCAACCGTGCAGCAACCCGGCGCCGCAGCGGATCATTCCGGAGATGCCGCCGCCACGTGCCTCGTCGCACCGGCATTTGCCCACCCGCCTTCAGGTCGGCAATGAGTGCGGTTCAGCGTCGCGCGCGCCTATAGCAAGCTGCTGTCTGCCAATTCCGCTTCGGCGCGGGCGACTGACACGGTCTCGCCCCGTTCGACGGCGCGGCGTTCCCGTCCCATCAACTCGCCCCGGATCTCACGCAGCAGGTGGCGATGGTTGGCCGCCCGGTTGGTGAATTGCGCCAGTTTCGCACGGTTCCTGGCGACGAAATCCCACCAACGGTCCTCGTCCAGGGCATAGCCAGCCGCGAAATTCTCTGCCTTGAAGCCCATGTCGTAGACACGTTTCCCCAGCAATACAGCGTGGTAGACCTGCGGCGAAAACAGAACGGCAGAGTCGAGATCCCCCGCCTGCGGCAGGGTGTGGCGCCAAAGCGCCAGATTCTCGGCCAGCGCGTCGGATACTTTCAGCTCTTCGCGCGCGTCGATCCAGTACTGGCTGTCGGTCCGGTTGCCGAGCGCGTAGTGCAGGCAAATGAAATCACGCACCTCGTCGTAAAGCCGTTCCATCTGGCGGTTGTATCGCGCGCGCAGCGGGTCGGGATAGCTGGTATCCGGAAAGTAGGTGATGAGCTGGCGCACGGACATGTCGACCAGGTGAATGGCCGTCGATTCCAGCGGCTCTATGAACCCGCTCGACAGGCCTACGGCAACGCAGTTTCGAACCCAGTTCTGCCGGTTGCGCCCGACGCGCATGGGGATCACCCGCGGTTCCAGCCCCTCGCCCGCGGGACCGACCCATTGCATGAATTCATCCCGCGCCGCCTCGTCCGTCCGGTGGGCGCTGGAATAGACGTAGCCGGTGCCGACGCGGTTATAGAGCGGCACCCGCCAGGTCCAGCCCGCGCCAAGCGCCGTCGACCGCGTCATCGGCTCGATATCGTCGGTCAGATGCGGCACCTGCACTGCCATCGCCCGGTCGTTGGCCAGGTATTTGGAGTAGCTGAGGAATTCGCTCCCCAGTGCCTGATTGATGATCAGTCCACGAAACCCGGTGCAATCCAGCACCAGCTCGACCGCGTGCCGCCCGCCCTTTTCCAGGTGCAGCGCCGCGACATCACCCGTTTCGCTCAGCTCGACCTCTTGCAGGTTGTCGTAGACGTGATGAACACCGCGCGCGACGCAGGTCTCACGCAAAAGCGCCGCGAATTTCCCCGCGTCGAGATGATAGGCAAAACCGGGGCCACGAGGATATTCGCCCGCCCGAAAAGGGCGCGGGCCGCGCATCTCCTCGCGCAGATCAAGGCACGGCGAGAAAAGCTGTGCGAATTCAAGATCTCCCGCGCCGTACTTGAGGTAATAGGCCGCCAGCGGCACCCCATCGATCGGCGGCGGCGGGTCAAACGGGTTGACGTAGCGGATCGGCGCGCCGGTCTCGTCCACGTTCCAGTGATCGAACAGAACGCCCAGCTTGAACGAACTGTTGCAGCAGCGAAAGAACTGCGCTTCCGATATCCCGCAGTCGGCCAGCGTGCGCGGCATGTTGGGCACCGTCGCCTCACCCACGCCGACCGTCGGGATATCCGGCGATTCGATCAGCGTGATCTCGATGGCGTCCTGCTGCGGGCGTTTCTCACACAGAAGACTGTTGAGCAGCGCGGCGGCCAGCCAGCCGGCCGTGCCACCCCCGACAATGGTGATGTTGCGGATTGGTGCCGTCATGCCCAGTCCCCCTCGCAGGCTTTGAGGACCAGCCTACCCCAGCCCGGGCACAAAGCAATCCCGGCCCTTGACCCCGCGCGCAGGCCTGTCACACCCGCGTCGTCCACCGCTGCTAGGCCACGCCTCCATGACCGCCTATTCCACGTTGATCCAAGTCTTTGGCCGTATCGGGTTTCTGTCCTTTGGCGGTCCGGCCGCGCAAATCGCCCTGATGCACCGCGAACTGGTCGAGGAACGGCCCTGGCTGACGGAACAACAATTCCTGCGGTCCTTGAGTTTCTGCATGTTGCTGCCGGGGCCGGAGGCCATGCAATTGGCCACCTATGCGGGCTGGCGCCTGCGCGGCATTCCCGGCGGGCTGATCGCGGGCGGGCTTTTCGTGTTGCCCGGCGCCGTGGTGATCGCCCTGCTGGCGCTGCTCTACGCGCAATACGGTGCGCGCCCGGAAACCGAGGCGCTGCTTCTGGGCGTCAAGGCCTGCGTCGTGGTGATCGTGGCTCAGGCGCTGGTGCGGCTGTCGCGCAAGGCGCTCAAGGGAACACCGGACTACCTGGTTGCCGGGCTGTCCTTCCTGGCGATCTTCCTGCTTGGCCTGCCCTTTCCGCTGATCATCGCGCTGGCCGCACTCTGGGGCGCCTGCCGCGCCGCGGCCCCCGGCGAAACGCCCCCGGAACCGGCCTCCCGCAAAACCCGACCGGCGACGATTATCCTCTGGGCCGCGCTCTGGCTCATGCCCCTGCCGATCCTCTGGTTGACCGGACAGGACTTGTTGTTCGACCTCGCGCTGTTTTTTGCCAAGCTTGCCGTGGTCACCTTTGGCGGTGCCTATGCGGTGCTGGCCTACATGGCGCAGGAAGTGGTCGAGACCCGCGCCTGGCTGGACGCGGCGCAGATGGTCGATGCCCTGGGCCTGGCCGAAACCACCCCCGGCCCGCTGATCCTGGTGACGCAATTCGTGGGGCAGCTGACCGGACATGCCCAGGGCGGCCCCTGGCTGGCGCTGGCGGCGGGGGGGCTGACGCTCTGGATGACCTTCGTGCCCTGTTTTCTCTGGATCTTCGCGGGGGCGCCCTACATCGAAAACCTCCTGGCGCGACCCCGTCTGCAATCGGCCCTGGCCGCCATCACCGCCGCCGTGGTCGGCGTGATCCCGAACCTCTCGCTCTGGTTCGCGCTGCACGTTGTCTTTGCCGCGCTGACGCCGGTCGCGCTGGGGCCCGTGACCCTCGATCTGCCCCGGCCAGACACGCTGCGCTGGGAGGTTCTGCCGCTGACCGCCCTTGCCACGCTGCTGCTTGTCTGGGCAAAACGCGGTGTTCCTGTCACACTTGCCCTCTCGGCGGGGCTGGGATGGGCGCTCACGCTTGTGTGACAATCACCCCTTTTCCTCCACGTCAAAAACAATATGGTGAGGGCACGTTCAGAAAGGTCCCGAAATGTCCGAAGGCATCGACTACGGCAAACTCATGCACCGCGCCATGCGCGGGTTGATTCAGCAGGTTCTCGAGGATGTTCAGGAAAAAGGACTGCCCGGGGATCACCACTTTTTCATCACGTTCGACACCGGTCATCCGGATGCCGAGCTGGCCGATTGGCTGGCCGACCGCTATCCCGAGGAGATGACGGTGGTGATGCAGCACTGGTATGACGGATTGGACGTGGGCGATGACGGATTCGCGGTCACGCTGAACTTTGGCGATGCGCCGGAACGTCTGTATATCCCCTACGACGCGATCAAGACATTCGTCGATCCCTCCGTCGAATTCGGCCTGCGCTTTGAGAGCCAGGAGGACGAGGAAGACGGCGAGGACGATCCGACCCCGCCCGATGACGACGGCCCCGGCGGTGAACCGAAAGAGGAACACCAGGACGCAGAAGTCGTGAGCCTGGACCGTTTCAGGAAGTGATCCCCGACCCATCCTGAGGATTTCCCGGTGCCGCGCTCTCACAGGCGATGAGGCACCGGCATTCTGACGCATGTTAACGGTATCCCGTGGTATGCCGCCTTGTCTTTCGCCGCTTCTGGGGTAAGAGGAAGACAACCCCATCAAGGAGGCATGTCCATGACCGCGACCCGCACCGAATCCGACAGCTTCGGCCCGCTCGAAGTTCCCGCTGACAAGTACTGGGGCGCGCAGACCCAGCGTTCGATCATGAACTTTCCCATCGGCTGGGAAAAACAGCCCGTGGCCATCGTGCGCGCGCTGGGCGTGATCAAGCAGGCCTGCGCGATGCAGAACAAGGCCACCGGCAAGCTGGACGCAAAGCTGGCCGATGCCATCATCCAGGCCGCCGGTGAGGTCATCGCGGGCAAGTTCGACGACAACTTCCCGCTGGTGGTCTGGCAGACGGGCTCGGGCACCCAGTCGAACATGAACTCGAATGAGGTCATCGCCAACCGCGCGATCGAGATCCTCGGCGGCACGATCGGCACCAAGGACCCGGTGCATCCGAACGATCACTGCAACATGGGCCAGTCGTCCAACGACACTTTCCCCACCGCCATGCATATCGCCACCGCGATGAGCGTGCGCGACGTTCTGATCCCCGGCCTGACGAAACTCGCCGAGGGGCTGGAGAAGAAGGCCGAAGAGTTCAAGGACATCATCAAGATCGGCCGCACCCACACCCAGGATGCAACGCCGCTGACGCTGGGCCAGGAGTTTTCGGGCTACGCGCACCAGATCCGCCAGGGCCTGAAACGGGTCGAGGCCGCGATGCCCGGCATCTATGAACTGGCGCAGGGCGGCACCGCCGTCGGCACCGGGTTGAACACCGTCCCCGGCTGGGGTGAGGCTGTCGCCGGCCACATGGCAGAGATCACCGGCCTGCCCTTCGTCACCGCCCCCAACAAGTTCGAAGCGCTGGCCGCGCATGACGCGATGGTCTTTCTCTCGGGCGCCTTGGCGACGATTGCGGGCAGCTGCTACAAGATCGCCAATGACATCCGCTTCCTCGGCTCCGGTCCCCGGTCCGGCCTGGGCGAGCTGATCCTGCCCGAAAACGAGCCGGGCTCGTCGATCATGCCCGGCAAGGTCAACCCCACCCAGGCCGAGGCGCTGACCCAGGTGGCCGCGCATGTCATGGGCAACGACGCCGCCATCAAGTTCGCAGGTTCCCAGGGCCACTTCGAGCTGAACGTCTACAACCCGATGATGAGCTACAACCTGCTGCAATCGATCCAGCTGCTTGGCGATGCGGCGGACAGCTTTACCGAGCGGATGCTGATGGGCATCCAGGCCAATGAGCCGCGCATCGACAAGCTGATGAAGGAATCGCTGATGCTGGTCACCGCGCTGGCGCCGACCATCGGATATGACAACGCCACCAAGGTCGCCAAGACCGCGCACAAGAACGGCACGACGCTCAAGGAAGAGGCCGTCGCGCTGGGTTTTGTCGACGAGGCGACATTCGACGCGGTGGTGCGGCCCGAGCAGATGATCGGCCCGAAGGCCTGATGTCGACGGAGGGTGCGAGGGGCCAGCCCCTCGCGCTCCCCGGAGGTATTTTCAGAGAGAAGAAACAGGGGCGCCGGGCCATGTGTCCGGCGCCCTTTCTTCGTGATGACGGGCGTTTTCACCGACGGGATCGCTGCGCTGCGACGTATCAGCAGTGTTCCGATTGAAAGGAGGACCCCGATGTCCCGTTTTTCTCCGTATTGGCTTTGGCTGGCCCTGTCCCTGCCCGGTCTGGGTATGGCTTATGATCTGGCCACTTCGACCAACCCGCGCATTGTCCATATCCTTGTGCATCCCACCGGCGAATTCGCCGCCCGGTTCCTGATCATCGCCATGCTGGCAACGCCCTTGATGCTGCTGTTCAAGGGCTGGCGCGGGCCGCGCTGGCTCAGGAAGAACCGCCGCTATTTCGGCGTGGCAGCCTTTGCCTACGCGCTGGCGCATACGGTGTTCTACCTCGTCGACAAGGCCACGCTGGAGCGGATCGTGGACGAGCTGCCCCGTCTTTACATCTGGACCGGCTGGCTGGCCTTCGCGATCTTCATTCCGCTGGCCGTGACCTCGATGGACTACTTCCTGCGCATCATGGGGCCGCGCTGGAAATCACTGCAACGCTGGACCTACCCCGCCGCCGTGCTGACCCTAGTGCATTGGGCCTCCCTGCATAACTGGGGCCATCCGGCGGCTGCTCTGGTGCATTTCGGCCCGCTGATCGCGCTTGAGGCTTACCGGATCTGGTACTGGTACCTGCGTCCGCGTCCGATGCGGACAAGCGGCGCCTGATCGACTTGTACAAAACGTCGGAAACCGCGTACGTTTTGTACAAAACGTACAGGTGTCGGCGGAGCGCAGGTCATGTCCAAACCGGTCAATCTCAACCGCTTCAAGAAGCAGAAGGCGCGCGACGACAAGCGTCGCAAAGGTGATGAGAATGCCGCGCGCCACGGGGTAAGCAAGTCACAAAAGGACCTGGCCCAGGCCCGGCGAGACAAGGCGGATCGCGATCTCGACGGGCACGAAAAGGAATGAGCGGCCGCCCGGTCAAACATTCCCTGACACTGAAGGGGCACCGGACCTCGGTGTCCCTGGAAGAGGAATTCTGGCAGGAGTTTCGTCGCATCGCGCGGGAAGAAGGCCTGACAATCAATGCCTTGGCGACGGATATTGATGTGACCAGGGATCCGGACGTCGGGCTGGCCTCTTCTATCCGGGTGTATGTTTTGCAAAGGGCGCTCGCCTCACGTGATGCCTGAGGGCCTGTCCACAAACACCTGTGACCAGGTCACGAGGCCGGGAAGACGAAACACCGATCACGGCGGATGCTCAGCCACATCGGTGTGCCCGGTTTCGGCAGAAAGACGTTGGGCACCGTGGCGCGCAGTTTTTCTCCGTCATGGTCCATTCGGAATTCCACCAGGCTTTCCGACCCCATGAAGCGCGCGCGCTGAACCACGCCCCGCGCCGGGGCGCCGGTCTTGGCAGAGGGGCTGGGGCCCTTGCCCGCGCGGTCAAAGTCGATGCCGACGTGCTGGGGCCGAAAGACGATCTCGACATGGCTGCCATCGGCATAGCCCGGCGCCAGGAATTGCCCAAAGGGCGTGGCCACGAGAGCGCCTTTAACTTCACCTCGGATCATGTTGATATCGCTAAAAAATGCCACCGCCTCACGGTCTGCCGGGGCATTGTAGATGTTATAGGGCGCGCCGTGCTGGACGATATGCCCCTGCCGCATCAGCGCGATCTCGTCGGCCATGCGCATGGCCTCTTCGGGTTCATGCGTGACCAGCAGAACCGATGTGCCCTCTTCCTTGAGCAGTTCCAGCGTCTCGTCCCGGATGCCGTCCCGCAGCCGGTTGTCGAGGCCCGAGAAGGGCTCGTCCATCAGCATCAGCCGCGGTTTCGGCGCCAATGCGCGGGCCAGCGCCACCCGCTGTTGCTCGCCGCCCGAAAGCTGGTGCGGATAATCGTCGATGTAACCGGACAGACCCACCCGTTCGAGGTAGTCCTTGGCCCGGGCCCGCTTGTCAGAGGCCGAGGTCTTGAGCCCGAAGGCCACGTTTTCGCCCACGCTAAGATGCGGAAACAACGCAAAATCCTGGAACATCAACCCGACGGAGCGGCGTTCCGGCGGCACCCGGAATACCGTGTCGCAGATCAGGTTGCCGTCGATGTAGATCGAACCCGCGTCCTGCATCTCGACCCCAGCGATGATGCGCAAGGTCGTCGATTTTCCGCAACCGGACGGCCCCAGAAGGCAGGTCACCTTGCCCGGTTGAATACTCAGCGAAACGTTGTTCACCACCGCCTTGCCGTCGTAGCGGCGGATGATGTCGCGGATCTCCAGTCGGGGTGCCTGCACGGGGTGTCCTTTGTCGTGTCCGACGGAAAGCATCGGGTTTTCACAGACAGATAAAGCGGACAGCCCCGCCCCGCAAGGTCAGCCGCCCAGGGCCTTGCCCAGGCGCGGCAAACGGGCCTTTTTCATCAGGGCGCGCATGGTCCAGGTCTCGCCCGAAAGCCGGTCCGCCTCGGCCCGGACGGTTTCGCCGACCTGCGCCATGACCTCTGGCCGAGCCTGATGGAATCCCAGCAGAAAGCCATCGGGATCGGCTCGGCTCAGCCCCTCTTCGGCAAGGACGTTGCGGGGAAAGTCGCTGGCGTTCATGGTGACGATGACATCCGCATAGCCTGCAATGGCCGCAGCCAGCACATGGGTGTCATTGGCATCCGGCAGCCAAAGGCGCTTTTCCAGCGACGGCGGGTATGTGACCTCGGCCCGGGGCCAGGCGGCACGGACCAGGGCGATCTCTGCCCGCGCCTGGGCCTCGCCGTCCGGGCCCAGCTTGCGCGCGGCGCGGGCCCATTCCTCGAGGATGCGTTCGGACCAGAGCGGTGTATAGAACCCCGCCCTGGCGGCGCCCAGAAGCACCTCGCGCATCACGGTCGGATACAGGACGCAGGTGTCCAGCAGGACCTTCACAGGCGGAAGACCAGCGCCTTGAGATAGCCGGATTCGGCCAGTTGCGGCAGCAGCGGGTGATCCGGCCCGGCAAAACCCGTGTGCAGCAGTTGCGCGCGGCGTCCAGAACGGCCGATCCCCCGGAGGCAGGCGCCGGTAAAGGCGTTCAGATCCGCCGCATGGGAGCAGGAACAAAGCACCAGATAACCGTCCTTGGCCACCAGCGGCGCGGCCAGGCGCGCCACGCGCTCATAGGCGCGCAATCCCTTTTCCAACGCGGGCTTGTTCGGGGCAAAAGCCGGCGGATCACAGATCACCAAGTCGAACCGCGCGTCTTCACCGGCCAGCGCCTCCAGCATGTCAAAGGCATCACCTTGCCGGGTGGCAAAGCGATTAGTCGCGCCCATGCGCTGTGCGCCCTCTTCGGCCAGGGCAAGCGCCGGGGCCGATCCATCGACCGCAAGCGCGCTGGTGGCGCCGCCCGCCAGCGCCGCCAGGGCAAAGCCGCCGACATGGGAAAAGACATCCAGCACGGAATGGCCCCGCGCCAGCCGGGCCACAAAGGCCTGGTTCTCGCGCTGGTCATAGAACAGGCCGGTTTTCTGCCCGCCGGTCAGATCGGCCATGTAGGTTGCGCCGTTCATCTCGACCGGCACAGCCGCGTCCGGCGCGGCCCCCCGCAACACCGTGTCCACGTCGTCGAGGCCTTCCAGCGTGCGGCCGCGCCCGGCGGCGTTCTTCAGCACGTTGGTCACGCCTGTGGCCGCAACCAGCGCCTCTGTCAGGATCTCAAGATGCGCCTCGGCCCAGGCGGCGTTCGGCTGCATCACGCAGGTGTCCCCGAAACGGTCGATCACGAGGCCGGGCAGCCCGTCACCCTCGGCATGAACCAGCCGGTAAAAAGGCGCGTCATAAACGGCCTCGCGCAGCGACACCGCCTTGGCCAGCCGGGCATGGCACCAGTCGAAATCGACCAGTGCCGACGCATCGCGGTCCAGCACCCGCGCCACGATGCGCGAGCCCGGGTTGACCGCGACCGTGGCCAGGGGCTTGCGCTCGCCGTCCTCCAGCGTCGCGATGCTGCCCGGCGCCAGCGCCTTGCTGCGCCGGTCCATGACCAGCTCGTTGTCAAAGACCCAGGGCGCGCCCCGGCGAATGGCGCGCGCGTTGGCCTTGGGTTTCAGCCGCAGGATCGGCCGGTCGGGTATGGTCTTGGAATCCGTCATGCGTTTCGCTTAACTGCATTTGCGCGCCTGGGAAAGCGCCGCCGTGCAAGCAAATGCCCGACCCCGCGTGGTCGGCATACGATCCGGCCTTTACCGTTAGCGCTAACTGTCGTATGTGAGGCGCATAGCCAAGCCAGAGACGATCCCCGGAGGGAGACCCGAATGCCGCTTGATGCCACCATCGCGCGTGTCACCGCCCGTATCGAAGCCCGTTCCGAGCAGATGCGCAGCACCTATCTTGACCGCATGCGCCGCGCCGCAGACGAAGGCCCGCGCCGGGCGCACCTGACCTGCGGCAACCAGGCCCATGCCTATGCCGCCATGACCGGCGACAAGGATACGCTGGCCGAAGGGCGCGCGCCGAACCTCGGTATCGTGACCGCCTACAACGACATGCTCTCGGCTCACCAGCCGTTCGAGACCTACCCCGATGTGATCCGCGCCGCCGCGCGAGAGGCAGGCGGCACCGCGCAGGTCGCGGGCGGCGTGCCTGCCATGTGCGATGGCGTCACCCAGGGACAGGTCGGCATGGAGCTTTCGCTGTTCTCACGCGACGTGATCGCGCTGGCCACAGGCGTGGCGCTCAGCCACAACACTTTTGACGCTGCCGTCTATCTGGGCGTTTGCGACAAGATCGTGCCGGGGCTGGTGATCGCCGCCGCCACCTTTGGCTATATCCCCGGCCTTTTCATCCCCGCCGGTCCCATGACCAGCGGCTTGCCCAACGACGAAAAGGCCAAAGTGCGTCAGCAGTTCGCCACCGGCGAAGTGGGCCGGGACAAGCTGATGGAGGCTGAGATGGCCTCGTACCACGGTCCGGGCACCTGCACCTTCTACGGCACTGCAAATTCCAACCAGATGCTGATGGAGTTCATGGGGCTGCACATGCCGGGCACCAGCTTTATCAACCCGGGCACCCCGCTGCGCGAGGCGTTGACGGCGAAGGCCGCCAAACACGCGCTGTCGATCACCAACCTCGGGAATGCCTATCGCCCCGTCTGCGACGTCCTGGACGCCAAGGCCTTTGTGAACGGCATCGTCGGGTTGATGGCGACGGGTGGCTCGACCAACCTGGTCCTGCACTTGCCCGCGATGGCCCGCGCCGCGGGCATCGCGCTGGAGCTGGAGGATTTCGACGAGATCAGTTCCGTCACGCCGCTGATGGCCAAGGTCTATCCAAACGGTCTTGCCGACGTGAACCATTTCCACGCGGCGGGCGGGTTGCAATACATGATCGGCGATCTGCTGGACGCCGGCCTGCTGCACGACGACGTCAAGACCGTGGCGGGCGACGGGCTGTCGCTCTACACGCGTGAGCCGGTCCTGGATAACGGTGCAATCTCCTACCGCGACGGCCCGCGCGAAACGCAGAATGACAAGATCCTGCGCCCCGCCCGCGATCCTTTCCAGAAAACCGGCGGGCTGAAACAGCTGTACGGCAACCTCGGGCACGGGATGATCAAGGTCTCTGCCGTAGCGCCCGAGCGCCATGTGATCGAGGCGCCGGCCCGCATCTTCCACGATCAGGAGAGCGTCAAGACCGCCTTCAAGGCCGGTGAGTTTACCTCGGACACCGTTGTTGTCGTCCGTTTCCAGGGGCCGTCCTCCAACGGGATGCCGGAACTGCACGGGCTGACACCGACGCTGGCGGTGCTTCAGGACCGGGGGCTGAAGGTGGCGCTTGTCACCGATGGCCGCATGTCGGGCGCCTCTGGCAAAGTGCCCGCCGCCATCCATGTCTCGCCCGAGGCAGCCAATGGCGGCCCGCTGGCGCGGCTGCGCGACGGTGACGTGGTGCGCGTGGATGCGGTCAAAGGCACGATCGAAACCCTGGCCGAGGATTTCGACAGCCGCGAGCCGGTGCAAGCCGACCTATCAGGCAATGGCCACGGCGTCGGGCGCGAGCTGTTCGAAGCCTTCCGCCAGAACGTCGGCCTTGCCTCCAACGGTGCCGCCGTGGTGGTGTGACCGGACGCGCCTCGCTATAGAAATCACTCAATCCCAACGACCCAAGGGAGCTTTGCCCATGACCCCCCAGACCGCCAGCCAGAGCAACGAGGCGCTCTGCCGTCTTGCCCCTTTGATCCCCGTTCTGGTGGTCGATGATATCGCCACCGCCCGCCCGCTGGCCGAGGCGCTGGTGGCCGGTGGCCTGCCGGTGCTGGAGGTGACGCTGCGCACGCCGGTGGCGCTGGACGCGATCCGCGAGATGGCACAGGTCGCGGGCGGCATAGTCGGCGCGGGCACCCTGCTGACGCCGCAGGACGTGACCGCCGCCAAGGAGGCCGGTGCGAAATTTGGCGTATCTCCCGGCGCGACGGATCGGTTGCTGCAGGCCTGCGAAGATGCCGACCTGCCGCTGCTGCCGGGCGCCGCCACCTCGTCCGAGGCCATGCGCCTGCTGGAACGCGGCTACACGGTGCAGAAATTCTTTCCCGCCGAGGCCAATGGCGGTGTGCCCGCGCTGAAATCCATCGGCGCGCCGATCCCGCAGGTGCGGTTCTGCCCCACCGGCGGCGTCAGCCCCACCAATGCGCCCGACTACCTGGCCCTGTCCAACACGCTTTGCGTCGGTGGCAGCTGGGTCGCGCCCAAGGATGCGGTGACAAACCGCGACTGGGCCCGGATCGAGCAACTGGCCCGCGAAGCGGCCGCCCTGCCCCGGAGTTGAACCGTTCCCGGGCCGCGCTTACGGGCGCGGCCGCGATTTCCAACCGCCCCGGCGGCGCGGTTTTTGCGCCTGTTCCAGTCCCTCGCGCAGCACCTGTGTCATCGGGTGGTCGGCGTGTTCGCCGTAGCGCGCCAACAAGGCCCCGATCTGTGCCTGCATGTCGACGCCATCGGGCGCCGACAGGGCCCAGTCCAGAAAGATCGACCGGCATTCCTCGGCCGTCAGCCCCTCCATCGCGTAGGCCTCCACCATCAGGCCCTTGGGGTCGGTCGCGTCACCCTTCTTGCTCATGTCTCGTTCTCCGGTTCCGGCAGCACTTTGCCGATGATCTCTGCCGCGCGGCCGGCCCGTGACTCAAGGTCCGACCGCATGCTGTCCATGTCGGGGGCCTCGGCCAGGCGCAACAGGAAGGTGCAGCCGCCAAGGCCCAGCTTTTCCGGGTCAATCGCGTCTTCGCTGACCAGCCGCGCGCCGATCTGCAAGGACCAGAACAGCTCGTAGGCGGCAATCAGCGCCTTGCGGTCGTCCTCGTCGAGCCAGGTGGCCAGCCGCAGCGCCCTCGGCGCCTCGCGCACGGGGCGCTCCGCCTCCAGCGCACATAATTGCGCAAAGAGCTCGATGTCCTGCAACCGCCCCGGCCCGATCTTGGCATCCAGCGGCCCCCCCGGCCCCTTGGCCGCCGCGATACGCGCGCGCATTTCGGCCACGCCGCGCCGGATCTGGGGCACGTCGCGGGCCTTGCCGATGACCTCCTTGCGCAGCGCCTCGACATCCTCGGCCAGTTTCCCCGGGCCCGCGACCACCCGCGCCCGCGTCAGCGCCAGGTGTTCCCAGACCCAGGCCTCTTCGCGCTGGTAGCTCTGGAAAGAGGCCCAGGACGTCGCAACCGGCCCCTGGTTGCCAGAGGGGCGCAGACGCATGTCGATTTCATAAAGCTTGCCCTCGGCCATCGGCGCCGTCATCGCGGTGATCAGCGCCTGGGTCAGCCGCGCGTAATAGGTCCGGCTGGCCAGCGGCTTGCGCCCCTCCGAGGCCTCGACCCCCTGCGCATCGTAGATCACGATCACGTCCAGGTCGGACCGCGCGTGCTGGCGCCGCGCGCCCAGCGATCCCATACCCAGAACAACCGCGCCGCGTCCCGGCGGGGGGCCGTGTTTCTCGGCGAACATGGTCTGCACCTCGGGCCAGACGGCGGCCAGCGAGGCCCCCGCAAGATCGGCATAAGCCTTGCCCGCCTCCTCTGGTCCCATCAACCCGCGCAACAGGTGCACACCGATGCGGAAATGCCAGTCCTTGGCCCAGCGGCGGGCGGCGTCCAGTTTGCGCTCGTAGTCTCCCGCTTCTTCCAACTGCGCGACCAGCGCCGCGCGCAATGCATCCGACCCCGGCCAGTCGCTGAAGAAATCCCCGGCGATCACCGCGTCGAAGACGCTGGCATTGCGGGACAGGTAGCGCGCCAGGTCCGGCGAGGTGCCAACGATGTCCACCAGAAGGTCGATCAGCTGATGGTTGGCCTCGAAGAGCGAGAAAAGCTGCACCCCGGCGGGCAGCCCGGCCAGGAAGCTGTCAAAGGCCTTCAGCGCCTCCTCGGGCCGGTCGGTCTGGCCGAGCCTGCGCAGGATCTCGGGCCGCAGGCGTTCGAAAATGGTGACGGCCCGCTGCGAGCGCAGGCACGGATAGTTGAGCCAGCGACCCGGCACAGGACTGTCGGCAAAGACCTCGGGCACCTCCTGGTCGGTGCCGGACCCGGGGGCAAAGAAGCCTTCGGTCAGGTCCTGGACCTCGGTCAGGCGGTCGCTCAGCTCACGCTCGACCTCTGCCAGATCGCGCCCCATCAGGCAGGCCAGCCGTTCCATCCCCTCGGGCGATTTCGGCAGGTTGTGGGTCTGCGCGTCCCCGATCATCTGGATGCGGTGTTCAACCTCGCGGTGGGCCCGGTAGTGCCCGCTCAGCACCCTGGCCACATCGCCCGGGATCCAGCCCTTGTCCGCCAGTCGCGCCAACCCTTCGACCGTGCCGCGCACCCGCAATTCGGGGTCCCGCCCGCCGGCGATCAGCTGCCGGGTCTGGGTAAAGAATTCGATCTCGCGGATGCCACCGCGCCCCAGCTTCATGTTGTGGCCCGGCAGGGTAATCCCGCCGCCCAGGCCCTTGTGCTCGCGAATGCGCAACCGCATGTCATGCGCGTCCTGAATGGCGGCGAAATCCAGGTGCTTGCGCCAGACGAAAGGGGTCAGCACCTCCAGAAAGCGCCCGCCAGCCTCCAGATCCCCTGCCGAGGGGCGTGCCTTGATATAGGCGGCCCGTTCCCATGTGCGCCCGACGCTCTCATAATAGCGTTCTGCGGCTTCCATCGCCATGCAGACGGGTGTCACCGCCGGATCGGGCCGCAACCGCAGATCGGTGCGAAAGACATAGCCATCGCCGGTCAGGTCGTTCAGCGTCGCCGCCATCTTGCGGGTGGCCCGGACAAGGCTGGCGCGGGCCTCGTGATAGTCTGCCGGGTCGTACTGCTGTTCGTCGAAGAGGCAGATCAGGTCGATGTCCGAAGAATAGTTCAGCTCTCCGGCGCCCATCTTGCCCATCGCCAGCGCCACCATGCCGCCCGCCGTGGCAATGTCGTCCTCGGTCTTGCCCGGCAGCTTGCCGCGCGTGATCTCGGGTGTGATCGCCGCCCGCAAGGCCAGCGAGACCGACAGATCCGCGAAATCGCTGAGCGTCCCCGTGACCTGCTCCAGCTCCCAGGCGCCGGACAGGTCGCACAGCGCGATCAACAGCGCCATCCGCCGCTTGGCCTGTCGCAGCGCGACGCCGATCTGAGCCGGGGCGACCTCTTCGAGACCGGCATACACCGCCTTGACCGCGCCCTCCGGGTCCGTAACCGCAGCTTCCAGCCAGGCGCTCTCCTTGCCGATGAGGCCCCGCAGGTAGGGGCTCGATCCGGCCGTTCCTTCGATCAGCTCTGCCAGGCCCCCGGTCGCCCAGGGACACTCTTCAAGCGCCTCCGCGCCCCGGTCGGGTTCGAAGGCGCGCGGCGTGCGGGTCATGCGTTGTTCCAGCGTCATGGCGGCAGATGGCCACCAAACGCGACCGAGCGCAACTCCCTTGCAGCCGCCCCGCCCCTGTCCCAGTCTGCGCCGCGAACCACTGAGGATCCGATTGATGAGCAAGAGTTTGAAACGTGTCCGCAAAGCGCTCGAAGATGCGGGACTGCCGCATGAGATCCGCGAGGTCGGCCAGGCCCGCACCGCACAGGAGGCCGCCGACAGCGTCGGCTGTCACCTTGACCAGATCGCCAAGTCGATCATCTTTCGGGCCGAGAACAGCGGCGAGGCGGTGCTTTTCCTCACCGCGGGCGGCAACAAGGTCTGCTCGGACAAGGCCACGGCCCTTGCGGGTGAGCCGCTGGGCAAGGCGGATGCGGCGCTGATCCGCGCCCAGACCGGCTTTGCCATCGGTGGTGTGTCTCCGGTCGGTCACCTGACCCCGATCCGCGCCTGGATCGATCCCCGCCTGATGGAATTTCAAGAGGTCTGGGCCGCCGCCGGAACACCCCGGCATGTCGTGGCGATGGACCCGCGAGAGTTGCCGCGCCTGACCGGGGCCGTCGAGGCGGAGTTTACGCTTTGAACGCCCCCCCCCCCGGGGGGATATTTTTTGCCAAAACACCTCGGCGGGAGGCGGCGGACGGGAGACGGAACAGCGCCTCTTTGCGCCACAAGCCACCGACAAGGCGCGCATTTCCAGTTAATGTAAAAAACATTCACATCGACCCTTGAAAGCCCGCCTCCAAACTCCGATCTGATGTAATGTGAAAGGCATTCACATAATGCAGAAACGGAGAGAGAAATGACCACCGCCGCATATACGACCCAGCTGCCCGCCAATGCCGGCTGGCTCACACGGGCCGAGGCATGGCTGGATAACAAGGGGAAAGGCGCATGGATCGCGGCAATGGTCCTGGGCTTCATCTTCTTCTGGCCCATTGGCCTCGCCCTTCTCGCCTACATGATCTGGAGCAAACGCATGTTCAGCAAGTCCTGCCGTCACGGTTCGCGTCACCACGAAGGCCGTAAGGCCGCCTGGGCCGCGATGAAACCCTCGGGCAACAGCGCGTTCGACGCCTACAAGTCCGATACCCTGCGCCGCCTCGAAGCCGAACAGGAAGCCTTTGAACAGTTCCTGGAGCGCCTGCGCGAAGCCAAGGACAAGTCCGAGTTCGACCAGTTCATGGACGACCGCGAGCGTCGGGCCAAATCCGAGGTCGGCGAAACCGAAAACGCCTGACCATCCGGGTGCCCCCGACAAACGGGGGCGCCCTGCCCTTTACCTTGCTGGAGCCAACGATGTATTCCGACACCATGTCCCATCTGCCCGATCCTGACCGCCAGGCGGCTTTTTACGAAGGCGTGACCGTCAAACGCGGCCTCGCCTGGGTGGTGGACACCGTGCTGATTTCGCTGATTACCCTGCCCGTCGCCGTCTTTTCCATCGTCGGCCTCTTCATGCTGCCGCTGATGTTCCTGCTGATCGGGTTTCTTTACCGTTGGATGAGCATTGCCGGAAAATCCTCGACCCCGGGGATGCGGCTGATGAATATCGAGTTCCGCAACGCCTGGGGCGCACGCTTTGACGGCGGCGAGGCGTTTTTGCACACGCTGGGCTACACGCTGATCGCCGCCACGGTGATTCTGCAGATCGCCTCCATCGTGCTGATGTTCGTCAGCGAACGGGGCCAGGGCCTGCACGACATGGTGCTGGGCACCGTCGCCCTGAACCGTCGCGCCTGAGGCAACAGAGCCGCTCGAAACCACGGATCTTTTCCCGTCTCGCGGGCGGTTAACTATGAAATCGGAAAAGCCTCGCTGCTGCGGGGCCTTGCCGTGCCGAAAGGCTTGGCGCGCGGCGGGATCGTTGTTACCGTTTCGTTAAATTTTTCGAAGGTATCCGCTCGATGCGTCACTCGCTTCCGCTTGCACCGCAGTTCTACGTCACTGCTCCCCAGCCCTGCCCGTATCTTGCGGACAGGATGGAACGGAAGCTGTTTACTGCCCTGCAAGGGGATTCCGCGCAAAAACTGAACGATTCCCTGTCCAAGCAAGGGTTCCGTCGGTCGCAGAACGTGCTCTATCGGCCCTCCTGCGCCGATTGCGCCGCCTGCCTGTCCGCCCGGATCGACGTCACGCGCTTTCAGCCCACGCGCAACCAGCGCAAGGTCATCAAGCGCAATGCGGCGCTGGAACGCCGTGCCACCAGCCCCTGGGCGACAGAGGAACAATACGAACTGTTCCGCCGCTACCTGGATGCGCGCCACGCCGATGGCGGCATGGCCGACATGGACGTGTTCGAATTTGCCGCCATGATCGAGGAAACCCCGATCCGCAGCCGCGTGATCGAGTATTTCGATCCCGAAAGTGACAAGCTGGTGGCAACCTGCCTGACCGACATGCTCGATGACGGGCTTTCGATGGTCTATTCCTTCTATGAACCGGACATGCCGCGCCACTCGCTGGGCAAGTGGATGATCCTCGACCATATCGAGATCGCCCGCGAGGCAGGCCTGCCCTACGTCTACCTGGGCTACTGGGTGCCTGGCAGCGACAAGATGGGGTACAAGGCTCAGTTCGACGCGCTCGAGATCTACCGGCGCGGGGTCTGGGAACGGCTGGAGAATGCCAGCGATTTTTCCTCGGACATGCATCCCCTGTCGACCGATCCCATTGCCGAGCAGGTGGCGAACATCTCTTTCCCCGATACGCGCGGCTGAAATCCGGACAAGTTTTCGTGATCTGATCCCTCCACTTCGCTGGTGGACGGGAAATGTCGCCGATAGACGCAAATCCTGGTTGCGCTAACCTAGCAATGCGTGCATCCCCCAAATTTGACCAAGCGGTAAAACCCGTCCCGGGAAAAGCTGCAAGAGGACCGATCGGATGCCATCTCACGAAGATCAGCTGCGCAATATCCTGCACGCGCTGGAGGCCTACGACCTGGAAACGCGAATCCATGTCGTGCGCGAGGTGACCGTGCCCTTGCTGGAACATCTGGGCTATTCGCTGGCGCGCGATGCAGCGGCGACGGCGGCCTCTTCGGCCTTTATCCTGGCGGCGGAGCTGGAAAAGCGACTGGCCAAGATCGGCACCATGATCTCGGAGGATGGCGACTAGACGGCTCCCCCATCCGCGCAGTCCAGCAGACAGGGAAAGGGCGGGCCATATGGCCCGCCCTTTCCCGTTTCGGCGTGTCGTCCCTGGTCAGTGACCGAGGAGCGACGGCACGATGGTCACGATCCCCGGGAACAACGCCAGAATCGCCAGACCGACGACCTGGATCAGGACGAAGGGGATGACCCCGCGATAGATATGGCCCGTCGTGACCTCCTTGGGGGCGACACCACGCAGGTAGAACAGCGCGAAGCCGAACGGCGGTGTCAGGAAGGAGGTCTGCAGGTTGACCGCAATCATGATCGTCACCCATTTCGGATCGAAATGCGCGCCGTAGATCACCGGCCCGACGATCGGGATCACGATGTAGATGATCTCGAGGAAGTCGAGCACGAAGCCCAGGATGAACAGGATGATCATGACGATGATGAAGGCCGTGCGCGGATCGTCGTAGCTGCGCAGGAAGTCCTGGATGTATTCCTCACCCCCGAAGGAGATCACGACCAGGTTCAACAGCTGCGACGCAACGAGAATGGTAAAGACCATCGACGTCACCTTCGCCGTTTCCCGCACCGCCGGTGTCAGCACCCCGGAACGGAACAGCACCCAGCAGCTGAACAGCAGCCCGAAGAAGGCATAAAGCCAGCAGGCATAGGCAAAGAGGAAGGCAAGCCAGGTGGCGCCGCTGACCTCTTCGACGTTGACCCGCAGGTCAAAGTTGACGCCGGTCAGGATCATCAGGATCACCGCGAGGGTCGACCAGATGATGATCTTGGGCGATTTGTCCTCCTCCGACAGCTTGCGGTAGGCGGCCAGCATGATCGCCCCTGCCGCCCCCAGCGCCGCGGCAGGCGTCGGGTTGGTGATGCCGCCCAGGATCGAGCCCAGAACCGCGACGATCAGGACCAGCGGCGGAAAGACCACGCGCAACAGCTCGTTCTTGGACAAGAGCTTCATCGCGTAGACACAGCCGTAGATCGTGATCGCCCAGGGCAGGACCATCAGCACGACGGTCATCATGGACGAACTTGTCGGTCCGATCAGCAGGATGTCCACCACCAGGCCCAGGATGATCCCCACCGCCCCGATCTGCAGCGGCAGCGGGGTCGACGAGGGTGAAACGCCCCGCGCCACGGCCAGGATCAGGCCGAAGATCACCGCCAGCGTCGCGATACCGGTGCCGATTGGAGCCGCGTTGGCGATCTTTTCGACTTGCAGTTCGGCGATGCGCTCGTCGCTCAACCGGGTGCTCTGCTGGGCCCCGCCCTGGGCGTCGATCTCGGCTTGTTCGGCCACCGCCTTGTCCCAGGCCGCCTGCCCGTGCAGGTCGATCATCGACGCCTTGCACTGGTCAGAGACACTGGTCCGCAGCGAAGCGGACTCGCCGGATTCCGAGAAGCTATCGACCTTGACCGACTGGCTGCCGACGATGCCGACCTCTGCCAGCAGGATCGTGCCCGCGATCAGTGCGATCGGAACCCCCAGGAACCAGGTAAAGGCCTCGCCCCGGGTGATGGGCTCGCCCTCGCCCTCGCCCAGCGAGACCGCAGGCGCCTTGGAGGGGTTCAGCATCGCGTAGCCGAAGGCATAGAGCGCGTAGAGCAGCGCGAGCAGGATACCCGGCAACAGGGCCGCCTGGAACAACGTGCCCACCGAAACCACCGCCGGCTCACCCAGGAAGGTCAGCGCGTCGGAACAGCCGGCCAGTTGTGCCCGGTCTTCCTGTGCCGCGGAATAGAGATCACCTGCCAGCGTACCCAGTAGCACGATCACGATCGAGGGCGGGATGATCTGGCCCAGCGTGCCAGAGGCCGCGATGACCCCGGTCGCCAGTTCCGGCGCGTAGTTGTTGCGCAACATGGTGGGCAGGGCCAGCAGGCCCATCGTCACCACGGTGGCGCCAACGATCCCGGTCGAAGCCGCGAGGAAGGCGCCGACGACGACGATGCTGACGGCCAGGCCGCCGGGCAGCGGGCCAAAGACGCGCGCCATCGTGGTCAGGAGGTCGTTGGCGATCTTCGAGCGTTCCAGAACGATGCCCATCAGGACGAACATCAGAACCGCCAGCAGCGTCTCGATCGACTGGCCTGCGATCACCCGTTCGTTGATCCGGTTGACGATGAAAGAGATGTTCCTGTCCATCGCGGTTTCCCAGCCCTGCGGGAAAACCGGCACCTCGACCCTTGGCAATTCCGGGTTTCGGAAGATCGAGATCGCATTTTCATTGGCGCCGCTGGCAAGCAGCGCGTTATAGGCCTCCGAACTGGTGTCGATGGCCTGGTGTATCAGCAGCCCCCCGCTGTCGAGGGCCGCGATGATCCCGAAGGAAATGATCCCCGCGCCGCCGATGGCAAAGGCCACCGGAAAGCCCGACAGGATCGCCGAAAAGAGCGTCAGAAAGACGATGATCAGGCCGATCTCGACGCCATCCAATCCAAACAACATGCGCCTGCCTCTCAGAATTCCGCGTGGTCGTAGGGCTCTTCGCCCGCTTCAAGCTGGTCGTAGTCGAGGTGTTTTCCCGCCGAGTCCTCGCCCTCCTTCCACTCGAGGAACGAGCGATAGAAAAAGGTCCAGGCCTGGATGAAGATCAGCGCCAGCATGACCGAAACCAGGATCTTGAACAGGAAGTAGGCGTTAAAGCCGTTGGGGCTGAAACCGATGGTCTCGATGTTCCAGCGCACCGCGCGTGCCTTGAGCAGCAGCCGGTCCAGCCCGTCCGAGGCCGAAGGATTGGGCACGATCAGGTGGCGCCACATGAAGAACCAGGCGTACATCCAGATCAGCGTCGCCACGGGAAGCATGAAGAAAAGCGACCCGAACATGTCGATCATCCGCTTTACCCGGTGGCTGACCGCCGAATAGACCAGATCGACACGGACATGCCCGCCCTGCACGAAGGTGTAGGTCAGGCAGAGCGCGACCACCATCGCGTTGTACAGCTTCAGCTCTTCGGCGAACCACGAGACATCGAACTGCACCGGGATGCCGAAGCCGAGCGAGATGTCGGGCCGGGCAAAGATCCGCTGCATGAAGACGATCACAACCTGTTGCAGCACCATGATCAGGCCGGCCCAGGCAAAGAAACGCCCGACGGTATTGGCTATGCCCTCGAGCACCCGCACGGTCCCCCAGAGGAACCGGTTGCTGTAGAGCCCGGCCAGAAAGATCACCAGGAAGAAGGTGAAAACCACAAAGAAGAACTCGACCGAAGCGCCGTAGTAGACGAAGCGCATCACCGCTTGCTTGTCTTCCGTCGTATTCTCCCAGCTCAACCAGTCCAGCCAGGCCATCGGATGCGTGATCGCATAGCCAAGGTTCCAGAAGGCCAGGGCGATGTTTTCCGCCACCCAGACCAGGAACCCGCCGATGGCGCCGAAGAACGAGCCCGTCGCGGCCTCTGCTTCCATCATGTCCCCCAAAATTATCGGTCCGGCTGTCAGGCCGGTATCACCAGGCGCCACGCCTCACCTGCGCGGCGCGACGGCGGGACAGTCGTAAGAACCGCCCGCCAATGCCGAAAAGGCCCCCGCGCAGCAAGGGCCTTTCCAGTGATCGGTGCGGGATCAGCCCAGCACGCGGTCGCGCTGTGCGACGTAGGTGCCCGACGAGGTCTTGATCCAGGCCGAGGACGACTTCATCGAGGCCATCGCGCTGTCGTGGATGCGCTTATACAGGTCGTCGCCCATGTTCTCTGCGTGGACCTCTGCCGAGGCCTTGCCGAAGGCGTCCCAGACGCTGTCAGGGAACTCGCGGATGGTCACGCCCGAGGATTGCAGACGCTGCAGCGCCGCACCGTTGGCCGACAGGAACTGGCCCAGGTTCCACTGGTGCGCTTCGGCAGAGGCGATCTCGACGATCTTCTGGTGCGCCGGCGACAGGCTGTCAAAGACGTCGCGGTTGGTGGCGACCGAAAGGCTTGCGCCCGGCTCGTGGAAACCGGCGGTGTAGTAGATCTTGGTGATCTCCTGGAAACCGGCCTTTTCGTCCGCCCAGGGACCGATCCACTCGGTGCCGTCGATCGCGCCGGAGGACAGCGCCTGGTAGACTTCGCCGCCGGGGATGTTCTGGACCGACGCGCCCAGCTTGCCCAAGGCTTGGCCGCCAAGGCCGGGCATCCGGAACTTGAGGCCGTTGAAATCCTCGGGGCCGGTGATCTCGTTGCGGAACCAGCCGCCGGATTGCGCGCCGGTGTTGCCGCCCAGGAACGACTTGAGACCAAAGATCTAGCCCAGTTCGTCGTGCAGCTCCATGCCGCCGTCGAAGTAGTACCAGTTCACCTGTTCCTGTGCGGTCAGACCGAAAGGCACAGCGGTGAAAAAGGCATAGCCCGGGTGCTGACCGACAAAGTAATAATCGGCACCGTGGTACATGTCGGCCTGACCCGCGGTCACGGCGTCAAAGACCTCGAATGCGCCCACGAGTTCGCCGGCGGCCTTGAGGTCGACGGTCAGCTGGCCGTCGGTCATTTCGGTGATGATGGTCGCAACACGCTCGGCGGCGTCATGCACACCGGCCAGGCCACGGCTCCAGGTGGTGACCATGGTCAGGGTCCGCTTGCCCTGCGCGTAGGCCGGGGCGGCCAGCGTCGAGGCGGCAGCAGCGCCGGCACCAAGGGTCGAGTTGCGAAGGAAAGAACGACGATCCATTGAAATCCTCCCAGATTTTGTTTCTGCACGGGGCTCCCCACCTCGCGCGGATCGGTTTGAGTGCGGGCACCCTAGGGACTGTTTCTGACCTTGGGAATACCCAGTGCTACGGAGACAGGCAGGAAAAACGGCTTCCCGTACGGAAAGCGGGCGCGTTGCGAACGCCCCCCGTCGCCCGCATCTGCGCGCGGCACATATCCGGGGCGTTCCCATTGCCCCGGGCTTGTGGTTTTCTGGGCCCATGCGCGCGCGCTTTCGTCTGACCTACGGGCAAAAGCTCTTTCTGCTGGCCAGCCTGCCGCTGGTGCTGGCGGTCTCTGCCATTGCGCTATTGGTGGCCCAGCAGGCCCGCAGCCTGGCCGAGCGCGAGATCCACGGCCTGGAGACGCAGCTTCTTGAGGCCAAGAAGCGCGAATTGCGCAATTACGTCACCCAGGCACGCAACGGGTTCTATTTTGTCTACGGCTCCGCCGCGCCCGACGATGAAGATGCCAAGACGCAGGTGCTGCAGATCCTGGCCGCGATGATCTATGGCGAAGAGGGCTTCTTCTTTGTCTACGACTACGACGGACAGAACCTCGTGTCCCCGCGCCAGACGCACATGATCAACACCAACCAGTGGAGCCTCACCGACAGCGAGGGCACCTTTGTCGTGCAGGAGTTCATCGAAACGGCCCGTCAGGGGGCGGGCTATGTCGATCATCTCTGGCCCAAACCCTCGACCGGCGAAGAAGGCCGCATGGTGACCTATGTGCTTGGCCTGCAGGATTGGCGTTGGGCAGTGGGGACAGGCGTCTTCATCGACGATGTCCTGGGCAGCGTCGCCGCCTCGCGGGCCGAGGTCGAGGCCCGTGTGCAGCGCAACTTCATCTATATCGGGGCCATCACGCTGGGGGCGCTGCTGCTGGTCTTTGTCTCGGGGCTGGTTCTGAACCTGCGTGAGCGGCGGCTGGCGGATGCCAAGCTGAAACAGCTGACCCAGCGGGTGCTGGATGCCCAGGAAGAGGAACGCGGCCGCGTGGCGCGCGAGTTGCACGACGGGATCAGCCAGATCCTGGTCGGCGTGAAATACGCACTGGACATCGCGCGGCGGCGCGTGACCGCAGGCGATCCCCGGGCCGAGGAAACCCTGGCCAAGGGCGCCGACCACTTGGGCCAGGCCATCAACGAGGTCCGCCGCATCAGCCGCGACCTGCGCCCCGGCGTGCTGGACGACCTGGGGCTTGGCCCCGCCATCAAGGCGCTGGCCGAGGAATTCCGCCAGCGCACCGGCATAGAGACGGAATTCACCACCGTCGTCTTTCGCAACCGGCTGGACCAGGAGGCCAAGATCGCGCTGTTCCGGATCGCGCAGGAGGCCCTGACCAACATCGAACGCCATTCCGGCGCCAGCCACGTCAGCATCGACATCCGGGGCCACCGCGCCGGCGCCACCCTGCGCGTCGCCGACAACGGAACGGGGATGCGTGACGCACCCGGCACCGCGCGGGGGATCGGGCTGCGCAACATGCAGGAACGCATGGACCAGTTGAACGGAACGCTGCGTATCTTGTCGTCCCGCGACGGCACGGTTATCGAGGCGCAGGTGCCTCTGACCCACCTGCTGCCACCCGAAGAAAGCGCCGCCCCCCAACCGAAAGCCCGCGCATGACCCCTGCCCCCACCCGAGTCGTTGTTGTCGATGATCACCCGATGGTCGCCGAGGGGATCGAGGCGATCCTGGAAAGCTATGACGACATCGACGTGATCGCCACGCTGTCGGACGGTCAGAGCATGATCGACCAGCTGGACAGCCTGTCGCCGGATGTCATCCTGATGGATCTCAACATGCCCGGCCTTGGCGGATTGTCAGCGACGGAAATGATCCTCGAACGCCGTCCGGCCACGCGCATCCTGATCCTGTCGATGCACGACTCGCCCGAATATATCTCGACCGCGCTCAGCCACGGCGCGCGGGGCTATGTCCTGAAGGACGTGCCTACCGACGAGATCAAGCGCGCCATCGACGTTGTCATGGGGGGCGCGCAATACCTTTGTCCTGGGGCCGAAGGCGCGCTGGCGCCGCGCGGCGAGGAACGCGAGCAGCTGACCAACCGCGAACAGATGGTGCTGCTGCAACTGGCGCAGGGCATATCGAACAAGGAGGTGGCGGTCGCGCTGGATATTTCCGTGCGCACGGTAGAGACGCACCGCAAGAACATCCGGCGCAAGCTGGGTGTCAGCAGTACCGCCGCGCTGATGCGCTATGCTCTGGAACACGGGGTCTTGCAGGGAACGGGCGCGAACCTGTGATCGTGCCAAGTTTCATCCAAGACGAAGCCACCCGTGGTGTCAGAGACTGACACCAATCTTTTCGCGGTCACATTCCTCCCAGAACTTGTAGACCGCCGCCGGGATGACCTGCGGCTTGGACAGTTCTGGCTGTGCCTCTGCGACGTGGTTGGAAGGCACGCCGCCAAGCGCCGCGGCAAGACCCATCAGCGCCACAAGGGCCACGGCCTTGCAGATCGTGAAATCGCGGTAAAAAATGTTCTTTTTCATGTCGAGACCCTCGTCTCCTCCTGATGCGCCCTCAGCATCGCCGATGCCCCGGCTTTGCACAACTCACGTTGCCGCGCGCGATTGTTGCAATTCCGTCAACCGGTCCCGTGCGCACTCATGCCTGCCTCTGTCAGGCTGGTCCGTTTGTCGTGGTGCCCGCCCTGCAGGCCAAGCCCCAGGGCAATGCATAGCGCAAGACACAGGGCCTTGACCGCAGTGAAGTTCCTGACTTTCCGTGATCGCAACATGGCTTTCTTCACCCGAACTGATCTGTCGGGGACGCTTTGCCAGATGCCCTGCCCCACCGACAATTCCCGTTTTGCGCATATGCGCACCGCATTTCTGCATGGGTCACCAAATGTGCGCCCATCCGTTTCGGGAAATTTTCGCAAAGTCCGCGCGCCCCAGGATGAAATTTGCTTTCTTCCACTTCGGCGGTTGACGCCTCGAGTTTCGCGCCATAGGGTCCCCGCGCAATGCAAAGGAGCCTCGGGCATGTCCACGCTAGTGGTAATTGTAGGAAAAAGGCGCATGGGCCGGTAATCCGGAACCCTTCCAGGACCCCATGCGCCCCCGAACTGACCCTCGGGGGCTTTTTTGTGCGCAAACGTACAGTGTCGTGAACGGAGAACAATGCGATGACACGTCAGATGACCGGAGCGAAAATGGTGGTTCAGGCCCTCAAGGACCAGGGCGTGGACACGGTATTCGGCTATCCCGGCGGCGCTGTACTACCCATCTATGATGAGGTCTTTCAGCAGAACGACATCCGCCACATCCTGGTTCGTCACGAACAGGGCGCGGTTCACGCCGCAGAGGGCTATGCCCGCGCCACCGGCAAACCCGGTGTTGTCCTTGTCACCTCGGGCCCCGGCGCCACCAACGCGGTGACCGGCCTGACCGATGCGCTGATGGACTCGATCCCGATTGTCGTGCTGACCGGGCAGGTCCCGACCTTCATGATCGGCTCTGACGCCTTTCAGGAGGCGGACACGGTCGGCATCACCCGTCCCTGCACCAAGCACAACTGGCTGGTGAAGGACACCGCGCGGCTGTCGTCGACCATCCACGAGGCGTTCCATGTCGCCACCTCGGGCCGTCCCGGCCCGGTGCTGGTCGATATTCCCAAGGACGTCCAGTTCGCCAGCGCAGAGTATCAGGGCCTTCCCAAGACCTCGGTCAGCCACTACCAGCCGCAGGTCAAGGGCGACATGGAGATGATCGAAGCCCTGGTCGAGGCGATCGAGATGGCAGAGCGCCCGGTGTTCTATACCGGCGGCGGCGTCATCAACTCTGGCCCCGCGGCCAGCCAGCTGTTGCGCGAACTGGTGGATGCCACCGGCTTTCCCATTACCTCGACGCTGATGGGCCTTGGCGCCTATCCCGCATCGGGCCGTCACTGGCTGGGGATGCTGGGCATGCACGGCCTCTACGAGGCCAACCTCGCGATGCACGGCTGTGACCTGATGATCAACGTGGGTGCGCGCTTTGACGACCGGATCACGGGCCGCATCGATGCCTTCAGCCCGAATTCGCACAAGGCGCATATCGACATCGACCCGTCCTCGATCAACAAGGTGATCAAGACCGACATCCCGATCATCGGCGACGTGGGCCATGTGCTTGAAGACGTGCTGAAGATCTGGAAATCGCGCGGCCGCAAGGTCAACCGCGAGGCGCTGTCGAAATGGTGGTCGCAGATCGAGGAATGGCGCAAGGTCGATTGCCTGAAGTTCAAGCCCTCGGAAAACACTATCAAGCCGCAGCACGCGCTGGCCCGGCTGGAGGCGCTGACCAAGGGCCATGACCGCTACATCTGCACCGAGGTCGGTCAGCACCAGATGTGGGCCGCGCAGTACCTGGGCTTCGAGGATCCCAACCGCTGGATGACTTCCGGGGGTCTGGGCACCATGGGCTATGGCTTTCCGGCCTCTGTCGGCGTGCAGGTGGCTCATCCGGACGCGCTGGTCATCAACGTCGCGGGCGAGGCGTCCTGGCTGATGAACATGCAGGAAATGGGCACGGCGGTGCAGTACCGCCTGCCGGTCAAGCAGTTCATCCTGAACAACGAACGCCTTGGCATGGTGCGCCAGTGGCAACAGTTGCTGCATGGTGAGCGGTATTCGCACTCCTGGTCCGAAGCGCTGCCCGATTTCGTCAAGCTGGCCGAGGCCTTTGGCGCCAAGGGCATCCATTGCCAGGACCCGGCGGACCTGGACGATGCGATCATGGAAATGATCGAGTACGACGGGCCGGTGATCATGGATTGCCTCGTCGAAAAGCACGAAAACTGCTTCCCGATGATCCCGTCGGGCGAGCCGCACAACAAGATGCTGCTCGGCGAAGCCAATGCGACCAATGCCATTGCCGGCAAGGGCGCGGTGCTGGTCTGATCCCGCATCGCCTGACAGAACAGAAACGCGTCGGCCTTGGGGCCGGCGCGTTTTTCTTTGCGCCTTGCCCCTGCGTTGTGGTTGCCAGGGCGACACCGGCTTGCCGAAACCGTCGTCAGAGCGTTTTCGCGGCGCAATTTCGACAATTTCAGGCGATACCCGGGCCATCATGGACGTGACACGACCCTTCATCAGAGCATTTTCTCACCGGTGGCTTGCCTGCCGGAAACGGCTTGTGCGGCAGGCAGGGCCAAACGCCCGCACCCCGGTGACGGGATGAGCGACGCGGCGCGCCGCCTGCACTGGCTGGACCGCGCCAAGGGGGCGGGGATCATCCTGGTGGTCTTTGGCCATGCCTGGATCGGGGCGCGGGCGGCGGGGATTCTGATCCCAGACGTCCAGTTCCGCACCGTCGAAACGCTGATCTACAATTTCCACATGCCGCTCTTCTTCCTGCTGTCCGGCGTCACCTTCGAGGCCTCCGCCCGGCGCCGCCCCTTGCTCCGTGGAATGAAGGACAAGGCAATCCGCCTGCTTTGGCCGCTGCTTCTCTGGACCTATATCTTTGCTGGCTTCCGCTTTCTGGCCGGTGGGGCCGCGAACAATCCGGAAGGGCTGTCCGGTCTGCTGGTCTGGCCCCTGCCGCCGCGAGATCACCTGTGGTTCCTCTGGGCGCTCTTCCTGATCCAGATGCTGGGCCTGCTTGTCGCCGTGCCCGGAGAAAAGCCCCGCCCGGCCTGGCTCTGGCTGGTCCTCGCGCTGGGTGCCGGCGGGCTGGTCTCGCTGCCCGGCCTGCCATTGGGACCGTTGACGGTAAATGCCGCGTTGCACCTGGGGATTTTCCTCTTGGGTGTCTGGCTGGCGCGGCAACCGCCGTTGCCCTCGGGCCTGCCGATGGCGCTGAAGGCATTGACCGTCTTCCTCGTGGTGCAGCTGATCAGCTTTGCCCTGCCCGAAACCGTTCTGGGGTTTCAGGTGGTCGCGGCACTGCTCTCGCTCTGCTTCATTGTCATGATGAATGGGCCGCAGGGCCAAGGCGGTCGCCTGGGCCGGGTACTGGAACGGCTGGGGCAGCTTTCGATGCCCATCTACCTGGCGCATACGCTGTTTACCGCGGCCACAAGGATCGTCCTGTTCAAATTCACCACCGATGCGACGGTGCACCTGGTGCTGGGCACGCTAGCGGGGCTGATCGGGCCTGTCATTCTGTATTATGCGTTCCGCCGCTTTGCCTCGCCGCGGCTCCTTGGGTTCTGAAGAGGTCCGGGGTCAGCCCGCGACCCGGGTCCCGTCCCCGGTATCAAGCTGCCTGGCGATGGCCTGCATCAGGGTCGAGCCGCGCACCGGTTTGCTCAGGAACCCGTCCATGCCAACCGCCCGGGCATCTTCGCGATCCTTCTCGAAGGCATTGCCAGTCAGCGCGATGATCGGACGATGGGGCCAACCCCGCAACCGGGCGGTCTCGCGGATCATCCGGGTGGCATCCAACCCGTTCATCACCGGCATCGACAGGTCCATCAGGACAAGATCAAACCTGTCGGGATGAAAGAGTTCGACCGCCGCGCGCCCGTTGTCAGCAAGCGTGACCTCGGCGCCCCGCCGCTCCAGCAGTTTCTGTGCGACGGCTTGGTTGGTGCGGTTGTCCTCGGCCACCAGCACGCGAATCCCGTCCAGCCGCATCTGTGCAAGGGCCAGTGGTTCCGACAGCGGTTTGCCCGAGGCAACCGCGGACAAGGGCAGATCCACGGTAAAGACTGATCCCAACCCCAGGGTCGACCGCGCGGAAATCTCTCCGCCCATCGCGCCGATCAACCGTTTTGAAATGCTCAGGCCCAGCCCCGTCCCCTCGAAGGCGCGATCACGGCCCTGGTGGACCTGCTCGAAAGGGTCAAAGATCGCGGCAAGCCGGCCCGCAGGGATACCGATGCCCGTGTCGGAAACGGCGAAGCGCAGCATGCCGCCACTGGTGGTCACCCGCGACAGGCGCAGAGACACCTCGCCCGCCACCGTGAACTTGATCGCATTGCCCATGAGGTTCATCAGCACCTGGCGGATCCGCAGCGCATCGCCCTCCACAACCCCGGGCACATCCGCATCGACGGTGCAGCGCAGGCCCAACCCTTTCTGTCCGGCCAGCGGCACCAGCAGGTGACGCACGTCCTCGACCAGCGATGCCGGGGCAAAAGGGACCTGTTCGATCTCCAGCCGACCGGCCTCGACCTTGGAGAAATCAAGGATGTCCGAGATCAGCGAAGTCAGGGCCAGTGCGGCGCTGCGGATCGTGGCGACATACTCGGCCTGTTCGACGCTGAGCTCGGTCTCGGTCAGCAGGTCCGCCATCCCGACGATGCCGTTCATCGGGGTCCGGATCTCATGGCTCATGTTGGCAAGAAAGCTGGACTTCGCCTTGTTCGCCACATCCGCCGCATCCCGCGCCGCCCGCAGCGCCGCGTTCTGGTTGCGCAGATCGGTGATGTCCGTGTGGACCAGTACATGCCCGCCCGAGGGGCGCGGCGTGGCCTGCAGGTAAAAGCTCCGCCCCGAATCCGGGATGCGCAGCATCACCTTTTCCCCGGCGGCCAGCATTTCCTGCACTTCAAGGTGGAACTGTTCGTCGCCCGTTGCCTTGTTCCAGCCGATCAGCTGGTCGATGTGATCGCGAATCCGCATCCCGACGGGGACATCGCCATTGCCCAGCCCGTGCAGGCGCAGATAGGCGGCGTTGACCCGCAGAATGCGGTTTTCCGGATCGTCGATCCCGGTGCCGCTGGTGACAAGCAACCCCTCGCCCATGCCCTCGACGATTTCCGTCAGCAGGCGGTTGGTTTCGGTCAGTTCGGCAGCCTTGGCGACAAGGCTTTGTTCCAAAGCGGCGGTCCGGCGGTTCAATCCGGCAATCAGGGAATCGGCAACCTCGGCCTTTTGCAGCACATCGCTGATATTCAGCGTGATGCCGTGATAGCCGGCAAACGCCCCGTCGGCGTCGTGCAGCGGCACGGCACTGTCCATCAGGACCGCCCGGCTGCCGTTGACCAGCACACGTTCGTAGCTGAGGCTGCGGATCTCCTGCTGGTCCCGCATGACCTGCATCAGCCGGTCGATCCCCGCCTGATCCTGATCCTGGCCTTCGGGCGACAGGATGCGCAGGCCCAGCAATTCGTCGGCGGTCATGCGCAGGCCGGAATGGCGGATGTTCACGTAGCGCAGCCTGAAATTGGCATCCGCCTGCCATGTCCATGCCGGCATCAGGTGGATCACGTCCGACCAGATCCTGGCGTCTTTCTCCCTGTCGGTGTCCGTGTCCGGCATCAAGTCGGCCTTCTGATGGGCATTACAGTCGCAGCGCGGCGAAACCGGCGTAGCGTGAAACGATTGACAGGCCATTAAATGCCGGAGGCGCCGCGTTTTGGGCCGCTCTCTTCTGGTCAAAGCCGTCGTTCTTGGCTACACCTTTCGCGGCCCGTCGCCCGGCGGGCCGGCACTCCTCAGAAAGGCCCAGAGATGTCAGCACTCAAGATCAAGAAAGGCTCGAGCAAGCACTCCGCCTACAACCTCCGCCCGAATTTCTCGGACGTGCAGGAGACGCATACCGTCGCCGTGCTTGTAGAGAACGAGCCGGGCGTGCTGGCACGCGTGATCGGGCTGTTTTCGGGCCGTGGCTATAACATCGACAGCCTGACCGTGGCCGAGGTCGACCACGAAGGCCACCTGAGCCGGATCACCATCGTCACCAGCGGCACCCCGCAGGTGATCGAACAGATCAAGGCTCAGCTGGGCCGCATCGTGTCGGTGCGCGAAGTGCACGACCTGACGGTCGAGGGAAAATCCGTCGAACGTGAACTGGCGCTGCTCAAGGTTGCCGGATCGGGGGACAAGCGGGTCGAGGCGCTGCGCCTCGCGGATATCTTCCGCGCCCATGTCGTCGATTCAACGCTGGAAAGTTTTGTCTTTCAGTTGACCGGCACGCCGGACAAGATCGACGCCTTTGCCGACCTGATGCGGCCGCTTGGCCTGACCGAGGTCGCCCGGACCGGTGTCGCCGCCTTGGCGCGCGGGATCTGAAGGTCCTGTTCGGCATGGCCCGGATCACCCAGATCCCGGCCAGCCGTTTCAGCTGGCGCGGCGCGCCTCCGGAAAACTGACAACATTGCCCGCCGGCGCGGTTTTGGCCGGGCCACGGGTTTTAAGCTCGTGAACGATGGCCGGGGCAAAGCCCGCATCGACACGACGCAGGTTACGTGCCCTGCGAACGTCCCGCTCTTCGCGCAGGTCGAACTGGATCAGGTCCCCGGCATCGAGGCCCAGACCGTCGTGCACGTTCTGCTCCGCTGCTGTGTAGTAAGCGAGATTTCCGTGGTCTTCGCACCAGATCACAGCTTTGCTGTCACTGGCATCCGCCCACAAAACAACGCCAAACATCTGATCTTGCATAAGTACACCCACTGATGGTCGCCTGTTCAGGGTGAAGGAATCCTTTCCAAGCCGACAGATTATTTTCCGTGTCGCCTTCTTGATTTTTGTGGCGCAAGACGTCACTTTTGGCGCCAATGAGCATCACTACTGACGCTAAACCGCACCAGGTAGCGTCACAGGTTCGGATCAAAAGGCTAAAATGCTGCACTTCAAAGGCACTACGGGACAGGATCGCACCATCATGGCGGAGAAACTTGCCACAAATTCGACCAAGCGAGGCCCAACACCGTCCGAACTCCGTAGTATGCTTGGCGCCAACCTGAGACAGCTGTCACAACGCGCGCCGTCGATTTCGGCGCTTTGCCGCGAGCTGGGGATCAACCGGACCCAGTACAACCGCTACCTGGCCGGCGAGAGCTTCCCGCGACCGGACGTGCTGCATCGGATCTGCTCCTATTTCAACGTCGACGCCCGCATCCTGCTGGAACCCGTTGGCGACATCAGTGACAGCAACGCCAGCATCTTCAACAACCCGGCTATCTCGGATTTCCTGGGCGGCGCCACGCGGCCCGTCTCCGAAGAGGACTTTCCCAGCGGGTTCTATCGGTTCGCACGGCGCAGTTTCCTGGACGAAAACATGTTCGTGCGGGGACTGATCTATGTCTTCCGCAACCGCCAGGGCACCTTTCTCAAGGGGTTCGAAGCCAAGGATGCCATGCGCCAGCAGGGCTTGCACACCGACCCCGCCACACGCGAATTCCGTGGCGCCGTGATCCCCCAGGAAGACGGGATTGCCGCCCTGGTCAGCCGGCACGGCTCGATCACCTCCTCTTTCAATTACCTTGCGCGCATCCCTTCTTTCGAAAACAATTTCTGGGCCGGTTATGTGACCCGCACCGTCCGCGAAAATGTCGCCGGACGCCGGGTTGAGCGCCTGGTCTATGAATACCTCGGAAACAGCATGAAGGACGTCCTGCCCGCGGCCCGCAGTTCCGGCTTCTGCCTTGAATCCGACCTGCTGACCTACCAGCGCAATCTGCTGAAACCCGACGCCCCCTTCGTCTAGAGGCCGTCTGCGCCATCCAAGGTCGTTTTGATACAATCCGTGTCGGCTTTGATTGGGACAAGAGCGTATTCCGCAATTAACGCGGACTCCAATCCACGTCAGCAGAAGGCTTTTCCCATGACCATTGCCCCAACCGATCTTGACAGCGTCCGCCGTCCCGTCGCCCAGGCCAATGGCCTGCCCAATGCGCATTACATCGACCCGGCCGTCTTTGCAGAAGAGCGCGAAGCTCTGCTGCTTTCCCAGTGGGCCGGTCTGGCCGTGGCCGCGGACGTGCCGGAAAACGGCGATGCCAAGCCGATCACCTTCCTCGGGATGCCGCTCTTGCTGCTGCGGGGCCGTGACGGCGCCGTTCGGGTGTTCCAGAACATCTGCCGCCACCGCGGCATGATCCTGGTCGAGGAAGCCCGCAAGATCGAGGGCGCGATCCGCTGCCCCTATCACTCATGGTGCTACGGATCCGATGGCCGCCTCGTCAGCACGCCGCACGTGGGCGGCCCCGGCCACAACACCCACGAGGCGATCGACCGCAGCACATTGGGCCTGATCGAGGTGCGCAGTCACATCTGGCGCGACGTGGTCTGGATCAACGTCTCTGGCGACGCGCCAGAGTTCGAAGACGCCATGAGCGATGTCATGACCCGCTGGGCCGAATTCGAAAAGCCGCTCTACCACGGCGGCGCCGACAGCACGATCACGATGGAGGTCCAGACCAACTGGAAACTCGCGGTCGAAAACTTCTGCGAGAGCTATCACCTGCCCTGGGTGCACCCCGGTCTGAACTCCTATTCCCGGCTCGAGGATCACTACAACATCGAGGAACCCGGCGCCTATTCCGGCCAGGGCACGCTGGTCTATCGCCAGGTGACCAACGAGAACGGCGACCCCTTCCCCGATTTCGAGGGCATCTCGGACAAGTGGGACACCGCCGCCGAATACATCGCCGCCTATCCCAACGTCCTTTTGGGTGTGCACCGCGACCAGGCCTTTGCCATCGTCCTCTTGCCCGAGGGGCCCGGCAAGACGGTCGAACACATCCACCTCTACTACTCCCAGCCCAAGACCGACAGCGGATTGCGGCAACGCAACACGCAACTCTGGAAGACCGTCTTCGAGGAAGACATCTTTGTCGTCGAGGGCATGCAGCGCGGGCGCTACGCCTCGGGTTTCGATGGTGGCCGCTTTTCTCCGGCGATGGACAGCCCCACTCATTGTTTCCATGACTGGGTGGCGTCCAAGATCCAGACCCATCGCAGCCTGTCGGACGCCGCCGAATGAAGGCGCTGGACGACATGCTGCTTGCGGCGCATGAGGCCGGCGACCGTCCGGCGCTGGTGGGGCTCTATGCCCAGGCGGCAGAGACGGTCAACGATATGGATGCCGCCTGTTTCTACCTCACCCATGCCTATGTCTTCGCGCTGGAGCTGGGAGACAGGCGCGCCACGGCGCTGCATGCGCGACTCAAGGCCGAGGGGCGCGAGGCCTGAGGACAGGGCAGAGAGGCGCTGTAGGGCGCCTCTCAGGCCACGACATGCGCCCCGGCCTCGTGCCGGGTGCCATAGGCGATCATGTCGTACAGGTGCCAGGTCGCGTGCCCCAAGAGCGGCAGCGAGATAAACAGCCCCAGGAACCCCGGCAGCATCGACACCAAGGTGACCGCCGCCACGAATACCGCCCAGGCGAACATCGTCACCGGGTGTTTCTGCACGTAGGTGAAAGAGGTGATCATGCCGGTCACGAAGTCGATGTCCCGGTCCAGCAGCATGGGCAGCGACAGAACCGAGATCATGTAGAGCACGATCGAAAAGACCGCACCGACGCCCGTCCCCACCGCCAGCATTGTCAGCCCGTTGGCAGTGAAATAGATGTCCAGCGAGCTGGAGACATTGGTCATCGTCGAGAGACCCAGGAACAGCGCAAAGATCATGTGCGCCAAAAAGAACCAGAACAGGAAGATCACCAACACCACCGCCCCCAGCCAGGGCAACTGCCCCCCGCCAGAGCGTTTCACCACGCTCAGGATCTGCATCCAGTCCAGCGGCCGGTCCTGCTCGATCCTGCGGCTGACATCGTAGAACCCGACGGCAGCAAAGGGCGCGATCAGCGGAAAGCCGATGGCCGCAAAGACCAGCCAATAGCTTTGTCCGGTGATCCAGGTGATCCAGGTCATGAACCAGCCGCCGAGGAAATAGACAGAGGCAAAGAGCACGGCAAAGCCCGGCGCGCGCCGCAGATCGCTCCAGCCGCGCCGCAGCGCCTCTTTCAACAGCGCCGGGTCGACCGGACCCAGTTCGGGCACACCGGGTTTGGGGGTATCGGGCATGGCGTTCCTCCCGGGCTCTGCCCTGCGTCACGACATGCAGTAAACGGTATATGTATCGCCAGCGTCAACAACGGAGACAGACGACGGAAATACCTCCTCCGCACGCGCATCTCCACTGCCAGCCAGGGTGACAGCCGCTGGTCCGGCTCATGTCAGCCGCCACGCCAGCCGACACAGTGATGCGGCCCAAAGGGCTCGCGCCCATGTTTCTTTGGGCTCAAAATATCTCCGGGGGGCGCCGCAGGCGCGGGGGCAGAGCCCCCTCCAACCGCGCCACCAGGCGCCCGCGTGATCATGGTCTGGCGGGTATCACCCCGCCACGCGATCAGTCCTCGGCCTGGGCGTCCGCGCGGCTCTTGCCCGCGACGTTCAGCGCCAGCGTCGCCGCCATGAAAGGATCAAGGTCACCGTCCAGCACGCCCGAGGTATCGGCGGTCTCGTAGTTCGTCCGCAGGTCCTTGACCATCTGGTAAGGCTGCAAGACATAGGACCGGATCTGGTTGCCCCAGCCTGCGTCGCCCTTGGCCTCGTGCAGCGCGTTGACCTCGGCGTTCCGCTTGTCCAGCTCCAGCTGGTAGAGGCGCGATTTCAGCGCCTTCATGGCGATGTCACGGTTCTGGTGTTGCGACTTTTCGGACGAGGTCACGACGATCCCCGTGGGCGCGTGGGTGATCCGCACCGCCGAGTCGGTGGTGTTGACGTGCTGGCCGCCCGCGCCCGACGACCGGAAAGTGTCGATGCGGATGTCCGCCGGGTTCACCTCGATTTCGATATTGTCGTCGATCACCGGATAGGCCCCTACGGCGGCAAAGCTCGTCTCGCGCGTGCCCTTGCCAAAAGGCGAGATGCGGACGAGCCGGTGCGTGCCGCTCTCGGACTTCAGCCAGCCATAGGCGTTCGGCCCCTTGATCTGGTAGGTGGCGGATTTGATGCCCGCCTCGGCCCCGGCCTGCTCTTCCTGCAGGTCGACCTCGAAACCGCGTTTTTCGGCCCAGCGGACGTACATCCGCGCCAGCATCTGGGCCCAGTCGCAGGCCTCGGTGCCGCCCGCGCCCGCCTTGATTTCCAGGAAGGCATCGTTACCGTCGGTCTCACCGTTCAGCAGCGCCTCGAGTTCCTTCTTGGCGGCCTTGTCCACCAGCGACGCAATCGCCGCCTCGGCGTCGGCGACCACCTCGGCGTCCTCTTCCATTTCGCCCAGTTCGATCAGCTCGATCTGGTCGGCGAGGTCCTGTTTCATGGCCGAGTAGGTTTCCATCGCATCGACCAGCTGCTGACGCTCGCGCATCAGCTTCTGCGCCGCCGCCGGGTCGTCCCAGAGGTTCGGGTCCTCGACACGGGCGTTGAATTCTTCCAGCCGGTGCTGAGCGGTGCCCCAGTCCATGCGCTGGGCCAGCAGGTCGAGCGATTTCTCGATCTTTTCCACGTGGTTCTGGGTCTCTGCGCGCATTTTCTATGGTCCTGTGTCGGTCCTCTCGGGTGATGCGTGATAGCAAGGGGCAGGCCAACGGGCAAGGCGGGGCAGACTATGGAAAACCGATTGCAGCGGGTTCTGAAGCACTTCGGGCTGTCCGGCGCGGCCCCCTTGGCGGAAACCGCCATTGCGGGCCTCTGGACAGCCCGTGACCGGTCCGGAAACCTGCGGGTCGTCAAGATCTATCGCAAGGGTCATTTCGGAAACGAGGCGGGCGGGATTGCCCTGATACGGGCATGGGCGGGCACCGGCGCCTGCGTGCAGGTCCTGGACACCTGTGAGGATGCGATGCTTATGCCCTGGCTCGACGGGCCGTTGCTGGGTGCCCGCAGCCGCGCGGGAGCCGACCTGGACGCCTGCGCCCGCCTCGGCCAATTGGCGGCCACCCTGCATCGGGGCCCCCTGCCCGCCCTGCCCGGTCTGCCACGTCTCGAGGATTGGTTCGACGCGCTCTTTTCCCTGCGTATGGCACCCGGCTGTGCCGAGGCGCTGAAAAGGGACATGGGGCGGGCGTCAGCCCTGGCCCGGACCCTCTTGGACGACAGTCCGCCCGCGCGCGCCCTGCACGGTGATCTGCATCACGACAATGTCCTGGAGGCCCCGCAAGGACCGGTGGCGATCGACGCCAAGGGGGTGCTGGGCGATCCGGCCTATGAGCTTGCCAATGCGCTGCGCAACCCGAAAGGGTGCGCAGCGGAGCTGCGAGATCCCGGCCACATGCGCGCCCGGCGGGACATCCTGGCAGAGCACTCCGGCACCTGCCCCTCGCGGCTCGCCCGTTGGGGGGCCGCGAAATGCGCGCTGTCAATCGCCTGGCGCAGCGGCGGACTGTTGCAGCGGGACGCCGAGGCAGACCTCCTGGCCCTGCTCCTTGCGCAGGCAGAGGTTCAGTAAAGCCCGCCCGAGCTGAGCGTGCCGAAGCCTGCCTTGGGGCCCACGATGGCCTTGTCGCCCGTAGAGGTCGTGACCTCCTGCGCGACGGTCGACCCGTCGGGTTGGATCACGTCGAAGGTGCCGGAGATCGCAAAGCCCCCATCGAACATGACGCCAAAGATCGGCTCTTCTCCGAGGCGGAAACACTCGGACACCACGTTGGGACCGCTGGCATCGTCCGGCAGGCGCGCGCCCGAGAACCGGTCGATCTTGATGAACTGGCACTCTTCGGGAACCTTGAAGTTGCCGCCCCCGTATTTCTTGATCGCGTCCTTCATGAATTCGTTGAAGACCGGGCCACACATGCCCCCGCCAGACGCTCCGCGCCCCATCGTGCGCGGCGTGTCGTACCCGATATAGCAGCCGGCCACGATGTTCGAGGTGAAGCCCACGAACCAGACGTCCTTGGCATCGTTTGTCGTGCCGGTCTTGCCCGCGGTCGGCACGCTGAGGTTGACCGTGCGCGATGCGGTGCCGCGCTCGACGACGCCGCGCATCATCGAGGTCAGCTGATAGGCGGTGACGGCGTTCATCACCCTTTCGCGTTCGTCGGCGATACGGGGCGCCTGCCCCTGCGGCAGGTCGGGGTTGTCGCAATCGACGCAGACCCGTTTGTTGCCGAAAACGGACTCATGCGAATAAACGGTGGTGCCATAGCGGTCCTGAACCCGGTCGACCAGTGTCGGTTCGACCCGCTCGCCGCCATTGGCGAACATCGCGTAGGCGGCAACCATACGGAACAGCGTCGTCTCATCCGCGCCCAGAGCGTTCGCGATCGACAGGCCCATGCGGTCGTAGACGCCGAATTTCTCGGCGTAGCTGGCGACGATATCCATGCCCACTTCCTGCGCCAGGCGGATCGTCATCAGGTTCCGCGACCGTTCGATCCCTGTGCGCAGCGGCGTCGGGCCATAATACTGGTGAGAGGCGTTTTGGGGCCGCCAGATGCCGGCGCCTGTGTCCACCTCGATGGGCGCGTCGACCACGATGGTCGCCGGGGAATAGCCCGAGTCCAGCGCCGAGGCATAAACGAAGGGCTTGAAGCTCGACCCCGGCTGGCGCATCGCCTGCGTCGCCCGGTTGAAGACCGAGTTCTGGTAGGAAAACCCGCCCTGCATGGCGATCACCCGCCCCGTGTGGGCGTCCATCGCCATAAAGCCGCCCTGCACCTCGGGAACCTGCCGCAGGCTCCAGCGGATGAAGGCGCCGTCGCTGTCCTGGGTCATCTGGCGGACGTGAATCACGTCACCGCGCTCGAAATTGTCCTGCAGGCTGCCCTTGAACCAGTCGGTGTCCGAGCGGGGCACGGTCATGCCGCGCGGGTCGTCCAGGGCGACGTCCTCGATTCCCAACAGCAGCGAGTCGTCGCGCACCTCGCGTACCACCGCCACATGCCAGGGGTGCTCCAGCACGATATCCCGAGCCACGCGCAGATCCGCCAGCGCCTCGCGCCACGTCTCCTCGTCGCCAAGGGTATCCACCGGGATCGTCTTGCCCGTCCCGCGCCATTTGCCCCGGTTGCGGTCGTATTTTTCCAGCGCCGCGCGCAGAACCTCGGCAGCCTTTGTCTGCATGTCCGGGTCCAGAGTCGCGCGCACCGAATAACCGCCGGCAAAGAACTGTTCCTCGCCGAAATCCCGGCTCAGCTGGCGACGGATTTCGTCGGTGAAATAGTCGCGCGGTGGAAGCGAGCGCGAATAGGGCTCGAAATCGCCATTCTGCACCGACCGCAGCGGCATGGCGACTTCGGTCTCATAGGTGGCCTCGTCGATATAGTTGTTCTCAAACATCTCCCTCAGCACAAAGTCACGCCGGTTCTTCAGGCGCTCCTTGCGGCGGACAGGATGATAGTCCGATGGCGCCTTGGGCAGAGAGGCCAGCGTGGCCGCCTCATGCGGGGCCAGTTCCGACAGGGATTTGTTGAAATAGACCTGCGCCGCGGCCGTGACGCCATAGGCGTTCTGTCCCAGGAAGATTTCGTTGAGGTAGAGCTCCAGGATCTTTTCCTTGGACAACGCCCCGTCGACGCGGGAGGCCAGGATGATTTCCTTGATCTTGCGTTCGACGCGGCGGTCGCCCGACAGAAGGAAATTCTTCATCACCTGCTGGGTGATCGTCGACGCACCACGGGTATTGCCACGCGCCGTGTCGATGGCCGCTGACACGATGGCACGCGGATCGTACCCGTCATGGGTATAGAAAGACTTGTCCTCGGCCGAGATGAAGGCGTGTTTCACCAGGTCCGGGATTTCGCGCGCGGGCGTGAACAGCCGCCGTTCCTGCGCGAATTCGTCGATCACGCGGCCTTCGGCGGAATAGATCCGGCTGATCGTGGGCGGCGAATACTGCGCCAGGTGTTCGTGGCTGGGCAGGTCGCGCCCATACATCCAGAACACGGCTCCGATGGTCAGCGCCACCATCATGGCGCCCATTGTCACGACCGAGAAGATCGCCCCGAAGAAGGAAAAGATGAAACGCAGCACATGCGGCTCCCGCTACTCGACTGAAGCCGTGTTTATAGCGCAGAAAGGTATGGGTCAAAACACATCGGCGCATGCCGGGCGGCGGTTTGCCGAAATGGCGCCCTATTGCCGGCGCAGGCGCGACAGGGCCTCGTCCTCCAGCGCCCAGGCGGCGACCCCGTCGCGCAGCCCGCGCGCCATACCCGTGCGCCAGACCGGATCCTGCAGGTTGCGCCGGTCCTGTTCCGTGGACAGAAACCCCAGTTCGACAAGGACAGAGGGGATGTCAGCCGATTTCAGCACTGAAAACGCCGCCTGCCGCAGCGGGTCCTTGTGCACATGGCCCAGCGAGGCATCGATTCCGGCGACGATATGTTCGGCCAACGCCTGGCTGCGCGGCGTGTTGTCCAGCCGCGCGAGATCCATCAGGATCTGGGCCACCCGGTCGTCGGTGCCGGTCAGGTCCAGCCCGGCCAGCAGGTCGTCGCGGTCATGCCGTTCCGCCAGCGCCGCCGACGCCGCGTCCGAGGCCTCTTCGGCCAGCGTATAGACCGCCGCCCCATGCGCCACCCCCTCTTCCAGCGCATCCGCATGCAGGGAGATGAACAGGTCCGCGCCGACCTCATGGGCGTATTTTACCCGTCCTTCGAGCGAGACAAAGCGGTCCTCCTGCCGGGTCAGCCGGACATCGTAGTCGCCCGAGCGCAACAACACTTCGCGCAGCTCCAGCGCGAAGGTCAGCACCAGGTCCGCCTCTGTCACACCGTCCCGTTGCGCGCCCGGGTCGATGCCGCCATGCCCGGGATCAAGGACAATGGTCAGCGGGCGATCCGGGTCGGGATCGGTGCGGCGCGCCCGGGGGCGGGTCCGTACCCAGGAGGGATCGGCCGGCGGTCCGGCGGTTTTTGCGAAACTCGCGGCATCACCCGGTTGCAACCGCAGGGTCAGTTCGGCCCCCGCGCCATCGGGCAACACGCGCATCCCGGCGCTTTGTACCAACATCGGTTCCGCCAGCTCGGCCACGAGACGCGACCAGCCGGGGCGGAACAGGCCCATGCGCAAGGCACTGATCCTGTCGCTCTGGTTCAGCTCTGCGGGATCGGCACCCTGCCAGTCCACCTCGGCGAAATCCAGCACCAGCCGGTCCGGATCGGTCAGGGTGAACACCCGCCAGGGCACCCCCTGCGACAGGGTCAGGGTCAACTCGGTGCCGCCGAAACGGCGATCCTCGATGCCTCCGTCGATCAGCCGGGCCAAACCGGCATCTTGCGCGGAGGCAGCGCCGGCCCAGAGGCTCAGCGCCATCAGGAAAGTAAGAAATCTGCTCATCTGCCCCGGTTCCGGTGTTTGCCGCACTCTATGGGTATCCGGTCAGGTCAATCAATCCTCGACAGGCCGCGCTCAGGCGGCGCCCTGCCCGCGCTCGGCCATGAAAGCGCCTAGCCGCGCGAGGCCTTCCTTGATCTCCTCGGTCGACTGGGCATAGGCGAAACGCAGCGTGCCGCCGCCCCGCACCGGGTCAAAGTCCAGCCCCGGCGTCACGGCGACCCCGGCCTTGTCCAGGATCTCGCGGGCAAAGGCACGGCTGTCACTGGTCAGGTGGCTGACGTCCGCGTAGACGTAAAAAGCCCCATCGGGCGGTGCGATCCGGTCAAACCCGATCCGCGGCAGCCCCTCCAGCATCAGCTGGCGATTGCGGGCATAGACGGCCAGGTTTCCTTCCAGTTCGTCCTGCGCGTCCAGCGCCGCAAGGGCCGCGACCTGGGCGGCATGGGTCGGACAGATGAACAGGTTCTGCGCCAGGCGTTCGAACTGGCGGACCATGTCTTCGGGCACCACCAGCCAGCCGATCCGCCAGCCGGTCATCGAGAAATACTTGGAAAAAGAGTTGATCACCACGACGTCGTCGCTGATTTCCAGCGCCGAGACCGCGTCCTTTTCGTACTCGATCCCGTGATAGATCTCATCCGACAAAAAGGCCGCCCCACGCGCGTGGGCATCCGCGATCAGCGCCGCCAGTTCCGGCTTTTCCAGCATGGTGCCGCTGGGATTCGCCGGGCTGGCGACCAGCAGCCCCTGGTAGTCGATGCCCGCTAGGTCCTCTGGTGTGGGCTGATAGCGGTTTTCCGCCGAGCACTGGACCTCGACCGGGGTCACGTCCAGCGCCTTGAGGATCTGCCGATACGAAGGATAGCCGGGCGCCCCCAGCGCCACGCGGTCCCCGGCATCGAACAGCGCGGTAAAGGCCAGGATGAACCCCCCGGAAGACCCCGGCGTGACCACGACGCGGCCCGGGTCCAGGTCGATCCCGTACCACTCATCATAGAGTTTCGCGATCCGCGCGCGCAATTCCGGCAGGCCAAGCGCCACCGTGTATCCAAGCGGGTCGTTTTCCATGTCGCGGCTCAGGGCAGCACGGGCCGCGGCGGGCGCGGGGGTGCCGGGCTGGCCCAGTTCCATGTGGACGATGCTGCGCCCGTCGGCCTCTGCCTGGCGTGCCGCCTCCATCACGTCCATCACGATAAAGGGATCAACCGCGCCCCGCCTTGAATTCCGCATGCCTGCCTCTCTACTGTGTCGCCAGTGAGGCTTACGAGCACAAGGAGCAGCCCGTCAATGATCCGCCACACGATCCTGTCCCGTCTGACCGCCCTGGTCATGGCTCTGTCCATTCTGGCAGCAGCTCCGGCCCAGGCGGCCACCACGCTGCTGCGAGATGCGGACATGGAATACGCGCTGCGCCAGCTTGCCGCACCCATCCTGAGCGCCGCTGGCCTCAGCCCGCAACAGGTCAAGATCATCGTGATCGACGACGGGTCGCTGAACGCCTTTGTCGCCGACACGCGGCATATCTTCCTGCACTCCGGGCTGATCATGCGGCTGGACAGTGCCGAGGCCTTGCAGGCCGTGATCGCGCACGAGGCGGCCCACATCGCCAACGGCCATATCGCGCGCCGCCTTGGCAACATGCGCGCCGCGCGCACCGCCGCTGGCATCGGCATGGCCCTGGCGGCCGCGGCCGCCGCCGCAGGTGCCAACAGCCAGGCCGCCGCCGCCGCGGCCATCGGGTCGCAATCCTCGGCCATGCGGCTTTTCATGTCGCATACACGGGCCGAGGAATCCGCGGCCGACATCTCTTCGGTCCGGTTCATGATGCGTGCCGGTGTCGACCCGCACGGCGCGCTGGAGGTGCAAAAGCTCTTTCGCGGGCAAGAGGCGCTGTCGGTGGGCCGACAGGACCCCTACATGCGCACCCACCCGATGACCCGTGACCGCCAGCGCGCGCTGGAGGCGCTGGTCGCCGGGCAGAAAAGCCCGGCCCGCGATGCCACGGCGCAGTACTGGTTCAAGCGCGCCCAGGGCAAACTGACCGCCTTCAAGCGCGCGCCCTCCTGGACGCTGCGGCGTCTGAAAGACAGCGGCAGTCAGGATATCGCCCACATGCGCGAAGCCGTGGCCTGGCACCGCCAGTCGAACCTGAAGAAATCCCTCGCCGCGATCGATCGCGCCATCGCCCTGCGCCCCGGAGATCCCTACCTGCTGGAACTCAAAGGTCAGATCCTGCTGGAATCGCGCCAGTTCGGCGCCGCAGTTCAGGTCTATCAGGCCGCCGCCAACCGTGCCCCGCGCGAACCGCTGATCCTGGGCGGGCTGGGCCGCTCGCTGCTGGCAACGGGCAACCACCGCCAGGCTCTCAAAGCGCTCGAGGCCGCGCGTGGACGCGATTTCACCGATGCCCGCGTGTTGCGCGACCTGGCCGTGGCCTATGCCAAGACCGGCCAGCCCGGCATGGCTACCGTCGTGACGGCGGAACGCTATGCCCTGCAAGGGCGCCTCAAGGATGCAAAGCTGCACGCGGAACGCGCGGTTGCGACCCTGCCCCGGGGCTCTGCCCCGTGGCAAAGGGCACAGGATGTGCTAAGTGCGGCAAAACAGGCCAAATAACAGACAACAATTTTTGGGAGTTCCCATGTTCACCTCGACCAAATTCCTTCGCGGCAGCGCCGCTGCCCTCTGTCTTCTGGCGGCACCGATGGTGCAGGCCCAGGACGACGGCGGCTTTGACTTTTCCGCCATGACGCCCGAGCAGCGCACCGCCTTCGGGGCCCAGGTGCGCGAATACCTGCTGGAAAACCCGCAGGTCATCATGGAGGCGGTTGCCGTCCTTGAAGACCGCGAAAAGCAGGCCCAGGCCGCACAGGACGACGCCCTTGTCACCGACAACATGGCCCGCCTTCTGGATGACGGGTTTTCCTGGGTCGGCGGAAACCCCGAGGGTGACGTGACCGTGATCGAGTTCATGGATTACCGCTGTGGCTATTGCCGCCGCGCCCATCCCGAGGTCGAGGAGCTGATCGCCAGCGACGGCAACATCCGCTACATCCTCAAGGAATTCCCGATCCTGGGCGAGGCATCGATGATCTCGTCGAAATTCGCCGTGGCCACACATATCCTTGCAGGCGACGAGGCCTACAAGGCCGTGCATGACGCGCTGATCACGCTTGAAGGCAACCCCGGCAATGGACCGTTGCGCCGAATCGCGCAGACGCTGGGTCTGGATGCGGATGCGATCATGGCCGAGATGGACAGCGACGAGGTCGCGCGCCGCATCGCGGAAACCCGCGAACTCGCGCTGGCGATGAACATCAACGGCACGCCCAGCTTCGTCTTTGGCGAGGAAATGGTGCGCGGCTACGCGCCTCTGCCGACCATGCGCCAGATCATCGAAGACCAGCGCGCCGCCGAGTGATCCGGGCCGCGCTTCTGTCTTTCGTCTTCTGCGCCGGCCCCGTGCTGGCGCAGGAGATGAGTCTGTCGGAACGGTTGCGGGCGCTGAGCGCGCCGGCGCCCACCGACTTCTACGAAGACGAACGCCAGGGCGATCTGGATCTGATCGCACGCCACGCGCCCGCGCTGTTCGGCGAGGACGGCGCCGTGATCGCCATGTTCACCGGTCCGGGCTGTGACACCTGCCCGGCGGCATGGGCCGATCTTCGGGACATGGCACAGGCGCAGGGCGTGACCGTGCGCCTGCTGGATACGGCTGAGCCCGGGAACGCCACGCTGATGGACACGCTTACGCTGGACACCCTGCCCTCATATGTCATGCGGGACAGGCTGATCCGGGGAGAGATGCCCGCCTTTGTCCTGGTGCGATACCTGGCGGAATGAGGCGGATTACTCCGCCGCTTCCGCCTGTTCTGCCTCGATGACTTCTGCGCGCTTCTCGACCTCTTCGACGATGTGCTCGATCATCTGGTCGTTGGACATCTTGTGGCTGGCCTTGCCCGCGAGGTAGACCATCCCGCTGCCTGCGCCGCCGCCGGTAAACCCGACGTCCGTCATCAGCGCCTCGCCGGGGCCATTCACGACGCAGCCGATGATCGACAGGCTCATGGGCGTCTTGATGTGTTCCAGCCGCTTTTCAAGCACTTCGACGGTCTTGATCACGTCGAACCCCTGCCGCGCGCAGGAAGGGCATGAGATGATATTGACGCCACGATGGCGCAGGCCAAGCGACTTCAGGATCTCGTAGCCAACCTTGACCTCTTCGACCGGGTCCGCCGACAGGGACACCCGGATCGTGTCGCCGATCCCCATCCACAACAGGTTGCCCAACCCGATGGCAGATTTGATCGTGCCAGACATCAGGCCACCGGCCTCGGTGATCCCCAGATGAATGGGCGCATCGGTCTGTTCGGCAAGCTGCTGGTAGGCGGCGGCGGCCATAAAGACATCCGAGGCTTTGCAGCTGATCTTGAACTCGTGGAAATCGTTGTCCTGCAGGATCTTGATGTGATCCAGTCCGCTTTCCACCATCGCGTCCGGGCAGGGCTCGCCGTATTTCTCCAGCAGGTGTTTTTCGAGGCTGCCGGCGTTCACGCCGATCCGGATCGAGCAGTTGTGATCGCGCGCGGCCTGGATCACCTCGCGCACGCGGTCCTGACTGCCGATGTTGCCCGGGTTGATGCGCAGGCAGGCGGCGCCCGCTTCGGCAGCCTCGATCCCGCGCTTGTAGTGGAAATGGATGTCGGCGACGATCGGCACCGGGCTTTCGCGCACGATTTCCTTCAGCGCGCGGGACGAGTCCTCATCGGGGACCGACACCCGCACGATGTCTGCGCCTGCTTCAGCTGCGGCCTGTATCTGATTGATAGTGCCGGGAATATCGGTGGTGACCGTGTTGGTCATGGTCTGCACGCTGATCGGCGCATCGCCCCCGACGGGAACATTGCCGACCATGATTTGCCGGGATGTGCGACGATAGATATTGCGCCACGGGCGGACGTGATTGAGGCTCATGCGCTCTGTCCTGTGTTTGCGTTGGTCTTGGTGCGGACACTAGTCGCTGCGCGCGCCACAGACCAGCCCGTGCGCCATCGCGCCGCGTGTCGTTACTGGCCTTGCAGCTGCAGCTCTGCGACGACCTTGGCCAGCGTCTGGTTCCGGGTCAGGTCGGCGACCTGCATCTCGCGCTGGATGTCCCCGGCCGACAGGGCAAGGTCACGTCCGAACTGGCCGCTGGCGCCATAAGGACCGTAGGTCTCGCCGTTGACGGCGAAAAAGACACCACCCGCATTGCCCGAAAAGATCGTCGGTGCCTGGTCGGTCTGCGGCACCTTGTAGGTGTCGCCCGGTTTCAGCAGCCGTGCCAGCAGCTTCTTGCCAGAGGGCGAGGTGATCTCGACCCAGGTTTCCGCCACTGCGACGACGGTGATGCCCGGCGCGGGTTCGGCGGTCACGCGCGGAACGTTGGGCTGTATGGGTTCGAGCGCCGGTTTGGCGACTTCGACAGGTGCCGGAGCCACCGGCTTCGGGGCCGGGACCGAAGGCGTCGGGGCCACGGCAATGGCCGCCGCAAGCGCGATGCTGTCGGGCCGTGCGACCGGCGGGGTATTCGGAACATTCCGTGCCAGGTCGGTGGGGATCGGGGTTTGTGCGGCGCGCTGCACCGGTTCTGCAAGGGCCACCTGCGGCGCGGCGAGGTTCAGATCCACGAGCACCGAGGCAAGGTCGCGGTCCTTGGTCGAATCCGCAAGGTCAAAGCGATCCACCACGTCAGCCCCGGCCAACGAAACATTGCCGGTCACGCGACCGGGCTGCCCTGCGGGACCGTAGGTCCGGCCATCGACGTTGAAATAGACGGCGCCGGATTCGCCAACCCGGATGCGTGGGCTGGAGGCGTCACGCGGCACGGCGAATGTTTCGCCCGCGTTCAACACGCGAGAGATCAGCACGCCATCGGTCTCGGAACGCACCTCGATCCAGGCGGGACGTACGGCCACGACCGTGACACCGCTGGCCCCGGCCAGCCCGCCGACAGGCGCCGCCCCGACAGCGGATTCGGGGATCACGCCCTCGGCCACCAGTCTGTTCGCCAGAGCGGCGGCAGCCAGCGAACTGTCCTGCACATTCGGCAGACCGCGCGGCCCTCTGCCGGCAAAGGCGCCGACGCGTTCGGGATCAAGCGTCGAGATCGGCGCATCGCGCGCAACCAGCACCGGAACATCCAGGGCCTGCGGACGATAGAGGCGGTCAAAGGCTTCGGTCGTCGGCGGGGTAAAGACACCGGCCTGAGTGATGTCATCGCCTTCATCGCGCGCGGCTGGCGCAATGGCCGCTTGCAGCGGATCCAGCTCGCTCAGCACGATGGGGGTCTGATCGACCGGCGTCACCTGCACGCGCTGCACCTCTTGCAACACGCGGTAACCGCCGTATCCGATACCACCGATCAGGGCCAACAGCACCAGCGACGATCCCAGCGCCCCGGGTTCGATCCGCGAGAGCAGGCTGTCATTGGCCGGGGCAAAGGGCATACGCGGTTCCACGATGGAATCGCGATTGCGCGCCCGCGCCGCGTCCTGCCGCGGCTTGCGGATGACAGAGGCCTCTTGCGACATGCCATGCGCGACGGAAAACCCGCTTTCCGTGCAGAAATGCGTGAATGCCTCATCCGGGTCCATACCCAGGTAGCGCGCATAAGAGCGGACGTAGCCGGCGATGAACCCCGGAGTATCAAAGGCGGAAGGATCGCAATTCTCGATTGCGGCAATATAGCTTGCCTTGATGCGCAGCTCTCGCTGCACATCCAGCAGCGACTTGCCCATTGTCGCCCGTTCACCGCGCATGACGTCGCCCAGCTTCAGGGCGTAGTCGTCAAAGCTCTGTGGCGACGTGTCGTCGCCGCTTTCTTCACGGTGCTGGGATTTGCGCCCGATCATTGCGAGACTGCCCCATTCTACCCATCATTTATGTGCCTGCCCGGTCCGGGCTGCACGATTCGCGCACCCCGGTTATTGCGATAAGGCTAGCACATCTCAAGCCATATGACAGGTATTGGCGGGGTTTAGCCGGCCAGTTCAGCGCGATTCAGCGCACAATGGCTCCACAATTCGTCCATCGCGCGCACCAGCCGATCCATCTCGTCCGGGCCGTGCACAGGCGAGGGGGTGAACCGCAGACGCTCGGTGCCACGCGGAACCGTGGGGAAGTTGATCGGCTGGACGTAGATGCCATAGCCCTCAAGCAGCATGTCGCTCAGCTGCTTGGTGTGGACCGGGTCGCCGACGATCACCGGCACGATATGGGTGCCGTGGTCGATGATCGGCAGGCCCATGCCCTTGAGCCGGGTCTTGAGGATCTTGGCCTGGGTCTGGTGTTTGTCGCGCAACTCCTGGTCCGTCTTGAGATGGCGAACCGAGGCTGCGGCACCGGCGGCCACGGCCGGCGGCAGCGAGGTGGTAAAGATGAACCCCGGCGCATAAGAGCGGACGGCGTCACACATTTTCGCAGATGCGGCGATGTAGCCGCCCATGACGCCATAGGCCTTGGCCAGGGTGCCGTTGATAATGTCGATGCGGTGCATGAGGCGGTCGCGTTCCGCGACCCCTGCCCCGCGCGGGCCGTACATGCCGACCGCGTGCACCTCGTCGATATAGGTCAGTGCGCCGAATTCGTTCGCCAGATCGCAGATCGCCTCGATCGGGCCGAAATCGCCGTCCATCGAATAGATCGATTCAAAGGCGATGAGCTTGGGCGCGGCGGGATCGTCGGCTTCCAGCTTGGCGCGCAGATCGTCGAGATCATTGTGCTTGAAGATGCGCTTGGCCCCGCCGTTGCGGCGCACGCCTTCGATCATCGAAGCGTGGTTCAGCTCGTCCGAGTAGATGATGAGGCCCGGGAACAATTTGGGCAGCGTGCTCAGCGTTGCATCATTGGCGATATAGGCCGATGTGAACAGCAGCGCGGCCTCTTTGCCGTGCAGGTCGGCCAGCTCGGCCTCCAGCCGCTTGTGATAGACCGTGGTGCCCGAGATGTTGCGCGTGCCGCCCGAGCCGGCGCCGGTGGCGTCGATCGCCTCGTGCATGGCAGACAGGACAACGGGATGCTGACCCATGCCCAGATAGTCGTTGCCGCACCAGACGGTGATCGGCGTTTCGCTTCCGTCCGGCTTGCGCCAAGTGGCATGCGGGAACTGGCCCTTCTTGCGCTCGATGTCGATGAAGGTGCGATAACGGCCTTCTTCGTGCAGACGGTTCAGGGCGTCATCCAGTTTCGCGGTGTAGTCCACCGGGCTCCTCCTTCTACTTTCGACCCTCGCCAGGGGGCCGGTGCTGCAGTCACACCTTATTCAATTTCATGAATAACTAACGACCGCGAGGTGATGTGTCCACCGTTTAGAACCGGACCATCCGTCGCATCCTTGATCTGAATCAACGGGCTGACCATTACGACTTTGATCTTAGGTACATAATGACGCATATCGGAAACACGATTCCTTGCCTTGACCCACACGCGCCCTAGCCTGCATGACGTCTTTGCAGAACCGGAGCAGGCATGACAACCCGAAGCGACATCGAGGCCCTGATCGCACGCGTCGCTTTGCGCGACCGCGGCGCTTTCGGGGCCCTCTACGATGCCACCAGCGGCAAGTTGCTGGCGATCTGCCTGTCGGTCCTGAAAGACCGCGAAGAGGCCGAGGACACCCTGCAGGAAGTCTTTCTGCGCATCTGGAACAAGGCCGACCGCTATGCCGTCACTGGCCACAGTCCGATGACCTGGCTGATCACTCTGGCCCGGAACATCGCCATCGACCGGCTGCGCGCCCGCCAGCGCGCGCAGAACGGACAGGACGGAACCGAAACCGATACCCTGCCCGATTCCCGCCCCGGCCCCGAGGCCTCGACCATCGCCGCCTCCGAAAGCCAGCGCATCGTGAACTGTCTCGATGAACTGCCGGACCAGCGCGCCAGGGCGGTGCGCGGCGCCTATCTCGAAGGGGACAGCTACGCCGATCTCGCGGCCCGGTTCGAAGTGCCCCTCAACACCATGCGGACCTGGCTGCGCCGGAGTCTGCAGAGCCTCAGGGAGTGCATGTCCCGATGAGCGCTGATCTTCCCGAAATGCCCGATGACGATGACGAGCTGCTGGCAGCGGAATATGTCCTGCGCCTGCTCTCGGCGGATCTTGAAGGTGTGGCGGCCCGCCGCGTGGCCGAGGACCCCGAATTTGCCGCCCGCGTACACCATTGGGAATCCCGGCTGGCGGACCTGGCCGAGGAACTGGACGAGGTGAAACCCTCGCCCCGCGTGCGGCGCGCGCTCATGGCCTCTGTCAGCGGTGCGCCGGAATCGCGGGCACGGCGCTGGTGGCTGGCCGCCGGGCTTGGCGCCGCGACGCTGGCCGCGCTGGCCTATGTCGCCCCCCTGCCCTTCCTGACCGGCGGTCCGGACCTTGGCGCGGAACTGGCCTCTGCCGATGGCGCCCTGCGATTTGAGGCGCAGGTGAGCGGTGAAAACCTGGTTCTGGCGCGGCTCGAAGGTGGGCCACGCGAAGGCCGGGCGCTGGAACTCTGGCTGATCGCAGAGGATGATCCCGCGCCGGTCTCGCTGGGCGTGCTGCCCGATGCGGACATGGCGGAAATCACCCTGGCGCCGGCGGTGGCCGCCCGGCTGGCCGGCGGCACCCTGGCCGTTTCGGACGAACCGCCCGGCGGTTCGCCCACCGGAGCGCCAACCGGGGAGGTCCTGGCCGCCGCGCCGCTGGTCGAGCTCTGATCCGGCTGGACAGTCCCTCGCGGTCTGTTAGCTTCGCCGAAAAATCAGGAGTCCTCATGTCTCTCGACGCCACACTTGCGCGCATCGACGCCGATCTTCCCGCCGCGCTGGACCGCCTCATGGCGCTCTTGCGCATCCCCTCGATCTCGACCGACCCGGCCTATGCCGACAAATGTCAGCAGGCGGCAGACTGGCTGGTCGAGGACCTGCAAAGCCTTGGCATCGCGGCGGAAGCCCGGGCCACCCCGGGCCACCCGATGGTCGTGGGCCATGTCGAGGGCGACGGCCCGCATGTGCTGTTCTACGGCCATTACGACGTGCAGCCGGTCGACCCGCTGGACCTCTGGGACCGCGATCCCTTTGACCCCGCGATCGAGGAGACCGCCAAGGGCAAGGTCATCCGTGGGCGCGGGTCCTCGGACGACAAGGGCCAGCTGATGACCTTTGTCGAGGCCTGCCGCGCGTGGAAGGCGGAACACGGCTCAATGCCCTGCCGCATCACTTTCTTCTTTGAAGGGGAAGAAGAGTCGGGCTCGCCCTCGCTGATCCCCTTCCTGAAGGAGAACAAGGAAGAGCTGAAAGCCGACATCGCCCTGATCTGCGACACCGGGTTGTTCGAATCCCGTGTGCCCGCGATCATGACCCAGCTGCGTGGCTTGCTGGGTGAGGAAATCACCCTCACCGGCCCCGACAAGGACCTGCATTCCGGCATGTATGGCGGCGTCGCGCGCAACCCGATCCGCGTGCTGTCCCGCATCCTCGCCAACCTGCACGACGACAACGGTCATATCCAGGTGCCGCATTTCTATGACGGCGTGCCAGAGCTGTCGGACGAGATGACGGCACAGTGGGAGGCGCTGAATTTCGACCACGGCACCTTCCTGGGCGACGTGGGTCTGTCAAAACCTGCCGGGGAACAGGACCGCAGCGCGCTGGAGATGATCTGGTCGCGCCCCACGGCCGAGATCAACGGCATCATCGGCGGCTATACCGGTGACGGCTTCAAGACCGTGCTGCCGTCAAAGGCCACGGCCAAAGTCAGTTTCCGCCTCGTCGGCCAGCAGGATCCGCACGCCCTGCGTGAACACTTCCGCGCCTGGGTCCGCGCGCAGCTGCCCGAGGATGTCTCTGTCGACTTCCACGGCCACGGCGCCTCGCCCGCCAGCCAGATGCAGACCACCCACCCCGCCTTCGAATCCGCGCGCAGCGTGCTGGGCGCGGAATGGGGGCACGAGGCGGCCTTTACAGGCTGCGGCGGCTCGATCCCGGTGGCCGGGTATTTCAAGTCGATCCTCGACATGGACACGATGCTGGTCGGCTGGGGCAAGGACGACGACCAGATTCACTCTCCGAACGAAAAATACGACGTCGAGAGCTTTCACAAGGGCATCCGCAGCTGGGCCCGTATCCTGGACGCGATCCGCTAGCACCCGTCCCGCGCTCCCGAGAGATCCGGGGGCGCGGCAGTCCGAATCTGCGACAAAAGCCCTGAGATTTGAATGCGAAAGCCCGTTTCGCGCCACATTCTCAGGCCAATCTTGCCCGAAAGACCGGTTAACAATTTGGGTATGACCATGCCCTATCGCCCCTCCGTCTTCCGCAAGCAGGATCACCGCGACTTCAGCCGCCGTGTCCGCCGTATCGACCCCGAGGCACAGGCCCACGGCACCGCCGCGCGGCGTCGTGCACAGCCCAAGATGCTGACCGCGGCTCTGACAGGATTTGGCGCGGCCTATGCGACCGCCGCCATCGCCACCAACCGCGACCGGATCGAACTTGCCCTTCGGCAAGAGGGGCTGGCCCCCGACACCCAACACCTGATCCTGTCGTCCCTCGCGGCGGCATTGGCCGCGACCCTGGTCATGCTGACCTTCCAGATCCTGCGCGCGGCTCTGACGGCTGGCGTCGCCCGGAAGAACGGCCGCGCTTATTTCCTGGGGGCTGTGCTGGCCTTTGGACTGTTCTACACGCCGGATGTGGTCTGGCAGTTCGGCTTTGACCTGCTGGACGGACGGTCACAAAACGCCCTTGCCAGCGCCGGCGCCTTCTTTGAGGACAGTTTTCCAGGGCTGAACATAGACCAGATCAGCTTTACTTCCTCGCGCGGTTTCTAGGTCATATCACCCCCGTGAACCGGTCGGGCAACAGGTACTGTTGCTCATAGTCCGGACGCTTGAAGGCGTAGAACCCGGTTTCACCGCGCGGACCCCAACTGCGCGCCATGCGCTTGCGGACCCAGGCCAGGTCAAACCCCTCTTTCATCGGCAATTCCGAAAAGGCGTCGAAGACTGCCCTGTCTTCGCCCCGAGCCTCTGCGAACCAGTGACGCCCGATCGCGGTATCCTGCACTCCGGTTCCGACCTCCTGCGTGACAGCATTGCGGGCGTTCATGGTCTGCACGTAGTTGCCGAAATCGCAGAATTTCAGGTGGAAGAGATACAGTTCATCCGGGGCAATCAGCTTGTCGTATTGGGTGAAATGCCCGCCCCGCGCGATCTTGACCCCCTGGCTGATGATGCATGGCTTGGAATAATGCGGCGCCAACCGGACGTGGCGGCGCGGCCCGAGAATCGGGCCGGTGATCTCCTCATGCTCGATATCGATCCGGTGGATCACCTCCAGGCCCAGGGGCGTCAGAACGCGCCGCGGCTTCTCTGCGCGCAGGTAGTCCAGCAAGGATCCGCCATGTTCCGGATCCACCACCACCAGTTCATCCACGTCACCCACGACCACATGCGTGTAGTAGCAGCGCAGGCCGTGGACAAAGTTGTTGAGAAACCGCCAGCGCTTCATGTCGAAATTTGGATGAGGATCGCCGGGTATCCCAATGATATTGCATCCTTCTGCCAGTTTCTCCACATCGCTTCCGCGACCGTGATTGACGATATAGCAATTCTCGCGCCCGAAGGTTTCGCCGTAGTGCCGCACCCAGGCCTTCAGGAAAAAGGCATCCCCGCGCACCATTGTCAGCGCCGCCGCCACCGATTGCATCTGCCCTAGCCTCTTTGTCGTTGTTTTGCTTGGCAGACTACAGCATCGCCCGCGATATGAGAATCGCATTTTGGGAAACGGACGGTTAGGTTTGCGTGGGGATCAGGACGAGGCGCACATGATCGGTCAGGCATTCGCGGACAAGGGATGGCAGATGGCCGATGGGCCACGTCAGCCGCGGCGCTTCCAGGTGTTCGGCGAACGCTCTTCGGGCACGAATTTCGTCAAGCGGCTGGTGGCGCGCAACAGCGCCCTGACCCCGACCGATGACATGGGCTGGAAACACGGATTTCCCCACATGACCGCGATCCCGGCCGACATGCTGGTGATCTGCTGCGTCCGTGATGCGCAGGCCTGGTCGCTGTCGATGCATGCCAAACCCTGGCATTGTCCGCCCGCGATGCAGCTTTTGCCCTTTGCCGCGTTCCTGCGCGCGGAATGGGCCACCATCGCGGATCGCAAACGCTATTTTCCCCAGGTGGCGACCCTTGGCGGCATCGGCCAGCCCCTGCAGCATGACAGGCATCCTCTCACCGGACGGCCCTTTGCCAATCTCCTCGCCATGCGGCAAGCAAAGCTCTCGGCCCTGCTGTCCTTTTTCGAGCGGGATTGTTCGGTGCTCTTCTGCCGGTTGGAAGCCGTGCAAGCCGCGCCAGAGCATTTTGTCACCGCCCTGTCCGAGCACTTCGCCCTGCCCGTCCATGAGCAGCCGTTCCGCCCGGTGGTCAAACGTCTGGGATCGAAATTCCTGCCCGCGGTGCCCGAGCGTCCCGAAACCCCGCGCAGCTTTCCAGAGGCCGAATTGCCCTTTCTGCGCGCCGAAGTGGACCTGCCAACCGAAACCGCGCTTGGGTATGACTACGCCTGAGGAAAGATCAGCACAGCCCTGAAATCGTTGACATTCGTTCCGGTCGGCCCAGGCGCAAAAATGTCGCCCAAGGCCTCGAAGGCGCTATAGGGGTCCTGCCTCTGGACATAGCCCATCGGGTCCTTGCCCTGCGCTCGAAGCCGGTCAAAGCTGCCGCCATCGGCAAAAGCCCCAGCGTTGTCCTCGGTCCCATCGATGCCGTCACTGTCCGCCGCCAGGGCGGTGATCCCTGTCAGTCCTTCGATGCCCTCGGCGAACCCCATCAAAAAGGCCGTGTTCCGTCCGCCGCGCCCCGGGTTGTCCCCCAAGGTCACGGTTGTCTCCCCTCCGGAGAGCAGAACCACCGGCGCGCCGAACGGCCGGTTGCGCAGGGCAATTTCACGGGCCAAAGCGGCATGTACACGGCCAACATCATAGGCCTCACCCTCGATCGCGTCAGAAAGGATCGCGGCCGTCAGGCCAGCGGCCTCAACCCGATCCGCCGCTGCCTCCAGCGACAGACGCGCCGAGGCGATAACGCGCACGACATTCCCCTGGAAACAGGCGTCATCGGGCCGTGGCGCGGCGGACAAGTCACTTGAGATATGCGCCATAACCTTTTCCGGAAGAACGATATTCCGCGCCGATATCATGGCCAGCGCGTCCTGGCGGGTGACCGCATCCGGAACGGTCGGCCCGGAAGCGACCTGCGCAGGATCGTCCCCCGGCACGTCCGACACCACCAGTGAAATCACTCTTGCCGGATACGCCGCAGCGGCCAGCCGTCCACCCTTGATCGCACTGACATGTTTGCGGATCGCGTTCATCACGCCTATCGGCGCGCCGGATGCCAGGAGAGCCCGGTTCAGCGCCTGCTCGTCTTCCAGAGACAGCCCATCCGGCGGCGCGGGCAAGAGCGCCGAGCCGCCGCCGCAGACCAGCGCAACCACCAGATCCTCCTCCGTCAGCCCCTCGACCGCGCGAAAAACCGCCTCCGTCGCTCGCAATCCCGCCTCGTCCGGGACCGGGTGCGCGGCTTCCATGACCGGCAGGTGACGGCAGGGCGTGGCATAGCCGTACCGCGTGACCACCACCCCCTCGACAGGCTCCTGCCAGAGGTCCTCGAAGGCGGCGGCCAGTTGCGCGGCGCCCTTTCCCAAGGCCACAACCACCGTCCGGCCTTTCGGCTTGTCCGGCAGAACACCGGCCAACGCCTTTTTGGGGTCCGCCGCCGCCACCGCGACCTCGAACAGTTCCGTCAGAAAGCGCCGCTCATCCATAGTCAGTCCCTGTTTCTTCTTGGTCAAAATACTCCGGGGAGTGTGAGGTGCTGGCCCCTCACGCCTCGGCATGCATCCGCGCCAGACGTTCGACGTTTTCGCGCACATGATCCAGCGGCGGGCAACTGCGCCGCGTCTCCAGCGAGACATGCAGCATGAACTGGTCACAAGTGGCCAGCGCCTCTCCGTCCGAGGCACGTTTCATCTCGTGCCAGAGGCGCAGCTTCTTTCCCTCGCCCAAGGTCACGCGTGTCTCGACAAAAATCTCTTCTCCGGCAAGTGTTTCGGCGAGATACTTGATGTTGGTTTCGGCGGTGAAATAGCTGTTGCCCGCGTCGATATAGGCCTGGTCGGCGCCAACGTGGGTCATCAGTTCCTCGGACGCGTCGGAAAAGACCTGACCATAGCGCCCCTCGTTCATGTGCCCGTTCAGATCGGTCCAATCCACGGGCACGACACGGCGCACGGTCACCATCGGCACGGTTTCTTCCAAAGGCCCGCGCATCCGGTCGTCCTGTTCCCGGATCAGCTTGCCCGCCGCCGCCCCCTGCATCTTGAGCGCCCGCAGAATCGCGACAAGGTTGTCGTCCCGCAGCCGTTCCAGCTCCCGGATCGACATGTGTCCGGATTGCGCATCCGACTGATCCGCAATCAGGTCGACCAGTTCGTCGGTGAACTCGGGCACATCCATCAGCTTGGTCCAGGGCCAGGACAGACACGGCCCGAACTGCGCCATGAAGTGACGCATCCCGGCCTCGCCGCCCGCGACGCGATAGGTCTCGAAAAGGCCCATCTGCGCCCACCGCAGGCCAAAGCCATAGCGGATCGCGTTGTCGATTTCCTCGGTGGTGGCGATGCCGTCCTTGACCAGCCAGAGCGCCTCGCGCCAGACCGCTTCGAGAAAACGGTCGGCGATATGGGCGTCGATCTCGGCCCGGACATGCAGCGGGTACATGCCGATCCCGGTCAGGATTTCGCGCGCCTTTTCGACGGTTTCGGGCGCGGCGCCCTCACCCGGCACCAGTTCCACCAGCGGCAGCAGGTAGACCGGGTTGAAGGGATGAGCGACAACGATCTGGTCGGGGCGCGCCGCTCCCTCCTGCAGCTGCGAGGGTTTGAACCCGCTGGTCGAAGAGGCCAGAACCGCGCCGGGATCGCAGGCGGCCTGGATCTCGGCATAGACCTTGTGTTTCAGGTCCAGCCGTTCGGGCACGCTTTCCTGGATGAACTCGGTCCCCTCGACGGCCTCGGCCAGGTTGTCATGGAAACTGATCCTACCGGGCACGGGCATCGGCGCCTCGAAGAGCATGGGCAGGGCCCGCTTGGCTCCGTCCATGACCTCGCCGATCTTGCGCTCGGCGTCCGGGTCGGGATCGTAAATCCGCACGTCCCAGCCCATCAGCGCAAAGCGCGCCGCCCAGCCGCCGCCAATGACTCCACCGCCGATGATCGCTGCCCGTCTTGCCACGTCACACTCCCTTGTTGATTTCGTTTCCACCCTAAGCGGCCCTTAATCTGACCGAAAGTGCCCTACGCCCGCCGTCAGGGGGCGAGTGTTTCCGTATGCCCATCGATCGCCAGGATCTGCCCGGAAATCTTGCGGGCTGCGGGCGAGGAGAGCCAGAGAACCGTCTCGGCCACCTCCTCTGCCGTGACCCAGCTGCGCAGAGAGACACCGCGCACGTAGAGCGCGCGCACCTCATCGGGGCCAAGACCCGAGGCCGCGCTTTCCATCGCGACAACCCGGTCCATCCGGTCGCCTTCGACCGCGCCGGGGCAGATCGCATTCACGCGGACACCGGTCGGACCAAGCTCCATCGCCAGCGTCTTGGTCAAACCGACGATGGCCCATTTGGCCGAGGCATAGGGCGCACGCAGCGGGTAGCCATGCAGGCCGGCTGTCGAACTGGTCAACACGATCAGCCCATCGCCCTGCGCCCGCATGACACGCGCCGCCCAACGACAGGTCAGGAAAGCGCCCGTCAGGTTGACGTCGATGCAGGCTCGCCAGGCGTCCAGGTCCAGTGTCTCGATCCGGCCCGCCTGTCCCCCCGTGCCGGCATTGGCGCAAACCACGTCCACCCCGCCGAACATCTCTTCCACGCGGGACAGAAAGCCGGTCATGGCCGTCTCGTCGGTCACGTCGACAACCTCTGCCAGGGCCTGCGGATGTGCGACGCGGAAATCCCTAACCGCACGCGGTTCGATGTCGCACACCGCCACCCGGTCGCCCCGGGCAAGGAACCCTTCGGCCATCGCGCGGCCAAGTCCGGCAGCCCCGGCCGTGATCAGAACCCGTTTCATTCCTGCTCCAGTCGCGCCAGGTCATAGCCGTACCAGGCAAGGATCTCTCGCGCCGCGCGCAGCCGCTCGCCAGGGGTGCCGGTCCGGTCCATGATCCAGACCCGCCGCCCGTCGGGATCGCCAAGCGCCGCCGTCCTGTTGTCCGCGTCGATCCAGTAGACCCAGACCGGCCCACCATCGAGCGTCAGCCGTCCTTGCCCGTCATCCGTGACCGGCATCACGCGCCCGCCGATCACCACCTCCTGAGCACCGAACCGCAAACGCGTGCCGGGCCGCAGGCCGGCGCCCTCGATCACGTGCCAGTCCCCGCTGAGACGCCCCAGCGCGGCATCCGCCTGCGAGGCCACGCGCGCGGTGGGATTGCGCAGCGGCAGATCGGTTGTCGGAGGGACGGCAGCGCATCCGGCCATTGCAAGAACAAGGCACAAGGCCCTCACGCCAAACGCTCCGACAGGACCGCCGCCAGGGTCTTGCCAAAGCGGTGATGCGCCTCCGGTTCCCAGTGAACGCCATCCTTTGGCGAGACGGTGACGTGATCTCCGGCACGCAGGAATCCGCATCCTTGCCGCTCGGCTGCCGCCGCGATGAACCCCTCCATCCCGATCTGCCGCGCCTCGGCCCCGGAAAAAACCTCTTTCAAGGCGCCCGTTTCCTGCACCGGGACAGGGGCGACAAGGACGATATCGCGCACCACGCCCTCGGCCCGCGCCATAAGCGCCAAACGTTCAACCGAACGCGCGATTTCCCAGGCGCTGACCGAAAAACGGATCTTGAGATCGTTGGTGCCCAGCATCAACACCATCAGGTCAATCGGCTTGTGACTGTGCAGGATGGCCGGCAGCACCGTTGCGCCGTTGCGCATGCCGCCCTCGACCACGTCGTCATGGACGGTGGTGCGCCCGGGCAACCCCTCGTCGATGACACGAAAACCCTCCCCCAGCTCGGCCGCCAGGACATCGGGCCAACGATCCCCGGGCGGATGGCGCAGATCCACGCCGGGCGCTGGCAGGGGTGCCGTGCCGTGGGTGTTGCTGTCGCCGTAACACAGGATCGTCTTCATGCCGCCCTCCCCGTTTTGCGCCCATCCAGACGACATCGCGACGGGGCGTCAATCCCTCAAATGCAGGGTTTCGCCTTGTTTCTCGCGCCGCGACGCTGCAAAACACTGACCGTTGACCTTGCGTCCGCACCCCAAGGCCCGCTGCCACACGAGAGGCCCATGCGCGACAGCGATGACCAGACGGCGCCCCTGCGCGGGGCACGCCATGCGCGGCTGTTCGCGCTCTACCGGCAAGAAACCTTGCCCGGGGAGGAAAGCCCTGACCCGATCACGCGCGACCTGGTGCTCAGCCCCGACGAGGCCCGCCGCCTGCAGGAAACGGCCATCGCCTCACTCAGCCGCGAAACCCCGTGGCGACAACGAATTTTTCGCTTGAATCGGAACGGCTCGCCGGCGGCTTGAAGTTCGCGACCTTTTCGAAGCGACGCTTGAGCTCTGCCTGAAGGCTGCCTTCGGCCCCGCCTTGCAGCACCTTGGCGACAAAGGTCCCGCCCTCTTCCAGCACATCAAAGGCCAGGTAAGCCGCCGCCTCGCAGAGCGCAATGATGCGCAAATGGTCGGTCTGCTTGTGCCCGGACGAGGACGCCGCCATGTCCGACATCACGACATCCGCCTTGCCGCCCAGCCAGGTCTTGACCTTGTCGTCGGCGCCATCCTCCATGAAATCCAGCTGGTGAATCTCGGCCCCCGGGATCCGGTCGACCTCTTGCAGGTCGATGCCCAGGACAAAGCCCTGCGCCTTGTCCTGCTTTTCCCCCAGCGCGTTGACACGCGGCACCGCCACCTGACACCAGCCCCCCGGCGCACAGCCCAGATCGACGACCCGCGCGCCGGGCACGAGAAAGCGGTACTTGTCATCGATTTCGAGGATCTTGAAGGCCGCGCGCCCGCGAAACCCCTCGTCCTTGGCGCGTTTGACGTAAGGATCGTTCAACTGCCGTTGCAGCCAGCGCGTCGAGGACAGCTTGCGCCCGCGCGCGGTCTTGACCTTGACCTTGAGGTCACGCTGCCCGCGCCCCGAGCTGTTCTTGCCGCCGGAATTACTGCCTGTGGGTTTCTTCGCCATCTCAACGCGACCTTGCTTTGGGAACCCCTTGCATACGCCAATGCGGCGCCGCTCGAAAGGCCGTTCCCGAAGGCAACCGACCTGTTGCCTTTTCAATGCAAACGCGACCAAATGCCGGTGCGATACCGCCACAGGAGAGACCGATGCCATACTACGACATTTTCCTTGCCCCGATCCCGGATGCCAAGAAGGCCGAGTACGGCGATTTCGTCAAATTCACCCAGAAGATGTTCATCGGTCTTGGCGCAACCGACGTCGTAGATCTTTGGCCCAGCGACGTCCCGGATGGTCAGGTCACGTCGCTGCCGCTTGCGGTCAAGCTGCAGGAGGGTGAAAGCGTCACAGCCGGATACATCGTCTGGCCGTCGAAAGAGCTACGCGATGCCGGTTGGGCCAAGATGATGAGCGATGAAGAACCGTTCGACATGCCGTTCGACGGCAAGCGCATGATCTTTGGCGGGTTCGACGAACTGTTGCGAACCACCGCCTGAACAGCGCGTGTCAGAGCGGGCCGTCTTCCAGCACGCCATCGGCGGACATCTGGGCATAAAGAAGCCCCTCACGCAGGCCCCGGTCGGCCACCGACAGACGATCGGTCGGCCAGAGCCTGAGCAGCGCCTGCAGGATTGCCGATCCGCTCATGATAAGCGCATGCCGATCCGGGCCGATGCGCGGATCCTTGCGACGTCCTGCGGGACCCATCGCAAGATAGCGCTGGATCACCGACTCGATCTGGTCCGAGGACATGCGCAGCCCGTCCACCTTGGTCCGGTCGTAACGGCGCAGCCCCAGGTGTGAGGCAGCGACGGTTGTAACCGTGCCTGAGGTGCCAACGATCTGGAACCCCTCGCGGGCCTGTTCGTCCTGGTAAGGCGCGAATTCCGCCAGGTTTTCCTCGAAATACCAGCTCATCAGCGCATAGCGCGCGGCGTCGTCCATGACGTCGGAAAACTGGTCGCGCAGCGTTGCCACACCCAGGGGCACGCTGATCCAGTCCACAACCTTGGCCGAGGGAAAGGGGCTATCCGGCGGATGAAACCCGGCGTGCAAACGCATGATCGCGCGCGGCCGTTCGCGGGGGGCGACCTTGCTGAGGTCGATCCAGACCAGCTCCGTCGACCCGCCACCGATATCCACCACCAGCAGTTGTTCCGTCTTGGTCGAGACCAGCGGCGCGCAGGAAATCACCGCCAGCCGCGCCTCTTCCTCGGGCTGGATGATTTCCATCTTCAGCCCGGTCTCGCGCTGGATATGGCGGATGAATTCACGCGCGTTGCGCGCCCGTCGGCAGGCCTCTGTCGCCACCAGACGCATGCGCGTGACCTTGTGGCGCTCGATCTTTTGACGGCAGACATGCAAAGCCGACACCGTGCGCCCCATAGAGGCGCGGCTCAGACGGCCAGTCTTTTCGAGCCCGTGTCCAAGCTGGACGGACTTCGAGAAGCTGTCGACCACATGAAACTGGCTGCCCTTCGGCTGGGCAATCAGCATGCGGCAACTGTTTGTACCCAGATCCAGCGCCGCATAGAGCGCGTTGGGATCTGGCCGTGATGGCGCGGGGCTCTCGACCGGTTTCGGGAAAGCGCCCGCAGCCTTGGGACGCTTTGGCGCCATGACGTCGCGCCTTTTCCGAGATCAACTTGCCTTCACGATACGCGCCGTTCCCCTATCGCGCAAGCATCATGTATCCGCGGCCCCAGCGGATTGGTAAAGTAATCGCGAAGGTAGTCGTATTGCGCGTCCAAAAGCGGGCGCAGACGGTCGATCGTGCGCCCCTCAAGGTCAAAAATCGACAGTTTGCCGCCGCTGGAGTTGGCATGCGGCATCCGGACGATTTCGCCGGTGCGGCGGCTCAGATCCACGGCCAGGTCGTCCAGCTCGGCGGTGCGATAGACCCGGTCATAATCGTCGCGCAGGTTCGGCCCCAGGAACAATTCGGCCCCAAGGACGTGATGTTTGACGATCGAGGATTTGCGCCGGTAGCGCGGCAAGCGGCAAAAGAAGGTGTCGGGATCGGGGTTCAGCGGCAGGCCGTCCGCGGCGCGCACCCTTGGGCTGTCCTTCAGCGCGCGGCGCTTGACGACAATATCAGTGTAACAGGACATCAGCCGTTTGGCCGGCTCGCGCACAACACAAAAGCGAAAGAAATCAGCGTACTCGGCCCAGAGCGGGGGGTGGAACCGCCGCGTCTGGTAGATCCGGTGCCAGGTCTGGAAATCGGGCTGGTCCGGGACGGTGACCCAGGGGTCCAGCATCGCAAGCGCCTTCTTCACCGACGAACACCCCGCCTTCGGCAAGGCGGCATAGGCCAGTTTCCAGGCGTCGATTGCGATAACCAAGGCGCTCTCCTTTCTCTTGCGTGACATGCCGTTATCAGGGGCATGCGGCAGAATTCGGGCGCAAACCTTAATTTTCCTCATCTAGATGGTGAGAACTTCTGACCTTTGTTGCGGTTGGAACCCGGACGCACCCGGCATAAGCTGTCGCGCATGGTGCGGGACAAGTCGAAAATCGACCCGTGCCCATGTCGTACCGCGCGTAAAGAAGCACGAAGAAGCAAGGGAATCGGACCTATGGCAGAGCTGACCATCGTCTACTGGCGCGACATCCCCGCCCAGGTCATCGTGGGCAAGGGCCGTCGTGGCGCCAAGGTCCAGCTGCCCGAACGGTTCGAGCAGGCCATCGACCGCGCCGCAATGAAGACTGGCGCCGCAGAGACGGACGCCTATCTTGCAGAGTGGCGCAAGGTTGCCTCCGGCAAGGTCGATGGAGACCCGCAGGAAGCCGCAAACGCCGAAGCCGCACGGCTTGAGGCGGAGTTCGATCAAGAGCGCATCAAGGCGCTTATTGCCAACGACGGCTGGGCTTGAGGCCCGGTTCACGACATGACCCTTAAGGAGACGCTCATGGCCCTCTTGAACTTCCGCAAGCGCGACGAGGCCCCCAAAACCGGCACCCCCGAGATGGAGTCCTTTCTCCAGAATTACTCGATCGAGGTCATGCCGCGCACGGCCTCCAAGGTCGAGGATTTCCGCGCGCTCCTGCCCGAGGGCACGCGGGTTTACATCGCCCATATCGAAGGCACGCCCATCGAGGAAATGGTGGCGACGGCCAAGCGCCTGTCCGGCGAGGGCTACAACGTGATGCCGCATTTCCCGGCCCGTATCATCAAGGATGCCGCGACGCTGGAAAACTGGATCGCCATGTACCAGGGCGAGGCAGGCGTCGAACAGGCGCTGCTGCTGGCCGGTGGCGTGGCAGAGCCGCACGGCGATTTTCACAGCTCGATGCAGCTGATGGAAACCGGCCTCTTCGACAAGGCGGGTTTCAAGCGCCTGCATGTCGCCGGTCACCCGGAGGGCAACAAGGACATCGACCCGAACGGCGGCGACGCCACCGTGATGGAGGCGCTGCGCTGGAAGCAGTCGTTCAGCGAACGCACCGACGCGCAGATGGCCCTGGCCACCCAGTTCGCCTTTGACGCCGGTCCGATCATCACCTGGGCCAACCGCCTGAAGGCCGAGGGCATCGACCTGCCCGTGCACATCGGCATCGCCGGCCCGGCCAAGCTGCAGACGCTGATCAAGTTCGCCATTGCCTGCGGCGTTGGCCCCTCGCTCAAGGTGCTGCAAAAGCGTGCGATGGACGTGTCCAAGCTGCTGCTGCCTTACGAGCCCACCGAGGTCCTGTCGCAGCTGGCGGCCCACAAGGCGGCCAACCCGGGTTTCAACATCGAACAGGTCCACTTCTTCCCGCTGGGCGGCATCAAGACCAACGCCGAATGGGCCATCGCAAACGGCGGCGCCTCGGGCCGTCCCGCCGCGGCACACGGCTGAGGCATGTCCCGACCGGCCCTGCTGTTCGATCTGGACGGCACAATGCTGATGACCGATGACATTCATCGGGAGGTCTTTGTCGATCTGATGGTGCCCTATGGCATCGAGATCACCGAGGACTTTTACATGAGCCATGTGCACGGACGGCTGAACACGGATTTCTTTGCCGAGTTCCTGCCGGATCTCGAAGATCCGCAGGGCCTGTCGGACCTCAAGGAGGCGCGGTTCCGCGAACGCCTGCCGCGCCCCTACCCGGCCATGCCCGGGGCCGAACGGCTGATCGACCGGGCGCGCGCCGAAGGCTGGGCGCTGGCGGTTGTGACCAATGCCAACCGGCAGAACGCCGAAGCCATGCTGGAGGCCGTGGGCCTGCGCGCGGCCTTCGAAGTTGTGGTGATCGGCGAGGAATGTGCCCGGGGCAAACCCGACCCCGAGCCCTACCTGGCGGCGATGCGCGCGCTGGACATCGCGCCCGGCCATGCCGTCGCCTTCGAGGACAGCCCTTCGGGGCTGCGCGCCGCCGCCGCCTCGGGTGCCTATACCGTGGGGCTCCGTTCGGGGCTTGCGGATGCAGACCTGCGCGCCCACGGCGCACAGGACACGATACAAGATTTCAACGACCCCGCGCTTGAGGTGATCCTCGGGCGCCTGACAGGAGAGTTTGTTCAATGACCCGCACCATCGTCGAGTCGAAAACCAAAACCGCCGTCATCGGCTTTGACGAACCGTTCTGCGTGATCGGCGAGCGGATCAACCCCACGGGCCGTAAGATCCTGAACGTCGAGCTGGAAGCCGGCGATTTCAGCCGTGTCGAGGCTGACGCCATCGCGCAGGTCGCCGCCGGGGCCAACGTGCTGGACATCAACTCGGGCGCTGTCTTTTCCAACAAGATGGCCGAAGACCCGCGTTACGCCGACAACAACTTTGTCGAGCCCGAGCTGATGCGCCAGCTGGTCGAAGTGGTGCAGAAGGTCGTCGACATCCCGCTTTGCATCGACAGCTCCGTCCCCGGCGCGCTGGAAAACGGCCTGGCCGCCGCTGAGGGCCGCCCGCTCTTGAACTCGGTGACGGGTGAGGAAGAGCGCCTGGAACTGGTGTTGCCGCTGGTCAAGAAATACAACGTGCCGGTGGTGGCAATCTCGAACGACGACACCGGCATCTCCGAAGACCCCGAGGTCCGCTTTGCCGTGGCCAAGAAGATCGTCGAGCGCGCCGCCGATTTCGGCATCCCCGCACATGACATCGTGGTCGACCCTCTGGTGATGCCCATCGGCGCAATGGCGACCGCCGGTCATCAGGTCTTTACCCTGGTCCGCCGCCTGCGCGAGGAGCTGGGCGTCAACACCACCTGCGGCGCGTCGAACATCTCTTTCGGCCTGCCCAACCGCCACGGCATCAACAATGCCTTCCTGCCGATGGCGATGGGCGCCGGCATGACCTCGGCCATCATGAACCCGGTCGCGCTGCCGGTGAACGCGGCCAAGATCGCCGAGAAAAAGGCCGAAGTCGCCGCCGCGGGCATCATCCTGCCCGAGGACATCGACGATGAGACCTTTGCCACGCTCTTCGGCATGGGGTCGACCAAGCCGCGCGCCGGCAAGGAGATGGAGGCCATCCGCGCCGCCAACTTCCTGACCAACAACGACGATGGCGGCGCCGCCTGGATCGAGTTCAACCGCCAGGCCCCCAAGGCGGGCCACGAAGGCCGCGGTCGCGCAGGCCGGACCGGCGGTCGCCGCCGCCGGGCATAAGAGAAACGATCAAAGGCCCGGCATTTCGCCGGGCCTTTTTTTAGCAGCGTCGGGAACAGAGGTTCTCGCAGGGAATTCCGTCATTGTCCCCGTCGCGCACCTTTTGCCCGCACTGGATCAGCTTGAAACACGCCTCTTCGCAAGAGCGCAGGCGCTTGCAGCTCACGTTCCGGCAATCAAAGGCCTGGGCCGTCCGAAATTGATCCAGCCGCTGCGTCGGTGTCGGGTTTTCCGGCTCGGCAAGGGCAGAGCCTGCAACAAAGACCACCGACAAAAAAAGCAATCGCCCCACAACACCACCATCAAGCGTTAACGAATTGTTAACCTTTGGCGTGGGCGGACATGCAAGGCAACGGAAATCGTCGCCGCCCCTGCTGTTCCACCAGCCGGGCGAAACAAGCAGTCAGAGAGCCAGTCCCATCTGGCGCAGCTTGGTGTTTTCGGCCGCACAAAACAGCCCGTCTCGCATCCGTTCCGGGGTGCAGGGCAGCCGCAGGGAGGCGTCCGTGATGGCGCTACGTTCCAAGGAGGTATCATCGCGCACGAAATCGGACGACAACACAATAATGGTGAGCGACGGGTTGGTGCGGCGCAAAGACAGCAGCACGTCGACCGCCTGCTCCAAGGGTCCGAAGACATCGATGTTCACCAGAAAGGCCGCGCCATCACCGTCCACGCGTTCCGCGATCCGCAACGCATCGCGGACCTGGCCAAAGACCGTCACCGAGGCCACCCAATCCCCCAGCCTGCCAAGCTGATCTGCGATCCCGTCTCGCGGGGCTTGCAGGATGAACAGGTCCAGGTCCCAGATCTCCGGCGCCCGTCCGCCAGTGGCAAGGTCGGTCAGGCTGTCATAGGTGGCAAATGCCTGTTCCGCCTGGGCCGCCGCGCCTCTGCGGGTCCGAAGGAAATGAACCTCTGCACTTTCTGTCCAGCGTTCTTTGCATCTGGTCCCCACGGGAAACACCTCTCATTTCGGGCCAATGCCCGGCTTCTCGTTACTACTGGCTGTTAGCGGCTACCAACTTACCGGTCTTTCAACTTAGCGGTGTGGAAACGATCCCAAACCCTGCCCTCTGGGTCAAGAGAAGTACGGATCGGAAGGCCGTTTTTCGCCTATGTCCTGCAAGGGCTATCGCGCCTTTTCCGCATTGCGGTCCCGGGCCGACATGGGATAGATCGTGTTTTTCTTTGACGCCATCCAAAACCCATATAAATGTTATTTTTCATTATTTTATTATGTCTTCTTAATGCAAAACGCAACCTCCTACCGGTTCGATGAAGCCCGAATATAGGCAGTTTGAACAATTGCCGAGCGGTGGCAGAAACTTGCCCAAAGGCATCGACCATTGCCCGCAAAACGCTTATCCGCGCAAACGTCGCCCAATGATCGACGATCTGACCTGCTCAAGATCCAGCACAACCCCCGCGTGATCGCTGGCATGCGGGCGGTGAAGTCCGGATTCGGGCAGCCGTTCGGCGCCATCGGGGCCGGCCTCGCGTCCCATTCCGGCACGCAGGACCTGCGGCACGACCCCCTCCAACCGGGCGGCAAGAGCGGGGGAAGCGATCAATCCATCGGGCGCGCCATACCTCCGTTCATCGGGTTGGAAATAGGTCCAGCGCTCTGCCTCCGCCAACCGCCGCATCAGGTTTTCGCCAAGCGCCTCAAGCGGGGCCACCGCCCTTTCAGACGCGCCGCCGGGTTCGTTCAGGTCCCCGGCCACCAGCCACATCGGCCCGGCCCCCGCCAGTAGCTGCGCAACGGCCTGCGCCTCCAACCTGCGCACCGCCCAGGCCCGCGCCGCATCCGGGTAAGGCGCTTTGAAATGCACGACAAAGAGGGTCAACGCGCCAAAGCGCACCTCCAGCCCGTCGCGCCGAAAAATTGGCTGGTCACAGCTCATGCCAGGGGGCGGATCAAGCCCCAAGTCCCCGGCTGTCATCCCGGCATGGCTGGCGGCATGATCCCAAGGGAAGCGCGACATCACCGCCACGTCCAATCCGCGCCCATCATTGCCCGGCAGGCACAACCGCCAGGGATAGGGCGCACAAACCCGCGTAAGGTAGCGGTCATGAAAGGCATCCAGGCTGGCCTGGTCAAAGACCTCTTGCACGGCCAATAAATCCGCATTCGCCTGTGCCAGCAGCGCCGCGGTCAGACGCCGGTCCGCCTGATCCAGAGCCGGGTCCTCGACATCGTCACGGTCACGCGCCCCGAAAAGCGTTCCATCCGGCATCAGCCGCAGGTTCTGCATGTTCAGGGTCGCGATCCGCATGCCCCACAGTCAGACCGGTCCGGTGCCGGGGTCAAGCCCGCCTGCGCGGCCGGGTTTGACCGGAATCGCCTATGCCGGGATACTGACAACGCATTTTTTGGAGATTTCGCATGAAACAGCTTGTCTTGGCACTTTTCGGACTGCTCGCCCTGCCCGCCCATGCCGCCGAGCTGCGCGTGATCGGCATGACCAATGACGCCATCGACATCCAGGCCCCGGACCCGACCATCGCCTGCACCCACCGGATCACCGGCCAGTTCGTCCCCGGTGACGCCGACCGCATGGCCCGGAGCCTGCGCAGCTCGATCGAAGGCTGGCGCAACCAGGGGCAATACGGTGTTTCGGTGATCTGCCTGGACAGTCCCGGGGGTGCCATTTCCGAAGCGCTGAAACTGGGCGCGGTGCTGCGCGAAATGGCCATCGGGACCAAGCTGGAGGCAGGCGCGCGCTGCGAAAGCGCCTGCGCCCTACTGTTCATGGCCGGCAGTTTTCACGCCCATGAAAGCGGGTACTACAAGTGGCGGGTGATGCATCCGACGGCGCGGCTGGGATTTCACGCGCCCTCTTTGCAGGTCGGACGCGGCGATTACGACGCGGCAACCGTGACCCGGGCCTATGCGCTGGCGATGGAAACGCTGGCCCGCACCGTCGAGGACCTGATGCAGAACCGGGGCTTCGAGGACGGCGAGCACCTGAAACCCTCGCTGATCGCCTCCATGTTGCGCACCCCTCCCGACCGTATGTTCCATGTCGAAACCGTCGACCAGGCCGGGCGCTGGGGCATCCTGATCGGGCCATTGCGCGCCACGTCGCGAACGATGACAGAGATGGATTTTCGCCGCGCCTGCGCCAACCAGAAAGCCTGGGACGCGGATGAAAGCGCCACGGCGGATGTCTACTGGCAACAGAATTTCGTCAACTGGAAGACGGATCAATGGGGCGAAACCGTCGAAGTCATCACCAACGACATGACCGGCGAAGGCTGCGAGTTCTCGGTTCCCAAGGGCGCCTCGCGCACCAAGCGCGTGCCTTTCTCAGAGGTGCAGTATGGCTATTTCTCGATCCTCAAGGCCACGGATCCGGAAATGCGCCTTGACCGGCTGCCCTATTGATCCGCCACAGTCCTGTTTCATCGGTCATCGGTCATCGGTCCAGGGCGCATGCATTATTGGACCAGGGCGATCCTGCAGTCCGCGCCCAGCGGGGTCAGGCGGGCGGGCGCGATGGCCAGACCGACGAAGTCATGAACAACTGCGGCCAGCAGGTTCTCGACCGGGGACAGGCTGTCCAGGATCGGCGAAAGCAGGCCGCCGACAAGGCCGGTCGTCAGATTGGCCAGCGGCAACTGCCCGAGCAAGCTCAGGAGAGCGGAGTCCAGTTCCGACAAAGTGCCTTCGAGCCGCGGCGCCACAACGGCCGTCCGGTGCCGGGCAATGTCCCGCGCAGTGAACCCGATTTCCCGCGGGGCCGATTGCACCAGCGCGATGTCATCGCGCACGGTCAAGCCCAGAGCCGTCAGGTCGATGTAAAGATCGACCAGCCCCGCCTGCACGGGATCGAAGATCGCCACCGGCTCGTGGCGCGCGGTGGCATGACAGCTGGAGGCACGGTCGGTCAGGCGCGCCTCGGCATGGGCGACCCGCAGCGACAGGTCCAGCGTCACCAGCCCCAAGAGGTCCAACCCCGGCACCGCCAGCCGGATCTGGGCGGTCTCGGCATAGGCCTCTGGCGTGCCCGGTTCGACATTGGCGACGATGCGGCGCGGTTCGACGATGGTCAGCGAGACCGGCACATCGGCCAGCGGCCCGAGGTCCGCGCGCAGGGTCAGGTCCAGCACATGTTCGCCCAGCAGTTCGACGGAGCCAAAGACAAGATCGCTGCCGCCGACGAAAGAGCCGGGGATACGGGTGCCGATCGCCATGCCACGCGTCTCGGAGTCGAGGTGCAGGATGTCGCCCAGCCGCAGAACTGCATCGGGCGCGTTCACATCGGCACCGACCGCCAGCGACAGGATCCGCGACAGGGCAATCTCCGCATCCAGCACCTCGCCATAGGTCAGCGGCGCATCCAGGTCGGCAGAGAGCGTTTCCAGAAGCGCATCGGTGCGCAGGAACAGCGCCCCCTCGGAACAGATCGCGTCTAGGTCAGCCCCCAGGATCGGCTTTAGCGCACCGTGAAACAGGTTGAGCGAGAGCAGGCAGTTGGCGAGGCTGAAACTCACCCTCTCGCGGGCCACGGCGGTGGCCTCGCGCGTGATGACCGTATCCGTGCCGCGGCCCAGAAAGCTGGCCACCTGCATATGGGCATCGGCGACCGCCTTGACATGCGCCGCATTCGGCCGCCTGGGGTCGATGGAGGCTGGCGTGAAAACTCCCTGTTCGAACCGGCCAAGCGTCACCTGCGCCGGTTGCAGCGCGCGGGCGGGAAACAGGTCATTGTATGCGACGGACCGGGATGCCTGCCCAAAGGCCCGTTCGTCGTTGTCCACGTGGCGCACGGCCTCCAGCGCCGAGAAATCGGCCTGTGCCTGCACATGGCTGCGATGGTCGTTCAGGTAGAGCAGGTCGACGGTCATCGCCGCACCCAGCAGCAAAGCGGGCAGGATCATCAAGGTGGCCGTGGTGATCGAACCGGACTCGTTCCGCCAGAGCATCTCAGCCCCCCATGATCAACGCGCGGCCGATGATCACGTCCGACCCGCCATTGAACGCCCGGATCAGCGGGGAAAACCCGATTGTCGAGGCGTCATAGGTGAGTGTCACCCGGCTCCACCCCGGTATCTCGGCGGGGGAACAGGACAATCCGGTGATCTTGTCCGGGTCGATCAGAGTCAGGGTCGTGACCATCTCGGGGACCAGGACATCCCCCACCCGGCGACAGAGCGCGGGGTGATCCGGCGCCGCGACCCGATGTTGCAGGGCCTGCCGCGCGACCTCGTAGGTCAATTGCTGCACGTTGCCGATGGTGATGACATAGACCGACAGCCAGACGCATCCGGCGATCAGGAAAATCAACCCCGGAAAGAGGATCGAGAACTCGACCGTGGAACTGCCCTGCTCATCCTTGATGAGCCGATGGACCCGCGACTTCAACCTGCAAACCAACATTCCGCTTTTCCTGAATTTGAGAAGCATCAATTTCAGGTTGTATGAAAATTGCGGCCTTCAGGCGTCACGAATGTGGCGAAAATATGAATTGTTATCCTGGATGTATCTTTGGGCCTTGCCGCAATGGCGGTTCGCGCTAGCGACGCCCCCGGACAAACCTCGGCAAAGACCTGTATCAGGCCTTTGCCTTCTTCTTTTCGGCGACGACCTTTTCGGCCAGGTCCCGTGCTATGGCAAAGGCGCCCTGGATCTTGTCCTTGTCGCGTTTCCAGTCGCGGCGCACCACGATCTTGTTGTCGCGAACCTTGGCAAGCCCGTCCTGCGCCTTGATGAATTCGACCAGCCCCTGGGGCGAGGCGAACTTGTCGTTGTGGAATTGGATCGTGGCGCCCTTGGGTCCGCCGTCCAACTTGGCGATACCCGCCTTCTTGCACATGGCCTTGATCCGCACCACCAGAAGCAGAGTGTTCACCTCGCGCGGCAGCTTGCCGAACCGGTCAATCAACTCGGCGGCAAAACCTTCCAGCTCGACCTTGGTCGTCAGCGACGACAGGCGCCGGTAGAGGCCCAGGCGCACATCCAGATCGGGCACATAGTCCTCGGGGATCAGCACAGGGACGCCCAGGTTGATCTGCGGCGCCCATTGGTCGTCCGCCTCGGCCAGGCCGTCCATCTCGCCGGTGCGGATCTTGGCAATCGCCTCTTCCAGCATCGACTGGTACAGTTCGTAGCCCACGTCGCGCATCTGGCCGGACTGTTCCTCGCCCAGCAGGTTGCCTGCGCCGCGAATGTCCAGGTCCTGCGAGGCCAGGCTGAACCCGGCGCCCAGCGTGTCGATGCTGCCCAGCACACGCAGCCGCTTTTCCGCCGTCTGGGTCAGCTTCATGCGGGGTTTCGTGGTCAGGTAGGCATAGGCGCGGGTCTTGGACCGGCCCACGCGCCCCCGGATCTGGTAGAGCTGGCTGAGGCCGAACATGTCGGCGCGATGCACCACCATCGTATTGGCGGTGGGAATATCCAGACCGGATTCCACGATGGTCGTGGCCAGCAGCACATCGTACCTGCCGTCATAGAAGGCGTTCATGCGGTCGTCCAATTCGCCCGCCGCCATCTGGCCATGCGCCACGACGTAGGACACCTCGGGCACATGTTCTTTCAGGAATTCCTCGACCTCGGGCAGATCGCTGAGGCGCGGAACGACGAAAAAGCTCTGCCCACCCCGGTAATGCTCGCGCAACAGCGCCTCACGGATCGTCACCGGATCGAACTCGGACACATAGGTGCGGATCGACAGCCGGTCCACGGGCGGTGTGCCGATGACCGACAGGTCCCGCACCCCGGTCAGCGACAGTTGCAGCGTGCGCGGGATCGGTGTCGCGGTCAGGGTCAGGACGTGGATGTCGGACCGCAACTGCTTCAGGCGCTCCTTGTGCTGGACGCCGAACCGCTGTTCCTCGTCGATGATCAGCAGGCCGAGGTTGTTAAACCGGATGCCCTTGGCCAGCAGCGCGTGCGTGCCAACGGCGATGTCGACGGTGCCCTTGGAAATCCCGTCGCGTGTCAGGGCCGCCTGTCTCTGGCTGACGAAACGCGACAGCGGATTGACCTCCAGCGGAAAGCCCCGGAACCGTTCGGCAAAGCTGTTGTAGTGCTGGCGCGCCAAGAGCGTCGTGGGCGCGATCACCGCCACCTGCACCCCGGACATGGCAGCCACAAAGGCCGCACGCATGGCGACCTCTGTCTTGCCAAAGCCCACGTCGCCGCAAATCAGCCGGTCCATCGGCTGGCCCGAATGCATATCCTCCATCACGTCTTCGATGGCGCGCAACTGATCGTCGGTTTCCTGGTAAGGGAAACGGGCGGCAAAGCTCTCATAGGCCCCTGCCGGCGGATCCATGATCGGCGCCTTGCGCAGGGCCCGTTCGGCGGCAATCCGGATGAGGCGGTCCGCCATCTCGCGGATGCGCTGCTTCAGCTTGGCCTTCTTGGCCTGCCAGGCGCCGCCGCCCAGCTTGTCCAGAAGGCCCTCGTCATGGCCATATTTGGACAGCAGCTCGATATTCTCGACCGGCAGATACAGCTTGGCGGCTTCGGCATATTCCAGCGTCAAGCATTCATGCGCGGCGCCAGCGGCGGTCACGACCTCCAGCCCCAGGTAGCGCCCGATGCCGTGGTCGACATGCACCACCAGATCGCCGGGAGACAGCGATTGGTGCTCGGTGATGAAATTCTCGGCCTTGCGGCGCTTCTTGGGCTGGCGGATCAGCCGGTCGCCCAGGACGTCCTGTTCCGAGATGACGGTCAGGCGCCCCTTGTCCCCCGCCTTTTCCCAGGGCGCGACGAACCCCGCCTCCAACGACCAGACGGCAAGGTGCAGCCCGCGCTTGTCGATCCTTGTTCCATTGGAAATGGGGATCGCCTCGGCCAGGCCTTCATCCTCGATCAGCCCGGTCAGCCGTTCGCGCGCGCCCTCAGAATAAGAGGCGACGACCACCGGCCCGTCCTGAAGGCATTTCTGAACATGGTCGGCCAGTGTCTTGAACAGGCTGATATTTTCCTGTTGACGCTCCGGTGAGAAATTGCGCCCGATGCGCCCGCCCGCATCCACCACGCCGGGCCCGCTGGCCTGTGGCAGCGGATGGAACTGCACCTGCCGCTTGCCCTCAAGCGCCGCTTCCCAGGCGCCGTCGTCCAGGTACAACGTCTCGGGCGGGATCGGTTTGTAGACCGTGCTGCCCAGGGTCTTTTTCTGGCTCAGGGCGTGGCGGCGCGTCTCGTATTGATCCGCGATGCTGTCCCAGCGCGACAGGCGCGAGGGGGTCAGCTGGTCATCCATCAGCACCGGCGCGTCCGGCAGATACTCGAACAGGGTTTCCAGCCGTGCATGGAAAAAAGGCAGCCAATGTTCGACACCGGCGTGCTTGCGGCCCGCGCTGACCGCCTCGTATAGTGGATCGTCGGTGCCCGCCGCGCCGAATTCGATCCTGTAGTTCTGCCGGAATCGGGTGATCGCCGCCTCGTCGAGGATCACCTCGGAGACAGGCGCCAGCTCGACCATGTCCAGTTTCTCTGTTGTGCGCTGGCTGACAGGGTCGAAACGCCGCGCGCCGTCCAGCACATCGCCAAAGAAATCCAGCCGCACCGGCCCGCCGTCCCCCGGCGGGTAGATGTCGATGATGCCGCCACGCACCGCGTAATCGCCCGGTTCGGTCACGGTCGGCGCCTGGCTGAACCCCATGCGCACAAGGAAGGTGCGCAACGCGGCCTCATCCACGCGGTCCCCCACGCGCGCGGTAAAGGCCGCCTCGCGCAGGACGTCGCGGGCGGGCAGATACTGCATCGCCGCAGAGAGCGTCGTCAGCAGGACAAAATGCTTCGGTCCGCCGTGCACCAGCGTCGCCAAAGTCGCCATGCGGGCGGCAGAGATATCGGCATTGGGCGACACCCGGTCATAGGGCAGACAGTCCCAGGCCGGAAAGACCATCACCGGCATGTCCGGCGCGAAAAAGGCCAGCGCATCGCGCATGGCCGCCAACCGCTTGTCGTCGCGCGCGATGTGGATGACCGGGCCCTTGGCCCTTTCCACCTCGCGCAGCACCAGCCGGGCGTCAAACCCTTCGGGCGCGCCGCCCATGATGATCCGCTGCTCTGTCATGGGGGCTCAAATGGCGCGCTGCGCGGGCGGCGTCAACCTGCCCTTTGGGTGGATCGGTCTGGACGGATCAGAAGGGCAAGACCGTCAGGTTCATGTACATCCCCCACAGCGCGGTGACAAAGATCGACACCATCCCGATGAGTTGCGTCAGCATCCGGTGGATGCGCAGCCGCCGCCACAGCGCCTCACCCTCTCCCTCGCCTTCGCGGATCAGGCGGGCGGACCGCACGCTCAGCAGCCCTATCAGGGTCATGGGAAAAGTCAGAAGGAACACGGCCTGCGCGAACTCGATCCAGTAGCCCGGGTAGAACCCCAGGATCGCAACACCCGACAGGAAGGCCGAGCCGATGGCCACGACCCAGAGGCCGGATTCCTCTGCGATGAACAGCAGGCGGTTGGTATTGATGCGCACAAGGTCCTCAAGGTCCTGCGCGGCCTGGCCTCCGTTGCGGCGGGCGCGTGCGACCATGTCATAGGGCACGCCCATGACCCAGTGGCTGGTCGAGGACCAGAGCACGGCAAGGACGATCCAGAACCAAAGGTTCGAAAAGCTGCGAAGGTCGATCAGCTCGAATACGGTATCGTACCAGTCCATATGCCTTGTCCTTGCCTCTGGCCCGCGTCATAGCGCGGGCAAATCCAAATGCCCAGAGGGGGCTGGACAAGCGGCGGCGCGCGGGTGCATCCCTTTGACCGACCAATGACGGAGCGCCCGATGCAGCCGACCTTTGCCCCCTTCCCCGCCACCCGCCTGCGCCGCCTGCGCCGCACCCCCGCGATCCGCGCCCTGGTGCAGGAAACCACGCTGAGCCCGGCGGATTTCATCTGGCCGGTCTTCGTGCGCGATGGCGAGGGCGTGGTCGAACCGATCCACTCCATGCCCGGGGTCAACCGATTGTCGGTAGACAAGGTGGCCGAGGCGGCGGTCGAGGCGCAGGCGCTGGGGATCCCGGCGATCTGCCTCTTTCCCTACACCGATCCTTCGCTGAAAACCGAGGATTGCGCCGAGGCCTGGAACCCGGAAAACCTCAGCAACCGCGCCACGCGGGCGATCAAGGCGGCGGCACCGGACATCGCGGTGATGACGGATGTCGCGCTCGATCCCTACAACATCAACGGGCACGACGGCTTTGTCGAGGATGGCGAGATCGTCAACGACCGTACTGTCGAGGCGCTGGTGAAACAGGCCCTTTCGCAGGCCGACGCGGGCGCCGACATCGTCGGCCCTTCGGACATGATGGACGGGCGCATCGGCGCCTTGCGGGCTGCGCTGGAAGGTGCGGGCCACCAGAACGTTCTGCTCCTGAGCTACGCCGCGAAATACGCCTCGGCTTTCTACGGGCCGTTCCGCGACGCGGTCGGCGCCTCGGGCGCACTGCAGGGTGACAAGAAGACCTATCAGCAGGACCCGGGCAATTCCGACGAGGCCATGCGCCTGATCGCCCGCGACCTGGCCGAGGGCGCGGACATGATCATGGTGAAACCCGGCATGCCCTACCTCGACATCTGCCGCCGTGCGCAAGAGATGTTCGGCGCCCCCACTTTCGCCTACCAGGTGTCGGGCGAATACGCGATGCTGGCCGGCGCGGGCGAGCGCGGCTGGGTCGATGGCGAAAAGGTGATGCTGGAAAGCCTGATGAGCTTCAAGCGCGCGGGCTGCGACGGGGTGCTGACCTACTTCGCCCCGTCGGCGGCGCGGCTGTTGAACGGGTGAGCGCGCCACTTTGCGGCAAGGGCCTTCCCTGCGGTCTCTTGCCGATTAGCCGCAACATGTCGTGACAACCCCTGCCACCGTGCCTATATTGCGCCGGAACCGGCGAGACAGCCGGATTTGAGGCTATTTTGAGGAACAGGCGGACCCATGACACTCAACAGACGTAATGTGACCTTCGGGCTTGGTGCCACGCTGGCACTGGGCGCATGCAACGGTATCGGCAGCGGTGGCGATGCCCGCATCGACGCGCGCGTCGACCAGACCCTGGCGCGCCTTTACAGCGACTACCCGGCCACCCGCGACCTTGCCGCGAAATCCGTCGGCATGCTGGTCATGCCGGTGGTGACCGAGGCGGGCCTTGGGTTCGGCGGCGGCTATGGTCGCGGCGCGCTGCGGATCAACGGCGCTTCGGTGGATTACTACTCGGTGGCCAAGGCCTCTGGCGGGCTGCAGATCGGCGCCCAGCAATATTCCCATGTCCTGTTCTTCATGACCAACAGCGCGCTGGAAACCTTCCGCCGGTCCCCCGGCTTTGCAGCGGGCGCGAACCTGGAGTACGCGGTGCTGGAACGCGGCGAGACGCTGGCGGCGGAAACCACCACCTCGCTGGCGCCGGTGATCGCGGTGATCTTTGGTCAGGCCGGGCTGCGCGTGGGCGCGACTCTGGAAGGCGTGAAGTACACCCGCATCATTCCCTGACATCCCGGGGACAGGGGCGGTCCAATCGCGGACCGCCCATTTTCCGATTTCCTTCCAAAAGCCTAACGCGTTGTACATTTTGCCGGAATCGACGTACAAAACGTACGTTTTGTACAAAATTCACGGGCACCGGCGCTGGCTCAGTGATAGCGGAATTCTCCGACCACGTTGCGCCACTCTCCGGGCGAGATCATCTTGCGATGGGTGAACCGGACCGAGTGCAACGGCCCCTCGATCTCGTCCTGCCAGAACTCGATGAACTCGAACAGCCGGGGATGATCCGGCGCCAGGTCGTAGTCCTGCCAGATAAAGGTGTTCAGGACATGGGCATAGTCGGGCATGTGATAAAAGAACTCGGCCGTGGTCAGGCCGTACCCCTTGAGCATCAGCTCCGTTTCGGACTCCTGCATCGGTTTTTTACCTCGTTTGACAACTCGTATGGAAATGCTGCCAAGCAAATCTTTACTTATCAATAAAAACAGTGTGTTATCAGACACCCCCGCTGGCTGCCAAAACCTGCCCCCCGGGCCGCCATTGCACCCTACAGATAGTCTCTGATATACACCCCTCAACAAGATATGGCAGATCAACTGACAGGCCCCTGACGTGAGCGATACGCCCGAACCACCTGAAAACACAGACGAAAATCGCCCGGCGCCGCGCGGCCCCTCGATCTCGATCGAAAACGAGATGAAGTCGAGCTATCTCGACTACGCCATGTCGGTCATCGTCAGCCGCGCGATTCCGGATCTGCGCGACGGGTTAAAACCTGTGCACCGGCGCATCCTCTACGCCATGTACGAGGGCAATTACACGCCCGACAAGTCCTATCGGAAGTCGGCGAAATCCGTTGGCGAGGTGATGGGCAACTATCACCCGCACGGCGATTCCGCGATCTACGACGCGCTTGTGCGGATGGCGCAGGACTTCTCGATGTCGCTGCCGCTGATCGACGGTCAGGGCAACTTCGGCTCGATGGACGGCGATCCGCCCGCCGCCATGCGGTACACCGAAAGCCGGCTGGCCAAGTCGGCGCTGGCCTTGCTGACCGACATCGACAAGGAAACCGTCGATTTCCAGGACAACTACGACGGCAAGGAACGCGAACCCACGGTTCTGCCCGCGCGCTATCCCAACGTGCTGGTGAACGGGGCCGAGGGTATTGCCGTCGGCATGGCGACCCGCATCCCGCCCCACAACCTGGGTGAGGTGATCAACGCCACATTGGCCCTGATGGAAAACCCGGACCTGTCGACAGAGGACCTGATCGAATACATCCCGGGTCCTGACTTCCCCACCGGGGGCGTGATCCTTGGCCGCTCCGGCGCACGCAAGGCCTACCTCGAAAAACGCGGCAGCGTGATCATCCGCGCCAAGACCCGCATCGAGGAGCTGCGCAAGGACCGTTACGCCATCGTCATCGACGAGATCCCCTACCAGGTGAACAAGGCCACGATGATCGAGCGCATCGCCGAGGCCGCGCGCGACAAGAAGATCGAGGGCATCGCCCACGTCCAGGACGAATCCGACCGTGACGGCGTGCGCGTGGTGGTCGAGCTGAAGCGCGACGCCACCGCCGAGGTGGTGCTGAACCAGCTGTTCCGCTTCACGCCCATGCAGGTCAGCTTTGGCTGCAACATGCTGGCGCTGAACGGCGGCAAGCCTGAACAACTGACTCTCTACGGATTCCTGTCGGCCTTCATCGACTTCCGCGAAGAGGTTGTGGCGCGGCGCACCGCCTACCTGCTGCGCAAGGCACGCGAACGGTCGCACGTCCTGTGCGGCCTGGCTGTGGCTGTCTCGAACGTCGACGAGGTGGTGGCCACCATCCGCTCCAGCGCCGACGCCCCCGAGGCGCGACAGCGCCTGATGGAACGCCGTTGGCCCGCCGAAGAGATCCTGCCCTATATCGCTCTGATCGACGATCCGACCCACAAGGCCAACGAGGACGGCACCTACAACCTGTCCGAAACTCAGGCCCGCGCCATCCTGGAACTGCGCCTGCAGCGCCTGACCCAGCTGGGCGTCAAGGAAGTCACCGACGAACTCGAAGACCTGGCCGCCAAGATCAAGGACTACCTCGACATCCTGTCGAGCCGCGAGCGGATCATGGGCATCATCCGGGACGAGATGACCGCCATTCGCGACGAATTCGCCGTGCCGCGCCGGACCGAGATCACCGAATGGGCCGGCGACCTGGAAGACGAGGACCTGATCGAGCGCGAGGACATGGTCGTCACCGTGACCCAGTCCGGTTATATCAAGCGCACCGCCCTGGCCGATTTCCGCGCCCAGAAACGCGGCGGCAAGGGCCTGTCGGGCATGGCGACCAAGGATGACGACGTTGTCACCACCCTCTTCGTCGCCAATACACACACGCAACTGCTGTTCTTCACCACCGACGGCATGGCCTACAAGCTCAAGACCTGGCGCCTGCCGCTGGGCGGGCGGACCTCCAAGGGCAAGGCCATCGTCAACATCCTGCCGATCCCTTCGGGTGTCTCGATCGCCGCGATCATGCCGGTTGACCGGCCAGAGGCGGACTGGGACGACCTGCAAATCGTCTTTGCAACCAACAAGGGCAGCGTGCGGCGTAACAAGCTGTCGGACTTCACCAATGTCATGCGCAACGGCAAGATCGCGATGAAGTTCGAGGATGAGGACATGCGTCTCATCAACGCGCGCATCTGCTCCGAGGACGACGATGTCATGCTGGTGACGAATTCCGGCCGGGCGATCCGCTTCCCCGTGCCAGAGGTCCGCGTCTTCAACTCGCGCAATTCCACCGGCGTCCGGGGCGTCCGCCTGTCCAATGGTGACGAGGTCGTGTCGATGTCGGTGATCCGCCATTTCGAGGCCACCTCGGACGAACGCGCCTCTTACCTCAAGATGCGCCGCGCTATGGCCGGCCTGACCGACGAGGCAGAGGCCCCGGAGGAAGAGGAAGGCAATGCCGACAGCGCCATCACGCAGGAACGCTATGCGCAGATGTCGGCGGCGGAAAACCTGATCCTGACCATCACCGCCAAAGGCCTGGGCAAGCTGTCGTCCAGCCATGACTACCCGGTCAGGGGCCGTGGCGGCATGGGCGTCACCGCTTGGGAGAAAAGCATGCGCGGCGGCGAAATCGTCGCCAGCTTCCCGGTCGAGCTTGACGACCAGATCATGCTTGCTACGTCGAACGGTCAGTCGATCCGCGTGCCGGTGGATGGCATTTCCTTCCGCTCGCGCAGCGCAGGCGGGGTGAAGGTCTTCAACACCGGCAAGGGTGAGACAGTGGTTTCTGTTGCCTGGATCGCCGATCAGGGCGAGGCGGACGAGACCGAGCAGGATTAAGAGAGACTGAGGATTTCCGGCGCCATGCGCATCATTTCACTCCTGATTACGCTGGTCGCTTTCGGCGCTGGTGTGTTTTTCATGTACGCGCGGTACGAACGCTACCAGCAGAACCAGAGAATCGAGGCCCAGAACGACCGCAAGAACGACGCCAACCGGGTTATCAAGCTGATCAACTCGTTTGACGGTCGGTCGCGCGATTGCACCGACTGGTTCGTCGGGCTGACCACAGGCAGTTTCGATCTGCCCACGACCACACCCAAGACCGCGCTGATGTTCAGCGAGTCCTGCGGCGAGAGCATGGTCAAACGCGCAGACGAGGCCAGCGACCTGGTCAACCGGCTGGCGGCCAAGGAAGAAACGCAACCGGGCCGGACGGCATTCCTGACCGAGGCGCGTGCCCTGATCGAGGCCTATCGCAGCCAGTCGGATGACTTCTCGAAGGCTTACAGTGTCCTCAGCGCGGCGCCGGACCAGGCCGCGCGGTCGGCCCTGCGTCCGCAGGTGGCCCAATTGGTCAACCGGGCCATCCCGGCGATCAATCGTGGCCTCGGCAATCTCGAATCCGCGCGCAAGGCGTTTATCTATCCCAACAGCTGAACCGCGTTCATACAGAATGTCAAAGGGCGGGGCCGCAATCACGGCGCCGCCCAATTGCATTGTCCGGGATCAATCCGTGCCCGAGGCAGATCCGACCGCCAGCACCGCCAGCACCGCCAGCACCCCGCCCGCCAGAACCGCGGGGGCAAGCGCAAAAGGGTCGCCATCAGCGACCGCCGTGCCCTCGACCCGGCGGCAAAACCGCAAGACCTGCCCGTCGCGCTCTTCGGTATCGGGGCGGCAATTGTAGGTGAGACCGTTGGCGCCCAGAACCTGCACCGTATAGACAGGCACGCCGGACGGGCCGATCACCCTCGCCTCGGTTGTGGCCTGTGCAAGGGCGGGCTGTGCAAGTCCGGCGCAGAGGCCGGCGGCCAAAAGAACATGCTTCATGATCGTTACTCCATTCACTGGTTCAACAATCACATGGTTCCAAAGCCGGGCTGGCGCAGAAACGGGAAAAACCTGCGGAATGGATCAGGATGCGCGGACGTCGGCAGACATCCGCGCAACTGGGCCCAGCCCCGGGTTACACGGGTTACAGCCCGTAGATGGCGCCGAACTTCTCTTCGAGGTAGTCCAGCAGGGGCGCCTCTGACGGCGGCGTCCCACTGGCCTTCTCGATCACCTCGCGCGGCGTGTAGAGACCGCCGTGTTGCTGGAGGTTGTTGCGAAGCCAATCCGTTGCGCCAGATGTGTCGCCCTGCGCCAGTTGATCGTCCAGCTTCGGCACCGCACCGCGCAGCGCCTTGTAGAGGCAGCCGGCATAGACATTGCCCAGCGAATAGGTCGGGAAATAGCCGAACAGACCCGCCGACCAGTGCACATCCTGCAGGACGCCATCCGAAGGCTTGTCCACCGCGAACCCGAAATCGGCCAGGAAACGGTCATTCCAGGCGGTCTCGAGGTCATCGACCTTCAGGTCGCCAGAGACCAGCGCGCGCTCCAGGTCAAAGCGCAGAAGGACGTGCAGGTTATACTGCAACTCGTCCGCCTCGGTCCGGATATAGCCGTTGCGGACCTTGTTCACCGCCGCGTAAAACCCGTCTTCATCCGCGATTCCGATATCGCCGAAGGTGTCGCGCATCTGGCCATAGAGCCAGCCGGTAAAGGCCCGCGAGCGGCCAAGCTGGTTCTCGTAGATCCGGCTCTGGCTTTCGTGCACCCCCATCGAGGCGCCCGCCCCCAGCGGCGTCAGCCGATAGGTCGGGTCGATGTTCTGTTCATAGCTGCCGTGGCCAACCTCGTGGATGGTCGAGTAGAAACAGTTGAACGGTTCCAGCGGCATGGTGCGCGTGGTGATGCGCACGTCATCGCCCGAGCCAGAGCTGAACGGGTGCACCGCCTTGTCCACCCTGCCCCGCCGCATGTCATAGCCGAAGGTTCTGGCCAAGAGCCGGGCCAGTTTCATCTGCCCGGCCTCGTCAAAGGCGCCAGACAGGCCCTCTGGCGCGGGCTTGGCCAGAACCGCCTCGCGCAGTGCCACCAGTCGGGGCCGCAGGGCGCCGAACATCGCCTCAAGATCCGCGGCCTTGGCGCCGGGTTCATAGTCGTCCAGCAGGGCGTCGTAGACATCACCACCTGCCGCCAGGGCCGCGCCTTCCTCTTGCCGCAGCGCGATGATCTCTTTCAGCGCCGGGGCAAAGGCCGCGAAATCGTCATCCGCGCGCGCCTCGGCCCAGATCACATGGCTGCGGCTGACCATGCGGGCAATTTCCGATGCAAGCCGTTCGGGCACGCGAACGCTGCGGTCATGGCTGCGGCGGATGTGGCGCAACTGCGCGCGGGCGACCGGATCAAGGCCTTCCTCGGCGATCGCCGCCAGCCAGTCGCCGATGCGCGGGTCGGTGCGTCGCTGGTGCAGGATCGCCTCCATCGCCGCGCGTTCGTCGCTGCGCTGGTCCGCCGCCCCCCGCGGCATCATGGTCTCCTGGTCCCAGCTCAACCGGCCCGCCACTTGCGCCAGCGCCTCTGTGTCGCGCTGGAACGCCATCAAATCGTCATATGCACTCATTCAGCTCGTGCCTCTTATACTTTGTGGTGCGGGATAACGTGCGGCAAACCGCGCCCGCAATATCAGTGCCAATAGTGCAACCGCCCCCAGCTGGTGCACGATGGCGATGTGCCAGGGCGCGGCATACACAACCGTGACGATACCCAGCACAACTTGCAGGAACAAGACCGCAAAAACCGCGTTGAACCGGAACCGCGTGTCGCGGTTTGCCGACCGCCGCGCGCGCAGCCAGACCACCACGCCAAAGACGAACAGCAGATAGCCCGAGACACGGTGCATGAACTGCACAAGACCCGCATTTTCAAAGAAGTTCCGCCAGAGCGGTTCGAAATCGAAGGCATTCGAGGGGAAGACCTCTCCGCCCATCAAAGGCCAGTCATTGTAGCTGCGGCCCGCGTCGATCCCGGCCACCAGAGCGCCCAGCAGGATCTGCAGAAAGGCGAAGTGCATCAGCCCCGTCGCCATCGAGAACAGCTTGGGCTCGGCGCTGCGCCGGGCCTGCATCAGGGCGCGTTCCTCGTAGGTCAGGTGATAGACATACCAGGCGATCAGCCCGAGGATGACAAAGGCCAGCCCCAGGTGCGTGGCAAGCCGATAAGAGGCCACGTCCAGCATCTCGCCGCCCAGGCCAGAGGACACCATCCACCAGCCGATGGCGCCCTGCAGCCCGCCCAGGGCCCCGAGGCCCAGCAAGCGCCCCGTCCACCCCGGCGGGATCGCCTTGGCCAGAAGAAAGCCGAAGAACCCCAGCGCCCAGACAAGGCCGATGACCCGGCCCAGCTGACGGTGGCCCCATTCCCACCAGTAGATCGCCTTGAACTCTGACAGGGACATGCCCTTGTTCTGCAGCTGGTACTCGGGGATCTGCTTGTATTTCTCGAACTCGGCGTCCCAGACCTCGGCGCTCATCGGGGGCAGCGCGCCGGTGAGCGGTTTCCATTCGGTGATCGACAGGCCGGAATCCGTCAGCCGTGTCATCCCGCCGACCGCGATCATCACCATCACGAGCAGGAACAACAGCATCAGCCACAGGCGCACGGCACCGCGCGCCCCTCGTTTTCCCGCGTCGATCATGCCGCCCGCCGGGGCCGCCGGTTTCTGCGCCCCCTCGCCCACTTCTTCGAACAGCTTGCGTTTCTCTGCCATCCCAGCCTCCGGAAATTTGACCGGACAGTAGAGCGCCCGACCGGGGCCTTCAAGCGGCCCCCCTGCGGCATGTCGCGGGGTCCGGAATACCTCCGTCCGGAATGCCTGACTTATGAAACGCGGGGGTGATCCGTAAATTGATGGCACAGGTTAACGAAGACAACAGACCCCGCCAGACCATCGACCCAAAGGACCAGACCCATGAAAAAGTTCATTCTTTCCGCCATCGTCGCCGCAACCGCAATGACCGCCTCGGCCGCTTCGGCCACCCAGGCCTGGATCGGCAACAACCATCTGAACGCCCGTTCGGGCCCCGGTGTCCAGTACCACAAGCTGGGCGTGTTCAAGCCCTGCACCCCGGTGCACGTGGTGAAGTTCACCCGCGACTATTATGGCAACCCGACCTGGTACAAAGTCTACTTCAACCACAACTACTACTGGGTGAAAGCCGACTACGTTCAGGGCCACGCCTGCCACTGGACCCCCAAGAAACAGCACTGGGGGCACAAGAAGCAGCATTGGGGTCACAAGAACCACTACTACAACTATTGATCTCTTCCTCCCGGGGCGCCGGTTCCTCCTCCCTGTCCGGCGCCACCTCCCCTCGCGGACCGATCCCCCACGGATCGGTCCGTTTTTTCTTGCCTGAACCGCCGCAAGCTCTCAGGCGCCAATAGATCGAGGCCATCCGCATCACAGGGTCGGGAATACCTCCGTCAGGAATGCCTGACTTATGCCGGAACCGCGAAAGCCGTAGGTTGGTGTCACGGAACAAGACGACCAGCAAGACAAGCAAGCACCATAGATCAAAGACTTAGTTCAAAGGACCAGACCGATGAAAAAGCTCATTCTCTCCGCCATCGTCGCCGCAACCGCAATGACCGCCTCGGCCGCTTCGGCCACCCAGGCCTGGGTCGGCCACACGCCCCTGAACGCGCGTTCGGGCCCCAGCACGCATTACCAGGTGCTTGGCGTCTTCAATCCCTGCACGCCGGTCCACATCGTCGCCTACAAGCACGGCTGGGCCAAGGTGAAGTTTCAGCACAACTACTACTGGGTCTCGTCCAAGTATCTGAGCAACCAATCCTGCCACTGGGCGCCCAAGAAGAAGACCTGGGGTCACAAGAAGAACCACTATTACAACTACTGATCTCTTCCTCCCCCTCGGCGCCGGTCTTCTCCTCCCGGACCGGCGCCTCTCCTCCCGGACCGATCCCCTCGCGGATCGGTCTTTTTCGTTTCGGGACCACAGCGGCCTTCCAGAGCAGGCTGCAAAGGCGGTCAGGAATGCCTGACTTATCGCGAAAGCGGGCACGGTTTACGTTGGGTCCACAGGTTAACGAATAAACAATCACCCGATCTTCTCAGACGACCATAGACCCCAAAGGACCTATCCCATGAAGACCTTCCTCATCTCCGCCGCCGTCGCCGCCGCAACGCTCGCCGCCTCCGCCGCCTCGGCCGGGCAGGCCTGGGTTGGCCAGAACCACCTGAACTACCGCACCGGTCCGGGCCAGAACTACCCGGTCGCGGGCACCTTCAGCCCCTGCACGGCGCTCGACACCTACGACACGCAGTATGGCTGGGTGCAGATCCAGTACCAGGGCCAGTATTACTGGGTGCATGGCGACTACATTCTGAACTACGCCTGCACCTACACGCCGCCGAAAAACACCTATACCGCGCCGAAGAACACCTACACCCCGCCCAAGAAGAAGGGCTACTCGGGTGGCTATTCGGGCGGCGGCAACTACTGACCGCGGCCCACCCCGGCGCCGGTTGTCCTCCCTGGCCGGCTCGGCCTTCTGACGGACTGATCCCCCACGGATCAGTCCGTTTTTTTGTCTCTCCAGCGGACCACCTGGCGCATCATCCCGTGCAGCATCTGCACCTCGGCCCGGGTCAGCGGCAGGCGCGACCACATGTTGCGCAGGTTGACCTTCATGCTCTCGGCCTTGTGCGCGGGATAGAAGAAACCCGCCTCTTCCATCCGCTCCTCGTAATGGCGTGCAAGGTGAGCAACCTCGTGCTGCAAGGCCAGCTCGGTTCCGGCGAGGGACTCGGCGACCTCGGGCATGTCCTCGCTGGCCCGCCGCCACTCGTAGGCACAGAGCAGGACACATTGTGCCAGGTTGAGCGAGGCGAACTCGGGGTTCACCGGCACCGAGATGATCCCGTTGCAGGGCGCAATGTCCTCGTTTTCCAGCCCGGCGCGTTCCGGGCCAAAGATCACCGCAACCTTTTCGCCACCCGCGATTCGGCGCGCGCATTCCGCCATCGCCGCCTCGGGCGTCCAGATCGTCTTGGTCAGGTCGCGGGGCCGGGCCGTGGTGGCCAGCACGAAAGAGCAATCCCCGATGGCGTCCGGCAGCCCGTCGGAGAGCTGCGCCTCGTCCAGCAGGCGCCCGGCACCGCTCGACATGGCCACCGCCTTCTGGTTGGGCCAGCCGTCGCGCGGATCGACGATCCGCATACGGTCCAGACCGAAATTCCACATCGCCCGCGCCGCCGCGCCGATGTTCTCGCCCATCTGGGGCCGCACCAGCACGAAAGCCGGTTGGGGGGTGCCTGTCGCCATGTCGCTCTCTCCGTCTGGATCGGCGGAGGGGTAATGCCCCGCTGCGCCGGGGGCAAGCCTTGCCGGGACGTGAAAAACCCGGGTGCAATGGCGGCAAAGCCGCGTTATGAGGACCTTCGGTTCAGGAGAGCACCATGACGACCCAAGACCCCGATGCCCCGCAGATCTACCTGATCACGCCGCCAGAGTTCGACCTGGGCACATTTCCCGATCGGTTGTCCCGTGTGCTGGACGGGGTCGAGACCGCCTGCCTGCGCCTGAGCCTCGCCACCCGCGACGAGGACCGGCTGATGCGGGCCGCGGATGCCGTGCGTGACGTCGCACACCGGGTCGACGTGGCATTGGTGATCGACACCCATGTCATGCTGGCCGATCGACTGGGCCTCGACGGCGTTCACCTTGTCGACGGCGCCCGTTCGGTGCGCACGGCGCGCAAGACGCTGGGCCCCGATGCCATCGTCGGCGCCTGGTGCCGCCAGTCGCGCCATGACGGCATGACCGCCGGCGAACACGGCGCGGATTACGTTGCCTTCGGCCCGGTCTCCGGCGCCCTGGGTGATGGTGAAGTGGCCGACCACGAGCTTTTCGCCTGGTGGAGCGAAATGATCGAGGTGCCCGTCGTGGCCGAAGGCGGGTTGACGCCCGAGCTTGTCCGCAGCCTCGCCCCGGTCACGGATTTCTTTGCCATCGGCGAGGAAATCTGGCGCGAGGAGGACGCACTCGCCGCGCTCAAGACCCTGCGCGACGCCATGCGAGGCTGACCACCACGCCGAAGGGCCTGTTTCCGGGTGAGTCCGGAAGCCTACCCAACTCTCCGGTGTTCCCGAACAGCCGGGACAGACGCCTCATTCGAGGGGTGGCGGGCGGGCGATGGTCCCTGAATAGGGGCCGAGTCCCGAACGCCCCGCCGAGACGCGTTCACTCTCCGCTCGACAGATCCGGCGGCACTGGCCCGAGTTCCGCCATGTGCCCCTCGCGCACCCGGATCTCCAGCGCATGGGCCAGGCTCTTGCGATTGGGGAAATCATCCACCCGGACCGGCGGATGGTAGTTCAGCACCACCCGGCCCTGTCGCGGCGCCGCCAGGATCTGCAGCAGCGAGGCACCGAATTCCATGTCGCCCCACCAGCCATAGAACCGGGGATGCGCGCCCTCGGGGGGATGATAGACCACGCTCACCGGCTGAACCTGCAATTTGTGGTGCAGCCTTTCGGAATAGAAGGCTGCGAAAAGTGTCGTCTTGAACGGCAGGACCCGCAGCCCGTCGGTCGAGGTGCCCTCGGGGAAGAACAGCAAACGGTGCCCGTTCAGCAGGCGGTCCTCGAAAGCCCGCGCTTGTGCCTGGGCTTCGCGCCGGTCGCGGTTGATGAACAGCGTGCCTGTCGCCCGTGCCAACCACCCGATGCCGGGCCATCCCGCCACCTCGGCCTTGGAGACGAAATAGATGGTCTTGCGGCTGTTCAGGACAAAAATATCGAGCCAGGACGTATGGTTGGCCACGATGGCGCCCGGGCCTTTCATGCGCTGCCCGCGCATTTCGACCGGCAATCCCATGATCAACAGGACGGTGCGACAGACGAACCGGGTGATATGCGGCGTCACGGGCCGCCCAGCCCCGCACAGCGGCCGTTCGACAAGGCGCACGAGCAACAGGATCCCGAGGCATCCAAAAATCACCAGGGCCATGAGCGGTGCCCGCCATGCGATGCGCACCCATCCTGCCGTGCCGATCGGGGGCCAGTCCGGCGGCTCGGCGCCGTTCCAGGTCTGGCTCATGACCGCCTCACGTGGCGCGTTCCTGGGTATAAAGCGCGCGCTGCCGGTCGGTCATCCGTGCGGTGTCCATCACCAGGCAGACATCCACCGTGTTGAAGGAATGATCGACAAAGGCGCCCTCGCCCACGCATCCTCCCAGCCGCAAGTAGGCCTTTATCAGCGCCGGCACCTGCAACATGGCGCGGCGGCGGTCGATCTGGTCTTCGGCCAGCAAGTTCATCGACTGGAAGGCGCGCGCCCTCGGGCGCAGTTCGGGCGGTGCAAGGTGGCGATGGTGCAAGAGCGACAGGGGTTCGGCCAGCTTGTCGACATCCGTACCGTGAAAACTGGCGACACCGAACAGAACCTCGATCCCGTGGTCCAGAACATAACTCGCCAACCCCTGCCAAAGGTGGAACATGGCTGCCCCGCCCCGGTAGTCACGATGCAGGCAGGAGCGGCCCAGCTCCAGCAGGCGGCGGCCGCTGTTGCGCAACGCGGTCAAGTCGTACTCGTCCTCGGAGTAGAACTGCCCGGCCTCGGCGGCCTGATCGTCGCGCAAAAGGCGGTAGACACCGACCACGGCGCCGCCCTTGCTGTCATCGCAGACCAGGAGATGATCGAAAAAGGGATCGAACCGGTCGCGTTCCAGCCGCGCCTCGTGATCGACCAGCGCTCCGTCGCCCCCCAGCTCGGTCACGAAGACCTCGTAGCGCAGGCGTTGAGCCGCGGCGATATCCTCGGCATCTTTCGCCAGCCGGACCGAGAAGGCCTCTGTCACTGTCATCTCTCCCAAGCGCTGCGGTCGGACCTGCCGGACGGTCATAGGCAAGCGGGCCAACGAGTGCAACGCTTGCGGTCATGACCTATCCTTGGTTAACCATTCATCAACCTGTGGCCGACTAGGTTAACCATCATGAACGGGGAGCAACGTGACCCGCTCACTGTCCAGCACGACCTTGCCTTGTTCCCGAAAGTTCACGGTGATGCGGCCTCCGATGTTGGACTGCACCTGCCCTGTGCCCCAGTCGGGCTGATCCGGATGCCGCACCAGCATTCCGGGTTCGAGTAAAGAGTTGAGTTCTTTCATTCCTGTACCCTCCAGATCGGAGTTTGCCATGTCCCAGTCCCAAGCCCAACTCGCGGCCCTCGTCGGATCGCGACTGTGCCACGACCTTATCAGTCCCATCGGCGCCATCCAGAACGGGCTGGAGCTGATCGCCCTTGCCGGGCCCACCGATCTGAGCCCGGAAATGGCGCTGATCCAGGATAGCTGCGAAAGCGCCGCGGCGCGCATCCGCTTCTTTCGTGTCGCCTTTGGTCAGGCCGGTGAACAGCAGATGATGGGCCAAAGAGAGATCGCGTCCACCCTGGCCGCCCTGGGCAAGGGTGGCAGGCTGCAGGTTGACTGGACCCCGCAGGAGGATCTGCCCCGGATCCAGGTCCAACTGGCCTTCCTCGCCTATCTCTGCTGCGAAAGTGCGCTTCCGCATGGCGGCTCCCTGCGTGTCGATCGTGATTCAGCGGGGTGGACAATCCATGCCACCGGCCCGCGCGTCGCCGCTGACCCGCAGCTCTGGGCTCACCTGAACGGCAATGCCCCGTCCGAATGGCCCGGGGCCGACCGCGTACATTTCGTGCTCTTGCCGATCCAGGCCGACGCGGCGGGGCAGAAAGTCTATGCCACCCCGACAACCGAATCCATCACGATCAAGATCGCCTGATCCTGCACAAGCGTGCGGGCCTCAGGCCCGCACCGTTCCGTCACCGGTCACAAGATACTTGAAGCTGGTCAGCTGCTCGGCACCCACAGGGCCGCGCGCGTGCATCTTGCCAGTGGCAATGCCGATTTCCGCGCCCATGCCAAACTCGCCGCCATCGGCGAACTGGGTCGAGGCATTGCGCATCAGGATCGCCGAATCGAGTCTCTCGAAGAAACGTGCGGCTGCCGCGTCATCCTCGGTCAGGATCGCGTCGGTGTGGTTCGAGCCGTACTTGCGGATATGGGCGATGGCGTCATCGATATCGTCGACCACGCGCGCGGCGATGATGCTGTCCAGGTATTCCTGGCCCCAATCCTCTGCCCCGGCAGGCACGGTGCCCGGTATCGTCTGCAACTCGGCATCCGCACGCACTTCGACACCCGCGTCCAGCAGCGCGCGGATCACGCCCTGGCCGATGGTCTCGGCCACGTCGCGGTGGATCAGCAGGCATTCGGCTGCGCCGCAGATCCCCGTACGCCGCGTCTTGGCATTCCGCACGACCGACAGCGCCTTGACCGGATCGGCCTCCTTGTCGATGTAGATATGCACGATGCCCTCGAGATGGGCAAAGACCGGCACCCGCGCCTCGCGCTGAACCAGGCCGACCAGTCCCTTGCCGCCGCGCGGCACGATCACGTCGATGGTGTCGGTCATCTTCAACATCTCGCTGACGGCGGCACGGTCGCGCGTCGGCACCAACTGAATCGCTGCTTCCGGCAGGCCGGCGGCGCGCAGCCCCTCGACCAGGCAAGCATGGATTGCCCCCGAGGAATGAAAACTCTCGGACCCGCCGCGCAAGATCACGGCATTGCCCGCCTTGAGGCAGAGCGCGCCTGCATCCGCCGTCACGTTGGGCCGCGATTCATAGATCACGCCGACCACGCCCAGGGGCGTACGCACGCGCTGGATGTGCAGGCCGGTGGGACGGTCCCATTCCTCCAGCACCTTGCCCACGGGATCCTCCTGTGCCGCGACGGACCGCAGGCTGTCGCAGATCCCCTGAATGCGTGCCTCGTCCAGCATCAGCCGGTCCATCATGGCCTTGCTCAGGCCCTTTTCCTGACCGAAATCTAGGTCGCGGGCATTCGCCTCGATGACCTGCGCGCGCGCCTCCCACAGTTTGTCCGCCGCGATCTCCAGCGCCTTGCGCTTTGCCTCGGCTGGGGCAAAGGCCAACTCCGCGGCGGCGGCACGCGCCTTTTCACCGATGTCCTGCATCAGGGCGGGGATGTTATCGAGATCTTTCATGGGAAGAACCCTCTGGCCAGAAGTGTCTGCGTCTTTACTAGTGAGATCGGTGAGGCGGGTCAAAGAAACCCGTCACACCGCCATGTCGTCGCGGTGGATCAGCACGGCGCGGCCTGGATAGCCCAGGATGCCCTCGATGTCGCGGCTGTGATGGCCGGCAATGGCCGTGGCCTCAGAGGCAGTGTAGCGGGTCAGCCCCTGCCCCAGTGTCAGGCCGTTCACGGTCCGGATCGTCACCGGCTCACCGCGCCCGAAATCGCCTTCGACCGCGCGCAATCCCGCCGGCAGCAGCGATTTGCCCGAGGCCAGCGCCTGCGCCGCGCCCTCGTCGACGCGCAGCGTGCCCTGCGGTTTCATCGCCGCGATCCAGCGTTTGCGCGCGGCATGCGGATCGAGATGCGGTGTGAACAGCGTCGAAGGCGCGCCATCGGTCAGGCGTTTCAGCGGATGCAGCTCGGCCCCGTGCATGATGATCATGGCACAGCCCGAGGCGGTCGCCGTCTTGGCCGCCATGACCTTGGTTTTCATCCCGCCCTTGGACAGACCGGACCCCGCATCGCCCGCCATCGCCTCGATCTGGGGCGTGATTTCGGACACGGTATCAAGCCGTTGCGCCTCGGGATCGCTGTTCGGGTTGCCTGTGTAAAGCCCGTCGACGTCCGACAGCAGCACCAGCAGGTCCGCGCCCACGGTCACGGCCACCTGCGCGGCCAGACGGTCATTGTCGCCATAGCGGATCTCGTCCGTGGCCACGGTGTCGTTTTCGTTCACGATGGGCACGGCGCCAAACCCAAGAAGGGTTTCCAGCGTCGCGCGGGAATTGAGATAGCGACGGCGGTCGGCGCTGTCTTCCAATGTGACCAGCACCTGGGCCGTGGTCAGCCCATGCGGCGCCAGCGCCTCTTGCCAGGCACGGGCCAGGTGGATCTGGCCGACGGCAGCGGCCGCCTGGGATTGTTCCAGCGGCAGCACGCTGGGCGGCAGCCGAAGGATGCCACGGCCAAGCGCGATAGATCCGGACGACACCAGAACCACATCGGCCCCGCGCGCTTTCAGCGCGGCGATATCCTCGGCGATGGCATCCAGCCAGCTGCGGCGCAGATCGCCGGTGACGCGATCCACCAGCAGGGCCGAGCCGATCTTGATGACGACCCGGCGCGCCTCGGTCAGGGCTGCCATGTCCCGTCCTCCTCGGGGTCCGCGGGCCGGTCCGCCGCGCGGCGGGCCTCGACATGCGGACGCAGCGCGCGCAGAACCTCGGTCACGCCTTCGCCCGAGGCCCCGGACATGAGCATGACGTTTTCAGCCCCCACCGCCTCGAGTTCCTCCTTGAGGAATTCGCGTTCCTCGGCATCCAGCGCGTCGATCTTGTTCAGGACGGTCACACGAGGCTTGTCGGACAGACCGGCGCCATAGGCGTCCAGCTCGTTGCAGATGGTCTGGTAATCCTCGATCAGACTGCCCGAGGTGCCATCGACCAGATGCAGCAGAACCGCCGACCGTTCGACATGGCCCAGGAAGATGTCCCCCAGGCCCCGGCCTTCATGCGCGCCCTCGATCAGCCCGGGGATATCGGCCACGACAAATTCGGTATTGTCGACAGAGACGACGCCCAGGTTCGGGTGCAGCGTGGTAAAGGGGTAATCCGCGATCTTTGGCCGGGCGTTGGACGTCGCGGCCAGAAAGGTACTCTTGCCCGCATTGGGCAGACCCAGAAGCCCGACGTCCGCGATCAGTTTCAGCCGCAGCCAAAGCGTCCGTTCAACCCCGTCCTGGCCGGGGTTGGCATTGCGGGGCGCCTGGTTGGTGGCGGTCTTGAACCGCAGGTTACCCCAGCCGCCATTGCCGCCCTTGGCCAGCTGCACGCGCTGGCCCAGCTCCGTCAGGTCGGCGATGACGGTCTCTTCGTCCTCTTCGAGGATTTCGGTGCCCACGGGCACCCGCAACAGGATGTTGTCGCCATCGGCGCCGGTGCGGTTCTGGCCCTTGCCCGCCTGGCCGTTCTGGGCGAACCAGTGCTGCTGATAGCGGAAATCGATCAGCGTGTTCAGCCCGTCCACCGCCTCGGCCCAGACAGAACCGCCGCGGCCGCCGTCGCCCCCGTCCGGCCCGCCGTATTCGATGAATTTTTCACGGCGGAAGCTGACGCACCCGTTCCCGCCGGAACCGGAGCGGATGTAGACCTTGCAGAGATCGAGGAATTTCATGATTGGGGCTTTCGGCGAGAGACAGGCGGCGGTTTACCGGGGTTTCCCCCGGCGCTCAAGCGGGCCTTGCGGGACGCCTCAGGCCAGCTTGCAGATATAGGTCCAGGTTGGCACCTTGGCCTGGCGGGCCACGGAATAGGCCTCGGCATCCCCGATGTATTCGAACCCGCAGTTCACCAGAACACGGGCCGAGGCGGCATTGTCCTGGAAGACGCTGGCAAACATCGTGGCATTGCCCATCGGGTTGGCCTCGACCAGGGCGCGGACCGCCTCGGAGGCCAGACCGGTGTTCCAGAAGGCCGGCGCCACCCAGTACCCCACCTCGGACTGGTTGCGGTCCATCCGCTCCAGCGCGATCACGCCCATCAGTTCTGACCCGCCCACCTTGGTGGCATCCATCGCCCAGACGTCTTCGTGCCTTTCGGCGGCGGTGACACGGGTGACAAAGGCCTCTGCCGCGCCTGGCGGCAGCGGATGCGGGATGGAGGTTGTCATCCGGGCGACCCGTTCATCGCCGGTGTAGAGCTCCATCAAGCCGATGTCGGACCGGCGCACGGGGCGCAGATCGAACCGGTCGGTCCTGACGACGGGCTGGTCGTGAGTTGCATCTAGGCCCATGTGCACTCTCCTCTCGTGCAGCGGACGGGATCGGCTCTGCCTGTTCCTCGCAGGTCAATTTGTCATTGGCGTGACCGATCCGGGGACCCGTCACCGGGCCTGGGAAACAAGCACCCGGAAACAGCGAAGGGGACCGGCGGTGCCGCCGATCCCCTGTCCGTTTCCGTGACACTGATCTCGGCGTTATTCCGCGGCTTCCGCCACCGGCAGGACCGAAATAAAGGTGCGGCCCTTGAGGCCCTTGCGGAAGGTCACGGCGCCTTCGGAGGTTGCAAAGATGGTGTGATCCTTGCCCATGCCCACGCCTTCACCCGGCCAGAACTTGGTGCCGCGCTGACGCACGATGATGTTGCCCGGGATCGCGGCCTGACCGCCGTACAGCTTGACGCCAAGACGGCGTCCGGCAGAGTCGCGACCGTTGCGGGAGGAACCGCCTGCTTTTTTATGTGCCATTCGTTTCTCTCCTTAACTGACTCAGGCCAGGGTCTTGGCCTGTTCGACCCACTCGGGCTTGACCTTGGTGGCCTCGAAGGCCTCGGGGTCAACGGCCGCCAGTTGGGCGAAAGTGGTGATACCGGCTTCGGCCAGTTTCTTGGCTGCGGCGGGTCCGACACCAGTGATCTGGGTCAGGTCGTCGCCGGATTCAACCGCTGCGGGGGCTGCTGCTGCCTTGGGGGCCGCGGCCGGGGCCGCTGCCTTCGGAGCCGAACCGGCGCCCAGGGCGGCCTTGACACCCGTGGCGTCTGCGCCTTCGGCGAGGATCTCGGTCACGCGGACCAGCGTCAGCTTCTGGCGGTGGCCTTTGGTCCGCTGCGAGCTGTGCTTACGGCGGCGCTTCACGAAGTGGATCAGCTTGTCACCCTTGACCTGGTCGATGACCTCGGCCTGCACGGCGGCGCCGGCCACGAAGGGCGCGCCCACGACGGTGGTGTCGCCGCCCAGCATCAGGATGTCGTTGAACTGCACGGTTTCACCCGCGTCTGCGGCCAGCTTTTCCACCCGGAGCGTATCGCCCGACTGGACCTTGTACTGTTTGCCGCCGGTTTTCATCACCGCGAACATGGTGCGTCATTCCTTTTCTGCCGCGTTCTGTGGCCCCGCCCGGGACGTCCCGGTGCCGGCGTTGATGGGGACCCTGCCCCGCCTCGAACAGCGCGTCCTTATGGACGATCATTGAACAAAAACAAAAGGCGGGGCCATAAGCCCCGTCCTGTCGTGCGCGGCTTATGGTCCGCAACACCCGTGGTTGTCAAGGCATTGTTGCGTTGAGCGGCCTCAGAGATCCTGCTGCTGCATCTGCCGCGAGGCCGCCAGCCCCAGCGCGTAGGAAATCTCGTTATACATGTCGTTGAAGCCGGCAAACAACGCGCGGTTCAAGGCCCGTCCCTGCGTGGTTTCGGACAGGGCGATATAGGCCTCCAGTTCGTCGTCCTCTAGCGGTTCGTAGGCCAGCAGCAGATAGGCGAACAGCCATTCGCGCGTGTCTTCGCGGGTTTCCTCTTCTTGGCTCCAGACATCGGCCAGGATATCGCCCTCGGCCATCTGCAGCCCGCCGCCGTCGACCAGCCCGGAATAGAAGCGGAACGAGGCATTCAGCGCACCGGTCACGTTGGTTTCAAGCAGGTCGTTCACAACGACGAAGCGGCGCAGCTGATCCAGGCGCGGGTCTTCGCTGCCCTTGAGATCCAGATAGGCCTGACGCGCGGCCTCTTCGACCTCGTCATCGATCATCGCGCGCCGCGCTTCCAGTTCCAGGGTGATGATCTTCTGCCCCAGGTCAGAGGAGAAAAAGGCGATCAGCGGCGCCGGGTCGCTGTCCTCGATGACTTCGGCAAAGCCCTGGCGGACAATCGTGCGCATCTTTCCGGCATCATAGATCTGCTCCAGCAAGTCCTGCCAGGCGAGGTTGCTGCCACCGGGGATCATCTCTTCGGCAAGTTCCTCCCCGTAGGCCATCCCCTCGACCCGCATCACCTCGATCATGGAGTCGATCTGCAGCGCCTCGACCAGTTCGTCGATCGGTTCGGCCCGCAGCGGCAGCGCCATGCAAAGGCAGGTGAGCCATGCCAGCAACGCCGGGAACAGGCGCCGGGCCGTCACAGCGTTCGAAATCGGGGCGGTTGTGGTCATTCTGTCCTCGCGCGGGTCTGAGCCCTTTCAGTGGTAGAGCAGAGCCGCGCCCACAACAACTGTTGCGCGGGTTGCGGGCGGGATGACGCCGTCACAATCACGACACCCGCGAGGTCTTTCACCGGCATCGGAAAAACTTGTGATTTGGCTGTTGCGCCCCGCTGGCGAATTGGCTAAACGCCCCTCTACCCAGACCCCCGCGGAGAGGTGCCGGAGTGGTCGAACGGGGCGGTCTCGAAAACCGTTGACCCTTCACGGGGTCCCAGGGTTCGAATCCCTGTCTCTCCGCCATAAATCCCTGAACTTAAAAAGAAAAAGCCGCCTCCGGCGGGCGTACCCGCCAAAGCACCACCATCCCAATTGCGCTTGAACGCAAAGCGATGCGCCACGTGGGGGGCTCAATCCTGCCAGCTTTCGGCATAGGAACCGGCGCGGGGAGCATTTTGCTCACATCCACAAAATCGGGTTCGATTGCCGGGCAGTTGAAGTCAGCGCCGGTCCCGGCAGAAAAAATTGATTGTTTTTCAAGATATTTCAGAAACTGCCCTCAAGGGACAAGTAGGCCCAATCTGAGAAGTTGGTTTGTGTCTGGAAGGAACCTCATGACGAGAATATCGTTCGTGCTTCCTCTGATAGCAGCTCCCGTGGCTGCACAGGACTGTGAACCCGTGGAAGAGGCAGCTCGGATGGCAGCCATTTCCGGGCGCGCTGCAATCAAACTTGGTACTGAGATCAGGTCAGCGACCATCAAGGCAGAGCTTGCCTACCCCGAAGCGGCCTCGTTAGGCATGATTACTTTGAAAGTTGAGCGTCTAAAGCGACTGCAGGAAGCGGTGATGAAAGACCTTGTAAAGATTGTCGAAGAAGCAGGCTGCTGAGTGAATCTCTCTTGCTTTGTGACGGTTTGGCTCTGGACCTTCTAAAACTCGCGGCAGGCTTCGCGGCAAAACCGGGCATCTGCGCGCACATAGTCGGGCAGATCGTCACCGCAGCAGCGGCAATACCAGTCCCGCCACATCAGGCGTTTCAGAATGGCAATCGCGCGTGCTTTTCGGTTCCCGCCGTTGCCGGTCCAAAGATACGAATGATAGCTGGCGCGGGGGCGTCGTGGGTCGCTATCGACAATCCAGAAGGCGTGCGGCTCGGGTCCGGGCATCTTGATCCGTTTGATTTATTGCGCACCCAAAGCCGGGTCAGTGCCTTGATATCAAAGGATAGCATGTTCTGACCGAACGCACAGTCACAGCGCAAAGCGGCCCTTGTCGTCAATGCGCGCCGGCCCCAGGGCGGTCAGGCTTTGCAGAAGCGGCTGGACGGAGGCGGCACGGCTCCGTTTGAATTGGCGGGCCACCTGTTCCGAGGAGGTTTCGCCGCGAGCGGATAGGCATTTGTGGCCGCTGATTCTCATCGCTTGATGCACCCCCTATGGCGGGTTGGCTCGGCTTGTCCTCTATCCAGGATCGTTTTTCCTGAGGACGTATCATGCACTTGCCTTGCGAACCTTGTGCTGGGGCATGACACAAGGCCAAGACCTGCTTGCAAACCCTCTGTTCGTGAGGGATCTTGGAAAACACATCTCAATTCCATTGAGTGAAAAAGTGAGGGTGTGCAACATGGTGATGGCTCGACCTTTTTCGCCCGCAAGGATCGCTGAAAATGCAAGCGTCAAGCCTGAACCGGTCACGGTTTCGCCCACGCTCTTTCCAACAGTCATGGGACGATAGCCCGCGCCATAAACCCGCGGGATCCAGATCCTGCCCACGCCCAACCAAATGGATGTTTTTTCGTGAAAATCCTGGCTCTCGCAAACTGCAACGGCTTGGTCATCAAGCAAGTACTTGAGGCCATTGGCCATGAGGTGGATCATATCGTTCCCACCGCACAGACAGCCGAGACCGTTACGGAAGAAGCCATCCAGCGGTACGATGTCATTCTCGCACAGGGGGTCCAGCGCAGACTGCCACAACTCTGGGACAGGGTCTCGGCGCATCCACGTTGCCTGATCTTCCCCTACATCGTTTTCAATGGCTTCACACCGGATCGCCTGGCCATTGTGCCCAGCTCTCACGCCGCGGGAGGCGGGTGGGGCAATATCCCGCGTATCATGGCAACCGCTTGGAAAAGGGGGCTCCCGCAAGCGGAAACCTGCCGGCTCTACAACCCCGAGTTTCTCGACCTGATGGGGTATCGGTCTGAATTCGCAGCGCTCAAACAACTCTTCCTGAAAGACCTGTCCAGGAACATGACCAATCCGGAGGCGCACTTTGCGCATTGGTTCGATCGCGGCGTGTTCTTCTTCACCGGCAATCACCCCAGGTCCTTCGTGGTCGAAGACATACTGAGGTCTGTTCTTGAACCGCTCGAACTCGAGCTGCCCGCCGCCTGCCTCTCGGACCTCCTCCCCGACCCCCTGGCCGCGAATGACCGGATGCCCAGCCTCAACCACCCGATGGCAACCAACCGCCTGGACCGTCCCGACCAAATCTACAAGGTCGGCCCGCGATTGCGCACCTTGCCTGAAATGGTCGCCGGTATCTATCACCGGCTGCAGAAGGCCGGCGACGCAGTGGAAATTCCGCAGCGGGACCTGGAGCGTTTTGACATGGCTCTTCGCGAGTGGTCGGACCGCAAGCCAGAGCCAACAACCAATCCATACACCAAAATTCCGGCGCATCGCTTTTGGTCACGCTCTGTCGCACGACTGTCTCCTGCAGACGTCTCGCCGGGTCACGATCTGACACCCATAATCGATGCCAAGAGTCGGGTCGCCACTGCAGGTAGTTGTTTCGCACAGCATGTGGCCAAGGCGCTCGTCAAGAGTGGCCTGACCTATTACGTTGCCGAGCCTGCGCCCGACGGCATGGACAAAGAAACGGCCGACGCGCGCGGCTATGGTCTCTTCAGCGCCCGGTACGGCAATATCTACTCTACACGCCAATTGAGACAACAGGTCGATCGGGCCTACGGAAGGTTTACCCCGATCGAGACGGCCTGGCGCGTCAAAGACGGCTACATAGATCCGTTTCGCCCCAACATCGGCGAAACATTTGCCTCGGTTGCCGCCGTCGAGACCGCGCGGGAAACGCACATGGCCCATGTCCGCCAGATGCTGGAAACCCTGGATGTTTTCGTTTTCACCCTGGGCCTGACCGAAGGCTGGTTCGATCGTCGCGACGGGGCCGCATTTCCGGTCACGCCAGGCAGCGTCACCTCGGCTGCGAACCCGGCCAATTTCGAGTTTCGGAATCTGGGATACGCCGAGGTCAAAGATGATCTTCTCGCCTTCCTGGCGGCGCTGGAGACAATCAACCCAAAGGCAAAGGTGATTTTCACGGTGTCGCCGGTGCCGCTTATCGCCACCTACTCCGAAGCCGACGCTCTGAGTGCGACCTGCTACAGCAAATCGGTCCTGAGGGCCGCCGCCGAAGACGTTTCGAGGCAGTTCCACAACGTCCAGTACTTCCCGTCGTTCGAGATCATCACAGGCGCCTATAATCGCGGCGCTTATTTCGCACCGGATCTGCGCCAGGTCACGCCAGATGGCGTTGCGCATGTCATGCGGGTGTTTCTCAAGCGCCTTGTGCGGGGCTCTGCAAGCACTGGCGATGATGCGCCTTTGGCGGCTGGAGAGGTTCACACCGCCCGTATGAACGAGATGATAGAAGAGCTTTCTGAACAGAAGGCGATCATTTGCGATGAAGAGTTGCATGAAAAAGACAGGTGACGATTGACTGCTGACCCGGAAAATTCAGGCGACGTCTTCGAAATAGAAAACCAGATCGAGTTCACGTAATGAGTGTCAGAAAAAAGTCGAAAAAAGTTGCCGTAAGGCTACTTGGTCGCCGGAGGATCGATGCGATTTACGATCGTGTATGGAATCGATTTGGCGCCAAGGTTCGACACAGAAACACGCATGATACAGGTATGACACCAAAGACGTCTGAAATGGCCGACGCTAGTGCCGCCGACACCTTGGTATTGTGCGATTTTGGCTGCGTTGGAGCCAGCAGCATTCACGTTCAGACCGACACGAACATGCCTGTACTCCGGGTTGATAAACTGACCGAAGAGTCCGTTTCCGGATTACCCGAAACAGCGAACGGCGTCCCTTTGGGAAAGAGTTCGAAAATTATCGTGTTCCTGTGCGATCCAATCCTGAGAAACTTGCGCTTCTTCGCTTGGCGTTCGCGCCGCTTGGGACTTGACAGAGACGGTCTAGAAACGGCGACCTTCTGTTCCAGCATCCCTCCCAAAAGCTTCCAATATTGGATCGGTTCCCAAGCAATTAACGCACTCGGCATTGATCCTGGCAAAGTGGAAAGGATTCAGAATGGTCTTGCCTTTGCACCTTCCAAATTTGGAGAAGTCTATTTTGTCGCAACGGACACTTTGGGAGACGCCACAAGAAAAGCGTTGTCCGACCGGATAGGATTGAGCGTTTCGCTTTTGGATCAGGCCGGTTTGGATGAGATAGACACTGATGATACTTTCCTGAAACTCGCCGGGGCTGGACTTCCCAAGGACTATGTTCGGCAGGCATTGCACGGCCCATTGATCCGAAAGTTCTACGATGAAGAGCACATCCGGGAGATACGATTGAGATGGGAAGCTTCGATAGAAGTCACTCGGATCAAACGCAATGTACCCCGAGACCGCTTTGGAAACGAGGTTTCGTTTGACCACCCAGCCCCGGACTTGCCGGAGCTCAGGACAATGGAGCTTGAAGGTACTTTCATGCACAAGGAGGGGCGGCCAAATATAGCCATCTCCAAATATTGGTCTATCGAGGCAAGCCACCCTGAAGATTTCTATAATTCGCAAGACTGGCAAAGGCTCAACGACCAGAATTTTGAGAATTGGAAATCGGGCGATAATGATCGGCTCAAAGAATTTCTATTCAAGCCGAATTGCAATGTAGCAATTCACGAGATCGCAGTTCAAGTGAGAGACCTGCAGATCGACAACTACCCGTTCCTCCTTGGGGATGGCTGCCTGTACTTTTCGGGAAACGGCCGAGCGCGTAAGGGAAAGATGTTGCCGGGCCCGTCGGAAGCGCATTGCGCGGCGGTTTCCCTGAGGGAAAGTTCAAGTTTCTACCGCACTGTGGATTTTCCGGACGATCTCCCCCTATTTCTCAGTGAGCAGGAGATCATGTCGATACCGCAACACTTTGCCCGGCATCACCCCCACGAGATCAAACAGGATGATATGGATTCAACCAGGGTCCGGGTGCGCATAAGTTATCGTCCAGCCGCGGAGGATCAGAAGCTGCACAAGTTTATTAGGGTCCCCTATCTGGATCAATATCCGGCGGCGCCACGACTGCTGCCCGAGGGGCGCCCTTGGTATAAAGCCTGGGATGAGCAAGAACCCCTGGTCATTCGTGGGTTCTCGGCCTATTTCTCTCCGCGGCCACCTACCTTGCAAGTCTTGAAAGACGTCAAGATCTTCGCGGTGGACGCCGAGGGCACACCGGTTCCAGGCAAAGAAGTCCGTCTGATGGATCAGACCTGTGGCGGTAATTCAGAGAGCCTGTCACTCGATCCCGGCTTTGTCAGGGGGGATTTGATCGTTGAACATGGTGAAATGCTTTCGGCTAGCGCGACGCTGCTGGATGGAACGCCAACCGCGGATCTGGCCTTTTACATCCTTGTGGAGATACCAAAATCAAGGATGGACGAAGCATTTGGGTCTCCGCTTTATTATTCTCAGGGCAGTGTCAATCTGGATTATCTTCAATCGGACTATCCGAAAGATCGGATCGACTATGTTTCCACCCCTGCGGCTTTTTCGGTTCTCAAGTATGTGGCGACAAGCACAGTGTCCCCTTGGGACAAGAAATTTGGCTTGGCGAATTTGCCCGCAGGTTCCGGCGATCTGCAAGACGTCTACAATGAAGCCTCCAAGCATATATTCGTCGATTAGGGAGAAATAGTCAGCCCTTGGCGGCCCCAATTCGATAGCATGCGCCTATCGTCCAGAGACTCGATGTGGCCCGTCCTGGTGAGCGGATGTCCACCGGCGCAAGCGGTCGCCATCTTCCAGAGCCGTAAGCGCCAAGTCTACATCCGTCTTTCTGCCAATTCCTTGCCGGTCGAGCCGCATCACGTTCCGCGCCGTAAAGGATTGCCAGCCTCGTCCCGGATGTTGCCCACCATAGGCTGCGCGGCCCGGTCCGCTTTTAGCGCCGCCTCATCCGCATAGGCGCGTCGCAAGCCTTTGGCCCTGGTCCTACAACAACGGACGCCCCCGCATGGGCATCGGTGGCATCATCCCCTGCAGTGAAACTGGAAATGGCTGCGTAAGTTCTGTGATCGCGGCCAGGGATGTATGGTCTGGAACTCTGTGTTGCACGGTCATGTTCGCCTGCCTTGATAGGTGCAAATCTTCGATCAGGACGAAGCTGCGAAAATTCGTAGATTTCGGAAAGCTTCGTTCCGTATCTGGAACGAGGGCCGCAAATAGGGACCGGACAACGGACCTCAATCCGGCCCGTTGCCTGGTCCAGGTCGTCGAGAAACAGCGGGACTCGGTCGCCGCGCGAACGCTGGATATTCCCAAGTCGCGTATCAGCCGGCAGGTCAAAAGCCTCGAAGAGGCGCTTGGAGCGCGGTGCCTGAACCAGGATTCAAGACTGATGTCGCTGACGGAGGCCGACGCGGCCGCGTTTCGTCACGCCAAGATAGCGCAGGTATGCATGGAGGCCGCCGAAGCGGCGGTGCGCCGGGACGAGATCGCGCTGGAGGGCACTGTCACCCTGTCCTGTTCGGTCGGAGTCGCGCAGTTTGCGCTCAGCCGTGTTCTGCCGCGTTTCCTTGCCGAAAACCCGCGCGTCCCCCCGCGGCTCCAGGCCTCCGACGGTTTAGCCGACATGATCGGCGACGGCATCGAGCTGGCTATCGGGGACATGTCCGGTTGCTGCCCGACTCCGGGTTGATCCAACGGCGCATCGGGGACGTCCCATCGCACCCCTTCGGCGCCCCAGGGCTGGCGTAACATAGTGGAGACGGGGCATCGGCTGCGGATCTCGACGGCCAACCCGGCCTCGCGCTTGGCTGGCGGCCCCGGAGGCGTAGCCCTGGCGGCCCATGCCTGCGCCGAGAGTTGCCCGGCGTTATGATTGGTGCCGGACGCAGACATAGCCGATTTCACTGATACTGGGCATGCTCAATCTCCATCGCTGCCCACGCAGCCCTTTTTGATCGCGCCCGCCAGCACAGTCCACGCCGGAGCATGTCGAAGAGATCATGCGTTGCGCTTGCCAAGACGGAATACCATCGAATGTGCGGACCTCGTCCGACAAGAAAACAGCATCGAAAGACCGGGTGCAGATGCCCCTGCGGTTATGGCAGAGTATAGGGCAACTGCGCCCACGTCGTGTTAACACGTCCGGGCGGGCAAGAATCCTGCACCTGTATGGAGAAGGCAAATGGCCGACAAATCCGCGCCATCGACAAAGGTAACCTCCAGCCATTGGGGGGCGTTCGAGGTCGATGTGGAGGGTGATCGGATCACCGCAACAAGGGGCTTCTCCGAAGACCCGCATCCCTCGCGGATCCCGGATGTTCTCCCGGCCGCTGTCCATCACAAGACACGCGTCACCCGCCCCTCGTTCCGGCGCGGCTGGCTCGAAACGCGAGAGCGCGGTGGACGTGGCGAGCAGGACTTTGTCGAACTGCCCTGGGATGAAGCGCTCGACATCGCGGCCGCAGAGATTGACCGCATACGCCAGAAACATGGCAACACGGCGATCTTTGGCGGGTCCTATGGCTGGGGCTCGGCCGGGCGTTTCCATCATGCCCAAAGCCAGGTGCACAGGTTTCTGAATTGCATCGGGGGCTATGTCGCGTCCTTCGGCAGCTACTCCACCGGGTGTGCGCAATCCATCATGCCACATGTGCTGGGCGTGGATTTCCTGCAGTTGCTTTACGAGCATCAGGACGGATGGCAGACAATCCACGACCACACCGAGACCTTGGTGATGTTCGGCGGGATCAACCCGAAGAACTCGCAAGTCAGCATGGGCGGCATCACCGAACACCAGACCGCCGGCTGGTTCGACAGGTTTGCGGCCAAAGGCATGCGCTGCGTGAACATCGGACCGCAACGCACAGACGCGCCCGAAGGCTGCGACTGGATGCCTGTCCGCCCCGGATCGGATACCGCTCTGATGCTGGCACTTGCCTGTGTTCTTGAGGAAGAGGGACTTGTCGATCGCGTCTTCCTGGCCAGCCACACGGTGGGCTACGACCGTTTTCGCCCCTACCTGATAGGCGCCACCGATGGCGTGCCCAAGACGCCGGACTGGGCGGCGCCCCTGTGTGGCGTGGCCCCCGAGGCGATCCGCTCTCTCGCGCGGCGCATGGCCACGACCCGCACGCTGATCACCGTGGCCTGGTCCCTCCAGCGTGCCGAACATGGCGAGCAACCCTACTGGATGTCGGTTGTCCTGGCCGCGATGCTTGGCCAGATCGGCCTGCCGGGCGGCGGCGTGGGCTATGGGTACGGCGCGATCGGCGGCGTGGGCAAGTCGCTCATCGGGCTGCGCGGCATGACCTTCCCGCAACTGACCAACCCGGTCGCAGAAACGATCCCGGTGGCGCGCATCGGCGATATGCTCCGCAATCCCGGACAGCCCTACGATTTCGACGGGCAGCGAAAGACCTACCCCGATATCCGGTTGATCTACTGGGCGGGGGGCAATCCCTACCACCATCACCAGGACCTCAACGCCCTGCACGAGGCTTGGCAGCGACCAGAGACGATCATCGTCAACGAGCCGTGGTGGACAGCGACAGCCAAGCGCGCCGACATCGTCTTTCCCGCCACGACCCCCTACGAGCGCGAGGATATCGGCCGCACCAATCTGGACGACTACCTGTTCCATATGCCCCGATTGATCCCGCCCGTGGGTCAGGCACGGGACGACTACGACATCTTCGGCGGTCTTGCGGACCGCTGCGGCGTGGGCGACCAGTTCACGGAAGGTCTGACGTCGGCAGAATGGATCGGAAAGCTCTACGCAGGGTATCGGACCGCAGCGGCAGATACCGGCATCGACGTGCCCGATCTGGAGGCCTTGAAAGAGCGTAACTGGGTCAGGCTTCCCATCCAGGCCGAAGGACCGAACCGTACGTTTTTCGCGCCGTTCCGCGAGGATCCCGATGCCTTCCGGCTGGGCACCCCGTCTGGCCGTATCGAGGTCTTTTCCGAAACGATCGACAGTTTCGGCTACGACGATTGCCCCGGTCATCCGATCTGGTTTCCGCCGTCCGAATGGCTGGGCAGCGCAACCGCGGCGGCGCCCTTGCACCTTGTTTCGCCTCAGCCGGGGGACAAGCTGCACAGCCAGCTTGAGGCCGCGCTTGCCGATGTGGAGGGCGCACGGCCCGAAACACTTGTCATCCACCCGGACGATGCAGCGGCGCGCGACATCAACACGGGCGATCTGCTGCGGGTCTTCAACGCACGTGGCGTCTGCCGGGCAAGGGCATCGGTCTCCAGTGACATCAATCCGGGCGTCGTGGCGCTGCCCACAGGGGCCTGGTTCGGGGACCCGGGCGGCAATATAGATCCTGACGGCAACCCCAACGTGCTGACACTGGATGTGGGAACCTCCCGGCTTGGTCAGGGATGCAGCGCCCATTCCGCATTGGTGCAGGTTGCGCACCTGTAAAGGCTCTGGGCAAGAGCCTTGGCGATCAGGTCCGGATCGTGACTGACCAGCAGGACGGCACTCTCTTTCGTCAGTGCCAGATCGGTCAACAGGCGCATGACCTGCGATGCGTCAGAGGATGTTGCGTCAGAGGATCGAGGCGAAAGGTCGGCTCGTCGGCAAAGAGGAACACCGGGTCCAGCCCGCCGACCAACCGGCGCCCGCCCTCTCCGGTCAACGGGGTCAGATCGGACCGGTGACCTCCAGCGCCTTGCCGCGAAACTCGGCATCCACCCTGTAATGGGTCATCAACATGTCACGGCTCAGCAGCTCCGCAGGGGGCCCGCTGGCCACGATCCTGCCGGACTGCATCAGGTAAACCTTGTGGCAATAGCGCATCGCAAGCGTCAGGTCGTGGAGGCACATCAGCACCGTCCGGCCCCTGCGTCGCACCTCGTCCAGCAGCACCAGTTGATAGTGCAGATCCAGGTGATTGGTCGGTTCGTCTAGAACGTAGACCCGGGGATCGCAGGCCAGGAGTTGCGCGAAATAGCAGCGTTGCAGCTCGCCACCCGAAAGGCGGTCAGCCGATTGGTCCGCCTTGTCGGTCAACCCGACAATCCCAAGCGCCTCGTCCCGGCGGTCCCGGATCTCGCCGCGCTCCAACCCCTGCGCCTCTAGCCCGATTTCCACGATGTCCCGGGGCGTCAATCCGGCCAGCAACCCTGCACTTTGCACCAATGCGCCCAGCAAGTGCGCCCATTCGGCGGGGCTATAGCTGTCCATGTCCCGACCAAAGGCGGTGATCTGCCCAGAGGCCGGCCGGCTGGCGCGGTACAAGGTGCGCAAGAGCGTTGTCTTGCCCGCCCCGTTTGGACCCAGCAAACCGTGGATTTCGCCCGTGGGCACACTCAGCGACGCGTCCCGCACGACCCCCCTGCCCTCGACAGCGACGCTGAGGTTGCGAATGCACAGGGCGGCCTCTTCGCGAATGGGCTCATGCAGCACGACGGATCCCCCGCAGGATAAGGATGAAAGGCGGCGCCGCGAAGAGCGCCAAAAGCACTCCAAGCGGCAGTTCCTCGGGCGCCAGCAGCACCCGGCACAGCAGATCGACCGCGATCAGGACCACTGCGCCCAGGGCCATCGTCAGGGGTAGCAGAACCCGGTGCCGGGCACCGGTCAGCAATCGGGCCATATGCGGCACGATCAGGCCGATGAAGCCGACGATCCCCGCCACCGACACCGCGAGGCCGGTCAAGAGCACCGTCGACAAGAAGATCAGCAGCCGGATGCGCCCGGTGCGAAAGCCAAGCGCCTGCGCCCGTTCCTCACCCAGAAGGGTCGCGTCCAGCGCGTTTGCGTGGCGCAGCGCACCCGCTCCCACCGCGACAAGGCCCAATCCCAGCATCGGCACCTCTTGCCATTGCGTGCCTGCCGCCGTCCCCATCAGCCAGCCCATCGCGCTGCGGGTGGCGTGCGGATCACCGACATAGAGGAAAAAGGCCGTCAGCGACTGGAACATCAGCGATACGGCGACGCCTGCAAGGATCACCACCAGCGGGTCCGGCATCCTGCCGCGTCTCTGCGACAGGCCAATGGTCATGACAAAGGCCAGCGCCGCCCCGAGAAACGCGATCAGAGGCACCCCAAGCCGATCGGTCATACTGGCCGGAAGCCAGATGATCGCGGCCACCGCCGCAGCCGAGGCTCCGGAGGACAGCCCCATCAGATAGGGATCCGCCATCGGATTGCGCAGGGCCGTCTGCATCAACGCCCCTGCCAGCGCCAGCCCGGCCCCGATCAGCCCCACCGCCAGGACACGCGGGATCCGCCACTGCCAGACGATCAGGGACAACCCGCGCGGGGCGGTCTCGTCCCGCATCAGGATGGCCAGCCGGTCTGCCCAGGAGATCTGGGCCGTCCCCCAAAGAACACCGGCCAGGGCGACGGCCACCAGGCACCCCAGGGTCGCGACAAGAAGGATCGGGAACCGGGCCGGCACTTAGTCCAACGCCTTGAGCTGCGCGTTCACACGCTCGACCCCATCGGCGAACCGCATGCCAAGCAGGGTCTCGGAAAAGGGCACAACGACGTAGCGGCCGTTCCGGACCGCCGACAATTCGGCCAGCACCGGATCGTTTTCCAGGTGCGCCCGCTTGTCCGCCGCGGTGGACCAGTCCGCCTCGATCAGCAGGATCACGTCAGGGTCCGCGGCCACGACCCGTTCCCAGGCAAGGTCGATCCAGGTGCCCGACACGTCCGCGCTGATGCTCTGCAACCCGGCGGTGCGGGCCAGCAGCGCCGGACCGCCGCAACAGCCGATGGAATAGGGCGTATCCGTGCCGCTGTCATAGATGAAGGCGGTCCGACCGCCGCCCGCCGGGTCATTCTGCACCGCGTCGATACGTGCCCGCGTTTCGGCGATCAGCACGTCGGCACGATCCGCCACGCCAAAGATGTCGCCGATCACCTCGATGTCGCGCAGGATCGGGGCCTGTGTCAGGGGCACGTCCTTTGGGTGCGCGGCCTTGCAGGAGGCATCGACCAGATAGGTGCCGATGCCCAGGTCATGCCATTGTTGCACGTCCCCCAGATTGTCCTCGGAAAAGGCCGAGCCGAACCCCGCGAACAGGAAGTCCGGTTCTTGCGCCAGCACAACTTCGGCGGCGGGATATTTTTCGGCCAGCACGGGCACGGTGTCATAGGCAGCGCGCCAATGCTCGGGGATCGCGTCGTCCATGTAGGCGGTGCCGACCATGCGGTCCTGCAGGCCAAGCGCAAGCATGACCTCGGTGGCCTGCTGGTTGAGCGTGATTGCCCGGCTGGGCGGCGTGTCATAGGTGAAAGACATGCCGCAGCTTTCGATTGTCACTGGCTCGGCCTGGGCCGCCCCTGCAGCCAGGGCAAGGACGAAACAGAGTTTAAGCGGATTCATGGGTCTCTCCGGTCTTGTGAATCAAAAGATGTCGGGGGGTCGTCCCGGCGCAGATCGCCTGAGAGACGACCGCGCGCACCTCGGCCACGTCGGTCACGCGGTACCAATGGCCTTCGGGGTAATGCACGATCACCGGGCCGGCGTTGCAGGGAAACAGGCAGCCGGTCGTGGTCACGAGACAGGCGGCGCTGACGCCTGCCCGGCCCAGTTCTGCCTTGAGAACCTCGGCCAGATGCGGCGCATCCTTGAGGTGACAGCGCGGACCGGCGCAGACCAGCAGGTGATGGCGAAAGTCCGGCGGAGCATCCCAGCCCTTGCCAAGTTCACCATCCGGCTCCGGGTGGATGCGCGTGGCCGGAACCCGCGCCCGCGCCGCATTGCGGAGGATACGTGTGTCTTCCTCTGCCGGGCGTGCGAAATAGAGTTCGAGAGAGGTGTCACCGCGCCTGTGCAGCCAGCTTGCAGCCGCCCCGGGCAGCCACCGTTCGAGGCTTTGCGAGAACGGCAAGCCGATGGGCCGCAGCTGGATCCGGCTGGCGCCCTCGGCGGCCAGGGAATCCAGAGTCCGCCAGAGGCTTGCGCCCTCCCCTTCGAGACGCAGGGCAACCGCATGACACGTAGCCGCGTCGACCAATGCATCGGCAAGCGTGCGGAACCGGGCGGCGCTGACGTAACTGGCTGAAATCAGGTATACATGTGCATCCATGCCCTGCCCTCGTTAAGAGGAAACAGGCAAGCGCACGGGACTGGACCCTGTGAAACTGTCATCTAATCCTCCTCGGGCCCTCCGCCCGGTTGGTTGCAATCAAGTGATGGCAGGTCTCCTGACTCGCGGGTCAAAGCGCACCGTCCCTTCCCGGATCGTGGTTGATCCAGTGGATTGACGGGTTGCTCGCCGCTTACAGTTGCGGGGGCAGTCGCGGAATTGAGAGAAAACTCTCGCACCGCATTCCCTTTTCAGCCGGCCCGGGATTGACCCGTGCACGGCACCATCGCGGCAACACGTGGCATGGAAAATCGGCTGTGTCCAGAACCACTGCCGCCGGGGCGCAAAAAGTGGCCGACCCCGTTCGATTGTGTCCGACACGAGGTTGGCCGCTGTCAAAAATGTCATTTCGCGGATGAAACGACCTCCATCTCGGAAATGTCCGATCTGGAGGTTCGCGGCATCCTCGGTCAATTAGGGGGCCAAGGCAGTCAGCGGTGGACCCTCTCATGATCAAAGACTTTTCACTTTCGGCACTCAACATGGGGGTGTTGGCCGCCTTCGTCGGCTACGCGGCCTCCTTTGCAATCGTTCTGGCCGGATTGACGGCGATGGGCGCGTCCGACGCCCAGGCTGCCACCGGACTGTTCTTCGCGACCATCGGCATGGGGATCTGCAGCATCTGGTTGCCCATTGTCACCCGCACCCCTGCCGCCGTTGCCTGGTCGACACCGGGGGCCGCCTTCCTGGCGGCAACGGCCATGCTGGCCGGAGGGTTCGGCGAGGCGGTGGGCGCCCTGATCATTTGCGCCGGGCTGATCGTCCTGACAGGGATCGTCCCGGCCCTGGGCCGCGCCGTCGCCGCGATCCCCAAACCGATTGCCAGCGCGCTCCTGGCGGGGGTTCTCCTGAAACTCTGTCTCGCCCCCGCGCTGGCACTCGGGACCCTGCCCCTATTGGTTCTGCCCATCGTCGTGGCCTGGGTGGTGGGCTTGGCCTGGAACCGACTGGCGGCCATGCCCCTGGCCGTGGTCACGTTCGTTCTGGTGCTGGCCCTGGCGGTCGAACCTTCCGGACATCCGGACGCCACCGCTGTCAGCTGGGCACCCGTTCTTGATATCGTGCCGCCCAGCTTTTCCCTGCAATCGGCGATCTCGGTCGCCTTGCCGCTCTACCTGATCACGATGGCCGGGCAGAACATTCCGGGCTTCGCGGTGCTCGAGCTGAACGGTTATGGCGTCAACCGTCCCTCCTTGCTGCGCAGCACCGGGATTGTCAGTCTACTCATTGCCCCCTTTGGCGCGATCCCGGTCAACATGTCGGCCATCACCGCGTCCATGATGGCCGGAGAGGACGCCGGGCGCGACCCGTCCGGCCGGTACTGGGCCGCCGTCGTCTCGGGTATCTGCTATGTGGCGCTGGCGTTTGCCGCGACCGCCGTCACCTCGCTGGCCAGCCTTGCGCCGACAGCGGTGATCACTGCCGTCGCCGGTCTGGCGCTGATCCCGGCCTTTGTCGCCGCGACAACCGCCGCCTTTTCTCGGGCGGACCAGCTGGAGGCCCCTGCCCTGACCTTTCTGATCGCCGGAAGCGGAATGTCCCTGCTGGGGATCAGCGGCGCGTTCTGGGGCGTTCTGGCGGGCGTGGCCATCTGGGGCGCGAAAGCGGTTTTCCAGCGTGAGCAGCCGCCCGGGGCGTGACCCGGGTCACCTTTGCCGAAACTCGCCACCAAACGACGGTGCCGGCCCTCAGGCAACCAGCGGCACCGACCGCCGTCATCCCCGGCCCCACGTGAGTTGGCGGTCGGCGGCCCTGCTCACCAGCACCCGCCCCCTGTCCAATACGTGTGGCCGACCCAACCGGCAAAACGCATAGTTGTGTTAAAGCTTTACACAGAGTTGCATTCCCTCCTAGAGTTTCAACCAATTAAAACCACCATCGTAAAACAGGGACATACTCTCATGGCGGATCCATTCCTCGCACAGGTCACGATTTTCGCGGGTAACTTTGCTCCACGCGGCTGGGCGTTCTGCGACGGGCAGCTGCTGCCCATCAGCCAGTACAGTGCACTTTTCTCGCTCCTGGGCACCATCTACGGCGGCGACGGCCGCACGACCTTTGCCCTGCCCGACCTGCGTGGCCGGATGCCGATCGGCCCCCGCCACGGTCCCGGGCTTTCCGACTATCGCGAAGGCCAGAAGGGCGGTGCCGAGACCCGGACCCTGACCATCGCCAACATGCCGTCGCACAATCACAGTGCCACGGCCCAGATGCGGGCCGAGAGCCGCAGCGGATCGGTTTCCGATCCGTCCGGCAACATCCTGGCCGGGGGCACCAACATCTTCCGGCCCAACTCGCCGTCCGAAGATGTCGTCATGGATCCGGCATCGGTGAGCGTCGCGGTTCAGAACAATGGCGGACAGCAGTCCTTCAACATCATGAACCCCTATCTCGCGATCAACTATATCATCGCGCTTCAGGGCATCTTCCCCTCGCGCAGCTGAACCGGACCGGAACAGAAAGGAGAACGCCATGAGTGTTCTGTTGACAGTCTCGCGCCGGGCCGTGCTGGCGGGCAAGGCCGCACTGGCCGGGCTCGCAGCCCTGCCGGGCGCCGCATTTGCGCGCGGCGACGCCACGGGGCCTGACACCCTGCACGGCGGACCGGCAGCAACGGCCTCCGGCGCGCTGCGCCCGCCGCGCTGGCACGACGCCACCGCCGAGGAATTGATGCCGCTGATCGGCGACAGGTTCCGGATCTCCACATCCCAGCATGGCGACCTGGTGTTGCGGCTCAAGGCGGTGGAAGCCGGCCATTCGGGTATGGACCGTCCCGGGCACCTGCCCCGCCGCGAAAGCGTGACAGCCGTTTTCGACAGTCCTGACAGCGCGCCGCTGGTGAGCGATGGCGACGGGTTGCACCGGGTCTGGCATCCGCGCATGGGCGCCGCCGAGCTCTACATGACCGCCGTACCGCGCCGTTCGGGCGGTGCCGATATCGAGATCGTGCTGAACTGAGCGGGATCACGCAAGAACCCCGATTGCGCCCGGTCCGCGATGCGGACCGGGCCTTTCTGCTGCGCCTCTACACGGAAACGCGCGAGGACCTGGCCGCCCTGCCCCTACCGCCTCCGGCGCTGACACAGATGCTGGAACTGCAATTCGACGCGCAGGCACAGTCCTACGCGCAGAGCTATCCTGACCACAGCTGGGACATCATCCAGATGCAAGGCACCCCTGTGGGCCAATTTCGGGTCCTGCGCGCGCCGGGTGAAATCCGTGTCATCGACCTGTCGCTTGTGGCCGGGATCCGTGGCCAGGGCATCGGCAGCCACCTCTTGCACATCCTTCAGCAAGAGGCCCGCACCGCCGCCTTGCCGCTGAGATTGAGCGTCGAACACGGCAACACCCGCGCCCGGGCTCTCTACCAGCGGTTGGGCTTTGCCCCCGGCGCGGACCTGGGGGTGCATCTGGCGATGGAATGGTCCCCGCAGGATGCCCCTAGCTGAAGTTGATCTCGTAGCGCGTCTCGTCCCCGACCTGCGCGAAAGGCGAGAGGAACAGCGCCGTCTCTCCAAGACCGGGCAGCGACATCGGCCAGGCCCCCTGCTCCAGAATGGGCGCAACAGGCCCGACAAGGGTCAGTGTGAAAGGCGCGCGCATGCCCTCCTCCGGGGCATCGCCCCTGGGCTCGACCCGCGTGATCCGCAGCTCGATCGAACCTTCGGTCGTTGTCACCGTGACCGGCTCTCCGATCAGCGGTTCAAAACTCTCAGGCGTCAGCGTGGCAATGTCCATGTCGGGGCGGCTCCGGGGTCAAAGGCGAATACACTCCTGTTCTTGCAACCTTATGGGGGCTTTTCAAGCGTCCCGGAACCGCATAATAATACGGGAATAAAAGAACCCGTAATCTCTTATAAATTGTTGCTCGAAACAGAAGGTGGATCTGATGGCGGTATTCGATTTCAACGACGGCGGCGCGCTTGTCGCCTCGAACGGGGCGACCCCCAGCATCACCTTCGACGAAGAAGGGATCACCTTTGTCCTGAGTTCGGCAGCCGGGAACCCGGGCACGGAAACCGTGGCCTATGCTCCCAACTCGCTCGCACAGCTGAGCCTCTCCGATTTCGCCACAGGCGGTGCCTTTACGCTGAACGTCGCCGGGACGGAGCCGAACCAGTATTTCTCGGGCAACGGGCTGCAATTCACCATCGGCACCTACCTGTCCGGAACCTGGAACATCACCTTTGTCGCGGTCGATCCGAACAACGGCAACGCGCTTCTGCCCGGCAGCAACTATGTCGTCACCAACGCGAACGCCTCGAGCCAGGTCATCACGGTGCCGGACAGCGGGACCGTCTATTCCCAAATCCGGTTCACCGCCAGCAATCCCGGCACCAACACGATCACCATCGACAACCTAACCGCCAACCTGCTGTGCTTCCTCGAAGGCACGATGATCGCGACGCCCGAGGGCGAAAAAGCCGTTCAGGATCTGCGCGCGGGCGACCGGGTGCTGACCGCCGATGGCGGGATCAGCACCGTGCAATGGCTGGGTGAACAACCGGTGGAGACCTCGTTGTCCAATCCCTCCAAGGTCAACCCGATCCGCATCCGCGCCGGCGCCCTGGCCGAGAACGTGCCGGCACGCGACCTGCTGGTGTCGCCCGATCACGCCATCGGCATCGACGGCTACCTGGTGAACGCCTCCGCGCTCATCAACGGCAGCAGCATCACGCGCGAGGCGCGGATGCCCACGGACGGCTTCACCTATTTCCACGTCGAGACCGGCACGCATGAACTGCTGCTGGCCGAAGGCTGCGCGGCGGAAAGCTATGTCGATTTCATCGGTCGGGACGGGTTCGTGAACGGCGCCGAACGCACCGAGGCACCGGCGATCCCGGAAATGGCCGCGCCGCGCATCTCGGCCGCGCGCCACCTGCCGCCCGCGCTTCGCGATGCCCTGGCCCGGCGAGCCGAGGCGCTTGGCCTGCTGTCCCGCGCCGCCTGAGCCGACCGGGACCTGCCCCGCTTGCGACCAAGTCACCGACGGCCCGCGGAGTGATCTCCCCGGGCCGTTTTTCCTTGCCCCGCCCCTGACAGAAAGCCCAGCCGCCCCATGACCCGGACCGCCGCGCCAACCGATGCCGCCGCCCTGGAGGCCGTCAACGCCGAATTGGCCCGCATCTCCCGCCACCAGAACGCCGGGCGGTTCACCGAGGCCGGCGCGGCACTGGAAACCCTGTTGGACCAATACCCCGGCCATCCCCGGCTGATCCATCTCAAGGCGCTGAACCTGGCCCAATCGGGAGACGCACAGGCCGGAATGACGTTGTTGCAGGAGGTGGTTGCCCATCAGCCCGACGACGCGGTGGCGCTGGTCGACTTGGGGACGCTGCTGGCGCAGGCCGGTCGCATGGAAGAAGCGCGCGCGCAGTTCGAAGCCGCCGTCGAAGCGGCGCCGAACTATGCCCTGGCCCAGGCGAACCTCGGCGCGGCGCTTGTTCTGGCCGAGGACTATGCCCGCGCCATTCCCCGCCTGGAGCGCGCCATCGCGCTGGACGGGTCGGTACTGGACCTGCATCTGAACCTCGCACAGGCCTACCTGCGCACTGGCAACATCCAACATTCGGTGGATGCGCTGTTCCGGGCGTTGGCCGTCGATCCCCAATCGGTCGCGGTGCATGTGAACCTCGCAGCCGCGCTCTATCGCCGGGAGCGCCATGAAACCGCCGAACATCACGCAAGGCGCGCCATCGAACTGGCCCCGCGGACTGGCGAGGCCTGGCTGCACCTTGGCAATATCCTCGCCGCTTCGGGCCGCATGGACCAGGCCGCCGAGGCGCTGACGACCGCCGCCCGACTGCCGGGCATGGGCCTGTCGGCGCTGGCGCGGCTGGTCCACCTGCGCAAGACCCGCGTCGACAGCCCAGAGTGGACGAACCTACAGACCCTGGCGGACCAGGCGGACACCCTGCCGGACGAGGCGCGCGCCACGCTGGAATTCGCCCTGGGCAAGGGGTTTGACGACCTCGGAGAACACGGCACGGCCTTTGCGCATTATGCCGAAGGCAACCGCCTGACGCGGAAGGCCCATCCCTATGACCGTCAGCCCCAAACCGAACGGGCCGAGCGGATGCGCAGCCTTGTGACGCCGGCGCTGCTGGACCGCCACGCGGGCGCCGGGCTGCGCGGCGTCGCCCCGATCTTTGTCTGCGGTATGCCCCGGTCCGGCACAACTTTGATGGAACAGATGCTGTCGCGTCACCCGGAGGTTCAGGCCGGGGGCGAGATGCTCGCCGCACAGCGGTCGTTCCAGTCCAGCCCCCACTTGCGCGCAGTCCTGGAGGAACGCGAACCGGACGACAGCCTGACGGATGACGATTTCACCAAGCTGGGCGAAGAATACCAGGCCTTCCTGCACCGCGAGGGCCTGCGCAGCCGCCGCGTGACGGACAAGCTGCCGGGGAACCAGCTTTATGTCGGCCTGCTGGCGCTGGCGCTGCCAGAGGCGAAGTTCCTGGTCATGCGGCGGCACCCGCTGGATTGCCTGTTGTCGAACTGGGTGCAGAACTTTGGGCACAACCAACCGGTTTCGACCGACCTTGTGGACCTGGCCGAGGCCTACCGACAGTTCGACCTGAACGCGAAACGCTGGACCGCCCTGCTCCCGGATCGCGTCCGAGACGTGTCCTACGAGGCGTTGGTGGCCGATCCCGAGGGCATGGCGCGGGACGTGCTGGATTTTCTCGGCCTCGACTGGTCATCGCAGGTGCTGGATCACACGGCCTCGTCACGGCAGGTCAACACCGCCTCGGTGGCGCAGGTGCGCGAACCGGTCTACGGCACCTCGGTTGCACGCTGGCGCCGCTACGGGGCACATCTGCGCCCACTGGCAGAGGCCCTGGGCGATCTCCTGACAGAGGAAGAGCGCGCCGCCTGCGGGCTTTGATCAGGTGGCGCGCTAGGCCACCTGCCCCTCGGCCCCGATGCCGGAAATCGCCTGGATCAGGTTGTCTTCCGTCACCTCGTCCGAGGAAAAGGTGCGCATGATCCGGCCCGAGTACATGGCGATGATCCGGTCGCTGACGTGCAGCACCTCGGGCATTTCCGAAGAGATGACGATCACTGCATAGCCCTGCGCCGCCAGTTCGCGGATCAGGTTGTGGATCTCTGACTTGCTGCCGACGTCGATGCCCCGTGTCGGTTCATCCACGATCAGCACATTGGGGTGCATCGACAGCCATTTTCCGATCACGATCTTCTGCTGGTTGCCACCCGACAGGTTGCCCACGGTCTGTTTCCAGCCCGGTGTCCGGATGTCCAGCTTGTCCCGGTACTGGTCAAAGATCGCGATCTCCGACCCTTCGGCAACGAAGGGCCCCGCTTTCAGGTCATCCACCTGCGGCAGGGTCATGTTGTCCCGACAGTTCATGCCCAGGACCAGCCCCTGCCCCTTGCGGTCCTCCGGCACCAGAGAAATTCCCTTGGCGATGGCATCGACCGGCGAATGAATCCGCACCTCTTCGCCATCCATCAGGATCGTGCCCGCCGACGGATCGCGCAGGCCGAACAGGGTTTCCGCGATCTCGGTGCGACCGGCACCGACAAGGCCATAGAACCCCACGACTTCGCCGCGGCGCACCTCAAAGCTGACATCCTGGTAAAGCTTGCCACAGCTCAACCCGCGCACTTCCAGCGCGACGTCGCCCAACTCATGGTGGCTTTCGTTCCGCGACAGGTCGAGCTTGCGCCCGATCATCATCTGGGTCACGCCTTCCTCGTTGGTTTCGGCGGTGACGACCGTACCCTGATACTGCCCGTCGCGCAGAACGCTGATCCGGTCGGTAATCTTGAAGATCTCCTCCATCCGGTGCGAGATATAGGCAATGCCCACGCCCTGTGCCTGCAAGTCCGAGATCACCTCGAAGAGAACCACCTTTTCCGCATCGGTCAATGAGGCGGTAGGCTCGTCGAAGATCACCGCCTTTGCATCCACGGTCAGCGCCCGGGCGATCTCGACCATCTGCTGATTGGCGATGGACAGGTCGCCGACGCGGGTCTTGGCACTGAACCCGACCTTGAGCTTTTCGAGGATCACGTTGGTCTTGGCCTCCAGCTTGGCCCAGTCGACCAGCCCGAACCGCTTGCGCGGCAATTCACCAAGATAGATGTTCTCGGCCACGCTCAGTTCCTCGGCCAGGCTGAGTTCCTGGTGGATGAACACGATGCCCTTTGCCTTCGCGTCCAGCGGACCGTTCATGACAACCGGCTGCTCATCGACGAAGATCTTGCCTTCGTTGGGCTGGTGAATGCCGCCAAGCACCTTCATCAGGGTGGATTTCCCGGCGCCGTTTTCCCCCATGAGGGCATGAACCTCGCCCGGCATGATGGACAACGACACACCATCGAGGGCCCGCACACCGGGAAATGTCTTTACGATGTCTTCCAGTCGCAGAACCGGGATTTTCTGGGTCATACCTTCAACTCCTCTTTGCCCTTGAGGTTCAGCTGTCGGTCCAGGAAGAGAACCGCGATCAGGATCAGGCCGATCACAAGGTTGACGGTTTCGGTATCCGCGCCGATGTGGGACAGCCCCTTGCGCAAGAGCTGGATCGCCAGCACCCCGCCAAAGGTCGAGACGATCGACCCCGCACCGCCGGTCAGCTTGGTGCCGCCAAGGACAACGGCCGTGATGACCCAAAGCTCGTAGAGCTCGCCGTCATTGGGATTGACCGACCCGCTTTCGGAGTAGAACACCACCGCCGACAGGGCCGCCAGGAAGCCGATGATCATGAAGTTGATCATCATGTGCGGTCCCACCTTGATCCCGGCATTGACCGCCGCCTCGCGGTTGTCGCCGATGGCATAGGCGTTGCGACCATGCACCGTGCGGTTCATCAGGAACCAGACCCCGGCGGTGACCGCGACCAGGAACCATGTCGCCGTGTGGATGCCCAGGAACTGCGCCTCGGCGAAATCCACCAGCGTCCAGTTCAGGTGGCTGGTGGGCTGTTCGCCGTTGTACATGAAGACCAGCCCGCGATAGCCCAGCATCGACCCCAGGGTGACGATGAAGGCATCGACCCCGGTTTTCCAGACGACCAACCCGTTCAGCGCCCCCAAGAGCGTGCCCGTGGCCAGCGCCGCCAGCCAGGCCATCGGGATCGCCCAGTCGCCCATGCCGCCGAAGATCGGCCATGTCATGCTGTCCAGCAGGACGATGGCGCTGAGCGCGTAGGTTGCGCCCACCGACAGGTCGATGTTGCCATTGACCATGATGATCGTCATGCCCATCGCGATGATCCCGATCGGCGCAGACTGCTTGAACAGCAACAGCATGTTGTCGAGATCCATGAAGGCCTTTTCGCTGAGCGACAGGAATTCGCCCGCCACGGTGAAGAAGACCAGTTCCAGAGCGATGAAGCCCCAGATGGCGCCGCGCTTCAGGAAGCTGCTGAGTGTACCTGCTTGCATGATCTCTTCTCCTCAGGCGATGGGCGACCAGAGGCGGCCGCGCTTGGCCGCGATATCCAGCCAGACGGCAAGAATGATGATAACCCAGGTCACGACGTACTGGACGTAGAACTGCAATCCGACCAGCAGCAGCCCGTTCTGGATGAATCCCAGGATCAGGACACCGATCACCGTCTTGAAGATGGTCCCCGACCCGCCCATCAACGAGGCGCCGCCAAGGATGACCGCCGCCAGCACCTCCAGCTCCAGCCCCTGCCCCACGGTGTTTTGCGACCCGAGAGAGCGGCTGGCCTGGATCAGCCCGGCGGTGGCGACGCAGAAGGCCGAGACAAGGTAGCATGTAAAGACAACGCGGGCGCGGGGAATGCCCGAGAATGTGGCGGCGGTTCCGTTGCCGCCCACGGCATAGACCTTGCGGCCAAAGGGCGTCTTGGCCAGTCCGATGCCAAGGATCGAGGCCAGCAGCGCAAAGAGGATGATGGGCACCGGGATGCCTATCATCTCGCCCTGCCCGAAGACGCTGAACCAGGTGCCTTCCTTGTCGGCGATGTCCATGTTCTGGCCGCCGGAATAGGTCAGGGTCAGCCCGTGGATGGCCGAAAGCATCCCAAGGGTGACGATCAGAGAGTTGAGCTTCAGGTATCCCACGAGGAAGCCGATGAAGGCCCCCAGGCAAAGCGTCATGGCGAACATCGCCGGGATTGCCAGTGTCGGGCCGATCTTGTCGTGCAGGTCCAGCACCACGATGGTCGAAAAGGACATCATCGACCCCACCGAGAGGTCGAGGTTGCCGCTGATGACGACAAAGGTCACCCCCAGCGCCATGACCCCCAGGATGGCCGAAGAGCGCACGACCCCCATGATGTTGTCCGGATCGAGAAAGCGCCCGTTGGCGAGCGAAAAGCCGATCATGAACAATGCGAAAGCGATGAGAATGCCCTGACGGGCAAGCTGCCCCCCCAGGTCTCTCTTGATGATGTGAGCCATTGCTCCCCCCTCTTGCCCCAATGCGGACCCATCACGGAGACCTAGCGCCCCGCGACCGTTCCGCCTCCCTCCGGGGCGTCGTTCAAACCAGTGTCATGCCGCCGTCGATCATCACGATCTGGCCGGTCATGTAGTCGCTCTCCTTGGAGGCCAGGAACGTAGTCGTTCCGGTCACGTCCGCCGGCGTGGCGACGCGGCCTTTCAGGATCACCGAGGAAAACTCCTCCATCGCCTGGCCCGGACTCTGGGCCGCACCGATGTCCATCAGGTCGCGGTCCACCTGTTCCCACATTTCGGTCGCGACGACGCCCGGCGCAAAACCCGTGACGGTGATGTCATGCCTGGCCAGGTCGCGGGCCCCGGATTGCGTCAGCGCAACCACCCCCCATTTCGACGCGCAATAGGGCGCGACGTTGTCATAGCCCTGCCGGCTGGCGACAGACGCCGTGTTGATGATCTTGCCGAAAGACCCCTGCCGGATGAACTGCTTGGCGGCTTCCTGCATGCCGATCAGGCATCCAAGCCCGTTCACCCCCATGACAAAGTTCCAGTTCTCCTCGGTCACGTCGAGGAAATTCATCGGCTTGTTGACGCCGGCGTTGTTGAACTTGACGTCCAGCTTGCCGAAAGCATCCACGGTGTGGGCGATCATGGCCTGGACGGTGGCCCTATCGGTCACGTCGACCGGCGCATGGATCGCGCGCCCGCCGGCGGCGGAGGCCCTCTTCTGGCTGGCCTCGGCAACCTCGGCCACCTTGCCCGCGTTGATATCGGCAAAACAAACGTCGGCCCCTTCGTCCAGAAGGGCCTCGCCGATGGCGCGTCCAATCCCCTGGGCGGCGCCTGTGACAATGCAGGATCGTCCGGACACACGGCCCATGTCGACCTCCCAACCATTTCCTGTAGGCAACTGTCAGGCCCGGGCACGCCGCGGCGTGCCCGGAACAGGGTCGGTCTCAGAAGACCGGCTTGGTGAAATCGCCCATGTTGTCCTGGGTGATCTTCGGCGTGTCGAAGTAGTTGAGGAAAGGCACGTCGTCACCGTTCAGCACGTCGAGCGCGGTCTTGAGCGCGGCCTCGGCGTCATCCACGGGCGACTGGTAGATCGAGCCCCAGTATTCGCCGCGTTCCATCGCCTCGTATCCGACGGCAAAGTTGGTGGCGCCGACAAAGATGATGCCGTCGCGGCCTGCGGCCTTGGCGGCGTTCAGCGCGCCGACACCCATGTTGTCATCCCCGGCATAAACGCCGTCGATGTCGTCGTACTTGACCAGGAAGGCCTCCATGACCTTTTGCGACTTTTCGCGGTTCCAGTCGCCCGGCTGCTTGTCGATCTGGGTCACGTTCGGGCAGACCTCGGGCAGACGGTCGTCAAAGCCCTTGGCGCGTTCGATCGCGGTGGTATAGCCCGGCTGCCCGGTGATATGGACCACCTTGGCCTCGTTCTCGATGCCCATTTCCTTGAACTTGTCGCACATGATCTCTGCGGCCCGGGCGCCCTGGGTGATATTGTCGGGACCCGAGAAGGACGCAACGAAATCGAACCCCGCGTCGGCGATGTTCGAATTGGTCACGATGACCGGAATGCCGGCCTTGTGGGCCTTGCGCACCGCCGGGATCACGGCCTCGCCGTTGGTCGGCCAGATGATGATCGCGTCGACCGCCTGCTGGATCAGGTCTTCCATCTGGGCGATCTGGCGGGCGACGTCGCCACCTCCGTCCAGCACGACGACCTCGACGTTGGGATTGGCCTCGGCCGCGGCGATAAAGGCCTTTTCATAGGTGGTCTGGTAGCTGTCCACACCGACGTTGTTCTGGGTGATGCCGATCCTGTAGGTCTCGGCCTGTACAGCCCCGGAAAATGCAACCGTGGCTGCAGTCGCGGCGAGAACGGTACGAAGTTTCATCTGGGTCTCCTCCCGAATTGTCAATTCTTGTCCGATTCCCCACCTCCCGGGGGAATCGTCATCCGGCGCACCGGACGACTGGGACTGAATGTGGGGCTTTTGCCCGCCCCGGACCCCGGCAAAAATATCCAGTTTGAATATTGTGAAGTCCAGATTGGATAAAATGGCTGTACGCTGACCCCCACAATTTGAACATCTTGCGGAGGAGAAGCGATGCGCCATCCAGGGCCATCCAATTTGAACAATTCTGCGACAGGCGCAGAGGGCAAGGCACGAGAGGCCGCGAACCGACCGATGAACGCGATGGACGGACATACCGAAGACCGGATGCAGTCCCAGCTGGCCACGGGCGAGATGTTGCACATCCTGGCCTATCTCGAAGAATGCGAGAACGAGCGCGAAACCACCATCGAACTCAGCGCTCCGAACCCGATCTTTCGCATGGCGATGCACCTGATCAAGGGCCACCTCGAGGCCAAGATCACCACGCCGACATCACTCATCGCAGCCTCGAACGTGCCCTATGCCACCGCGAACCGGCGTCTGAAGGAGATGATAGATGCCGGGCTGATCGACCAGCGCCCGCGCACCAAGACCGGCAAGAGTTTCTCGATGCATCCCAGCGAAAAGCTGCTGGACCAGTGGGCGCGGCTTTCGGGGCGGGTGCGGCGGCTGACGGAAACCTATTTCGGCGCTGACAAGGGGGCCGCCGAGGACCGCGACTATTATTTCGGCGGCTCCTACATGACCACGCGGTCGATCCAGCCGATCCAGATCCTGCCCGAACCCCTGAAGATCCCCGGCGGCATCCGCGTGCTGGTGCATGGCGACCCGACCTTCATGGTCATGGAAAACCTCAAGCGGCAGTTCGAACAGGTGATCGGCACCGGCATCCACCAACGCGCGTTTTCCATCGACCGGCTGCGCGAAGAGGCCCTGCGGAACGCCGAACGCAAGGCCAGCCGGTACGACATCATCGCGCTGGACCTGCCCTGGGTGGGCGAATTCGCCTCCAGGGGTGTTCTGATGCCGCTGGACGACGCGATGGATGTCGAGCGGCTGGACCCGGCGGATTTCCACACCGCCGGCTGGAAGGCGACCCATTGGGGCGGACGGCCCTATGGTGTGCCCGCCCAGACCACGCCGGAGCTGCTGTTCTATCGCAAGGATCTGTTCGCGGATGCCGGCCTGGAACCGCCCGCCAACACCGAGCAGCTGCTGAAGGCCGCACGCCACATGCACGACCCGCAGAAGGGCCGCTATGGCATCGCCTGGAACGCGGCACGCGGCACGGCGCTGGGACATACCTTTCTGATGACGCTGGCCGATTTCGGCCAACCGGTGCTGGACCTGCCAGAGGTGGCGGGTGGCTTTGACACAGACGATCTGGCCACACGCCGGTATCGGATCACCATCGACACCGACAAGGGGCTCATGGCCGCGGAATACCTGCTAGAGCTCTTGCGCTATTCCCCGCCCGACATCCTGTCCATGTCCTGGTACGAACGGGTCCGGCCCTTCGCAGCGGGCAAGATCGCGATGGCCTACGGTTATACGCTGCTGGCGCCCTACTTTGAACTGGACCCGTCCTCGCCCGCCTTCGGCCAGACCGGCTATCTGCCGCATCCGCACGGGCCCGGTGCCGCGAACGTGGCGCCCGTTGGCGGCTATGTCATGGGCATACCCGCCAATATCGCGCCCGACCGCCTGCCCGCCGCCGCCGAGGCGCTGCGCGTCTTTACCAGCGCCGAGGCACAGAAGCTTTACGTTCAGAACGGCAGCCGCACCAACCCGCGCTATTCCGTCGCCGCCGATGCCGAGGTGCGCCGCGCCTCGCCCATCTTCGAGGCGGTGGACGCCATGTCCTGGCGCGACGAGCTGCAGTTCTGGCCGCGACCGCCGGTGCCCCAGATCACCGGGATCATCCAGGTCTGCGGCGAGGAATTCCACGACATGCTGCGCGGTCTGATCCCCCCGCGCGAGGCGTTGCAACGGGCCCAGCAAAGGGCCGAGGCGCTGTTTGCATGACGCGGGACAACATGATCCGAGGAGGAGAGACTCATGGACCCCAACCGCCTGAAGGGCAAGAACATCCTGATCACCGGCGCCGCGCGCGGCATGGGTGCCGCCAATGCCGAAGCCTTTGCCGCCCAGGGCGCCAACGTCTGCCTGGGCGACCTTGACGGCGACGCCGCGCAGGACATGGCCGCCAAGATCAACGCGGCAGGAAACGGCACGGCCATCGGCGTCAGGATGGACGTGACCAAGCGCGAGGACAACGCCGCTGCCGTTGCCGCAACGGTCGAGGCCTTCGGCTCGATCAATGTCGGCCTGTTCAACGCCGGCCTCAACAAGCCCCGGTTCTTCATGGATATCGACGAAGACAATTGGGACATGATCATGAACGTGAACACCAAGGCGATGTGGCTGGGCATGCAGGAAACCGCCCGCCAGATGATCGCACAGGGCCCGATGGAGGATCACCCTTACAAGATCATCAACGTCGGCAGCATCGCCTCGCGCAAACCGCTGGTCGATGTGACCGTCTATTGCACCTCGAAATACGGCTGCCTTGCGCTGACCCATTGCGGCGCACTGGGGCTGGCCGAGCACAATATCACCGTCAACGGCTATGCGCCCGGCGTCGTGGTCACGCCGCTGTGGGAGCAACTGGACAAGGACCTTGTCGATATCGGCTTCAAGCAGCGCGAAGGACAGGCCTACGATGACATTGTCCGCGACGCCCTGCAGATCAAGCGCGTCTCCTATCCCAAGGACATCACCGGCACCGCATCCTTCCTTGCCAGTGACGACAGCGACTACATGACGGGCCAGATGGTCCATGTCGACGGCGGTTGGTGCATCCAGTAACGCCACCCTTTTCCAGCAATTTTCACCCTGATGAACGGGCCGCCCGCGCGACCCGAAGGAGCCACTCATGTCACGCGCCCTGATGCCGAACCTGCTGACCCCCAAGGACCTTGAACCCAACTGGGAATGGCGCGAACGCCTGCCCGCCTGGGGACACACCTCGGTGGATTTCGAACGTCGGATCGACCATGACCGCCTGCGCCGCTATCGCCTGGCCCGCACGCGCCAATCGCTGCAGAACTCGCAGGCCGGGTCGCTGCTGCTCTTCGACGTGAACAACATTCGCTACGTCACCGCCACCAAGATCGGCGAATGGGAGCGGGACAAGATGTGCCGCTTCTGCCTGCTCACCGGGGACGACAGCCCCTATGTCTGGGATTTCGGCTCCGCCGCGGTGCACCACAAGCGGCACTCCGACTGGCTGGAGCCCGATCACTGCCTGGCCGGCGTGGTCGGCATGCGCGGCACCATCCCGCCCGATTTCGGCCTGATGCAGAAATACGCCAAGATGATCGCCCAGCTGATCAAGGATGCGGGCATGGCAGGCATGCCGGTGGGGGTCGATTACGCCGAAACCGCGATGTTCCACGCCCTCAAGGAAGAGGGCATCAACGTGGTCGACGGCCAGCAGATCATGCTGGCGGCGCGCGAGATCAAGAACTGGGACGAGATCCAGCTGCTGACCCAGGCGGCCAGCATGGTCGATGGCGTCTACCACATGATCTACGAAGAGCTGAAGCCGGGCGTGCGTGAGAACGATATCGTCGCCCTGTCCAACAAGATGCTCTACGAGATGGGCTCGGACGACGTCGAGGCGATCAACGCCATCTCTGGCGAACGCTGCAACCCGCATCCGCACAACTTCACCGACCGGCTGATCCGGCCCGGGGACCAGGCGTTCTTTGACATTCTGCAGTCGTACCAGGGCTATCGCACCTGCTACTACCGCACCTTCAACGTGGGCCGCGCGACGCCGTCGCAGAACGACGCCTACGTGAAGGCGCGGGAATGGATCGACGCCTCCATCGCGATGATCAAGCCGGGCGTGACCACCGACAAGGTGGCCGCGGTCTGGCCGACGGCGGAATCGCTCGGCTTCCCGAATGAGGATGCCGCCTTTGGCCTGCAGTTCGGCCACGGCCTGGGGCTTGCGCTGCACGAACGCCCGATCATCAGCCGCGCGATTAGCCTGGATCACCCGATGGAGATCAAGACCGGCATGGTCTTTGCGCTGGAAACCTACTGCCCGGCGACGGACGGCTATTCGGCCGCCCGGATCGAAGAGGAAGTGGTGGTGACGGAAACCGGCTGCGAGGTGATCAGCCTCTTCCCCGCCGAAGACCTGCCCATCGCCAACCGTTATTGAGGCGCGGCGGGGCAAACCCCGCCCTACGGGTTCACGTAGGGCGGGGTTCACCCCGCCGTCCCCGGAGGACATCATGGCCGACACCAAGACAAACACCGAAGACTACCTGCGCATGTACCGCCAGATGGTGCGCATCCGCACCTTCGAGGACAACGCGAACCAGCTTTACCTTTCGGCCAAGATGCCGGGGCTGACGCATATGTATTCCGGCGAAGAGGCGGTCGCCGTGGGCATCTGCGAGGCGCTGACTGACGATGACCGCATCACCTCGACCCATCGTGGCCACGGCCATTGCGTCGCCAAGGGCGCCAATTTCAAGGAGATGTTCTGCGAACTCCTGGGGAAAGAGGAAGGCTATTGCCGGGGCAAGGGTGGCTCGATGCATATTGCCGACCAGGGCCACGGCAACCTGGGCGCCAATGCCATCGTCGGTGGCTCAATGGGCATCGCGACCGGATCGGCGCTTCGGGCCAAGCTGCAGGGCGCGGACGACGTGACCGTCTGTTTCTTTGGTGACGGGGCCACGGCACAGGGGCTGCTCTACGAGGTCATGAACATGGCCGCGCTGTGGCACCTGCCGGTGATCTACGCGTGTGAGAACAACGGCTATTCCGAGTATACGCGCACCGACGAGATCGCCGCCGGGTCGATCACCGCGCGGGCCGAGGCCTTTGGCATCGAGGCGCATCAGGTCGATGGGCAGGACGTGCTGGCGGTCAACGACCTGACGCAGAAACTGGTCGCACGGGCCCGCAAGGGCGAAGGCCCCTTCTTCGTCGAACTGATGACCTATCGCTATCACGGGCACCATGTCGGCGACATCAACCGCGAATACTACCGTTCCAAGGACGAGGAAAAGGACTGGCGCGAGAACCGCGACCCGATCACCCGGTTCCGGGCCTGGCTGGTCAGCGAGGGCATCGCGAGCGAGGACGAGATCGAGGCGATGAATGCCGAGATCGCAGAGGATGCCTCTGCCGCCGTCGATTACGCGCTGGCGGCGAAATACCCCGATGTGTCCGAAGTGGACATGCATGTCTTTACCGACATCGAACACGCCTGCGCCTGAGGGAGAAGAGAGATGCGAAACATCACACTGTCGCAGGCCGTCAACGAGGCCCTGGCCGAGGAAATGCGCCGCGACGACACCGTCTTCATCATCGGCGAGGACGTGGCCGAGGCCGGTACGCCCTTCAAGGTGCTGTCCGGCCTTGTCGAGGAATTCGGCACGGACCGCGTGATCGACACACCCATCGCCGAACCCGGCTTCATGGGACTGGCCGTGGGCGCCGCCCTGACCGGCGCGCGGCCCGTTGTCGATCTCATGTTCGGCGATTTCATCTTCCTGATCATGGACCAGCTCTGCAACCAGGCGGCCAAGGCGCACTACATGTCGGGCGGCAAGCTGAAGGTGCCGCTGGTGCTGCGCACCAACCTGGGCGCCACTCGGCGCTCGGCCGCCCAGCACTCACAGTCGCTGCATGCATTGGTTGCCCATATCCCGGGACTGAAGGTTGCAATGCCATCCTCCGCCTACGAGGCCAAGGGCCTGATGAAGAGTGCCATCCGCGACGACAACCCGGTGGTGATCTTCGAAGACAAGCTGATGTACAACGACAAGGCGCCCGTCCCCGAAGAGGACTTCCTGATCCCGCTGGGCCAGGCGAATGTCCTTCGCGAGGGGCGCGACATCACCTTGATCGGCACCTCCTCGATGGTTCAGGTCTGCCAGAAGGCCGCCGAGATCCTGTCGGGCGAAGGCATCGACGCCGAGGTCATCGACCCGCGCACCATCGTGCCGCTGGACGAGGCGACGCTGCTGGCCTCCGCGAAAAAGACCAGCCGCGTCATCGTCGTGGACGAGGGTCACCAGAGCTTTGGCATCACCGGGGAAATCGCCAGCCGGATCAACGAAAAGGCCTTTTACCACCTCGACGCCCCGGCACTGCGGATGGGGGCGATGGACGTGCCCGTGCCTTTCTCGCCGGCGCTCGAGGATATCACCGTGCCGACGCCCGAAGGCGTGGCCGAAAACGCGCGCCGGCTGATGTCGGGGGAGATGATCCATGCGGCATGACGTCATCATGCCCGCCCTGGGCATGGCGCAGGACAGCGGCCTGATCGTCGCCTGGCACAAGGCGGCGGGCGATGCGGTGGCCAAGGGCGATGTCCTCTTCGAGGTCGAAACCGACAAGGCGACGATGGAGGTCGAGGCCCAGGCCGACGGTTTCCTGAACGGCGTGCGCGCGCAGGCGGGCGAAGAGGTGCCCGTGGGCAACGTGATCGCCGTGATCGGCGACAGCGCCGAGGAGGTGCCCCACGACGCCCCCGGCGAGGCCGCGCCGGGGGACAACGACAGCCCGACGGAAACCGATGCCATACCGGAGGGCGCGGGCGTGATCATGCCCGCCCTGGGCATGGCACAGGACAGTGGATTGATCGTCGCCTGGCACAAGGCGCCGGGCGATGCCGTTGCCTCCACGGATATCCTCTTCGAGGTCGAAACCGACAAGTCCACGGTCGAGGTCGAGGCCGGGCATGATGGCTATCTTGCCGCCGTGCTGGCCGAGGCGGGCGAAGAGGCGCCGGTGGGGGAAACCATTGCCGTGATCTCTGCCGAGAAACCTGCGGCCCCGGTCCGGAGAAGCCGGTCCGGAGCGACGGCCCCGGCCCCTGCCGCCCCACCCACGACCCCGGCCCCCGAGCCCGAGAAACCCGCGCCCCGTACCGCTGCCGCGCCACAAGCGCGGGCAGACGGGCGCATCCTGGCCTCACCCAAGGCGCGACGGCTGGCACTGGAACAGGGGTTGGATCTGAACCGCCTCGTGGCGGCGGGGCACCCGCAACCCTATCATGTGGCGGACCTGGAGGTGCTGCGTGCCCTCCCCGATGAAGCGGCGACAGCCCCGGCGCAGGCCACGCGGCACCTGACGGCGGATCTGCCGGACGAAGGGTTCACGGAGTTTGCTGCCTGGGCCGCCGCCGAGGCGGGCCTGACAGATACCAACGCCCTGCTGGCGGGTCTTGCAGCCGCCAGCCTTGACCACGACACCACCACCATCCGTGTCGAAACCGAGGCAAATGCCACCACCTACCATGTCCCCGCCGGGCCTCTGGGTGGGATCACCCGGGCGGACACCGATGTGCCCGTTGACCTGACCCTGCGCGACCTGCGCCAGACCCGGATCAGCAGCCTTGTCCTTGGGGCCGAAGCCCAGCCGGTCCTGACCCTGACCGCGCATGCAAGCGGCCTCACCCTCACCCTGGAATGCACCGGAGACGCGCTGACCGCGCCGCAGGCCATCGCCCTGCTCTCCGGTTTCGCGGGCCGGATGGAGCAACCGCTCCGCCACCTGCTCTGACGCATGGAGACCCTCATGGAATTCACCAATCTTTATATCAACGGCACATGGCGCGAGGGCGCGGACCAGGAGCGGTTCGAGGTGATCAACCCCGCCACCGAAGCCCCCCTCGCCACCGTGGCCTCTGCCGGGATCGCCGATGCGGATGCGGCACTGGATGCCGCCGAGACGGCCATGAAGGACTGGGCCGCCCGCACCCCGCGCCAGCGCTCAGAGGTTCTGCGCAAGGCATGGGAGCTGATGACCGCGCGGCTCGATCACTTTGCCCATCTCATCACGCTCGAAAACGGCAAGGCCCGCGCCGACGCGATGGGCGAGGCGACCTATGCCGCCGAGTTCTTTCGCTGGTTCGCCGAAGAGGCCGTGCGCGCGGACGGGATGATCACCCATGCGCCCGCCAGCGGCGCGCGGATCATGGTCCAGCACAAGCCCGCCGGGCTGGCGGTGCTGGTCACACCCTGGAACTACCCGGCGGCGATGGGCACGCGCAAGATCGCCCCGGCCCTGGCTGCGGGCTGTGCCGTCATCATCAAGCCCGCCTCGGAAACGCCACTGACGATGCTGGCGCTGATGCCGCTTCTGGAAGAGGCCGGCGTGCCGCCCGGGCTGGTCAATGTCCTGCCCTCGAAACGCACCGGCGCGCTGGTCGATCACATGCTGCACGATCCGCGTGTCCGCGTGGTCAGCTTTACCGGCTCGACCGGGGTCGGGCGCAAGCTGCTGCACTCTGCCGCCGACCAGGTGCTGAAACCGGCGATGGAACTGGGCGGCAACGCGCCGCTGATCGTCTTTGACGATGCCGATCTCGATGTGGCTGTCGAGGGCACGATGCTGGCCAAGATGCGCAACCTGGGCGAGGCCTGCACCGCCGCCAACCGCATCTATGTCCACGAAAACGTCGCGGCGGAGTTCACCCGCCGCCTGTCCGCCGCCATGAGCGCGCTGAAACTGGGCGACGGCACCGATCCCTCAGTCGATGTCGGCCCGCTGGTCAATGCCGAAACCCGCGACAAGGTGGCCGCCTTCGTCGCCGATGCCGTCGCCAAAGGCGCGCGGATCGAATGTGGCGGCGAGGCGCCCGAGGGACCGGGCTATTACTACCCGCCCACGGTCCTTTCGAACGTGCCGGAGACCGCCGACTGCGTCCATGACGAGATCTTTGGCCCCGTGGCCGCGCTGCAAACCTTTACCGACCAGGACGAGGTGATCCGCCGCGCGAACGACACCGAATACGGGCTTGTCGCCTATGTGTTTTCCGAGGATTTCAAACGCGCCCTGCAGGTCTGCGAGCGGCTGGATTACGGCATGGTCGGTCTGAACCGCGGGCTGGTCTCGGACCCGGCGGCGCCCTTTGGCGGCACCAAGCAATCCGGCCTTGGCCGCGAAGGCGGGCACGAAGGCATGCTGGAGTTCATGGAAACCCAGTACATCTCGGCAAGCTGGTAAAGGGGACAGGAATGACCAATGTGATCGCAGCCCCTTCGGTACGTACGCTTGCCGGGGAAAAGGGGATCGACCTGGAGAAACTGGCCCGCGACTTGGGCCGGACCACCATCGCGCGCGAGGATCTGGAACGGGAGGCCCCGGCGCCCGCGCCCGCCGGGAACAGCGCCTACTGGGAGGTGGATCACGGCCAGTATGGCCCGGTCGAGGAAGAGCCGATGAGCCGCATGGGCCAGGTCGCGGCAGCCAATCTTGCCGCCGCCAACAGCCTGATCCCGCAGGTCACGCACCATGACCGGGCCGAGATCGGCGCGCTGGAGGCCTTCCGCAAAACCCTGCGCTCAGAGGCGCAGGCGCGGGGCGTCAAGCTGACCTCGCTGGCCTTTCACGTCAAGGCTCTGGCCCGTGCCCTGCGGGAGTTTCCCCGCTTCAACGCCTCGCTCAGCGCCGATGGCAAGCGACTGATCCTCAAGGACTATGTCCATGTCGGCATCGCCGTGGACACCGCACAGGGGCTGCTGGTGCCGGTGATCCGGAACGCGGACAAGAAGGGGCTCTGGCAGATCGCGGCCGAGATCTCCGATCTCGCCGCGCGGGCGCAGGACCGCAAGCTGGGGCCCGCCGACATGGGCGGCGCCTCGATGACGATTTCCTCACTGGGTGGGATCGGCGGCATCGGCTTCACCCCCATCGTCAACCCGCCTGAACTGGCCATCCTGGGGATCACGCGGATCGAGACTGCGACAGCCTGGGACGGCGACAGCCCCCGCCCGGTTCAGATGCTGCCGCTGGACCTGAGTTATGACCACCGGGTCATCAATGGCGCGGATGCCGCGCGCTTCATGGCCTGCCTGGTGCGGCTGCTCTCCGATCCCCGGCACATGATGATCTGACCCCTATCCCGACGGATAGGCCTCCTCTCCCTTCACGACCGGTGCCCGTCCGGATGTCTGGATGCCCCGATGTGCCGCCACATGGTACAGCAGGTCAGAGGCCAGAACGGCAGCTCATGAGCGGACCGCTCACACGGCAAAACGCCGGTTTGCCAAAGACCATGAGGTGAGAGATGACTGTTGTCCTGGATACCGACCCGATCCTTCAAGAAGAGGCCCCGTTGAAGAATGCCCTTTTTGTCATTCTGCTGGATGCCGTCGGCGTTGCCGGTATCACGCTGGGGGCGCATGCAACCGGCATGAGCTGGGGCTGGTCACTGGCCGTGGGCATCGCCGCCGGAGCGGTCGCAACCATGGTCAGTGTTTCCATCCTGATCGCCCTGCTGCCCGTCGCTTCTCTGCGGGCCATCCTGCCCTGGCACAGGCCGACCGAGGATGAGGTCCGGCGCACCTGGGCCATCGACCTCTGGGACGCGGACGCCGAGATCGAGCGCCTGCAGGCCCGTGCAAGGCGGGCGGCCCGGACGACCGGCCCCGAAGCAGCGGCGCCCCTGCGCGCCGCCGCCTAGTCCCGCCCGGCGAAGGCGACCGGTCAGAGCGTGAAGTCATCCGCCGTCAGACCGGTGACATTGGCCACGCGGATCTCTGCATCGACCAACCCGCTTCCGTCGATATCGAACTGCACGATGGTCCAGCCGGCGGACGTCTCGACCAGGCGCAGCTCGGGGTTGCCCGAGGGGGCAAAGGCCCTGGTGCCGCGGAACTCGAAGACACCGGGGGCTAGGCCGGCAACCGCGATCAGGTCGACACCCCGCTCGAAGTCGAGGATCTGATTCCGGGTCGCGCCCGGCGCGGTGTTGGCCGCCGCACGGAACACGACATGGTCCGCGCCCTCGCCCCCGGTCCGGAACTCGCCTCCCGCACCCCCGGCAAGCTCATCCTCCCCCGCACGGCCGCGCAGGATGTCGTTGCCCGAACCGCCGTCCAGCGTGTCCGCGCCATCGCCGCCGTCAAGGTTGTCGGCGCCATCCTGACCGACCAGCGTGTCATCGGCTGAGGAATTCACGCTGTTGGGTAGAATGATAGACCTGATATCAATTCCTTTTTTCACTCTTCAAACACAGCACTGGCCCGCCATCGGAAACGAAAATGCCTCGGTCGGAAGTGATGTGCGGATGGCCCATCCGCCCCAGTGCTCTGGGAAATGGCCAATGCTGTTTTCGCCTTGGGGCAAAGCGGTTCGGCCACCCCCGGTATCGCGCCATACCGCGGCCAGCATTGCCTTCTCCCCGCCAAGGTCCGACATAGTCGCAAACGGCAGAGGAGGGTCACGATGCAGGACAAACTGGAACACATGCGACAAGAGCTGGCCGCGCGGCCCGATCTCTTGCGCCTGGGTGCGCTCTTCTCGGAAACCGTGCTGCTGGAAGTGGACGCGGCGGAATACTACCTGAGCTTCGACAAGGGCCAGCTGGCCGAGATCACCCCCGGACCCAGCCGCAAGACCCCCTGGCGCTTTGCCCTGCGCACCGATGCCGAGGTGCTGGCCGCCTTCTGGGAACCGCTCCCTCGCCCGGGCTTTCACGACATCTTTGGCCTGGTCAAAATCGGGCGTGCGCGGATCGACGGAGACATCCTGATGCTGGTCAAGAACCTGCGCTTCTTCAAGGAGTTCCTGGCCCTCGGACGGGTGGAGGTGGCAGCATGAGCATCGAGGCCATCACCGGGCGCTATGTCACCGTGACCATCGCCGGCCGCCCCCAGCGGATCTATTTCGAAGAGGCCGGACAGGGCACACCCGTCCTGTGCCTGCACACGGCAGGCGCCGACACGCGCCAGTGGCGCCATCTGATGACCGACACAGGCGTGACCGACACCCATCGCCTGATCGCCTTCGACATGCCCTGGCACGGCAAGTCCCTGCCGCCCGAGGGGTTCGAGCGCGAGGAATACCTGCTGACGACAGAGACCTATATCGACACCGTTCTGGCCCTCATGGAGGCGCTGGGTCTGGACCGACCGATCCTTGCCGGCTGTTCGATGGGCGGGCGCATCGCGCTGCAACTGGCGGCGCTGCATGGCGAGCGGTTTGGCGGCTTCATCGCCATCGAGGCCTCGGACTTTCAACCGGCCTGGTATGACATCGACTGGTTCGACCGGCCCGACGCCCACGGCGGGCAGATGGGGGCCGCGCTGGTCTCGGCCAATATCTCTCCTCATGCGCCCAAATCAGAGCGCTGGAACACGCTGTGGATGTTCATGATGAGCGGTCCCGGCGTCTTTCGCGGCGACCTGAGCTTTTACACCCGCGACGACAGTCTGATCGGACGGCTGGACCGGATCGACACGGCGCGCACGCCGGTGCACCTGCTGGTCGGCGCCTATGATCTGACCTGCACACCAGAGGATGCCCGCCGAACGGCCGATTCCATCCCCGGCGCCACGATAGAGGTCATGGAAGAGCTGGGCCATTTCCCGATGAGCGAACATCCCGAGGGCTTTCGCCCCTTCTTCGTCGATGCGCTGGCCCGCATGAAGGCCCGGCAGACCGACGCCGCCTGATCCCCTCAGCCCGCATCGGTCCGGACCCTGCGCGCGAATTTCTGCGCCAGGGTCTGGAAGTTGCGGGTATGCACCCCCTGGTTATCGCCGCGCACGGCAAAGGAAATCGCCGTCCCGGGGTTGAACCCCTCGTAGTTTCGAAACACCACCCCATGCCGGTCCGATTGCGAAACCGAACGCGGCACGACAGAGATCCCCACCCCGACCGAAACCAGCGACACCGCCGTCTGGTAATCCTGCGCCAGCACCTCGGCGGCGGGAATGAACCCTTCTTTCTTGCAGATCTCGATGATGTGGTCGGCAAAGCTGGGCCTCGGGCGACGCGGATACAGGACGAATGTCTCGCGCTTGAGCTCTGCAAGGGCGATGCGGTCCTGCCGGGCGAGGTCGGATTCCGCCGGAACGGCCAGGATCAGCGGTTCTTCATGGATCGGGAAACAGCGGATCTCGTCGTCCTCCAGTGCCGGGCGGGCAAAGGCCACGTCGATCTGGCGTTCGATCAGGGCGGTCTTCAGCTCGGCGTTGTTCATCGCCGAGAGCGCCAGTTCGATATCGGGGTAAAGGTTGCGGAACTCGCGGATCAACTCGGGCAGGACACCGTGACTGGCCGACCCGATAAAGGCGATGCGCAACCGGCCCGCCGCGCCCTCTCCGATGCGGCGCACCTCGCGTTCGGCCTGTTCCATGCGGTCGAGGATGTCGCGCGCGCGGGTCAGCAGCGCGTCCCCCGCCTGAGTGCGCCGGATAGCGCTGCGCGACCGGTCGAACAGCGTGACGCCCAGTTCCGCCTCCAGCTGGGCGATCTGGCGGCTCAGCGGCGGTTGGGCGATGCCCAGCCGCGTGGCGGCGCGGCCAAAGTGCAGTTCCTCGGCCACGGCCACGAAATAAGTCAGACGCTTGAAGTCCACGGCACTCCCCCCTTGGACCGTCATCATCGGCCCGGCGGGGCGTGCCGACAAGGGATCATCCGGCGCGCACCGCCTCGCGCAGGCGGTCCTCGTCCAGGTGCACGCCCAGGCCCGGCCCCTCGGGCAGGCACAGTTCAAAGTTCTCGAATTTCAGCGGATCTCTCACGATCTCGGAGACATGCAGGCGCGGGCCGAAATGCTCGCAGCCCCAGTGCAGGCGCGGCAGGCTGGCAAAGACCGCCAGATGCGCCGCCGCCCCGATGGACCCTTCGAGAAGGCATCCGCCATACAGCTCCATCCCCGAGGCCTCGGCCACACGCGCGGCCTGCCCCAGCGCCATCAGCCCGCCGCTCTTGACCAGTTTCAGCGAATAGACGCTGCCGCAGCCCATGTTGCCCGCCCGCGCGATTTCACGGTGGGTAAAGGCGGCCTCGTCCACCATCAGCGGAATCGGGCTCAGCGCCGCGACCCGGGCCATGCCCTCGAAATCATCGCCCGGCAGGGGCTGTTCGATCAGGTCCACCCCCAGTTCCTGCAGCTGCGGCAGGTAGCGGCGGAAGGTGGCCTCGGTCCAGCCCTGGTTCACATCGACCACCAGCCGCCGCATCCCCGGCACGCCTTCGCGCAGATGTGTCAGGCGGCGCATGTCCTCTTCGGGACTGGCAAACCCCAGCTTGATCTTGAAATCCCGGTGTTCGCGGCGGGCCAGCTTGTCTTGCGCCTCGGCCACCTCCTGATCGGCATCGCCCGAGGCCAGCGCCCAGAGCACCGGCACCCGCGACCGCAGCGCACCGCCAAAGAGCGTGGCCAGCGGCACATCCAGCGTGCGGGCCAGCGCGTCGAAAATGGCGGTTTCCAAAGCGCCCTTGGCGGAATTGTTGCGAAAGGCCGCACGTCCCATGCGCGCCGCCGCCTCTGCCGGGTTCGATGCGGAACAGCCCTCCAGCGCGGGGGCCAGATAGCGCAGGATCACCGCCTGGATGGATTCCACCGACTCCTCGGCCCAACGGGGCCCGCCCAGCACCGCCGCCTCGCCGATCCCCTCGATGCCGTTTTCCAGCCGCACCCGGACCAGCACGAATTCCCGGGTCGAGAACTCGGTGTTGGACAGGCGGTGCTTGCGGATGCTGGGCAGGGCCAGGATCTCGGCCCGGATCTCGCGGATGGCCGTCTCGTGGGCCAGGTCGCGCCCGGCGGCAAGAGTGTCGACGATCTGGGCAGCGGTTTGCGCCATTTCAGGTTCCTTCTACTGGCAAGAAACGGGCGCTCCGCAGAGCGCCCGAGGTGGGGAGGATCATTCGGCGGCAACCGCCTTGACCGCAGCCGCCGGTTTCAGGCGGAAATCGAACTGCATGACCAGATCCGTATCCGCGCCTTCGGGCGCCGGGGTCATGTCGCCGATCAGGCTTTCCTTGACCGCAAAGACCGCATCGTTGTCCAGGAAATCGGTCTCGCTGTCGTAGATCTGGCTGATGAGCGGCTTGTAGCCCTCTTTCGAGATCATGAAGTGGATGTGCCCGGGCCGCATCGGGTGGTGGCCCATGTAATTGAGCAGCTCACCCGCCGCGCCGTCATAGGGGATCGGATAGGGTTCCGGACGCAGGCCCACGAATTCATAGCTGCCATCGGCATCCGTGACGAAACGGCCGCGCAGGTTGTAGTCCGGCTGGTCCGGGTCCTGCTGTTCGTAAAGCCCGTTCGGCGCGTCCTCCCAGACGTCGATCTGCACACCCTCGATCGGGTTTCCGGCAACATCCACGATCCGGCCAGAGACGCGCACCGTCTTCTGGTTGTCGAAATCCTTCTGGATGATGCTGGCGCCCTTGGGCAGAACCGGAGGATTTTCTCGGTAGAACGGTCCCAGAACGGTGGATTCGCTTTCGCCATCCGTCACCGCGTTGTCCAGCATGTCCACCAGCACCTCGACCCCGAGGATGTCGCTGATCAGGATGAATTCGTTGCGTGCCTCGCTGGAAATCTCGCCCGCGCGGCGCATCCATTCGCAGCCTTCCAGCCACTCGCCATGTGTCAGGTTCACCTCCTTGGCGAAGGCGTGAAAATGCTTGATCGCCGCCACCATGATCTCGCGGTTGCGGTCGGGGATGTCGGGCTTCATCGCCCCGGTGACGGCATCGGTGATGTTGTCGAGTGAGATATTACGCATGTCGGTCCTCCCATTGCGTGATGATAGTCATAGTCCTGCTCACCAGATCGCCTCGGCCACCGGGTCGCAAAGCTCTGGCGCCGGGGTCTGCCCGGCAACGGCGCCGAAACGCCCCTTGTAAAAGATCAGCGGGCGCGCACCGGCATCGGTGGCGAGGTGCCGGACATGGCCCAGGAAAATCGTGTGGTCCCCTGCCCGGATCTCGTTGGCGATCTCACAGGCGTAATGGGCCAGCGCGCCACGGATCACCGGCAGCCCGCCCAGCGAGTCAAAGGGATTTTCCAGACCCGTGGCGGGACGGCCCGCAAAGTGCCAGGCCAAAGGCTCCTGCCCCTCGGCCAGGGTGCTGACACTGAAATGCCCTGCTTGCTGCAGCAGCGGCAGGATCCTGGCCCGCTCGCCGATGGAAATGGCGATCAGCGGCGGATCGAGCGAGATCGACATGAAGGCATTGGCGGTCATGCCGTGGTCGCCGTCGGCGTGCCGCGTGGCGATGACGTTGACGCCGGTGCCGAACAGACCGCAGGCATCGCGTAACTGGCGGGGGTCAAGCGCGCTCATGCCCGCACCTCCCGCGGCGCCGACATGGGGCGCAACAGCGTCTCGGCGGCGGCATTGTCCCCCGCGGCGCGCAGGCCCCGGATACGGGTGCTGGAGACAACCTCTCCCGCCGCGCAGCGGACAGGGGTTTGCAGGTGGACGTCGAACCGGGTAGCCAGCAGCCCCACATCCCCGGCCTGCTTCCGGCCAAAGCGAAAGTCGCCGCCGACGCGGATTTCCAGCGGGCGAAGCCGGGCCAGACAATCCATGAAGGCCTGCGCAGACAGGCCGCGCAGCGTTTCGTCGAAGGGCAGGACGACAAGGTGATCCGAGCCCAGCGACGTTAACCGCGCCAGCTTTACCTCCAGCGGGCAAAGCTGGGCGGCGCGCCCGAAAAACACCTTGGGCGGCGGATCGAAGGTGCAGACGACAGAGGCAACCCCCAGTTCCTGCGCCCGCCGCACCGTGCCCGTGATCAACTGTTGATGGCCCGCGTGCACCCCGTCGAAGGCCCCGATGGTGACCACGCTGGCCCCGAGGCACGGCATCGCGGTGTGGCACTGCGTTGTCGGGATCAGATCGAACATCCTGGTTTCCTCCTCCTGTGCGGTCCTCCCCGGCACGCACCCTTTCGCGTTGATCCCACCCTAGCCGCGCCAGCCTCGTTCAGGCGATACCCGGCCCGGTATCCGGTGATACCTAGCCGGTCGGCCCCGCGATGCGCAGGCTGTCTGTGCGGCAGGGCACGATCGACGCGCGGCCCTGCACAGATCACATCAGGTGCATTTGGAGGAGGAAACGCCATGCCCAGAGATGCCATCGCCGGAGGCGCAACAGAGGTCTTTACCGGACAGGAATTCCTGGAAAGCATCCAGGACAGCCGCGAAATCTACATCTACGGAGAGCGGGTCAGGAACGTCACCGAACACCCCGCCTTCCGCAATTCGGCGCGGATGGTAGCGCGCTGGTACGACACGTTCCACGCCAAGCGGGACATGATCGGCGTGCAGACCGACAACGGCTCCGAAAACGTCACGCACCCCTTCTTTCTGGGGTCCAAGACCAGCGGCGACCTGATCAAGAGCCGCGACGCCATCGCCGAGTTGCAAAAGGTGTCTTATGGCTGGATGGGCCGGTCGCCGGATTACAAGGCCTCCTTCCTCGGCACGCTGGGGGCGAATTCCGGCTTTTACGGGGAATATGCCCAGAACGCGCTGAACTGGTATCACAAGACCCAGAACCGTCTGGACTATTGGAACCACGCCATCGTCAACCCGCCCATCGACCGTGACCGCGCCATCGAAGAGGTGCGCGACGTCTTCATGCATGTGGAAAAGGAAACCGACGCGGGTCTGGTGGTCTCGGGCGCCAAGGTGGTGGCGACAGGGTCTGCCCTGACGCACTACAACTTTATCGCGCATTACGGCATCCCGGTGAAGGACAAGGAATTCGCCCTGATCTTCACCGCGCCGATGGATGCCGAAGGCGTCAAGCTGATCGCCCGGTCCTCCTACGAATTCAACGCCGCCGCCACCGGCTCGCCCTTCGACTACCCGCTGTCGTCACGGATGGACGAGAACGACTCGATCCTGGTTTTCGACAAGGTGCTGGTGCCCTGGAAAAACATTTTCGTCTACGGCGACACGGACAAGATCAACAACTTCTTCCCGGCCTCGGGCTTTGTCCCGCGCTTTACCCTGCACGGTCTGACCCGGCTGTCGGTCAAGCTGGACTTCATCGCCGGGCTCTTTTCGATGGCGGTCGAGGCGACCGGCTCCAAGGACTTTCGCGGCGTGCAGACGGCGGTGGGCGAGGTCTTGGCCTGGCGCAACCTGTTCCACGGCCTGTCCGATGCGATGGTCAAATCGCCGATCCCCTGGGACGGCACGGATGGGTACAACCTGCCCAACACCAACACCGGCCTGGCCTACCGGGTCTTTGCGCCGATGGCCTATGGCCGCATCAAGGAGTTGATCGAACGCCACGTGGCCTCTGGCCTGATTTACCTGCCCTCCTCGGCGGCGGACTTTGAAAGCGATGCGATCCGCCCCTACCTGGACCGTTTCGTGCGCGGATCGAACGGCTATGCCGCCATCGACCGGGTCAAGCTGCTGAAACTGCTCTGGGACGCGATCGGGACAGAGTTCGGCGGGCGGCACGAGCTCTATGAGCGCAACTATGCCGGCAACTACGAGAATATCCGCATCGAAACCCTGTTGACCGCCACCGCCACGGGCGACCTGGCCAACCTGCAAGGCTTTGTCGCGGAATGCATGGGCGAATACGACCTGTCCGGCTGGACGGGCAACGACCTTATCAATCCCGATGACATCAACCTTGTCGGGCGCGGCATGACGCAGAGCTTCGGCTGATACATACGGGGTGCGGGCCGTCGCGGCCCGCACCTACCCCTTTTGCAAGCGTTTCAGGTATTCCCGCGCAAACCAAAGGTGATCCGGAATGTCGCCCTCGGGCAGTTCCAGACCGGTGGTGGCCAGCGCCCGCTGCCAGTTCGCCGCGGAGGCGGACATGCCCCCGTCCAGCCCCATGTCGGACAGCATCTGGGCCGCCTCGTCCATTTCCGCCCCGCGCCGCACGCCATGCACCAGGCTGCGTTCGAAATTGTAGGCCGCGCGGCTGGGCACGTCGATCTGGGGATGCCCCTCCTTCAATGAGGGAAAGACCTCGTCCTCGACCCCGGCGGCCACCGCCGCCAGCACGCATTCCGCCGTCAGCGCCTCCATCCCCTTGACCATGATCGAGCGCACCAGCTTGATCGAGGAGGCCCGGCCGACCGTATCCCCCGCCACCTTCACGTTCATCGGCAGGGCCTGCAGCATGGGGGCAACCGTCTCGGCCTCCGGCCCGGCCAGCAGGCAGGGCACCGTGTTGCGTTTGGGATAGACCGGCGCCATGACCGCCACGTCCAGATAACGCCCGCCCGCCGCGATCACGGCCTCGGAGGCGCGCGCCTTGGAGGCCGGCGCACAGCTGTTCAGATCGCACCAAAGCGTGCCCTTTGGCAGGTCCGGCGCATAGGCCTCTGCCGCCGCGACGGCCTGATCCGCGGTCACGGTGCAAAAGACCAGGTCGGCCCCTTCCAGCGCCTCGGCGGCACTCGCGCAGGCAGTGACACCCAGCCGTGCGGCACGGTCGGTGATCTCCTGCGCGGTGTCGGCGGAGGCCGACTTGATGTCATAGGCCCGGACCGACGCCGCGCGCCCTGCGCCCCAACCTTCGACAAAAGCCGTGGCCGCCTCTCCAAGCCCGATGAAGGCGATACGTTCAGACATGGCGCGCAATGAACTCCGCTGTTCGGTCATGGGCCAGCTCGGCGGCCTCGGGGACATGATCGGCAGGCCGCGCCTCGTTGGCAAAGGCATGGCCGGCGTCCTCGTAGGTAAAGACCTCCATCCCCGGCCAGTAGGCCCGCGCGGCCTCCAGCATCTCGGGCGGGACATGGCTGTCCTCTGTCCCCCAGTGCCCCTGCACCGGCGCCGCCAAGGGGGCGGTCTGGTAGGCATCCAGCCGGGTGCCGTAAAAGGACACCGCACAGGCCACGGGCAAGACCTGCGCCACGCGCAATGCCAGCCCGCCGCCCCAGCAAAAGCCGATCACAGCCACCTTGCCACCACGCGCCGCCAGCATCGCCACGGTTGCCTCGACGTCCATCATCACCTGCTCGGGGTCAGAGGCCAGCATCAGGTCACGCCCCCGGGGAGCCTCTGAAAAGGGGATCACCATGCCCTTGGCCTGGCGGTCGAAAAGCGCGGGCACCGCCACGTCATAGCCCTGCGCCGCGTAGCGCGCCGCAACCGCCTTCAGCTGGTCCGTCACGCCAAAGATCTCTTGCAGGACCACGACCCCGCCCTTTCGCTGGCCCTCGGCCTCTGCCAGCCAGCACTCCAGCACATGGCCGTCCCCGGCCGTCACTTGGGTCATCATGCCCGTCACCTTCCTCTGTGATCGGCGCGCGGGGCGTGCCCGCGCGCCGCCCTCTTCATTGGCCGACCGCGATCCCGGCTTCTTCGAAGTATTTCAGCGCGCCGGGGTGGTAGGGCACCTCCGAGGCCGGGGCCATCGTCGCCGCATCGGCACGGGCAAAGGCGCCAAAGCTGGCCTTGAGCGCCTCCTTGCCCTCGACCACGGCCTTGGTCATCTCGTAGACAAGGTCATCGTCCACGTCGCCATTGGTCAGCAGCACCCACGGGATCGCCATCAGGTTGGCGCCATAGTCCTGCAGCCCGTTGATCTTGTCGTTCTGCGGCAGGGACACGATGTTGCCCGCCGGCAGGAACTCCTTGAAGGCCGCCTGCCCCGCCTCGGAATTGTCCAGCGAGATGTAGCAGAGCCCGCCGCGATCCTGCAGCTTGACCGCCGCCTGCTGACCGGCACCGGAGTTCAGGCTGACCAGCGCCACGTCGACCAGCTCATCCCCCAGCGCGTTGATGCCCGCCACGAAACTGGCCACCGGAACCTTCTGGAAATCGTCATAGCTGAGGCCAGCATTGGCGAGGCCTCCGGCGATGTAGAAGGGAATGATGGTGGACGAGGTGTATTCCGACGCGATGCGCAGGTCCCCCGCCTTATCCTTCAACTCGGCGACAGAGGTCAGGCCCAGGTCGCAGGGCGCCATGATCGAGGTGGTCAGCGGGAACATCGTGCCCACCAGCCGCATGTTGGGATGGGCGCGGTCATAATTGCCGGTGCCCGTATAGGCGTATTCCGCCTCGACCCCGTTCGAGAACCCGAAGTCCACCTCGCCCGAGTTGATCAGCGGCAGGTAGCCCACCAGCGGCTGCGTCCGGGCGATGATGCCCGCCTCGTTCGCCACCTTGGCCACCGCCTGCCCGGTGTTGTAGGCCAGCGAGCCTTGTGCCCCGCTGGCCACGGTCACCACCTGTGCTGTCGCCGCCCCGGCCCCCAGTGTCAGCGCAAGCGCGCCACCCAGGATCGTTGCCTTGAGACATGTCATGTCGTTCTCCTCCCTTGATTTGTTTTTTCACCTGCGCGGGCGCGCAGTCTCAGAATGACGGCCAGCGCCAGGATCATCAGCGCCGCCGGTATGTGCCAGGCCGCCGCCCCGGGCAGAAAGCCCAGCGGCAGCGTGACGATCCCCAGCGCCACCACCCCCAGCCGCAGGACCGCCGACAGGCGGTTGCCCCAGAACCCCACGATCCCGGTCGTCACCGCCCCGACCCCGATCAGCGCAAGCCCCAGGTTCAGCACGATCCCGGTCCAACTGCCCTGCATCAGGATCTCGGGCGTGGCGACAAAGACAAAGGGCAGGATGAAGGCCGCCCAGCCCACCCGCATCGCCGCCAGGCCGGTGCCCAGCGGATCGTCCTTGGTGATCGTCGCCGCCGCAAAGGCGGCCAGCGCCACGGGGGGCGTGATCATCGACATCATGCCGAAATACAGAATGAACAGATGCGCCGCGATCTGGTCGATCCCCGCCTCGACCAGCGAGGGCGCCACCAGCGCCGCCAGCAGGACATAGACACCCGAAGTCGGCATCCCCATGCCCAGCACGATGCAGATCACTGCCGAGATCCCGAGCAGCAGCACCACGTTGGCCCCGACCGCATCCACAAGAACCAATGTCAGCGCAAAGCCCAGACCCGTGATGTTCAGGATGCCGATGACAAATCCCGCCGCCGCCACCACCAGGATCAGGTCCACAATGCCGGTGCCGGTTTCGACGAAGGTCTGACCCAGGGTTTTCAGCGTCAGCCGCTGGCCGCGATAGCTGCGCAGGAAACTGACCAGCACGATGGCCACCGCAGAAAGCAACGCGGAATCCGCCGGGTCCATCCGTCGCCAGAACAGTGCGCCCAGCAGCACCCCAAAGGGGATCACGAAATGCCAGCCCTCGCGCAGCACCTGGCGCACGGTCAGCCCGTCCACGTCCGAAGGCGCGATCCGGTCACGTCCCGCAATCAGGTCCACCTGAAGGAAGACGCTGAAATAATACAGCGCCGCGGGCAACAAGGCCGCTCCCGCCACGGTGAAATAGGAAATGTCCAGGAACTCGGCCATCAGAAAGGCCGCGGCCCCCATGATCGGCGGCGTTAGCTGACCGCCGGTCGAGGCCACCGCCTCGATCGCACCCGCGTCACGTTTCGTGTATCCGCCACGCTGCATCAAGGGAATGGTGACGACCCCGGTCGTCACCACGTTGGACACCGCAGACCCTGAGATCGAGCCAAAGAGCGCCGAGCCCACCACGGAGATCTTGGCGCTGCCCCCGCGTGACCGCCCCGTGGCCGCCATCGCGAGATCCGTGAAAAAGGCCCCACCCCCGGCGGCGAACAGCAGCTTGCCGAAAAAGACAAACAGCAGAACGATGATCGTCCCCACCGCCAGCGGCGTGGAAAAGACCGCGTTCGGGTCAAAGCCGACGTATTGCACCAGTCGCACCGGCGACAGCTCCTTGCCGATCAGCCGCCCCGGCACCTTGTCCGCGAACAGGGCATACACCAGAAACACGCCCACGATCCCGAAGAGCATCCAGCCCGCCCGCCGCCGCACGCCCTCCATCACGGCGATCACGACGACGGTTCCGACCAGCGTGATCTGCCAGGGCCGGTAGGGCTGTTCCTTCAGCAGCCAGACGAAATTCCAGGCGGCATACATCAGCACCCCGAAGGCGATCAGGGCGATGCCGCCGTCGATCCAGCCCACACGCTCCTTTTCCTGCCCACGAAAGTCGAAGTTCAGGTAGGCGATGGTCAGCGCCAGCCCCAGTTGCAGCGCCATGTACTGCTGCGTCAGGACGGCGAAACCCAGCCGTGTCGGCGCCTCGATGTTCCACAGGATGCAGGCCACAACCATCACCGTCGCCAGGCCTGCCACAAGGGCCGCGCGGATGCCCGTCGCGCGCATCATGCCTCTTCCGGCCAGTAAAGCCGCATCGGGTTGTCCACCAGCAACCGCTGCCGCAGGCCCTCTGTCACCGCGATGCGCGGGATGACATCGACCAGCGCGCCATCGTCGGGCACATGGCTTTTCATGTTGGGATGCGGCCAATCGGTGCCCCAAAGCACCCGGTCCGGAAACCGTTCCACCAGTGCGCGCGCAAAGGGCACCACGTCGTCATAGGGCGGCCCCGCCACGGTCAGCCGCTCCGGGCAGGACACCTTGACCCAGTACCGCGTGTCCTCTGCCAGAAATTCCATGAAGGCGCGAAAGCCCGCGCCCTCGATCCCTTCGGCGACATCGGGTCGGCCCATGTGATCGACAACGACGATCCCCGGCAGGCGTCGCACCAGCGGCGCCACCTCTTCAAGGTCCGGTCCCTCGAAATAGACCACGATGTGCCAGCCCAGCCGCGCGACCTTGGCCGCGATCCGTTCAAAGACCTCGTGCGGCGTCGCATCGACCAGCCGCTTGACGAAATTGAAGCGCACACCGCGCACACCCGCCGCATGCAGCGCCTGCAATTCCGCGTCCTGGACATCGGCCCCCACGATGGCAACACCGCGCGCCAGCCCGCCCGAGGCCTCAAGCGCATCGACAAGCGCCGCGTTGTCCTTGCCGTGGCAGCTGGCCTGAACGATCACATTGCGCGCGAATCCCAGGTCATCGCGCAGCTCGAACAGCTTTTCCTTGGGCGCGTCGCAGGGCGTGTACTTCCGCTCTGGCGCGTAGGGAAACTCCGCCCCGGGACCGAAGACATGGCAATGCGCGTCCACCGCCCCCTGGGGCGGGTGATACTCCGGCTGCTTCGGCGACGGGTGAAACGGCAGGTAACCCGGTGTCATCTCGCTCATGCCTCGATCTCCTTTGGAAAGACAATGCCATCCATCAGCTTGCGCGCGGTGCGCAGCACCTCGGCGCGCACGACCTCGCCGTTTTCCAGATGCCCGACCACCGTCATCTCGCCGGTCGGGTGTTCCACCGACAGCGCCTTGGGGTCGCCCTTGGGCAAGACCGACAGGTCATGGCCCACGGCCCCCTCTGTCAGGCAGGCGGTCGCAACGCTGACCGCCCCCAGCACGCCAATCGCCTTGTGGCAGCGGTGCGGGATGAAGGTCCGCGTCGCAATCGCCCCGCCCGCGCGCGGCGCGCTCACCAGCGTCATCTTGGGCACGGATTTCTCGGCCACGTCGCCAAGGCTCATCATCGGCCCCGCCGCCAGGCGGATCGCCTCCAGCCGTGCGCGCAGGGCCTCGTCCGCCTCCAGCGCCTCCGGCGCCTCGTCGCCCGCGATCCCAAGGTCCGCAGCCCGCAGCATGACGCAGGGCATGCCGTTGTCGATCAATGTCACCTCGACACCGTCGATCACGTCCGCGACCCGGCCACTGGGGAACAACGCCCCGCAACTGGACCCGGCGGTGTCGCGAAAGGCAATCGGCACCGGCGCCGCTGTTCCCGGCACCCCGTCGATCCGGGCATCTCCCGCATAGTCCACGCGCCCGCCCGGAGTCGCCACCCGCGCCACCGCCACCTGGCCGGTGTTCTCCATCCAGATCGTCACCGGCGTCTCCGCGCCCCGCACGGGCACCAGCCCGCGTTCGATGGCAAAAGGGCCGACACCGGCCAGGATATTGCCGCAGTTCTGCGCATCCGTGACCAGCGCCCGATCCACGAAAACCTGCAGGAACAGGTACTCCACGTCGATCCCCTCGCGCTCGGAGGGACGAAGCACAGCGACCTTCGAGGTCAAAGGATCAGCGCCGCCCATGCCGTCGATCTGCCGCGGATCGGGAGAGCCCATGACCCCCAGCAAAACCGCGTCCCGCGCCGACACGTCCCGGGGCAAGTCCGAGGCCAGGAAATAGCCCCCCTTCGAGGTCCCGCCGCGCATCCACATGACCGGCAGGCCCTCACTCATAGCGCAGGCCCTTCTCGGCCAGCCGGGCACGCATGTCGTAGATGTCCAGCCCCAGCTCGCCCGCGGCCAGGCGCTGCCGCTTGGCCTCTTCCGCGTCCAGCCGCGCCTGCGCCTTCTGCATGACCTCAGCCGCCTCGGCGCGCGGCACGACGCAGACGCCGTCATCGTCGGCCACCACCACGTCGCCGGGGTTCACCAGCGCGCCCGCGCAGACCACCGGCACATTCACCGATCCGACCGTCTCCTTCACCGTCCCCTGCGCCGAGACCGCCGTCGACCAGACGGCAAACCCCATCGCCCGCAGGTCCTTCGTGTCCCGCACGCCCGCGTCGATCACCAACGCCCGGCACCCCCGCGCCATCGCGCTCGTCGCCAGCAGGTCGCCGAAATAGCCCATGTCGCAGGGGGCCGTCGGCGCCAGCACCAGCACGTTCCCCTCCCGCAACTGCTCGATGGCCACATGCACCATCCAGTTGTCGCCGGGCGGCGCGCTGATCGTCACCGCCGACCCGGCGGTCCCCTTGTCCTGCTGGATCGGCCGCATGGCCGAGGACATCAGCCCCCGCCGCCCCATCGCCTCGTGCACCGTGGCGACACCGGCCGCCCCCAACCGCGCGATCAGCTCCGGCTCACACCGCTCGACGTTCTGCACAACGACACCCATGACGCGCGCCTCCCTGTTTCTTCTCTCTCAAAATACTCAAAACGGGGCGCAGCCCCGACTCACCGCTCGACAGGCGGCGTGCCATGCGTGTGGAAGGTCTCGATCGTCTTCAGCCCCCAGGCCTGGCCCTTCTTGCGGTCCGCCTCGGTCCAGACCACCGGCTCCCAGTCGGGGGCCAGCATCAGCCGCGCCCCGGCATTGGCCAGTTCGATCCGGTTGCCCGCCGGCTCCCAGGCGTAGAGGAAGAACGACCCCTGAATCGCGTGCTTGTGCGGGCCGGTCTCGATGTGCACGCCGTTTTCCAGGTAGATGTCGGCGGCGCGCAGGATGTCCTCGCGCTGGTCGGTGGCATAGGTGACATGGTGCAGCCGCTTCTGCCCACCGCCGCGTTCCTCGGAACAGACCAGATCGTAGGTCTTGTTGTTGCAGGTGAACCAGCACCCGCCCATCCGCCCGTTGTCCAGCTGGATCAGTTCGGTCACGCGATGGCCCAGGCAGGTTTCGACGAAGCGGCGAAACTCGCTGACGTCCTCGCCCAGCAGGTTCACATGGTCGATCCGCCGGGGCGAAATCCCTTGCGCATGAAACCGGCTGGACAGGTTTTTGAGCGCCGATGCATCCTCGGGCGGGGCCTGGTATTTCACCGTCTCCCAGTAAAGCTCGAAGACATGGCCGAACGGATCCTCGAACCGGAAGGACGGCCCGTGGCCCATATCGCCCTCGGTCCAGCCCAGCACCTTGTACTCCGAGGCCTCGATCGCCGCGACCCGGCGTTTCAGCGCCTCTGGCGAGGAACAGCGATAGGCGACATGGCCCACGCCCGTCGTCTCATGCGCGGTGAGCTTCATCGAGTGGAACTCGTAATCGTCCCAGGCGCGCAGGTAAGCGCTATTGCCTTCGCGTCCCGAGAGTTTCAGGCCAAAGACACGGGTGAAGAAATCAAGGCTCTCGTCGAACCTGTCGGTGTAGACCTCGACATGCCCAAGATGGGCGATGTCGAAATTCGGATTTGTGGGCTGGGTCATGGCGGGCCTCACAATTCATCCACGGTGCGCGGAAAGATCGACTGGAACCCTTCCGCGTACTGGCAGTCACGCCCGCCGGACTGCCCGCCCGAGTTGCGCTTGAAATGATTGGCGCGCTGCTGCGCGACGCGGGTGTAATAGTCCCACAGGTGGACCTGCCCCTGCATGCATTCCATCGCCGCGCGCTTTTTCGCCCAAACCGGGGTGATGTCGAGAAAGACATCGGGCTTCCATCCCATTTGCTCGGTCTGATGAGGTTCGAACAGGTAGAGTTGCGGCGCACCCAGCACCTTTTCGCCCGGATTGTGGCCCCAGGCCTGCGCAATCATGCGCGCCTCCAGCGCCACCTGCGTCATGTACATGTGGTCGGTGTTGTAGGGGTCGTATTGCGAATGGCTCATCATGAAGTTCGGCTGAACCTTGCGGATCAGGTCCACAAGCGCGAACTTGTCCTCCCGCTCCAGGTGAAGGGGATAGTCGCCCAGATCGTAGCAGACCAGATCATGCGCCCCAAGCGCCTCTGCCGCGGCTTCGGCCTCGACCCGGCGGATGTCCTTGACCTCCTGCAGGCTCTTGCCTTCCTTCCAGAGCCGGGCGCTTTCGCCCCTTTCGCCGAAGGATAGGCAGGCCACCGTCACCTCGTAGCCCATCTCTGCATGCAGGGCGATCGCGCCACCACACCGCCAGACAAAATCCGCCGCATGGGCCGAAATCACCAGCGCCGTCTTCTTCCCGCTCATGCCGTCCGTTCCTCCTCCGCTTGTGGCGCACAGTCTGCCCCCAATTGGGACGGACCGCCAATTCGAAAGCCGGCGGGATCATGAATTTTTGCTATAGCATGAAGACGCGCGGCGATCCGAACTTGGCGCCCCTGCAAGGGTGCAGATCGTCGATGACCGGCGCGTGGGTGTGTTCCCGGTGGCCCAGTAGATGTGACTGGTCCGGCGGCAGGGTGTCGGGCCGGCGCGGCCAGCGCCAAAGAGGGTCATCAGCCATCTTGACGGCGGATAGGTCAGCAGGCCTGCCGATGGACGCGGCCAAAGCCGGTACCAGCTGGGGTCAAGCCAGCCCAGTCTGGGCAGAGCCCGCCAGCCGGTGCCGGTTTCGCCACATGACCACCTCGGCCAGGATCGACAGTGCAATCTCGCCGGGTTCGACCGCGCCGATGTCCAGCCCGGCCGGCGCCTTGAGCCGCCCGGCCCGTTCGCCGGACATCCCCTCTTCCAGCAGGCGTTTGCACAGCACGGCGGCCTTTCGGCGCGAGGCCACCATCGTCACGATGCCTGCCGCGCTTTGCAGAGCCGCCTTGAGACAGGTGAGATCGCCCTGCCCCTGCGTGGCCACCACGATCACGTCGCGCTCTCCCAGGTCCAGGGCATCCAGGTCGGCCCCCTCGAACCGCTGGCAGGTGCCGTCAAAGGGCACCTCCTCGTGCAGGGCGATCCGAAAGCCTGCCAAAGCGCCATGGGCCGCCACCGCCCGCGCGATGGGCGTGTCCCCAAGGATGCAAAGCATCGGCGCACGCGAATAGGGTTCGATCAGCAGTTCCACGGTGCCGCCAGAGGGACAGCCGCTCTTGTAAACCTGGGTGCCATCCGCATCGCGCAGCGCGACGACCTTGTCCTTGGGCTTGACCCGGATCACCTGGGGGTCGCCCTCGGCCAGGGCCACCAGGGCGGCCTTTTGGACCGCCCGTGTCACGCAGGCCCCGCCGAGGTGGCCGATCATCTCGCCCGTCTCGGTCACCGCCGCCTTGGCGCCGGGCCGGGCCGATGTCACCTCTGCCGTGCGCACCACGGTCGCCACGCAAAAGGGGCGCCCCGTTGCCCGCAGATCCGCGATCCTGTCGAAAATGTCGAAACCGTCCATCGCCTCCTCCATTAAAGCCTAGCCAGGTCCTGTTCCAATGCCGCCAGCGCCGCGATGGTATTTGCGGGCAAGACCGCGTCGAGGTGCGGGCGCGCCGCCGCCATCGCACGGGCCACGGGCGCGTGATCGCGCCAGCCGGGCAGTGGCGTCAGCCAGACGATCCGGCGCGCCCGCCGCCGCAGCCTCGCCAACCCCTCGGCCACCGCCTCTGGCGGGCCGGTGCAATAGCCGTCGCTGAGGATCAGCACGACGGTCCGCCCGTTCAGGGCGCGCGCCCCGTACCCCTGGTTGAAAGCCCGCAGCGCGCCGCCGATGTCGGTTCCGCCGCCAAACCCCTCGGCCATGAGGCTGAGCCGCCCCGCCGCCCGCAGCGTGTCCCGGTCGCGCAACGCATCGGTGATGCGCATCAGACGGGTGTGAAACAGATAGGCCTCTGCCCGCAAGTCCGCGCCGATCAGGCCCTTGAGGAAGGCGAGGAACACCCGGGAGACCACCGTCATCGAGCCGCTGACATCGCAAAGCGCGACGATCCTGACGGGCCGATCCGGGCGGCTGCGACGCGGCAGGTCCAGCGGTTCACCGCCGCGCGCAAGGCTGGCGCGCATCAGCCGCCGCATGTCCGGCTCCTGGCCCCGCAGCGCCCGCTTGCGGCGGCGTGAGCGGCGGTCGCGGATCGCCCGGGCCAGGTCGCGCGCCACACGCTCGGCGGCGCGTAGGCTGTCCTCATCCATCAGGTCGCGCAGGTCGCGGCGGCTCAGCGCCTCTGTCCGCGTGGCGATCAAGCGCCCTTCTGTGCCCTCGGCCTCGCCCGTGCCATCGTCGTCAGGACTGCTGTCTCCATCCTGCCCGCCGTCTGGTCCATCCTCCCCAAGATGTGCCTGCCAGAGCGCGGGTTTCGCGCTTTGAACCCGGACATGGGCCGGGGTGTCGCGCCGCGCCGTGCGGCCGGTGTTGAACCAGTAGCCGTCAAAGAGATCGTCGAAGCGCCGCCAGCCTTCGGCATCCGGGACCAGAACGACCTTGAGCGCGCGCCGGGCCTCTGCCGTATCGGTGGCCCGCACCTGCGCCAGGGCGGCCAGCGCCGCCGCCGTTTCCGCCGGCCCAAGCGCCAACCCGTTCATGCGCAGATGTGCGATGAAGCCGGCCATGCGGTCGGCCAGCCCCTCTGCCCGCGCCGGAAAGCCTGTGACGGCGCTCATGCAACCTTGCCCAAAAGGCGCGCCAGCACTTCGGGCGGCAGCGCGTCGCGGTCTGCGGCGGTCTTGAGCAGGCAGACCAGCGTCGCCTGAACCTGCGCTGGCTCTGCGGCCAGGTCGTTTATCCCAAGCCCGGACAGGGCCGCAGCCCAATCCAGCATTTCGGCGATGCCCGGCTTCTTTTCCAGGTCCTCGCGTCGCAATTCCTGCACGACGCCAATGACCTGACGAGCCAGCCGCGCCTCGATCCCCGGAGCCCGGCGCGACAGGATCGCAAGTTCGGTGTCACGGTCGGGATAGTCGACATAGGCATAAAGACAGCGCCGCCGCAGCGCATCCGACAGATCCCGCGTGCCATTGGCGGTCAGGATGACAAGCGGCCGCGACCGGGCGGAAATCGTGCCGAGTTCCGGGATGGTGATCTGGAACTCCGACAGGATCTCCAGCAGGTACGCCTCGAATTCCTCATCCGCGCGGTCGATCTCGTCGATCAGCAGAACCGGCGGCACCTCCTGACGGATCGCCTCGAGCAAGGGGCGTTGCAGCAGGTATTTCTCGGAGAACAGCGCCTCTTCCCCCGTCCCCTCGGCCCGGATCGCCAGCAGTTGCCGCTGGTAGTTCCATTCGTAGATGGCGTGCCCTGCGTCCAGCCCTTCATAACACTGCAACCGGATCAGGCGGGTCTTCAGTACCTCGGACAGCGCCCTTGCGATCTCGGTCTTGCCGACGCCCGCCGGCCCTTCCAGCAGCAGCGGTCGCCCCAGCGTCCGGGCCAGGTGCAGCGCCATGACCAGCGTCTCGTCCGCGACATAGCCGGTCGCGGCCAGATCGGCAGCCAGCTTGTCCTGTGGCGTGGTCATCGCAACAGCACCTCGGCTTCGACCTCGATGGCGAAATTCATCGGCATGCCCGCAGCCCCCATCGCCGAGCGCGAATGCCGTCCGACCTCCGGCCCGAAGACATCCAGCACCAGGTCGCTGAACCCGTTCATCACCAGATGCTGTTCGGTGTAGCCCGGGACCGAGTTCACCATCCCCAGTACCCGCGTCCAGCCTGCCACTTGCTCAAGCGGGCCGATGCTGTCGCGCAGGTTGGCCATGACGGACAGGGCAACCGCCCGGGCGGCGTCGTAACCCTGTTCGGTGGTCAGATCCCGGCCCAACTGGCCATAGGGGCCAATCAGCCGTCCCGCCCGGTCCTGCGCCGGATGGCCCGAGATCAGCACCCGGTCGCCGCGCACCGTGATCAGCGAGAACGGCAGGTGAACCCCTTCGGGCAGCTTGACCGGCGCTGGCAGCGTCAATCCCAACTCTGCCAGCCTGTCTTCAGGTGTCATCCCGCATCACCCCCGTGGCTGGCAGAAAACTGCAGGGCGCCCGCCACCCGGTCCAGATGGTTGGCCGACGCCCCGCCCCCTCGCTCACCGGTGCAGCCCAAGGTCCCGCGCGATCTTCCATACCCGCCAGTGATCGTGCGGCATGTGGCTTTGCGTCAGGCCAAAGGGCCGAAAGGCATCGTGAACGGCGTTCGAGAAACAGGGCACGGACCCGACGTTGGGGCTTTCGCCCACGCCCTTGGCGCCGATCGGGTGGTGAGGACTGGGCGTGACCGTGTGATCGGTCTGGTAGGTCGGTGTCTCCCACGAGGTCGGCAGGAAGAAATCCATCAGCGTCGCGGATTTGTGGTTGCCCATGTCGTCGTAGGCAATCTCTTGCCCCATCGCGATGGCGTAGCCCTCGGTCGCGCCACCGTGCACCTGCCCCTCGATGATCATCGGGTTGATCCGGGTGCCGCAATCGTCCAGCGCGTAGAACTTGCGGACCTCGTGTTCGCCGGTGTCGACATCGATTTCCATCACGCAGATATAGGCTCCAAAGGGATAGGTCATGTTGGGCGGGTCGTAGTAGCTGACCGCCTCCAGCCCCGGTTCCAGACCCGGGATCGCCTGGTTATAAGAGGCAAAGGCGATTTCCTTCATGGTCTTGAAACGGCTCTCGTCGCCCTTGACCACGAAACGGTCCACGTCCCATTCCACGTCGCCGTCATGCACCTCCAACAGATAAGCGGCGATCATCTGGGCCTTGGCGCGGATCTTGCGCGCGGCCATCGCCGTGGCCGCCCCGGCGACCGGCGTCGAGCGAGACCCATAGGTGCCCAGCCCGTAAGGCGCGGTATCGGTGTCGCCCTCTTCCAGCGTGATGTCATCCGCAGGCAGGCCAATCTCGGACGCGATGATCTGGGCAAAGGTCGTCGCGTGCCCCTGCCCCTGGCTGATGGTGCCCAGCCGGGCAATGGCGCTGCCTGTCGGGTGGATGCGGATTTCGCAACTGTCGAACATGCCGAGCCCAAGGATATCGCAATTCTTGACCGGACCGGCGCCGACGATCTCTGTGAAATGGGTCAGACCGATGCCCATGAGCTTTCGCGTCTTGCCGGCCTTGAAATCTTCCAGCCGCTGCGCCTGTTCCTTGCGAAGATCGTCATAGCCCACGGCGGCCAGCGCCTTGTCCCAGGCGGTGTGATAGTCGCCCGAGTCATACTCCCACCCCAGCGCGCTCTGGTAGGGGAACTGGTCCTTGCGGATGAAATTGATGCGCCGCAACTCGGCGGCGTCCATGTTCAGCTTGATCGCCAGCACCTCGATCATGCGTTCGATGAAATAGGCGGCCTCTGTCACGCGGAAGGAACAGCGATAGGCCACGCCGCCCGGTGCCTTGTTGGTATAAACCCCGTCCACCGAGAGGTAGGCCGTCGGGATGTCATAAGACCCGGTGCAGATGTTCATGAAGCCCGCCGGGAACTTCGTCGGATCGGCGCAGGCGTCAAACCCGCCGTGATCCGCCGTGGTATGGCACCACAGCCCGGTGATCTTGCCCTCTTTCGTTGCGGCGATCTTGCCCTGCATCCAGTAATCGCGGGCGAATGCGGTGGACATGAGGTTGTCCATCCGGTCCTCGACCCATTTCACCGGCTTGCCGGTGACGATGGAGGCCACGACCGAACAGACATAGCCGGAATAGGCCCCCACCTTGTTGCCGAACCCGCCGCCGATATCAGGCGAGATCACGCGGATATTGTGCTCGGCAATCCCTGAAATCAGGCTGACAACGGTGCGAATCGCATGTGGCGCCTGAAAGGTGCCGTGCAGCGTCAGCTTGCCCGTCACCTTGTCCATGCTGGCGACGCAGCCGCAGGTCTCCAACGGACAGGGATGCGTGCGGTGGTAATAGACCATCTCCTCGGCCACTACATCGGCCTCGGACAGCACCGCCTCTGTCGCCTCCTTGTCACCCTGTTCCCAGGTGAAGATGTGGTTGTGATGCTTGCGGGGGCCATGCGCGCCTTCGGTCTGGCCTGCCAGATCCTCGCGCAGCACCACGTCCGATTGCAGCGCCTCGAAAGGGTCGGTCAGAACCGGCAGGTCTTCATATTCGACCTCGACCGCCTCGACACCATCGGCGGCGGCGTAGCGGTCGGTGGCGACGACATAGGCCACCTCCTGCCCCTGGAACAGCACCTTGCCGTCCGCCAGCACCATCTGCTTGTCACCGGCCAGCGTCGGCATCCAGTGCAGGCCCAGCGGCTCAAGATCCGCCGCCGTCAGCACCGCCAGCACACCGGGCACCTTCAGGGCCTCCTCGGTGTTGATCGAGACGACCTTGGCATGGGCATAGGGAGAGCGGACGAAATCGCCAAACAGCATTCCCGGCAGCTTGATGTCGTCGACGTAATTGCCTTTGCCTTGCGTGAACCGCACGTCCTCCACCCGCTTGCGCGAGCAGCCCATGCCCTTGAGGCCCGCGGAACGTTCTTCGGGGGTTTGCACCTCGTCCTTCATTCCGCGGCCTCCACCTTTTGTTGCCCTACCCCTTCGGTACTTGAGGGCGTGTCCTCAGCCTTCATCATCTCGGCGGCCGCGAGGATCGCCTTGACGATGTTCTGGTAGCCAGTGCAGCGACAGAGGTTACCCGCCATGCCAAAGCGCACCTCTTCCTCGGTGGGCGTCGGGTTCTCCATCAGAAAGCGATGCGCGCGGGTGATCATGCCCGGCGTGCAAAAGCCGCACTGAAGGCCGTGATGTTCGCGGAACATCTCTTGCAGAACGGACAAGGACCCGTCGGCATTCACCAGCCCTTCGACCGTGGTCACATCCGCGCCTTGCGCCTGCGCCACGAAGACCGTGCAGGATTTGACCGACCGCCCGTCCATGTCGACCGTGCACGCCCCGCAATGCGAGGTCTCACAGCCCACGTGCGGCCCGGTCACGCCCAGGTTCTCCCGCAGGAAATGGATCAACAGGGTGCGCGGTTCGGCCAGCCCTTCGACCGCCTCGCCGTTTACCGTCAATTTCACATGCATCTTGCTCATGAGTTCCCCCCTGCAACGCGCGCCAAGGCGCGGTCGATGGCGCGGCGCAGCACCACGCCCGCCACATGTGTCTTGAACTCCACCGGCCCGCGCATGTCCTCCTGCGGATCGATAGCTGCGAGCGCGGCTTTGACGGCCCCCTCCCTGTCTCCGGCCGCCAGCGCCGCGCCCGCCTCTGCCGACCAGACCGGCACATCGGCCAGGTTGGTCATGGCAATCGAGGCAAAGCCCTCGCCGACCAACACAGCCGCCGCCGCGGTGGCATAGTCGCCGATCTTGCGTTTCTGCTTTTCGTAGGCGTAGCCCGTGCCCGTCGCGGGCAGGGGCACCGTGATCCGTGTCAGGATCTCGTCATCGGCCCGGGCAGTGAAATAGGCGCTTTCGTAGAAGTCCCGCGCCCGGATATCCCGAGTGCCTTCCGGTCCCGTGACCCGGTACGTCGCGTCGAGGCATTGCATCAGCCCCGGCATGTCGTTGCCTGGGTCGCCATTGGCCACATTGCCCCCCAGTGTCCCCAGGTAGCGCACCTGCGGGTCCGCGATCTGCAAGGCTGCTTCCCGCAGGAGCGGGACAGCCTGGGCCAGTCCTTCGTGCGAGATGAGTTCATGCTGCGTGACCATCGCGCCCATCGAGACACTGTCAGACCCGATCTCGATCCCCCGCAGATCCGGGATGTCCCGCAGATCAACCAGATGCGACAGCACCGCCATGCGCAGCTTCATCATCGGGACCAGGCTGTGCCCGCCCGCGATCACCCGCGCCTCGTCGCCATGTTCCTGCAACACCCCTATGGCCGCGCTCAGGTCCGCTGGCCTGTGATAGTCGAATCCCGCCGGTATCATCTGTGATTGTCCTCCCCCGCGGTCTTGCGCCGCTGGCAGGACGGTTCCCCGCGTTTGCGTCGGAACCAACGTCAGAGCCATAAAAGACAGGCATTCGCGCACGAAATGCGAAATGGCTGCACGGGTGGCGAAACGCCCGGTCGCCGGGGACGGTGGGCGGGGCGAGGCGACGGTCGCATGGCCGGCACCAGCGCCGTCCCGGCGTCCGCGCCTCAGACGCCCAGCACGCTGCGGACCTCTGCCAGGCGCGACCGGCTGACCGGCACCTTGCCCAGGGCCGCGACTCCGTCGAAATGACAGACGCCCGTATCCTTGGTGCGGCGGAATTCCGTCACCAGGGCGGGATTGACCAGGTAGCTGCGATGCGCCCGGATCAGCCCCGCCGGTGCCAGCCGCCGCGCCGCCTCGGAGATGGACCAGGGACAGAACAGCTTGTCCGCGCCAGAGTAGAGGACCGTGTAATGTCCCTCGGCCCGGACCGCCGCGATGGCCCCCGCGTCGACAAACTGGGTGCGCCCCTCTTTCTCATAGGGCACCGGCACCCGGCCAGGCGTCGCTCCCGACACCGGCTCTTCGGTCTCCGGGGCCTGGTCCGCCGGGGCGGCAAAGAAGGTCACGCCGCTCAGCAGGAAGGCGCCGCAGATCGCAAAGGAGCTGAGCGCAACGCCCATCGCCAGCGTTTCGTTCGACAAGGCCGGGCCGGCGCTGTCGCCCCCGTCCAGCCCGATGAACCCGGTGCCCGCCATCGCGATGAAATGCACCGCGAAGACCGAGAGGCCAAAGACCAGCGTGCCCAGCAGGATGCTGCCCCGCGTACGCTCGCCATATGCGATCCAGATCGCCGCAACCGACAGGGCCAGCGCCGCGACCAGGGCCACTGCCAGTCCACCGATGCTGTAGACCGGGCGGCACAGTTCCATCCCGCTCATGCCGACGTAATGCATGGCCACGATCCCGCAGCCGACGATCCCGCCCGACAGGGTCAGCGTCAGCGGGCCGCGATCGCGGAAATGCAGGATCAACAGCGCCAGGCCGACCATCAGGATCGCGATCAGCGCAGAGATCAGCGTCACCAGCCCGTCGTAGTAGAAGAGGATCGGCAGTTGCAGCCCCAGCATAGCCACAAAATGCATCGACCAGATGCCGCCCCCCAGCGCCACCGCCGATATCGCCACCACCAGCTTGCGCCGGGCCAGCGGCAGCGCCGAGGCCCCCCGCGTCAGGGAAAGCCCGCTGAACCCGGCCATTAGCGCCACTGCCAGAGATGCGGCCACAAGCGCCGGGTGATGCGAGAATTCAAGCACGCCACCGCTCCTTCAGATGGGCGGGATTTAGGCACATGGCCCCCGGTCGCGCAAGCGGGCGCATGGCGTCGAGAGACACCCTGTGATACAATTTTAAGGAGAGTTTCCGAAAGTTGTAACGACACCCTACGACGTTTCGGGAAACAGTTCCTGCCACAATTGTTGACGGTTTCTTAACGTGCACCAATGACCTGATATTAACATTTTCCGGCCCTTCGGACCTCCAATTCCCGGGGCCACAGTCGAGCATGCGACCGATCTGCTCTTGGTCCGCTGCCCGATAGACTGCCACAGGAAGACCGCAATGAACGCCCGCCCCAGGCATCTGCATGCCCTCCCCCCACACCCTTCGGCGGCGCGAAAACCGTTGTCTTCCGGGTCTCGCACATCCTCCGGCGATACGCATCTGGCCGAACTCCTGCGTGAGCGGTTGCGCCACCACGCGGCGGACCGGGGCGTGCCCTGTCCAAGGGCTCGGATTGCCGCTCATGGCCGATCGGCCCTGCGGGCGCAGCTTCTGTACCAGACCGCCGACGGGACCTTCCTTGCCGGTCCGAAGCTGGAATTCTCGGTCAGCGATGCCGCCATCACCGAAGCTCTGCTGGACATCTTCGCCCAAGCCCTCCTCGACCGCTGCCCCGCGCCCCGTCGCACCTGACAGACAGGACCTGACTTATGTGCTTTCTCTGCCAAAGCCTCGACCCGACCATCGAAATCTACGACAGCCACAGTCTGACCGGCCCGACGGCGGCGCCCTCGGGCGGTGACGGCAGCACCACAAGCGCAGCCTTGCCGGTCTTCACGCTGGACCAGGTGGCCTATCAGCTGACGCATGGCTACTGGCAGGACGGCGGCGGCGACTGGCGCGCCTTCGACGTTCAGGCCGGTGGAGAGATCACCGTCAACATCGACGCGCTGGACGCGCCGGGACAGGCCGCGGCGCTTGCCGCGCTGGAGGCATGGACCGCCGTCTCGGGCCTCCAGTTCACCCTGACCTCGGGCACCGCTGATATCACCTTCGACGACACCGAAAGCGGCGCCTACGCCTATTCCAGCATCTACACGTCCTTGAACCAGATCGCAGAGTCCTTCGTCAACGTGAACCCCAGCTGGCAAAGCTACGGTGACTACTATTACCAGACCTACATCCATGAGATCGGTCATGCCCTCGGGCTGGGTCACGGCGGGAATTACAACGGCGCCGCCAGTTTCGGCACGGACGCGCATTACGCCAACGACAGCTGGCAGATGTCGATCATGTCCTACTTTGCCCAGTGGGAGAACCCGAACATCGACGCTTCGGGCATGTATCTGGCGACGCCGCAGATGGCGGATATCCTTGCGATCCAGAACCTTTACGGCACGCCCGACAATGTCCACACGGGCAACACCGTCTACGGCGACAACACCACCCTGACCGCAACAGGCATGGACCTGACGCCGGGCCGCGCCGTCACGATCTTTGACAGCTCGGGGGTCGACCTGATCGACCTCGGCGCGCGCGGGCATGACCAGCGTCTCAGCCTGGTGGACGAAACCTGGTCGGACTTGGACGGCTATGCCTGGAACTTTGCCATTGCCCGGGGCGCGATTATCGAGAACGCCATCACCGGCACCGGCGACGACCACATCACCGGCAATGCCGTCGCGAACGACATCCAGAGCGGCGCCGGCGCGGATACCATCAAGGGTGGCGAAGGCGACGACACAATCGACGCCGGCGCGGGTGAGGACGTGGTGGTCTTTGAAGGCGCCTCCGAGGGTTTTGCCCTGTCCTGGAACGGGGCGTTGATGGTCACCGACATCGACCTGACCGACGGCGGCGACGATGGCACGGACACGCTTTTGGGGGTCGAGACGCTCAGCTTTACCGATGGCGCCTTCGGGACGGTGCAGGCCAATGGCACGACCACGCTTGTCCGGCTCTACCAGACCGGCAGCAACCTGACCGCCGCGACGCTGGAAATCGACGTCGACAACACCCACGAATGGGAGTCGATTGCCCGCGACTTCACCGCCTCCGGCCAATGGGCGAAACAGACCAACATCTATGACAATGGCCGCGTGCTGGAAATCTTCTACTCGGACGGGCTGCGCAACTCCTCGACCATGACCGACGGGGCCGATGTCTATGCCTGGGACAGCTATACCGATGGCTACGACACCAGCGGCGCGCGGATCTACAATGGCATCACCTGGGACGGCGGCAAGCTGGTCGAGACCTATTTTGACGAAAATGGCGCGCGCACCAGTTCGCTGGTGACGGATGGCGGCGACGTCTATGGCTGGCACACCATCGAACGGGTCTACGACGGTGCGGGCGTGCTGACAGACCAGATCAACACCTATGACGATGGCGGCGTCCAGCAGATTATCTACACCGGGGGCGCGCGCTCGGCGATCCACATGACCGACGGTGGCGACGTCACAAGCTGGACAAGCTACAGCGATTTCTACGACACCGCCACGGGCGCCCGCACCTCGCGGCAGATGACATATGACGACGGGCGCGAGATCGAGGTCGGCTTTGACGGCGGGCGCATGGTCTCGCACCTGCTGACAGACGGGGCGGATGATTTCGTCTGGTCCTCGATCGCGCGCACCTGGGATGCCGAGGGGAACCTCGACAGTCAGACAAACACCTATGACGACGGGCGCGTGCACGAGATCGACTACACCGGCGGAATCCGCAGCAGTTCGGTCCTGACCGACACGCAGGATGCCTATGCCTGGACCAGCGCGACAGAGACCTACGACGCCAGCGGCACGCTGGTCGAGCGGGTGACGATCTGGGATGACGGCAGCCAGGATGTCGTCACCTATGGAGACAGCCCGGTGGTCTGATCCGCATCCGGGCGCGGCCTAGTCAATATTGCTGCGCCCGACCGCCTCGACCGGCGCGCGCTCTTCCACCGGCACCATGTCGACGCTATGGCGGGTGCTGTGAAAGCCCGAGCTGCGCAGCGATCCCTTGACCGGGGCCACATCCGCGTAGTCCCGCCCGATGGCCACGCTGATATGGTCGGCGCCAACGCGCATGTCGTTGGTCGGGTCGATCTCGATCCAGCCGACCTCGTTGCCGCACCAGGCACGGACCCAGGCGTGCATCGCATCCGCCCCCGCAAGTCGGGGCTGGCCCTCTGGCGGTTCGGTCCGCAGAAAGCCCGAGACATAGCCCGCCGGAATGCCGATCCCGCGCAGCGCGGCGATCATGATATGGCTGATGTCCTGGCAAACCCCGCGCCGGTTGGCAAAGGCCGTGGCCGGATCGGTGGTCACATCGGTTGCGGTGGAATCAAAGGTGATTTCCTCGTGCAGCGCCCGGGAAATCGCCTCGACCACCGTCAGTACCGGCTGGTCAAGCCGCGTGATGCCCCGCGAAAATGCGGTGATCGAGGGCACGGGCACCACCCGGTCCGAGGCACCCAGGAAATGATGCGGGGCTTCGGGCGCCAGCGAGGGCACCTCGGCCAGTTCGCGGCGCATGTCGGCTAGCGCGCAGGAGAGGTCCAGCTCCTTGGGCAGGTCGTCGCGCCGGATACGCCCGGTAAAGCGGAAATCGACCGTGTCCAGCGGCGCGTCATAAGCTATCTCTGTCAACGCGTTGCCAAAGAAATCCACCCGGTCGCGGCGAAAGGCCGGCGCGGGATCGGCCTGCAAGAGGCCTGAAACCAGGCGCTGTGCCGGCCCGTTGCCGGGCATCATCCGCAGGTGCATCCGCGCCGCCGCCGCGGAAAGCGCGTAGGCGTAGCGAACCGAAAGCGTGACGTCGTAGAGCATCCCCTACCCCATGTACTGGGTGTGGATCGCATCCGACACCGCCTGCAGATCATCCGCCAGTTTCGCCAGCGCGGCGCTGTCCAGCACCTCGGGCGTGGCGACGGAAAGATCGGTGTGGACCCGCAGGATACGGCGCCCGACCTCTGTCAGCTGGCTGGACTTGCCCTGCCGGGGCAGTTTCCCCTGTTGGTCCAGCAGCACGCCGGCCTGATAGATCACCGAACGCGGGTTTTCCGGGTCCAGCGCCAGCAGGTCGACAACCGTGTTGCGGTTGGTCTCGACCGAGTAGCGGCGGCGGTGGGTCATGACGCTGTCGCCGATCTCCAGCGCCGCATCCAGGCTGCCCTGCGCCGCACCGCTGGCCGAAAAGACCGCCAGCAGGTCCGAGATCTGGACACCGCGTTCCAGCGCACGCCCCATGGACATGAAGCGCCAGCCGGAAAAACGGAACATGTTGTCGTTCACAAGGCCCGCGAAACCGGCCAGCTTGCGCAGAAGCTGGCTCAGGGCGCGGCCCGTCGCGTCGCCGTGGTCGACCGCCCCGGCAAGGTCACGCGCCGCCGCTTCCAGTTCGTCCAGCGCATACCAGCCGTCATCGGAAAACCGGTCGCGCACCTTGCTGGCGCAGCCCCGGGCCCGTGCCAGCAGGTTCAGGAAGAGATCCGGCAGCGGTTGTTCAAGATACAGCCCCCGCCCCTCAAGGTAGCGGCCAAGCTGGTCGAAGACCGGCATCGGCGTGCCGCCGTTGTCCTCCAGCCGCAGGTGATAGGCCCGCAGGGTCCGGGCAGTGAAATCGGCCCGTTCGACGTAGCGGCCCAGCCAGAACAGGTTGTCCGCCGCGCGCGCGGGCAGCCGTCCGGGCATCCGCCGGATGAACGGCCCCGGCTGCTGGCCCGACAGCGTCTCTGTGGACACGGGCGCGTCGCTGACCACCCAGACATCCGCCACCGACCCGCCGCTCTGCATGGCCAGCGCGGTTGGGTCCTCTGTCCGGCCGATGCGGGCATAGCCGCCGGGCATCACGGTCCAGCCGTCCTTTGTGCGGGCGGCGAAGACGCGGACCACCATCGGACGCGGCAGCAACTTGCCCTCGATCATCGCGGGCGTGGTCGACAGGGTCACCGCCTGTTGCCCCACCAGCGCGCCGCCGCTCTTGTCCAGCCAGTCGCGCACCGGGCCGCGCGCAGTGTCACGGAACCGCCCGCCAAGCGCGGTGGAACTGTCGATCTCAAAGGGCAGTTGCGTCGACAGCGCCGGGCCGATCATCATGCGTTCCAGGTTCTCGCTCACGTAGGCGCGTTCGCTGGCCTGCCCGCACCACCAGGTCGCGATATTGGGCAGTTTCAGCCGCTCGCCCATCAGCGCCTCTGAAATACGCGGCATGAACGCCATGAGCGCCCGCGCCTCCAGCACGCCGGACCCCAGGCAGTTGAGCATCGTCACCGCGCCCGACCGCAGCGTGCCCACCATGCCCGGCGTCCCGAGGGCCGAGTTTTCATCCAGTTCCAGCGGATCGGCGAACCGCGAGTCCAGCCGTCGCCAGAGCACGCTGACCGGTTCCAGCCCGCTGATCGTGCGCACCATCAGCTTGCCGTCGACGCTGACCAGGTCCTCGGACTCCAGCAGAAGGAAGCCGAGGTAGCGCGCGATATAGGCATGTTCGAAATAGGTGTCGGTGTTCTGGCCCGGCGTCAGGATCGCCACCTGGCCCTGTTCGGGGCCGCGCAGCTGGGTCAGCCGGTCGCGGAAGGTGCGAAAGAAGGCGGCCAGCCGGTGAACGTTCGTTTCCTGGTAAAGATCGTTGAAGACCCGCAGCGTCGCCATGCGGTTTTCCAGCGCGAAACCAGAGCCCGAGGGCGCCTGCGTGCGGTCCCCCAGCACCAGCCAGCTGCCATCCGGAGAACGCCCGATCTCGAAGGCCAGGAAATGCAGGTAATGCTCCGAGCGCGGCTTTACCCCCACCATCGGGCGCAGCCACTCGGGGTTGCGGGCCACCAGTTGCGGCGGCAGGATCCCGCGTCTGACCAGCGTCGCCGGGCCATAGAGATCGGCCATCGTGCGTTCCAGCAGCTCGGCCCGCTGGGCGATGCCGCTGGCCAGCTTGTTCCACTCGGTCTCACCGATGATCACGGGAATATGGCTGAGCGGCCAGTCCCGGACGGCGGATTCGTCGCCCGTGTACTGGCGATAGTAGACGCCCGCATCCTGCAGATAGAGATCGCCGCGCGCAAAGTCCTGGTTCACCTGGTCGGGGTTGCGCCCGGCCAGGTGATTGATCATCGGCTGCCAGACCGGGCGCAGCGTACCATCAGGGCGCAAAAGCTCATCTGCCACCCCCTTGGGTGGCAGATACTGGTCCAGTGGCGCCTTGCGCGCCGACGTAACGGCGCCGGTTTCGCCCATGTCAGATCCAGGGCGCGCGCCGCAGGTCCAGGGTCATCGGGAACTCCGGGTGCGGGTTTTCAGTCGCCGGCCAGTAGGTTCCGGGCGTATGCCCCCATTTCTGGAAACGAGCCAGGCGGCGGGCATCGGCCTCGTTCGTGTTGACCGGGAAGGTATCATAACTGCGCCCGCCGGGATGCGCCACATGGTATGTGCAGCCACCGATCGACCGCCCCGACCAGGTGTCGAAAATATCGAAGATCAGCGGCGCGTTGACCGGCAGCACCGGGTGCAGCGCCTCGGCCGGTTGCCAGGCCTTGAACCGCAGGCCCCCCACCTTGCGCCCGCTCATGCCCGTGCCATGCAGCGGCACCTGCCGCTGGTTGCAGCAAACCACGTATCGGCTGGGGTCCAGCGCGGTCAGTTGCACCTGCATCCGCTCCACGGAACTGTCGGTGTAACGGACGGTGCCGCCAATGGCGCCGCGTTCGCCCAGGACGTGCCAGGGCTCCAGCGCCTGACGTACCTCCAGGTGGACGTCCTCGACCTCGATTTCCCCGGCAAAGGGGAAGCGGAATTCGCGCTGCGCCTCGTACCATTCCGGACGCAGGTCAAAGCCGTGGTCCTTGAGATCACGCAGCACGTCCATGAAATCCTGCCAGACGAATTCCGGCAACATAAAGCGGTCATGCAGCGTGGTGCCCCAGCGCACGGGCTTGCCCTTGACCGGCGATTTCCACAGCCGCACCAAAAGAGCCCGCAAGAGCACCTGTTGCGCCAGGCTCATCCGGGCGTCCGGCGGCATTTCGAAGCCGCGGAATTCCACCAGCCCCAGCCGTCCGGTCGGCCCGTCCGGGGAATAGAGCTTGTCGATACAGATTTCGGCCCGGTGGGTGTTGCCGGTCACGTCGATCAGGATGTTGCGCAACAGCCGGTCCACCAGCCAGGGCTGCGGCGGCTCACCGTCCTCCGGGTCGGGGATCTGGCTGAGCGCGATTTCCAGTTCATACAACGTGTCATGCCGTGCCTCGTCGATCCGTGGCGCCTGGCTGGTCGGGCCGATGAAAGTGCCCGAGAAGAGGTAGCTGAGCGAGGGATGCCGCTGCATATAGAGGATCAGTGAGCGCAGCAGGTCGGGCCGCCGAAGGAAGGGCGAATCCATCGTCGTCGCGCCACCCACGACGACGTGGTTGCCCCCGCCCGTTCCGGTATGCTTACCGTCGATCATGAACTTGTCGGCGCCAAGGCGGCAGTTGCGCGCTTCTTCGTAGACCGCGCTGGTGATGTCGACGCAGTCTTCCCAGCTGCTGGCGGGATGGACGTTGACCTCGATCACGCCCGGATCGGGGGCCACCCGGATCACGTTCAGGCGCGAGTCATGCGGCGGTGTGTAGCCCTCGATATGCAGCGGCAGGTCCAGCGCCTCTGCGGTCTGCTCGGCGGTCGAGATCAGTTCCAGATAGTCCTCCAGCGCCTCGACCGGCGGCATGAAGATGCAGAGCTTGCCGTCGCGCGGTTCGACCGCGATGGCCGTCCGCACCACGCCGCCCTCGGGCGTGGCGGCTTGTTCGCGCTGAACCTCTGACGGCTCACCCGCCCGCAGGCGCGACACCGGCTGTTCCCGGCCAGGCGTCGTCCGGGGCAGCGTGTCCCGCTCTTCCTCGGCAATCTTGCGCAATTCCTCGAAGAGCGCCTGGCGCTTGTCGTCCATCTCGTGGAAATCGGGCAGATCTTCGACCGGCACGGTCGGGTCGGCAGGATAGACATAGGGATAGGCCGAGACGCCCACATGCGGCAGCGTGCCCAGCGGCAGGCGAAAGCCCACGGGACTGTCGCCCGGGATCAGGAACAGGTGACCGCGCCGTGTTTTCCAGCGTTCCGAGCGCCAGCCGCGACCGAAGGCGCGAGATTGCCAGCGCTGGATCGGCAGGATGAATCCGGCGGGCCTGTCCAGCCCGCGTTCAAAGACACGGGCGATGCGGGCGCGCGCCTCGGGGTCCTTGAGGCGCGAATCCTCTGGCGTGACGTTTTCCGGCAATTCCGCCTCTTTCAGGATCCAGACCGCCGGATCCTCGAACGCGGGCTGGACGTATTCCGTACCGATCTCCAGCGCCTTGGCGAACCCGGCCATGAAGGTCTCGGCATCCGCCGCCGTCGCGCCCTTGGCGGTTTCCTTGGCGACCAGGTCCAGGTTTTTCCAGACCGGTTTGCCGTCCCGACGCCAATAAAGCGAAAAGGTCCAGCGTGGCAACGTTTCGCCCGGATACCACTTGCCCTGGCCGAAATGCAGGAAACCACCGGGGGCGAAACGGTCGCGCAAGCGACGGATCAGATCGTCGGCCAGCGCGCGCTTCTGGGGGCCGACGGCGGCGGTGTTCCACTCCGCGCTTTCGAAATCGTCGATTGACACGAAGGTCGGCTCACCGCCCATCGTCAGGCGCATGTCCTGCGCCTCGATCTCGGCATCCACCTTTTGCCCAAGCGCATCCAGCGCGTCCCAGCTTTCCTCCGAGAACGGCTTGGTGATGCGCGGATGTTCGGCGATCCGGTGCACCTCCATCTCGAAGTCGAAATCGGTCTGGGTGTCCTTGTCGCCGCTGAAACCGCCCACGATGGGCGCGGCATTGCTGTAATGTGGGGTGGCCGCCAGCGGGATGTGGCTTTCCCCGGTCAAAAGGCCACTGGTCGGGTCCAAGCCGACCCAGCCCGCCCCGGGCAGGTAAACCTCGCACCAGGCGTGAAGGTCGGTAAAGTCATGATCCGTGCCGGAGGGCCCGTCCAGCGCCTCAAGATCCGGTTTCAGCTGGATCAGGTAGCCCGAGACGAACCGCGTGGCAAAGCCCAGGTGTCGCAGGATGTTGATCAGAAGCCAGCTGGTGTCGCGGCAAGAGCCGGATTTCTTTTCAAGCGTTTCCTCGGGGGTCTGAACGCCGGGTTCCATCCGGATCAGGTACTCGGTCTCCTGCTCCAGCTGGCGGTTCAGCTCCACCAGCATGTCGATGGTGACCTGTTTCTTGCGCGGCACGCTTTCGACCCATTTCTTCAGCAGGGGCGTCAGCGGCTCGGTCTTGCGATAGACCGCCAGGTCCGGCGCGATCTCCTCGGGGTATTCAAAGGGCCATTCGCGGGCGACATCGTCGACGAAAAAATCGAAGGGATTGTAGACCGTCATGTCGGCCACGAGGTCGACCTCGATCCGGAATTCGGTCACCGGCTCGGGAAAGACGAACCGCGCCAGCCAGTTGCCGTAGATGTCCTGCTGGTGGTTCACGAAGTGCCCCTCGGGGGATACCTTTAGCGAGTGGCTGATCACCCGGGTCCGGCTGTGCGGTGCCGGTCGGAGCCGGATGATCTGCGGTGACAGGTTCACCGGGCGGTCGTACTTGTAATGCGTAAGATGCCGGATGCTCGCGGTGATCGCCATGATGTTCCCGTCTGTCCCAAGGTCTGATTGTCCTCAAGCCAGAGAAGCCGCCATGAGAGACGATGTAAACCCGCAGATGCCGACAGGGCCTAATCCGCCGATCATTGCCGCAAGCAGGTGACAGAGCGCGGCAATTGCACGTTTCTTGGGCAGTTTGCGGCGGGGCAGTTGACGGTTGCCGCATTTGGCGTCGTGAAATGACAGCCCCGCCCCGCACGTTGTTCATGTCAGGCGGCCCGTGTTCGCCCGCCTGCGGCCTCCGGTCGTGTGGCGCCAGGGGACCGGGTATCGGAGCCGGTGACGAAACGGCCGACGGTTTCGCTGAGCGCGCCGGCATCGGTGCGCATCATGTGCGCCGAGGCGGTGGATTCCTCGACCATCGCGGCGTTCTGCTGGGTGACCCGGTCGAGGTTGGAGATCCCGACGTTGATCTCCTGCAGGCCCTGGGCCTGCTCCCCAGCGCTGCTGGCGATGCCCGTCATCATGTCCGACACCTCGGCGACGCGGGTCAGCACATCGTCCAGCGCGCCACCGGCCTCTTCGACCAGCCTGACACCGCTGGCCACCTGTTCGCCCGCGCCGGTGATCAGTTCCTTGATCTGCTGGGCCGCCGCCGCGCTGCGCTGGGCCAGGCCGCGCACCTCTGTCGCCACCACGGCAAAGCCCTTGCCGCTTTCGCCCGCGCGCGCCGCCTCGACCCCGGCGTTCAGGGCCAGCAGGTTGGTCTGGAAGGCGATGTCGTCGATGACGCTGGTGATCTCTCCGATCTGCTCCGAGGATTTCTCGATCACGCTCATCGCCTCGATGGCAGAGCGCATGACCTCGCCATTGCGTTCCGCGATCTCGCGGGTCTGACGCACCTGGTCGTCCGCGCTGCGGGCGTTTTCCGCCGCCGCGCTGACGCTGCTCAGCAATTCCTCCAGCGCCGCCGCAGATTCCTCCAGCGTGGCGGCCTGTGTTTCTGTCCTGCGGGACAGATCGTCCGAGGCCGAGGCGATCTGGTTGGCATTGTCCAGAAGGCTGCCGGCGCTGGCCGAAACCTCGTCGACCACTCGGCGCAGGCTGGCGATGGCTCGGTTGTAGTTGGCCCGGAGCGCGGCGTATTCCTCTGGGAACTCTGCCACGATCTCGCGGTTGAGAACGCCCTCCGCCAGCACGTCCAGCGCCTTGCCCAGGTGGGTCACCATCTCGACCTGGCGCTCCATGTCCCGGGCGCGCTCTTCCTCGGCGTCGCGCGCGACTCTCAGGGCCCGGGTCATCTCGCGCATGTGGTTGGCGATGCTGCCGAATTCGTCGCGTCGGCCCGTCATGTCGATATCGCTGTCGTAGTCGCCATCGGAAATGCGCTTGACCGCCTCCGTGACCTGGCGCAGCGGACGGCCCAGGCTGCGCTGCAACAACAGCAGCGTCACCCCCAGCAGCACGATGAAAACAGCCGCTGCCACCAACAGGATGCTCATCTTCTCGGCCCATACGGCGGCATGGGCCGCATCGGCGTTCCAGGCCATTGCAAGTACGCCGATCACCGGTCCCTCGGGTCCGGCCAGCACGGGTTCTGCCACCAAAAGCCCGCCTTTGGCACTGATCCGGGTGCCGTCGGCCAGGGACTTTGCCGCCAGTTCCGCGACACCGTCCAGAAGCGCCGCATCCTCGCCCGCGACGGCCAAGCGTTCGCCCTCGGCGTCCAGCACCAGTGTCGCGCGCCCATTTGCCCCGGCCGCGGTCATCGCGGCCGAGACTTCTTCTTCCACCTTCGGCAAGGCCTTGAACCGGATCGGCTTGCTCAGCGCGCTTGCGCTGAGTTCGACCGTCCGCGCGGCCTGGTCGACCACGCCTTTGACGGCGAGATCGTTAACCAGCCGCATGGATTGTACCGACAGCACGCCTGCCACCACGATCGTGGTGACCGCCATGATGCCCGCGCACCTGATGAATACCGAGTGCAGCCCCGCGCCCGACCTCGTCTTTCCGCCGTCCTTTGTCATGCTCTGGTCCCTTGCCTCACATTGGTTGTGTTTGCGCCGTGGCCTTACATCAGCACTTCGGCGTCGACACCCACGGTCATTGCGCCGATGGGCGCGCCGCTGTCCGGGTCGGTGATCGTGATCGAAATCTGCGCCTGGTAGGTCTGGCTGGATTCATCGAACTCGACCTCGCCGAAATGCACGGCGCCAGCGCCCTTTGGATAGGTTTCCTGGTACTTGGCCTCGTCCCCCTGCCAGTAGTCGGAGGTCGCGCCCGAGGCGGCTACGTTCAGCCCCTTGGCATCCATCACGATCACCTCAGTGATCATGCCGCCGCTGGCCTCGATCCGAGAGCGGAGGAAATCCGCGGCCGGGTTCATCAGGACGCCGTCGACCAGGGCGGACCCCGTGCCCACCTCCGCCTGCCAGGTTTCGTCCAGCTCGGTGATGCGCGCCGCGTCAAATCCGGCGGTCCGGACATTCTGGGCCTCGATCGCCGCGACGATCGCGGTGTCATGGGCCCAGGCCATGATTTCACTGTCGACATAGGCCTGCATGGCCTCGTGAGGTTCGGCCGCAAAGGCGGCAGGCGCCGCCGCAAACAGCGCGGCGGACAGTAGCAATGCACGTTTCATCCAAAAGTCTCCGGTGTAGGTTCAGGATGGTGGCACCCTATGCAGCCCCCGGTTTACGGGCACTTAACCGGCTGTAAAATTGAAGCTATTTTAGGTGTCAGGTCAAAAGCGACATGGCGTCGTTTTCCATGCAGACAGCACCCGGCGGCGGCGACAGGCTGCTGGTCATGAAGATGCATGATGCGGCTATCTCTTTGATCCTGCGCCAGATCGGGGCCCGCCGCGGGCGCGCGGCCAGGGGGCGTCCGGGCCGGAACGCGGCCCCCTGACCCCTGCCCCTTTCCTTCGGAGACACCACAGATGACAGCCCCTCTTTCCCGCCGTGGCGGCGGTCGAGCCGCTCGCGTCGCCGCCCGCGCCACCGCCCTGTCCGACGACCAGCGCCCGGTTCGCCCCGGCCTCACCGGCGGGCGCTACCGCCCCCTGACAGAGGTCCAGGTGGCGCGCATCCATGCCAGCGCCTTGACTGCCCTGGACGAGATCGGCTTGTCCGGGGCGCCCGCCTCCGGGGTCGAGATCCTGACCGGCGCGGGCGCGCGTCTGGGCGAGGACGGGCGCCTGCGCTTCCCACCTGCATTGGTCGAGGACATGCTGGCCAAGGCCGCGCGAGACATCGCCCTGCCCGCCCGCGATCCCCGGTTCGACCTCGATCTTTCGGGGCAACGGGTGCATTACGGCACCGCCGGGGCGGCAGTGCACCTGGTCGAGGTCGACGGGAAAACCTACCGGGAAAGCACGCTGCAGGACCTGCATGATGCGGCACGCATTGCGCACCAGCTGGACAATATCCACTTTCTCCAGCGCCCGATGGTCGCCCGCGACATCGAGGACAACCTGGCCCTCGATCTCAACACGCTCTATGCCTGTTGCGCCGGGACGACCAAACAGGTGGGCACCTCGTTTTCCGACCCGGCCAACGTGCCTCACGCGCTGGACCTGCTGCACATGATCGCCGGGGGCGAGGCGGCTTGGCGCGCGCGGCCCTTTGTGTCGAATTCGAACTGCTTTGTCGTGCCGCCGATGAAATTCGCCTCGGAAAGCTGCGAGACGATGGAGGCCTGCATCAGGGGCGGGATGCCGGTGCTGATGCTGTCGGCGGGCATGTCCGGGGCCACCGCCCCGTCGACCATCGCGGGGGCCATCGTGCAATCGGTGGCGGAATGCCTGGCGGGGCTTGTCTACGTCAATGCCATCGCGCCGGGGCATCCGGCGATCTTTGGCACCTGGCCCTTCGGGCTGGACTTGCGGACCGGGGCCATGTGCCTGGGATCGGGCGAACAGGCGCTGCTCAGCGCCGGTTGCGCCCAGATGCACACTCATTATGGCCTGCCCGGGGGGACGGCAGGCGGGGCCGCGGATTCCAAGCTGCCGGACATGCAGGCGGGCTGGGAGCAGATGTGTTCCAACGTTCTCGCCGGTGTCGCAGGGGCGAACATGGTCTACGAGGCGGCGGGGATGCATGCCTCGCTGCTGGGGTTCTGCCATGAAAGCCTGATCCTGGGCGACGATCTGATCGGTCAGGCCCTGCGCTGCGTACGCGGGATCGAAGTGGACGACATGACCCTGGCCCTGGACCAGATGCGCGCCGTCTGCATGGGCGGACCGGGCCACTACCTGGGCACCCCGGAAACCCTGGACAGAATGCATCGCGACCACCTGTACCCACGCTACGGCGACCGCACCTCGCCCCGCGAATGGGAGGAAATGGACAAGCCGGACCTGGTGGCGAAGGCCACGGCGCGCAAGCAGGACATCCTCGCCATGCGCAGCCCGGCCCGGTTCGACTCGGCCACCGACAAGGCGATCCGCGCGCGGTTCCCCATTCACCTGCCCGCCTGAGCCGGACGCCCGGCCCGGACCTGACGCCGCTTGTGCCCGGTGCACGGCCGCGCTAGCCCTGTGGCTGGGATTTTCCGGAGACCGCCATGCCCTATCTCTTTCTTGCCTTTGCCGTACTGGCCGAGACCATCGGAACCACGGCCCTGCAGGCCAGCCAGCAATTCACGCGCATGGTGCCGACGGCAATCACCGTGGTGGCCTATGCGGCGGCCTTCTACCTGCTGGGCATTGCGCTGAAGTATTTTCCCGTGGGCATCGCCTATGCAATCTGGTCCGGGCTGGGCATCGTTTTCATCGCCGTGATCGGCCTGGCGGTCTTTGGCCAGAAACTGGACCTGCCCGCGATTTTGGGAATGGGAATGATCCTTGCGGGGATCCTCGTCATCCACCTGTTTTCCAATACCTCGCCGCACTGACCCACGAAAAAGCCCCCCGGAGGACAACTCCGGGGGGCCCGCGCCTTCCGCTCACATGAGGGGGACGATCAGAAGCGGAAGGTTGCCCGCAGCGAATAGGTCTGCGCGTCCACGTCCACGCCCGAACCGCCGACATCGTCAAAGCTGTGCGCAAGCGCCTCGCCACCGATCGAGAAACGGTCGCTCACCTTGTAGTCGAGGCCGACACCGCCGACCGGCCCGGTCGCGTCGCCCAGCGAGCTGTCGATGCGCGCCACGCCCGCGGTCCCGTAGACCAGAGTCCGGCCAAAGTCGGCACCGACCCGGCCCTTGAGCCGCATGATGTTGTCCACGTCGACACCACCAAGGCTGAAATCGTTACCATCCTGGTATTCGAATTCACCACCGACAACATAGTCACCAAAGTCGTAGTCGTAACCGCCGTAGACGCCGAAAACGCCGCCATTGTCAGAGGTGCCGCCGCCCTGGGCGTTCATGTTGCCAAAGCTGAAGCCGGCGTAGGGGCCGGTCCAGTCCACGCCAACGGGGGCCGCGGGCACGACGGGCGCCGCCGGTTCGACTTCGACCGGGGTGCGGTCGATGCTGCCGGCCAGCACGGGTGCGGCGCCAAGCGATGCGGTCGCGGCGATCACTGCAAAGATGCTCGATTTCATGACTGTCTCCTTTTCTGGTTCCCTGACGCTGCGCGTCATGCTGAGCCGCAAGTAACGGCTCGTGGTGCATATTCAACGGGTCCGGAGTGGTCTTGTTCCCTGTTGCAGGCCCTGTCGCCGCGTCACCGGCCAAAGGCCGCTGAGCACCCCTCGCGACCCGGCAAACCTCCGCCGGTTCCCTCCGCCCCTCTCGCAGGTGTGATCCGTGACACCCTTGCAACGCGCTTGCGGCAAATCGGCACTGGTCTTTTTGTCCCTTCCCGGCTAGTCCCGCGCCAACTCCGGACAAAGGAACCGTCTCATGGATTTGCGCAACGTCGCGATCATTGCTCACGTTGACCACGGCAAAACGACGCTGGTGGACGAACTGCTGAAACAATCCGGCGCCTTCCGCGCCAACCAGGCCGTTGCCGAACGGGCGATGGACTCGAACGACCTGGAACGCGAACGCGGAATCACCATCCTTGCCAAGGCGACAAGCGTCGAATGGAAAGGCACGCGGATCAACATCGTCGACACCCCCGGCCACGCCGATTTCGGCGCCGAGGTGGAGCGCATCCTGTCGATGGTCGATGGCGTGGTGCTGCTGGTCGATGCCGCCGAAGGCCCGATGCCCCAGACCAAGTTCGTGACCTCCAAGGCGCTGGCCCTGGGCCTGCGGCCCATCGTGGTGCTGAACAAGGTCGACAAGCCCGACGCGGAACCGGACCGCGCGCTGGACGAGGTGTTCGACCTGTTCTCGGCCCTGGATGCCGACGAAGACCAACTGGACTTCCCGCATCTTTACGCCTCGGGCCGGTCCGGCTGGTGCGATGCAGAGCTTGACGGCCCGCGCAAGAACCTCGACGCGCTGTTCAACCTGATCGTGAACCACGTCCCGGAACCCAAGCAGCTCAAGAAGCGCGACGATGACTTCACCATGCTGGCCGTGACACTGGGGGCGGATCCCTTCGTCGGTCGGATGCTGACCGGCCGCGTCGAGTCCGGCAAGCTGAAGGTCGGCCAGACGGTCCAGTCGATTTCCCGCATCGGCCAGAAGATCGAACAGTTCCGCGTCACCAAGATCCAGGCGTTCCGGGGTCTGCATCTGCAGGACATCGAAGAGGCCGAGGCAGGCGACATCGTGTCCATCGCGGGCATGACCAAAACCACGGTCGCCGACACGATCTGTGCCCTGGCGGTCGATGAACCGCTCGAAGCACAGCCGATCGACCCGCCGACCATCACCGTGACCTTCGGCATCAACGACAGCCCGCTGGCGGGCCGTGACGGCAAGAAGGTGCAGTCCCGCGTCATCCGCGAGCGTCTGCACAAGGAGGCCGAAACCAACGTCGCAATCCGCATCAAGGACACCCCCGGCGGCGAGGCCTTCGAAGTCTCGGGCCGTGGCGAACTGCAGATGGGCGTCCTGATCGAGAACATGCGCCGCGAAGGCTTTGAGCTCTCGATCTCGCGGCCTCAGGTCATCATGCGCGAGGAAGACGGCGTGACGATGGAACCGGTCGAAGAGGCCACCATCGACGTCGACGACGAATACACCGGGGCAGTCATCGAAAAGCTGACCGGCGCCCGCAAGGGCGAACTGGTCGAGATGAAACCCGCCGGCGCGGGCAAGACGCGGATCATCGCGCATGTCCCGTCGCGTGGCCTGATCGGCTATCACGGCGAATTCCTGACCGATACCCGCGGCACCGGCGTTCTGAACCGGGTCTTCCACGGCTGGACCCCGCACAAGGGCCCGATTCCGGGTCGCCGCGCAGGTGTCCTGATCTCGATGGAAAACGGCGAGGCAGTGGCCTATGCGCTGTGGAATCTCGAAGAGCGCGGCAAGATGATGATCGGCGCCCAGGCCCCAGTCTACACCGGCATGATCATCGGTGAGCATTCTCGCGAGAATGACCTGGAGGTGAACCCGCTCAAGGGCAAGAAACTGACCAACGTGCGGGCCTCCGGCACCGACGAGGCGGTGCGTCTCACCACCCCGATCACGCTGAGCCTCGAAGAGGCGATTGCCTACATCAACGACGACGAGCTGGTCGAGGTCACGCCCAACGCGATCCGGTTGCGCAAGCGCCACCTCGATCCGCATGAGCGCAAGCGCGCTGCGCGTGGCGCCTGACAAGAAATGAATAAGGGCGCGGGATGGCAGTTCCCGCGCCCCCTTCGGCTGGTATCAGCAGATTACTTGCAGGAAGCTTTCTTCGCCACGTAGTAGCCCGCCTTCACGAGGTGCTTGGACTCCTTGTAGACCGCCGGGTAGTGGACCTTGATCATCTGGCCGTTCTTGTATTCCCACTCGGTGTGGGCGGCCATGATCAGATGCTGCTTGTAGCCGTATTTGGCCGGAACCCAGACCTTGTCGTAGCAAGCCACGACCTTGCCTTCCCAAGCCATCGCAGGGGCCGCGAAAGCAGCTGCAAGAAGTGCGCCAGCAAGAACTTTTTTCATGAACTTTCTCCCAAGAAATTGAAGGTATCCAAACTCTAGCCAAGAAAATCGCGCCCGCGCGACAGGAATTCCTGACTTGGCGTGGCAAAAAAGGGCAAACCCCCCAATTTTCTACCCAATTCAGGGATTCTGTGGTTGAGCTGCCATAGTTTTGCAACGGTCCGGCGCGAATAACCGTGACCGAAATTTTCCAATACGGGAACAAATACCGAAATCGAAAATTTTTACCCCGTCGACAAGGCGTTATCGGAAATGTCGCACGAATCACTCACCTCCCCAATGCCCGCCCCCGACCTGCGGCAGGAGCCCGCTCAACCGGCGTACCCCACGGGCGAAAACACGCCGATCTTCGAGGCCAAGCCGGGAGACCTTCAGAAATCAGGGTGAACCGGGTCGCCAAGCGCGATGTTTCCCGGTTCCAGCACCGAACAACACCATCCGCCATGCCCGCGAAGCGCTGTATAGCCCCCGGGGCCAAGAACCTGCTCCATCCGGGAACAGGGCGCACAGGGCACCTCGACTGCCAACCGGACCGTTCCGATCTGCAAGCCGAACTCCCTGGTCGCGGTCAGGTTGAGACCCGAAATGACAAGGTTGCGCCGCAACACGTCCGGCGGCAGCTCGCCCCGCCCGATCAGGGAGGCGACGACCGCCAGATGTTCCGCCTGTAACAAGGTAACGGCCCGCTTGCCGGTCCGGCCGTGATCCCCGTCCAGCCCATCAACCGCAATTCCGGCTTGGTCGACCGGGGTCATCGGCGCCTTGCGCGCGGGCCGCAGCCCGATCCAGTCGAGCCGCCCCGGCCCCGCAAAGGACCGGCGCAGCTCTGCAAGCTGTCTCACTCGCTGGTCTCGACCACCATCAGCTCGCGCTCGGAGGCGCCGCGCGCGTGGCTCAGCGCCTCTTGGTAGGCGTCGGAATGGTAGCAGTCCACCGCGGCCTCGACCGTGGGGAACTTTGCCACCACGTTGCGCGGGCGTTCCTTGCCTTCAAGCTGCACGAAACGGCCTCCACGCGCGATGAAGGTGCCGCCATGCGCGGCGATGGCCGGTCCGGCCAGTTCGGCATATTTCCCGTAGGCGTCCGCGTCTGTCACGGTGACATGGGCAATCCAGAGTGCGGGCATTTCATTTTCCTCCAATGACGGCTTCGGCGGCCTTGATCGCGGCCTCGGCGTTTTCTGCGCTGGCACCGCCGCCCTGGGCCATGTCGGGACGGCCACCGCCGCCCTTGCCACCCAGTTCGGCCACCGCTGCCTTGACGATATCCACCGCCGACAGCGAGCCTTTCAGGTCATCGGTCACACCGGCCGCCACCGCTGCCTTGCCGCCAGCGTCGGCGATCAACAGGACCGCGCCGGACCCGATCCGCGTCTTGTGCTCGTCGATCAGCGGCGGCAGGTCCTTGCCCGTGATCCCGTTCAGCACCTGAGCAACCAGCTTTACGCCGTTGATTTCACGCGCATCCGAACCCGCGCCCTGCCCCGCGCCACCGGCCATCGCCAGTTCGCGGCGCAGCTGGGCCACTTCGGACTCCAGCTTCTTGCGGTCCTCCAGCAGCGCCTTGACCCGGCCCGGCACATCCACGGCGCTGGCCTTCAGGACGCCCGCCACCTCGGCCAGGCGGTGATCCTGCTGGGTGAGATAGTCGAATGCCGCAGCGCCGGTCAGCGCCTCGATCCGTCGCACGCCCGCACTGGACGCACTGTCCCCCAGGGTCACGAACAGGCCGATATCGCCGGTCTGGCGCACATGGGTGCCGCCGCAGAGTTCGATGGAATAGGTCTGCCCGTCGGTGCCTTTGCCAGAGCCCGCCTGCGTCCCCATCGAGACCACGCGCACTTCCTCGCCGTATTTCTCGCCGAACAGCGCCTGTGCACCGATCTCGCGCGCGTCATCCGGTGTCATGATCCGGGTACTCACCGGCGCGTTCTGCCGGATAAAGGCGTTCACGTCGCGTTCGACCTTTTGCAGATCCTCCAGGCTCAGCGACTGGCCGTGGCTGAAATCGAACCGCAGGCGGTCCGGCGCGTTCAGAGACCCACGCTGTGCGACGTGGTCGCCCAGCCGTTCACGCAGCGCCTCGTGCAGCAGGTGCGTGGCCGAATGGTTGGCCCGGATCGCCGAACGACGCCCGTGATCCACCTCCAGCTGCAGCGCATCGCCTTTGGCAAAAGTGCCGCGATCCACGGTGACATGATGGGCATAGACCTTGCCGCCCGCCATTTTCTGGGTGTCGCTGACCGTGGCGCTGTCGTCCTCGTCCTCCAGCCGGCGCAGCCAGCCGGTATCGCCAACCTGGCCCCCGGCCTCGCCATAAAACGGTGTCTGGTTCAGGACGATCCAGCCGCTCTGCCCGGCGTTCAGGCTGCCCACCGCCTTGCCGTCCACGACCAACGCCAGCACCTGGCCCTCGGCTGTTTCGGTGTCGTACCCGAGGAAATCTGTGGCGCCATGCGTGTCGGCTATGTCGAACCAGACGGTCGCATCCGCCGCCTCGCCAGACCCGCTCCAGGCCGCGCGGGCGCGCGCCTTCTGCTCGGCCATCGCGGTATCGAATCCCTCGACGTCCACTTCGCGGTTCTTCTCGCGCAGCGCGTCCTGCGTCAGGTCCAGCGGGAAACCATAGGTATCATAAAGCTTGAAGGCCGCAGCCCCCGGCAACGGCGCGTCCCCGTCGAGCCCGGCCAGCTCGTCGTCGAGCAGCTTCAACCCACGATCCAGCGTCGCCTTGAACCGGGTCTCCTCGCTCTTCAGCGTTTCCTCGATCAGCGCCTGGGCGCGGTTCAGTTCGGGATAGGCCTGGCCCATCTGGCGCACCAGCGCGGGCACCAGCCGATACATCAGCGGATCCTGCGCGCCCAACAGGTGCGCGTGGCGCATGGCCCGGCGCATGATCCGGCGCAGCACATAGCCGCGCCCGTCGTTCGAGGGCATCACCCCGTCCGCGATCAGGAAGGAGGTCGAGCGCAGGTGGTCGGCGATCACCCTGTGGTGCATCTTGCCCGGCCCGTCCGGATCGACACTCGTCGCGTCGGCGCTGGCCTCGATCAGGCTGCGCATCAGGTCGGTGTCATAGTTGTCGTGCTTGCCCTGCAAAAGTGCGCCGATCCGTTCCAGCCCCATGCCGGTGTCGATCGATTGCATGTCCAGCGCCTTCATCGAGCCGTCCTCGAACTGCTCGTTCTGCATGAAGACGACGTTCCAGATCTCGATGAAGCGGTCACCATCCTCTTCGGGGCTTCCCGGAGGGCCGCCCCAGATGTGGTCGCCGTGGTCGTAGAAGATCTCTGTGCAGGGGCCGCAGGGGCCGGTCGGGCCCATTTGCCAGAAGTTGTCCGAGGTATCGATACGGATGATCCGGTCCTCGGGCACACCGACCTTCTTCCAGATTTCAAAGGCCTCGTCATCGGTATGATAGACGGTGGTCAGCAAGCGCTTGGGATCGATGCCGAATTCCTTGGTCACCAGTTCCCAGGCAAAGGGGATCGCCTCGGGTTTGAAATAGTCACCGAAGGAGAAATTCCCGAGCATTTCGAAGAAGGTATGGTGGCGCGCCGTGTAGCCGACATTGTCGAGGTCGTTGTGCTTGCCGCCCGCCCGCACACATTTCTGCGAGGTGGTGGCGCGGTTGTAGTCGCGCTTTTCCACCCCGGTGAAGAGGTTCTTGAACTGCACCATGCCCGAGTTGACGAACATCAGCGTCGGATCGTTGCGCGGCACCAGCGGGCTGGAGTCAACGACCTCATGTCCCTGCTTTTCGAAATAGGTCAGAAAGGTCGAGCGAATGTCGTTCAGGCTTGCCATTGCGGGCCTCTTTGCGGGCGAGTGATCGGCGCAGATGTAGCGGCGCCGTCCGCAAGTGTCCACAGTCGCCTGTTGCCCCTGCACCGCACAGCAAAAGGGCGCCCCGAAAGAGCGCCCCATGCCTGTCCGTCATATCGAGGGATCAATCCTCGGTCAGGTCCGGGTCCCCCTCGGGCAGGTCGAAATCCAGCCCGTGCGCGGCGCGGATCTTGTCCTCGATCTCCAGCGCGACACGCGTGTTTTCCCGCAGGTAGGTCTTGGCGTTCTCGCGCCCCTGCCCGATCCGCTCATCGCCGTAGCTGAACCAGGACCCGGACTTGTCCACGACGCCGGCCTTGACGCCCAGGTCCAGCAGTTCGCCCATCTTCGAGATGCCCTCGCCATACATGATGTCGAATTCGACCTGCTTGAACGGCGGCGCCACCTTGTTCTTGACGACCTTGACCCGGGTCTGGTTGCCGACGACCTCGTCGCGGTCCTTGATCGAGCCGATGCGGCGGATGTCGAGCCGCACCGAGGAATAGAATTTCAGGGCGTTGCCGCCCGTCGTCGTTTCGGGAGAGCCGAACATGACGCCGATCTTCATCCGGATCTGGTTGATAAAGACCACCATGCAGTTCGAGCGGCTGATCGAGCCGGTCAGCTTGCGCATCGCCTGGCTCATCAGGCGGGCCTGCACGCCGACGCTCGAGTCGCCCATGTCGCCTTCGAGTTCCGATTTCGGCGTCAGTGCGGCGACCGAGTCGACCACAACCATGCTGACCGCGCCCGAGCGCACCAGCGTATCGGTGATTTCCAGCGCCTGTTCGCCGGTGTCGGGCTGCGAGATCAGCAGTTCGTCCAGATCGACGCCCAGCTTTTTCGCATATTGCGGGTCGAGCGCGTGTTCGGCGTCGACAAAGGCGCAGACGCCGCCCTTTTTCTGTTCCTCGGCGACGCAGTGCAGCGTCAGCGTCGTCTTGCCCGAGCTTTCGGGGCCGTAGATCTCGATGATCCGGCCCTTGGGCAGCCCGCCGATTCCCAGCGCGATATCCAGCCCCAGCGAGCCGGTCGACGTGGCCTCGATATCCTTGATCGGATTGTCGCCACCCAGTTTCATGATAGAGCCCTTGCCGAACTGTCGTTCGATCTGGGCCAATGCGCTGTCCAGGGCCTTCTGTTTCTCGGCCTTACGCTTGTTGTCCATGCTCAGAAGATCTGCCGTTGCCATGCGTTTCGATCCTTATTCCATATGCCGGCGAGCGCGGCAATCGCTGCTTTCGTTCACCTCTTGTTCCCAAATCTATGGGATCAAACCGTGAACAATTCAAGTGAATTCTTTCTCTTCCCAGCTTGGCGCGCGAGGGTTAAGGCAAGGTTACCGAAACAGGAACAAATCGAATGCTCGTGTTCTGGAAAGCGCGCCTCGTGATGCTGGCGGTCCCCAAGACCGGCACCTCGGCCTATGCGCGGGCGCTTGCACCGCTGGCCTCCATGGTCGTCTCTGATCCGCCCGAGTTGAAACATGCGCCGGTCTATCGGTACAACCGGTTCTTCCGCCCGATGTTCGAGAAAGTCGGTGGCGAGATGGAACTGCTCGCCGTGATCCGCGAACCGGTGGACTGGCTTGGATCGTGGTACAGGTACCGGCAGCGCGATTTCCTTGAGGGCAAGCCGACCTCGACTCGCGGTCTCAGCTTTGACCAATTCTGCGAAGCCTATGCGCGGGGAGAGCGGCCCCCTTTCGCGAATGTCGGCAGCCAGGCCAAGTTCGTCGAGCCGCGCCCCAACGGTATCTCTGTCCGCCACCTGTTCCGCTATGAGAACCAGGCCGGGTTGCTGGCCTTCCTCGAAGAGCGCTTGGGCACGACCATCGACCTGCCGCGCGAAAACGTCTCGCCCCGCCGGGACCTGTCGCTGTCCCCGGAGATCGCCACCAAGCTGCGGCGCAAGTGTGCCGCGGATTTCGAGACCTGGGAAAGGGCGACCTAGCGCGCTTGCGTCAATTGAGCTGCTGGTGCACCGTCTCTGTCAGGTCCGACAGAGAGAAGGGTTTGGGCAGGAAGACGGAATTGGGGATCTCCTCGCTGCCTTCGCCAAAGGCGTCTTCGGCATAGCCCGAGACAAAGACCACCCGCGTATCTGGCCGCCGTTCCCGCGCCTTGCGCACCCAGGTCGGCCCATCCATCCCCGGCATTACGACGTCGGTCACGAAAATGTCCACGGCCAGATCATCGTCATCCAGCGTCTGCAGTGCATCCTCTGCGGTTTCCGCCTCGATCACCGTGTAGCCACGCAGGCGCAGGGCGCGGGCCGCGAAGGCCCGGACCGGGGCCTCATCCTCGACCAAGAGAACCACGCCCGACCCTTGCTCGGGCAGCTTGCGCTCGGCCTTCTGCTCGATGGCCACGGCCTCTTGTCGGGGCGCCTCAAAAGCCGGGAACAGCAGGGTAAAACACGTGCCCTGCCCGACCACGCTGTCGACAAAGATGAAACCGCCGGTCTGCTTGACGATACCATAGACGGTGGACAGGCCAAGCCCCGTCCCCTCGCCCGTCCGCTTGGTGGTGAAGAAGGGCTCAAAGACCTTCTGCAGCTTGTCCTGCGGGATGCCCATGCCCTCATCCGTCACCCGGACCGACACGTAAAGCCCCGGCGCCACCACCGCGCGGTCGCGAGTCATCGACTCCGCCAGTTCCCGGCGCTCTGTCTCGACCACGATTTCGCCGCCCTCGGGCATGGCGTCGCGGGCATTGACCACCAGGTTCATCATCACCTGTTCCAACTGCCTGCGGTCGCCGCGCACGGTCGGCAGGACGGGATCGTGTTTCAGCGTCAGCCGCACCTTTTCCCCCACCAGCCGATTGAGCAGATGGGCCAGATCGGACAGCGTGTCGCGCAGGTCCATGACCTCGGGCTGCATGGTCTGCTTGCGCGAAAAGGCCAGAAGCTGCCCGACAAGCGCCGCCGCTCGGTTGGCGTTCTGGTTGATCTGGACCAGGTCACCGTAGTCCGGATCGCCCTGGTCATGCCGGAGCAGCAACAGGTCGCAATGTCCCGAAATCGCTGTCAGCAGGTTGTTGAAGTCATGCGCAACACCGCCCGCAAGCTGGCCGATGGCCTGCATCTTCTGGCTCTGCACAAATTGCGCCTCCAGTGTCTTGAGCTCGGTCGCGTCGTTGAGAACGGCGATCAGCGCCGTCTCTCCGTCCTCGATCACGCGGTTCAGGGTGACCTGGACAAAAACCTCGCGGTCGGCCCGCGTCAGGCGCAGGAACTCGGACCGATGCAGCCCACGACCATCGGCGGCCTCCTGCAACCAGTCCTTGATCGCGCGACCCAGCCCCTCCATGTGCTCGGCAAGGTGGCCCGGGTCGCCCTGCCCCAGGTTCAGCAGGCGTCGGGCCTCGGGATTGGCGCGCAGGACACGACCGTCCGAGGCCACCTTGAGCAGTGGCACCGGCAGGCCATCGAAACTGCCCATCAGGTCCTGGCGCCCCGAATCCTCGGCAATGGGCGACAGCACCAGTTCCTGGCGCCCGCCGCCGATATCGGCACTATGGACCAGCACATTCTGCCCGGCATGGGCGCCCTTGAGACAATGCACCCCGTCGGTGCGCAATGGCAGGTCCGCAAAGATGTCGTCCAGCCGCTTGACCCGCTGGCCGACCAGGTCACGCGCCACCGGGTTCATGTAGAGCACGGCGCCGTTACGCCCGAGAGAGATCACCGCGAGGTCTGCCCGCGTCCGCCCGCCTGCTCGCTGCGATTCGTTCTCCAGCCGCCACAGCATCATGTCGGGCCGAAAGGCGCGCACGTAGATCCGATAGCCTTCGGAATGGCTGGTGACATCCTCAACCGCCGCGCCCTCGTTCAGGGCCTTTTGCTGCAGCCGATAGATGATGCCCTCGGAACTGGCAAAGACGTCGCGCAGCAAGCTCGACAACTGGCTGATGCCCTCGCTCGCAAAGCGTTCACGCGCGGCGCGGTTGCTTGTCAGCACGGCGCCCTCGGCATCCGTGAGAAAGCAGAAGGCCGGTTCAGTCTCGATGAAATCCGCGAGCAGGGCCAGGCGCCGCTTTCGCCGCCCACCTGAGACCCGGTCAACCACCAGCCAGACCACCGCGAGACAGCCGAACGCCCCCGTGGCCGCAAGCGCAACGACCTGGATCGAGCGCACCGTGGCCACCTGGGAAATCAACAGGGACAGCGTCGCCAATACAACCAGCGCCGCTGCGCCAATGATCGGTGTCATGCCGTTCTGTCGTTTCTGCGCGATGTCGATCGCAGCTTCCACCTTGCCCCCCGGGATCACGATTCGAGTCCTGACATAATGCCAGCGTAGACCGTTAAGGGGACGTTAACCGTCGCGGGCATTCGCGTCAAAGTTGTGTCTTTCAGGACGCGGTCCGACGAAGAACTGCGGCAAAAAAGCCATCTCCGCCCGTTTCCGGAAGGAATTGCCGCTGAACCTCGACCGTCCAGCCAGGCGACCGGTCCAGAAACCCACTGACTTGCGCGGCGTTTTCCTCGGCCAACACCGAACAGGTCGCATAGGCCAGCACGCCCCCCTTGGCGACGCACCCGGCCGCCTGATTTAGGATTTCGGCCTGGATGGTGCAAAGCTCTGCCAGACGCGTCTCGGTCAAACGCCACTTGCCCTCGGGCGCGCGACGCCAGGCGCCACTGCCGGAACAGGGAACGTCACAGAGAACAAGGTCGAAATCGCCTTTTGGTTTGGCCGCGATGCGGACATCCGCCCCGGCCCGGACGGCACGCGCCGGCAAGTCGACCATGCGTTTGGGGGCCGCATCATGGGCCACCACCGGCCCGCCCTGCATCCGCGCCGCCATCGCCAGAGCCTTGCCGCCGCCGCCGGCGCAATAGTCCAGCACGCGCATGCCCGGTTCCAGCGGCAGCAGGTCGACCACCGCCTGGCTGGCGGCATCCTGAAGTTCCACAAGACCGTCGAGATAGGCCCCGCAGCGCATGATCCCGCGCGCGCCCTCCGTCACCCGCAGAGCCGTGGGCGACAGGTCATGCGGTTCGGCGCGGATTCCGTCCTCGGCCAGACGCGCCAGTGCCGACTGCGGCGTTGCCTGCAAGAGATTGACCCGCAAGAAAACCTCTGCCCGGGACCGCAAGGCCAGCGCCGTCGCCTCTGCGGCAGGCCCGAGGCTGTCCCGGAACCGCAGCGCCAGCCAATCCGGCAGGTCCAGCGCCGCCGCGCCTTGCGGGGGCTGTCCGGCGGCCAGCTCGTCCTCGTCAAGGGGGGCCGGTGCATGTCCCTGCCCGGTGAAGATGGCGGCGGGGTCCTCTTCCCGCAGACGGAGCAGGCCCAACAGGCGGGCCCGCCCGGTGTCGCCGCCGCCCAGGGCCGCAGACGAGCGCCAGCAGCGCAGCGCGTCAAAGACCAGGTCCCGCACCGCGGCCCGATCCTTGGACCCGGCATAGCGCGCGGCGCGTCCCCAGCTTGTCAGGGCCTGTTCCGCCGCCTGCCCGGCGGCGATCCGGTCCAACAGGTCTATGGCGGCCTGCACGCGTGCGGCGGGGGTCATGGGCTTATCTCCGTAGGGTCAATTCGCCCTGCCTAGCCCAGCGGAACAAATTTGACGAGACCCGTTCCCGGCCCGCAGTCCGGGCCGGGGCATCGCCCGTTTGTGCCTCAAACGCTCCACCGGAGGGTTTGCCGGGCAAAGCCCGGACCGGCGCTCCCTCCGGGCCGGGGCTCCGCCCGTTCGCACCTCAAACTCTCCACCGGAGAGTTTGCCGGGCAAAGCCAGGACCGGCGCTCACCCAATACGGTAGTTGGGGCTTTCGCGGGTGATCTGGACGTCGTGCACGTGGCTTTCCTTCAGCCCCGCGCCGGTGATCTTCACAAAGGTGCAGTTGCGGCGCATCTCCTCGACCGTGGCGCAGCCGGTATAGCCCATCGCCGCGCGCAGACCGCCGACCAGCTGGTGCAGCACGACGCCCGCCGGCCCCTTGTAGGGCACCTGCCCCTCGATCCCCTCAGGGACCAGCTTGTCGCTGGCGGCGTCCTTCTGGAAATAACGGTCGGCAGAGCCGCGCGCCATCGCACCCAGGCTGCCCATGCCGCGATAGGCCTTGTAGGACCGGCCCTGGTAGAGGATCACCTCGCCCGGGCTTTCATCCGTCCCCGCAATCATGGAGCCGACCATCGCGCAGGAGGCACCCGCCGCAATGGCCTTGGCGAAATCGCCCGAGAACTTGATGCCACCATCGGCAATCACCGGAACGTCACCGGCAGCGGCCGCGCATTCCATGATCGCGGTGAGCTGCGGCATGCCGACACCCGCCACCATGCGCGTCGTGCAGATCGAGCCGGGCCCGATCCCCACCTTGACCGCATCGGCGCCCGCGTCGATCAGGGCGCGTGTCGCATCCGCCGTCGCCACGTTCCCCGCGATCACCTGGACCTGGTTCGACAGCAGCTTGGCGCGTTCGACCGCTTCCAGCACACCGGCGGAATGGCCATGCGCCGTGTCCACCACGATGATGTCGACCTGCGCATCCACCAGCGCCTGCGAGCGTTCATAGCCCGAATCGCCCACTCCTGTGGCGGCGGCCACGCGCAAACGACCCAGACCGTCCTTGCAGGCAGTCGGGTTCAGCACTGCCTTTTCCGTGTCCTTCAGCGTCAGCAGCCCGGTCAGCTTGCCGTCCTTGTCGGTCACCAGCAGCTTTTCGATCCGCCGCGCCTTCATCAGGTTGATGGCTTCTTCACGATCCGCTGGCTCGGTCAGGATCGCGAGGTTGTCCCGGGTCATCATCGCGTGCACGGGCGTGCCGTCATTCTCGGCAAAGCGCATGTCGCGATTGGTCACGATGCCGAGGACGCGATGCGCTTCGTCGATCACCGGGAACCCGGTAAAGCCGTAGCGCTCTGTCAGCATCCGCGCATCGCCCAGGGTCTGGTCGGGGCGCAGGGTGACGGGGTTGTAGACGATGCCGCTTTCAAAGCGCTTGACCCGCCGGACCTCGCGCGCCTGCTCCTCGATCCCGAGGTTCTTGTGGATCACCCCCATGCCGCCGGCCTGTGCCAAGGTGATCGCCATCCGGCTTTCGGTTACCGTGTCCATCGCGGAACTCAGCAGGGGGATGTTCAACGCAATCGACTTGGTCACCTGCGTCCGTGTATCTGCCGTCGACGGCAACACGTTCGAGGCCGCGGGAACAAGCAGGACGTCATCGAAGGTCAGGGCCTCGCGAATCTCCATTGGGGCACTCCTTGGGAGGGATCGGTTGGCGCGTCCCTATCGCATGCGCAGCGGGGAAAGGAAAGGGCGCGCGGCACCGGGTCTCACCCCCCGGCCCCATCCGGGCCTTGCCACCGGTCCTCCATGATCAACGCGTCGAGATCCAGCCGTTTGCGCCAGCCCCGCGCCTGCAGCTCCGGCTGGGCAAAAGCCTCGTCGATATGACCGACGCACAGATAGGCCACGAGCTCGACATTTTCCGGCAAATCCAGAAGGTTGCGCAAATCCTGCTGGCGAAAGATGCTGACCCAGCCGACGCCCAGCCCCTCGGCCCGCGCCGCCAGCCAAAGGTTCTGCACCGCGCAAACCGTCGAATAAAGATCCATGTCGCGATTGTGCGTGCGCCCCAGCACCACCTTACCGCCGCGCGTCCGGTCGCAGGTCACGGCGATGTTGAGCGGCGCCTTGAGAATCCCCTCAAGTTTCAGCGCGGCGTAGTGGCTGCGTTTCTCGCCCTCGAACATGGCTTCGGCCTCGGCGTTGGCGGCCTCGAAGGCCGCATGGACCGCCCTCCGTCGCGCCGCATCGCGGATCAGGATGAAATTCCAGGGCTGCATGAACCCGACAGAGGGGGCCGCATGGGCCGCCTCCAGCACCCGGCGCAGCATTGCAGGATCGACCGGATCGGGCAGGAACTCGTTGCGCACGTCCCTGCGCGCGTTGATGACATCGTAAAGCGCCTGCCGTTCAGTCGGCGTGAACTCTCGCGCCTGTTCAGGCTTTGCAGGGGGGTGCCCCTGTTCGGGTGCGGTAGAGGGGCGCGCCGTTTCGGACACGACATAGGGTTCGGGCATGATGGACTCCGCATTTGACAGCGACCGGACGCGTTCCACCGCGCCGCTCCATGTCGTCAGGCCGGTCTTCTGGCTTGGGGTTTGCCGGGGCGGACGCCTTCCCGGGGCTGACCCCAGTGGCATCTGTCCGCTCCATCCCCCTTACAGCGGCGGGCCCGCGCCGGTCTTGCACCGGCTTCCCGATTCTCCCCTTGCGGGGCACCTGACGGCGGCAGAGTGCGACAGCCAGCGGTCCGGGGCAACCGCCGACGTGACGCACAAAACGTGAAACAGGCGCCCCACGGGGCGCCTGCAACGATCCGTGATGTCCCGGCCCGTTCAGTCCGAGGTCGCTTCGGCCTTTTTCTTTTCAGCTTTCTCGACCGCCTCGCCGATGGCCTGCACCGACCAGGCGAAATCCACGTCCAGCGCCGTGTCAAAGACCCAGTAGTCGCGCGGCACGTAGAAATTCGCGGCATAGCCCGTGCCGCGCCCACCCCAGGCCGCAAGACCGTGACAGGTCATGCAGTTGGTCTGGATGCCCATGTCGGTCGTGGTTGTGGTCCAGCCATCAGAGCCGTCCGGAATCTGCACCGTCTCGGTGATGCCGATCACAGGTGTGCCGAACCCCGCCTCGAGGTAGGGATTGAAGGCCGTCACCAGCGCGCCGACGTTCTTGCCGCCCACCAGGGGCTGGGCGGGCACCAGCATCGAATAGGCCGGCGCCATCGCGTAATGGGCCGCCTGGGTGGTCAGCGTGTCGGGCCGGGCCGAGGCCACTGCCGCGCTGGAGGGGCTATTGGGCCGGGCGGCATCCGCCTCCCACCAGAAGGTCTGCCATGTCCACTGCGTCGTCTCGCGCGAGGTGACATGCATGGCCACGAGCAGGGCGATGGAGGTCTTCCCGCCGGTCAGGTCCCGGCTTTCCCCGGTCGCCTTGTTGACGAAGGCCGCATCCTCCTTTTTCAGATCGACCGCGATGAAATCATCCACGGAATAGATGTTCCCCTCGGACGGGCTCTTGCAGTTCACATCAACACCGGTCGATGTCGTCGGCCCCTGAAGGTCGAGGTCGACATAGACGCATTGCTGCCAGAGCGTTTCGGGATAGCCGCCCTGTTTCATGTCCGGGGTCCAGTTGGCCAGGTCGGGCTCTCCGGGCCAGGCGGTGAAGGCGTACAGCCTGCGGGTCCGGCCATCTTCGCCGGTCCATTCGGTGATCCGGTCGTCGGTGATCAGCTTGTAGACCGGTTTGACGTTCACTGCCGCGTCGGGAAACCGCACCTTGTCGCCCAGTTCCAGCAACCGATCCAGCACCTCCGGCTTGCCGGTGCCGGTGTCCAGAAGGTACTGCGCCGAGGGCGGGCTGTAGGCGACGTTTTCCAAAACGTCGGTGTTGACGATGATCCCGGCAGCGTTTTTCACCGGCTCGGTCCCGTCCTTCTTTTCCTGCGCGTTGTTGGCGATAAACCCGTCAACCAGGCCGTGTTTGAACATCTGGTTCGACTCGCCCAGCCGGAACTGATCTTCCGGGGCTTCTCCGGTAAAGACGTCGATCACATCCGCCTTTGTCAACCAGGTCTGGTAGGTCAGCCGGGCATAGGCGCCCTCCCCTTCGACCGGTTTCGTCAGTCCGGCCCAGATCCCCCAGGCATGGGCGTGAATCGCGTCCGTATCCTGCGGTTGGGCGCGAATCCAGGCGTCGATCTCGGCCTCCGGCGTCGGGAAACGCACTCCCGGCGCGGGCTCTGCCGGCATGTCGACCCCATAGTCCTGGGCCAGGGCCGCCAGCGGCAGGCCGGCCAGGGCCAGCACCACCAAAGATCCGCTCTTCCTTTTCAACAGTTTCATTCAAGTCCCCTTCCATGCAATCACAGATTGTATCCGCATGACGCAGGGTAAACATATTTAAATTGAGCTCAAGAGAAACAATTCAACCTGAACGTTAATTTCGGTCGCAACATGCAAAGCCCCTTGTTGCGCGCGCGCCTCCGTCTAGGCTGGTGCCAACCAAGGAGAGCCACATGAGTCACGGTTACGAATCCGGTCGGCTGAACCTTCCGTTCACCGGCATCTGCACCTTTGCCAAGGCCCCCTATCAGCCCGACTGGGCGGACCTGCAGGCGGACGCAGCGATCCTTGGCGCGCCCTTCGACGCCGGAACGCAATGGCGCGCCGGGGCACGGTTTGGCCCGCGCGGCGTGCGCGACGCCTCGACCCTGTTCAGCTTTGGCCACGCGGGCGCCTATGACCATGAGGACGACGTGACCTACCTGGACGGCGTGCGGCTGGTCGACATGGGCGATGCCGACATCGTCCATACCGACACCCTGACCAGCCACGCCAATATCCGCCGCGGCGTCGAGGCCGCCCTGAAAGCGGGCGCCCTGCCCGTCACCATCGGCGGCGATCATTCCGTCAATATCCCCTGTATCGAGGCCTACGAGGGCCGCGCCCCCTTTCATGTCCTGCAGATCGACGCGCACCTGGATTTCGTCGATGAACGCCACGGCGTCACCCGCGGGCACGGCAATCCGATGCGGCGGGCGGCCGAAAAACCCTGGGTCACGGGGCTGACCCAACTGGGCATCCGCAACGTGTCATCCACCGCGCGCGAGGGCTACGAGGACGCCCGCGCGCGTGGGTCCGACATCTTGTCAGTCCGGCAGGTGCGCAAATTGGGCCCCGAGGCCACCGCCGCCCGGCTGCCCGAAGGCGTGCCGATCTACATCACCATCGACATCGACGCCTTCTGCCCCTCGATCGCGCCGGGCACGGGCACGCCCAGCCACGGCGGATTCCTCTACTATGAGGTACTCGAAATCCTGCAACAGGCGGTCCGCACTCACCCTGTCGTGGGCATTGACCTGGTCGAGGTCGCGCCGGACTACGATCCGACCGGCAGCACGTCGATCCTCGCCGCGCAATTGTTGATGAACCTGCTGGGCTTTGTCTTTCACGCGGGGCTGCCCAGACCCTAGGCTGAAATCCGCATCAAATCCGCCGCGCTCCCGCAAAGGTTCGCGCAGCCCCGCTCACAGGCCTTGCCGTCACCGCCTTGTCGCGTTTGTGTGGTGCAGAGCACCCGACCCAGAACAGGACCCGCCCATGACCGCCCCCCTTGCCGGATACGTCATTCTTGACCTGACGCATGTCCTTGCCGGCCCCTTCTGCACCATGACGCTTGCGGACATGGGGGCACAAGTGATCAAGGTCGAACAACCCTCGGGGGGGGATGACACCCGCGCTTTCCCCCCGTTCAAGGACGGGAAATCCGCCTACTTCGCCGCCATCAACCACGGCAAGAAGAGCATCGCGCTGAACCTCAAGGCGGACGAGGACAGGCTGATCTTCGAACGGCTTCTGGCCCGCGCCGACGTCATCGTCGAAAACTTCCGCCCCGGCGTGATGGAGCGGCTGGGCTACGGATGGGAGGATCTGCACGCCGCCTTTCCCCGCCTGGTCTATGGCGCGGTGTCGGGGTTCGGCCATACCGGCCCGGATGCGCGTCGCCCGGCCTATGACATGGTGGTGCAGGCGCGCGGCGGGGTGATGTCGATCACCGGCGAAAAGGACCGCGACCCGGTGCGCGTGGGCGCCTCGATCGGCGATATCGTGGCGGGCATGTTCCTGTCGCAGGGAATCCTTGCCGCGCTGCTGGACCGCGACCGGTCCGGCCTGGGGCGCAAGATCGACGTGGCCATGCTGGACAGCCAGCTGGCCATCCTGGAACACGCGGTCGCCCTGACCACCGTGACCGGGAAAGCGCCCGGACCGTCCGGCGCGCGGCATCCCTCGATCACCCCCTTCGAGACCTTCCATGCCTCGGACGGGTTGTTCGTGATCGCCGCGGGGAACGACCGGCTGTTCGAGAAACTCTGCATCGCGCTGGACCTGCCGATCTCGGACGATCCGCGCTTTGCCACCAACCCCGCGCGCTGCAAACACGCCCGCCTGCTGAAACGGCTGATCGAAGCCGTGACGCTGGAGAATACCTGCGCCTACTGGATCTCTCGGCTGACTGCGGCGGGCATTCCCACGGGACCGATCCAGGACGTGTCGCAAGTGTTGAAGGACCCGCAGATCCTGGCGCGCAACATGGTGGTGGACATCCTCGACAAGAACGGGCGGCAGGCCTACACGGCCGCCGGAAACCCGATCAAGATGACCGATGCCCCTGACCCCAAGTCGCGCGCCCCCGCGCCCGACCTCGACGGCAACCGGGGCGAGATCCTGCGCTGGCTGGAACAGGGCTGACCGCCGCCCCGCCGTCTCTTGCCACGCCGGGCCGCCGCCCGGCGCGTTCTGCCGCTTTCTGCCCTGATCCTGACGCCTTGCGTCTTTCCCTCGCCGGTGCAGCCGCTATGGTCCGCCCAACCCGGAGGTTCGCTTTATGACCAAAGATCCGCTTGTCGTTTTCACCCCGTCCGGAAAGCGCGGCCGCTTTCCCGTCGGCACCCCCGTCCTGACCGCCGCCCGCCAGCTGGGCGTCGACCTCGATTCCGTCTGCGGCGGGCGCGGCATCTGTTCGAAATGCCAGATCACGCCCGCCTATGGCGATTTCCCGAAACACGGTGTCCACGTCGCGCAGGACGCCCTGTCGGACTGGAACAAGGTCGAGGAACGCTATGACCAGAAACGCGGGCTGAAACCCGGGCGCCGCCTTGGCTGCCAGGCCACGGTTCAGCGCGACGTGGTGATCGACGTGCCCGCCGAAAGCCAGGTCCACCGCCAGGTCGTGCGCAAGGCCGCCACCGCCCGCGTCATCGAGATGGACCCCGCCACGCGGATCTTCTACGTCGAGGTCGAAGAGCCCGACATGCACGAACCGACGGGTGACCTGGAACGTCTTGCCCGCGCGCTCAAGGCGCAATGGGACATCCCCGGGATCACGGCAGACGTCTCGCTTTTGGGCCAGTTGCAGCCGATCCTGCGCAAGGGCGACTGGAAGATCACCGTTGCCCTCAACAAATCCGCGGCGGAGGCCACCCCGCACCTGATCGCCGCCTGGCCGGGATTGCACGAGGGCGGAATCTACGGTCTGGCCATCGACCTCGGCTCGACCACCATCGCGGCGCATCTGACCAACCTGGACACGGGTGAGGTCGTCGCCTCCTCGGGCATCATGAACCCGCAGATCCGCTTTGGCGAAGACCTGATGAGCCGGGTGTCCTATTCGATGATGAACCCCGGCGGCGATGTCGAGATGACCCGCGCCGTGCGTGAGGCCATCGACACGCTGGCGGTGGAAATCGCCAAGGAGGCCGGGATCGCGCCATCGCTGATCCTGGAAACGGTCTTTGTCTGCAACCCGGTGATGCATCACTTGCTGTTGGGCATCGACCCGGTCGAGCTGGGACAGGCGCCATTTGCACTCGCCACCTCCAATTCCCTGACCCTGACAGCGCGCGACCTCGACCTGACCTCTCTGCCCGCCTCGGCGCAGGTCTACATCCTGCCCTGCATCGCGGGCCATGTCGGCGCCGACGCCGCCGCCGTCGCCCTGTCAGAGGAACCGGGCAAGTCCGAAGACCTGGTCCTGGTCGTGGACGTGGGCACCAACGCCGAGATCCTGCTGGGCGACAAGACCCGCGTGCTGGCCTGTTCCTCGCCCACCGGCCCCGCCTTTGAAGGGGCGCAGATCAGCTCCGGCCAGCGTGCTGCCCCCGGCGCCATCGAAGCCATCCGCATCGACCCCGAGACCAAGGAACCCCGTTTCCGCGTCATCGGTTGTGACAAGTGGTCGAACGAAGAAGGCTTCTGGGAGGAAACCGCCGCGACCGGCATCACCGGCATCTGCGGATCGGGCATCATAGAGGCGGTGGCAGAGTTGCGCACCGCAGGTCTGCTGGACCCCTCGGGCCTGATCGGCGGACCGGCCCAGACCGGAACGGATCGTTGCGTTGCCGAGGGCCGCACCCACAGTTACCTGATCCATGACGCCACCGCCGAGGGCGGGCCGCGCATCACCGTGACACAGGGCGATATCCGCGCCATCCAGCTGGCCAAATCGGCGCTTTATGCCGGGGCGCGCCTGCTGATGGACACCCGTGGCGTCGACAAGGTCGACCGGGTGGTTCTGGCCGGCGCCTTCGGCGCCCATATCTCGCCCCAGCACGCCATGGTGTTGGGCATGATCCCGGACGTGCCGCTGGACAAGGTCACAAGCGCGGGCAACGCGGCGGGCACCGGCGCGCGCATCGCCCTGTGCAACCTGGCCGCCCGGCGCGAGATCGAGCGCGTGGTGCGCGAGATTACCAAGGTCGAAACTGCGATCGAACCGAAGTTCCAGGAACACTTCGTCAACGCCAACGCGATCCCGCACGCCACCGATGCTTTCCCGGAGCTGAACAAGATCGTCACCCTGCCGCAGGTCAGCTTCAACTCCGGCGGCGAGGACGGCGGCGGACGCCGCAGGCGACGGCGCGGGTAGTCCCGCGCCGCGCAGGCCTTACAGCAGACCGCGCCCCGCGAGGTTGCGCATCAGCGCCGAGGTGCCGAAGGTCCAGGGCGCGCATTCGGTCGACAGTCGCACTGTGTTGCGCAGGCTGCCCAGGTGCGGCTCGGAAATCTCGACCACGTCGCCCAGCTTGTGGGTGAACCCCTCGCCGGGGATGTCACGGTCCTCAGTCGGGGCAAAGAGCGTGCCCAGCATCAGGAAGAACCCGTCCGGGTACTGGTGATGCGCGCCGCAGGTCTGCGCCACGAGGTCCTCGGGATCGCGGCTGATCTCGGACATGCTGCTGGATCCGTTCAGGACAAAGCCATCCGTCCCGGTCACGGTCAGCGTCAGTTCCGCCCGCCGCACGTCGTCCAGCCCATAGCTTTCGTCGAAGAGACGCAGCATCGGCCCCACCGCGCAGGAGGCATTGTTGTCCTTGGCCTTGCCAAGCAGCAGCGCCGAGCGCCCCTCGACGTCACGCAGGTTCACGTCGTTCCCCAGTGTCGCGCCCCGGATGCGCCCCTGCCCGTCGCAGGCCAGCACGATCTCGGGTTCGGGATTGTTCCAGGTCGAGACCGGGTGCAGCCCGACACTGGCACCGAACCCCACAGCGGACATGGGCTGCGCCTTGGAAAAGACCTCGGCATAGGGGCCAATGCCCACTTCCAGGTATTGCGACCAGACACCATCGGCGATCAGCACCTCCTTGAGCTGTCCGGCCTTGTCCGATCCCGGTTCCACCCCGCGCAGGCTCTCGCCCAGGATGGCGGTACAGCGTTCGCGGATCGCCAGCGCCCGGGCCGGATCGCCCTTGGCCTGTTCCTCGATCACCCGTTCCAGCATCGACGAGACGAAGGTGACGCCACAGGCCTTGACCGGCTGCAGGTCGCAGGGTGCCTGCAGATACGGCCCCTGCGGATCTTCGCCGGAGGCCTCCGCCAGGGCCTCCAGCGCACCAAGACTGTCGCCGGGCGCGTTTTGCGCAAAGCTCACCGGGTCGTCGAGGTCGAGGAGCGCCTGCATGGTCGGCACCTCCCGGCAGGTGATATCGACCGCCTCGGCGCCCCGCCGCGCGATCAGCGCGGGGCCGTTGCGATCGGGTCGCCAGGCGCGGCCGACAAAAGTGCCGGTATCAGGCAGTGCAAGCGTCATGGTTCAGGTCCTCCCGGTCTTGGTTCTTGGATAAGGGTCTAGAGGAAAAGCCAGGCAGGCGGAACCATCCCGGACCCACCTGGGCAATGGTTTGACGGATCGGTTTGATCTTGAACCGCCTCGGGTCCTGCGGTATCCAGTGCGTCGCTGCGGGTGTAGTTCAATGGTAGAACGGCAGCTTCCCAAGCTGCATACGAGGGTTCGATTCCCTTCACCCGCTCCAATCCCCCTGCCATCGCATGTTTCAGGCGGCCTCTTTGAGCCGTGCCTGCAACCGGGCCACGTCTGCCCGAAGGTCGTCAGAGATCGCTCCGTCGCGCGGAAAGTCCAGAAGCGTCGTGAACAAGGCAGGATCGGGACGCCCCTTGCGGTGCCAATCCAGCCCGCGCAGCACTGCCTCAGCCTCTGGCGGCAGGCGCTCCGGGACATCCTCACCGGTGATTTCACCCCAGACTGCCGTCCAGCAGCGCGCCACCGTCCAGGGATTGTACCCGCCCCCGCCCGAGACGATCATGCGGGGCGCCATCTGGCGCAAGGCCCGGACCGCCGCCACATGGCTGCGGTTGGAGAGCGCAAGACGCGCCAGAGGGTCCTCGGCCAGCGCATCCGCCCCACATTGCAGAAAGATCGCCTCTGGCCGGAACGCCTCTACCGCCGGCAGGATCATGTCCTCCAGCGCAAAGGCAAATTCCGTGTCGTTGAACCCGCGCGCCACCGGCAGGTTGAAGGCCGCCCCGCCCGCCCTGTCCCCCAGCGCGCCGGTAAAGGGCCAGCGCCGCGCCTCGTGGATGGAGATCATGCGCACCCGCTCGCTGCCCTCAAAGGCCAGTTCGACGCCGTCGCAATGATGCGCGTCGATATCGACATAGGCCACCCGACCCAGCCCCATCTCCAGCAGGCGACGGATGGTCAGGACAGGCTCGTTCAAAAAGCAGAAGCCCGCCGCGGCATCGGGCAGGCCGTGATGCTGGCCGCCGCCCGGATTGTGCACGATCCCGCCGTCGCGCACCAGTTCCGCCGCCAATAGACCGCCCCCCACGGCGGTCGCGGGCCTGCGGTACATCTCGGGGAAAACCGGGTTCGACAGGGTGCCCAGCCCGTGACGCGCCCGCACCTCGTCACTGACCTGCTGCGCAGCCTCGGCGGCCTGCAACGCGGCGATATAGGCTGGGGTGTGGAACCCTGTCAGCGCCACCGGCTTGGCGCGGGGCGATGTCCGATAGCGCGCCTCGGGCAGCCAACCCAGCGCGCGCGAAAGATCCGTCACCGCGGGCACCCGCTGGATCGACAGCGGGTGGCGCGGCCCATAGACCGATCCCCGGTAAATGCGCGAGCCGATGAAGACGGGACTGGACATGCCCCCAGAGTTAGAGCCTTCTGTCGCCAAAGGAAATCCGGTCCGCATTGAACCTTTTCCGTGACCGCCCTATTCAAACGACATGCCACACGTTCCCTCATTTCGCCTGGTCTGGCAGACCGCCCTCATGTTGTGTTTCGGTGCGCTTGGCGGAACTCTTGCCACCTACGCGCATCTTCCCATGCCCTGGATGCTGGGCGGCCTGTTTTCATCGGCCCTCGTCGTCCTGCTCTGGGCACCGCGCATCCTGGAAGACTACAGTTTCCCGATGCAGTTTCGGACCGGCTTCGTCGCACTGATCGGGGTGATGATCGGCACCCAGGTCACGGCGGAGCTGGTGGTCCTGGCGGGCAAGCTGCCCTGGACGATGGCCGGGCTGGTCGTCTTTGTCGTGCTGGCCCATTTCGGGAACATGGCGATCTTTCGCTATCTTGGCGGCTATGACCGCGCCACCGCCTTCTACTCGGGCACGCCGGGCGGACTGATGGAAAGCATCGTCATGGGCGAAGGCGCGGGCGCGGACATCCGCATCCTGACCGCTCAGCAGTTCCTGCGCATCATCGTGGTCATCACGCTGTTGCCGCTGGGCCTGTCGCTCTGGATGGGGGCGCCTGTGGGCAGCGCGGCGGGGTTGCAGTCGGCGATGGGCCAGTCGCAGGTGACACCGCTGACGCTGGTGACGATCGCGCTGGCGGCGGGGCTGGGCCTCTATCTCGCGCGGCTGATCCGTCTGCCCGCCGCCCAGCTGAGCGGACCGATGATCCTGGCCGCGCTGGCCACGGTGACGGGCGTGCTGGACCTGCACCTGCCGATCTGGCTGATCGCCGCCGCGCAGCTGGTGATCGGCGTCAGCCTGGGAATGCGGTTCAAGGGCGTGAACATGGGGCTTTTGCGCCGCTGCGCCTGGCTGGCGCTGGTCTCGGTGGCCTACATGCTGGTGCTGGGTGGGCTGCTCTCGGCGCTGCTGTGGCAGATCACCGGAATCGAATGGCTGCACCTGCTGATCAGTTTCTCACCCGGTGGCGTGGCCGAAATGTCGGTGGTCGCGCTCAGCCTCGCCGCCAATCCGGCGCTGGTCAGCCTGCATCATGTCGCGCGCATCCTGATGACGGTGGTCGAGCTGAGCCTGGCCGCGCGCCTGCTGGGCATGCGCTGAACGCCGGTGAGGCCCCGTCCCGGGCCTGCCCCGGGACCTCTCCCACTTGTCAGGCCTCCTCGGCCTTCTCCATCAACTCCAGCCACTCTTCCTCGGCGGCACTCAGCGCCTCCTGCCGCTCCACCAGCGCATCGGTGGCCTTCTGGAACTTGAGCGGCTCCTTGGTGAACAGGTCGGGCTGGGCCAGGAAGCCTTCCAGCTTGGCAATCTCGGCGCCCAGCCGGTCGATCACAGCCGGCAATTCCTCCAGCCTGTGCTTCTCGGTAAAGCTGAGCACGGGCTTCGCCGGCCCCGCCTCGGCGGGTTTCGGCGCGCTCCCCGCCTTTGCCGCCGGTTTCGCCTTTTTCGCCGGTCCCGCCTGCTCGCGCTTTTGCGCCTGGTAGTCCGACCAGCCCCCGGCATAGACGGTGGCACGGCCGCCCCCTTCCATCGCGACGGTCGTGGTGGCCACGCGATCCAGAAAGTCCCGGTCGTGGCTGATCAACATCACGGTGCCGTCGTAATCGTCCAGAAGCTCCTGCAAGAGGTCCAGCGTTTCGACATCCAGGTCGTTGGTCGGCTCGTCCAGCACCAGCAGGTTCGATTCCCGGGCCAGCAGTTTCGCCAGCAAAAGCCGCGCCTTCTCGCCCCCCGACAGCGACCGCACCGGCGCGCGGACCTGGCGTTCGTCAAAGAGGAAATCCTTGAGATAGCCGACCACGTGTTTCGGCTGCCCCCGCACCATGACCTGGTCGGACTGCCCCGACACCCGCATGTCGCGGTCATTGGTCAGGCTGTCCCAAAGCGAGGCCTCGGGATCCAGCTGCGCCCGGCTCTGGTCAAAGATCGCCGGGACAAGGTTCGTGCCCAGCTTCACGCTGCCCGCATCGGGGGTGATCTCGCCGGTCAGGATCTTGATCAACGTGGTCTTGCCCACACCGTTGGGGCCGACAAAAGCCACCCGGTCGCCACGCTGCACGGTCAGGTCGAAATTGCGAACGATCTGCTTGTCGTCGAAGGCATGGGTTATCCCCTGCGCCTCGATGACCTTCTTGCCGGATTTCGGACCAGAGGTCATTTCCATCGCGGCGGCGCCTTGCCGCCGGATCTGCGAGGCACGCTCCTTGCGCATGTCCTGCAGCGCCCGCAGGCGGCCCTGGTTGCGCTTGCGCCGGGCGCTGATGCCCTCGACGGCCCAGCGGGCCTCGGCCTTGATCTTGCGGTCCAGCTTGTGGCGTTGCTGGTCCTCTTCTTCCCAGGCCTTGTCGCGCCAGGCCTCGAAAGCCGCAAACCCGCGTTCCTGCCGCGCCACCTGCCCCCGGTCGATCCAAAGCGTGGCACGCGTCAACTCGCTCAGGAAACGGCGGTCATGCGAAATCAGGACAAAGCCCTTGCGCGTGGTTTTCAGCTCGTCTTCCAGCCAGGAAATCGCCTCGATGTCCAGGTGGTTGGTCGGCTCGTCCAAAAGCATCAGGTCCGGCGCCTCGGCCATCAGCTTGGCAAGCGCGGCGCGCCGCCGCTCTCCGCCAGAGGCCGTCTCAACCGGACGGTCGGGATCGAATTTCAACCCTTCCGAGGCGCGTTCGACCCGGTACATCTCCGAGGCCGCCAGTTCCGAGGCCGCGAACTCCCCCAGCGTGGCAAAGCCCGCAAGGTCCGGTTCCTGCTCCATGTACCCCACGGAAATCCCGGCGGGCACCACGCGCTCGCCCCGATCCGGTTCGACCAGCCCGGCCATGACCTTCATCAGGGTCGACTTGCCAGAGCCGTTGCGCCCGACAAGCGCCACACGGTCCCCCTGGTGGACGGTCAGCGACAGATCGTCAAAGACGGGATCGCCACCAAAGGTGAGAGAGACAGAGGTGAGTTGAAGCAAGGGAGGAGGAGCCATGCGCGCAGCGCTAATCCCGCCCGCGCCATTCGTCAATGGCCTGCGCCGCCCAGACACAGCCTCCACCGCTCTGCGGCTTCTTCTTGGCGGAAATACTCCCGGGAGGTACGGGGGCGGGACGTCCCTGCCACGAGGTGTCCGGCCAAAGGCCGGCGCCGAGACACCCTGCGCGCCGCAAGGCGCACACTTGATTTACGCTGCTGTCAGACGCGCCCCAGCACCAGCACCGCGTTCAACCCGCCAAAGGCAAAGGCATTCGACAGCACCACGTCCACCTCGGCCTCGCGCGCCACGTTCGGGACCACGTCCAGAGCGCATTCCGGGTCCGGCTCCTCGTAGCCGATGGTCGGCGCGACCACCCCGTCCTTCAGCGCCATGAGGCAGGCCAACAGTTCCACCGCGCCGGTCCCCCCGATCAGGTGGCCGTGCATCGACTTGGTGGACGAGATCATCAGGTTGTCCGCATGGGTGCCAAAGACATCCGCCACCGCCGCGCATTCGGTCTTGTCGTTGGCCGCCGTCCCGGTGCCATGCGCGTTGATATAGCTCACCCGTTCCTTGTCGACCCGCGCATCACGCAGCGCGCCGGAAATCGCCCGGGCCGCGCCGTGCTTGGAGGGCATGACGATATCGGCGGCGTCCGAGGTCATGGCAAAGCCAAGCACCTCGCCCAGGATCTCGGCGCCCCGGGCCTTGGCGTGCTCGTATTCCTCGAAGACGAAGACACCGGCGCCCTCCCCCTGCACCATGCCGTTGCGGGTGGCGCTGAAGGGACGACAGGCGTCCTTGGACATCACCCGCAGCCCTTCCCAGGCCTTCACGCCGCCAAAGCACAGCATGGATTCCGACCCGCCGGTGATCATTGCCGTGCAGATGCCGGTACGGATCATCTGGAAGGCCTGTCCCATCGCGTGATTGGAACTGGCACAGGCGGTGGAAACGGTAAAGCTCGGCCCCTTGACGTTGAATTCCATGCTCACATGACTGGTGGCCGCGTTGTTCATCAGTTTCGGGACGACGAAGGGGTGAACGCGGTTCTTCCCCTCCTCGTAGACCGACCGGTAATTGTCATCCTGCGTGGTCAACCCGCCGCCGGACGTGCCCAGCACCACGCCGGAGGTGTTGGCCAGGTCGCCCACGAATTCCAGCCCCGCCTGGGCCACCGCCTGGCGGGCGGCCAGCAGGGTGAACTGCGTGAACCGATCATACAGGGCGAGTTGCTGGCGGTTGAAGACGGTCTCGGGTTCGAACCCCTTGACCTGGCCGCCGATGCGGATCGCCAGGCGCTCCACGTCGCGGAACTCCAACTCGCCGATGCCGCAGCGCCCCTCGCGCATGGCCTCCAGCGTCGCGGGGACGTCCTGGCCCAAGGCATTGATCGTTCCCGCCCCGGTGATGACGACGCGCTTCACGATTTCTGCTCGGCGATCAGCTTTTCGATCCCCTCGACGATCTTCGCCACCGAAGAGATGTCGAAATCCGATTCCGAGGGGTCGTTTGCGTTGAAGGGCACCGAAATGTCGAACTGCTCCTCGATCGCGAAGATCGCTTCCACCAGCCCGAGAGAGTCGATTCCCAGCTCTTCGGGCGTGCTTTCCATCGACACGTCCGAGACATCGAGCATCGCCTGCTCCGCGATGATCTGAATGACCTGTTCCTTGACGTCCATGACCTCAGCCCCGCGCTTGTCCAGAATTGCCGGACACTTAGTCATTTCCCATCAGCTTTGAAACTGCTTTCTTGAGCTCTGCGACGTCTCGGAACAGGCGCGGCAGGCGGCGCAGGCCCTTGTAGGCCTCGATATGGGATTCCATTTTCATCGCCGGATAGCCCAACATGACACGCCCCGCGGGGACGTTTGCCAGCACCACGGTCGCCCCGCCGAGGATCGCGCGGTCGCCGATGCGCAGGTTGTCCGAGACGCCGACCTTGCCGCCCAGCACGACATTGTCACCCACGACGGTAGATCCCGCGATGCCCACGTTTGCGCAGAGCAGGCAATCGCGCCCGATCACCACGTTGTGGCCGATCTGCACGAGGTTGTCGATCTTGGTCCCGTTGCCGACGCGGGTGTCGCGGATCGTCCCCTTGTCGATGGTCGACCCGGCGCCCACCTCGACATCGTCCCCGATGGTCACAGCGCCCACGCTGGCGATCCGCGCCCAGGATTGGGCGGTGTCGGTTGCATCGCCCCCCAGCGAGGCACGCGCCTTTTCCACGCCCGAGCGTTCCGGGGTAACAAAGGAAAAGCCGTCACCGCCGATGATCGCGCCCGGCTGGGCGATAAATCGGTCACCGATCACGATGTCGGACATGATCCGCACCCCGGAATGCAGCAGGGCCCCCGCGCCGATCCGTGCATCACGTCCGATGTAACACTGCGGACCGATCACCGAGCCGGCGCCGATACGGGCGCCCGCCTCGATCACTGCAAATGGCCCCACCGATACGCCCTCGCCCAGCTCGGCGCCCGGGTCGATCACCGTTTGCGGATGGATGCCCGGCGCATATCCCGGCCCCTGGTCCATCAGCCCGGTCAGGCCCGACATGGCAAAACGCGGACGATCCGACAGCAGCGCCGCTTGCAGACCCAGCGCCTGCCAGTCCGTCCCCGCCGCCAGCAACGCCGCGCGGGCCTGCCCCCGGCCCAGTGCCTCGACGAACTCGGGCTTGGCCGCCATCGCCAGTTGGTCCGGCCCTGCGTCTGCCGGTTCGGCCAATCCGGTGACGGTCAGAGACAAATCGCCCTCGGCGGTCATGCCAAGGGCGCTTGCAAGGTCTTCAATGGTGAACGGCATGGTGTCTCCCGGACGTTGCAGGGCGCAGTCCGGGAGAGGTTTAGCTGCGACCCGCGCGCAGGGCCACCCCTTCGTTGGCCAGCGCCCGCCAGAGCATCGCATCACGCCCGTAGACGTCGTTGCGATAGTTCATCTGGCCCTTCGCCTTGGTAAAGGCGGTGCGATAGATCAGGTGCACCGGGATCGGCGTTTCCAAGGGAATGCGCGTGTTTTCGCCGGATGCATGGATCCGCTTGAAGTAAGCCTCGGGATCGTCGACCTGGCGGCTGAGGATCTCGTAGGCGAAGTCATGCGGGTCATCCAGACGGATGCAGCCGTGGCTGAAGGTGCGAACCTCACGCCGGAACAGGTGCTGCGACGGGGTGTCGTGCAGGTAGATGTTGTACTTGTTCGGGAACAGGAACTTGACCGACCCCAGCGCATTGCTCGGCCCCGGGGGCTGACGCATGGTGAAGGGGAAGTTGCCCGAATTCGCATAGGCCGACGCGGTTTCCCGGCTGACCCGGCGCCCGCGATAGTCGACGATTTCCAGGTGGCCCGCCGCATAGGGATTGGACCGGATCGCGGGCAGGTATTCGCCCCGAATGATCGACTGGGGAATGAACCAGTAAGGGTTGATGACCAGTAGTTCCATCACGTCCGAGAATTCGGGCGTGCGCCGGTCATGCCCCTGCGCACCGATCACCGACCGGGTTTCAAAGGTCAGCTTGTCGTCGTCGATGATCTGGGCGTGGAAATCGGTCAGGTTGACAAGGATATGCCGTTTGCCACGCCCCTCGGGCAGGTTCAGCCAGCGTTCCCGCTCCATCGAGACCATGATCGACTTCAGCCGCTCCTCGGCCGACACGTTGATGGCCCGCATGGTGCTGCCACCGGCAACGCCGTCGACCTCGATGGCGTGATCCTCCTGGAACTCGCGCACGGCGGCTTCCATTTCGGCGTCATAGGTCATGCTGAGCGAGGGCGCCATGTAGCCCATCGCGGTCAGCCGGTTGCGCAGCGCGACGACGGCATTGCCGCTGTTGCCCGGGCGCAGGCTGCCGGCGGGGACGGTCTGCCCCCAGCCGCCATTGCGGATCTTGTGTTCCAGCCGCAGCTTCGCCCGCATAAGGCGGGTGTATTCCGGGCTGTTCGGCACAAGGCTGAGGAATACCGCGGTCGGGTCTTCCTCTGTCAGCCGGGTCAGCAGCATCTCGGGGTCGCGGCGCGGCACTTCGCGCTTGATCCCGTCGACGACCTTGCCCGGCTCCAGGATTCCGGACTGCAGATCGTTGGCGAACTGGATGAAGGTGCGGGTCAGTTCGATTTCCAGCATCCCGCGCGAACGGCCGTCGGTGGCCTGGCTCATCCGCAGCATGAGCCGGTCGGGATCATAGCGTCCGGCGGGCAAGCCGTGATCGTCTGCCAGGGAGAACGCCTCCATCAGCGCAAGACGGCGGGCGCGGTCGCCCTCGCCCGCACCGGTCCAGATCGGTGCGAAATCGCGCGCGCGATAGAAGGCGGCAATGCTGTCGTCGTCGGCTACGTTCTCGGCCACGGCCTGCTTGAAGGCCGTCACCTTGAGCGTCAGGCCGTCCTCGGCCGCCGCCGGCAGCGCGGTTCCCAGCCAAAGGGCCCCTGCCGCGAGGGCCGCCTGGAACACGGCCCGGGTTTCTCTCTTGTGCATATTTGAATCCTTCATCGACCAGCCATCCCCGAAAACACAATGCCGACAGGGTCAAGGGCTGTCTATTCACATTTTTGCCAAGTTGTCGACCAAGGGTCTGCCCGGCCTGGCTGTGACCAAAAAGAGGCAACCCCGCGCATTCGCGCCACAGTTGGCCGGCTGTTGGCAGAATCCCGCCAATTCCCCCTTGATCATTACAAATCATCACAAATCGCTCTTTTTGCGCCAAACGATTCGTGTCATATAGTTCTTGGCATCTGGGGATAGATGGCAGAGGGCGCACAACGATGCGCTCACATTCAGGTAACACGGCGACCACGGGACAGGCGGTCATCATGACAGAGACAAATAGCGGCGGCTTCACCCGCCGGACACTTCTTGGCGCGTTCGCAGCGACGGCAGTCGCAGCGGCGCCGACATACTCCAACGCAGCAGGCTTTTTGCGCGGCGCAGGCGATGTCCGTCGCATCCGGATGTATTCCGGTCGCACTGGCGAACGGGTGGACATGATCTACTGGATCGAAGGCGATTACCTCGCCGACGCGATCAAGGAGATCAACTACTTCATGCGCGATTGGCGTAATAACGAGCTCAAATCGATCGACACGCGGACGATCGACATCATGGCTGCATCGCACAATCTGCTGGATGTGTCCGAGCCTTATCTGCTGATTTCGGGCTACCGTAGTCCGTCGACAAACGCGATGCTCAGGGCACGCTCTTCCGGCGTGGCCAAGAATTCGCGCCATCTTTACGGTCAGGCAGCGGACCTGCGGCTCGCATCGCGCTCGGTCAGCCAGATGTATCGCGCGGCCAAGGCCTGTAATGCAGGCGGCGTTGGCCGGTACACCCGATCGAACTTCGTTCACATGGACTGCGGTCCGGTCCGTTCCTGGGGCAGCTGAGTCTCTATCTCCCCCTTTTAGTCTCTGGTTCACTCCACAGGCGCCCCGTTTCGGGGCGCCTTTTGTTTGGCACCCTTTTGTTTGGCACATAGTCTTTTTGCCTCAAAACCATCGAAGGGCATAGTCAGGAAAACCCTACGCGGTTAACCGATCGTATACGGTCTGATAGGAAAACACGCTTGTCTGCGGTTGGTTCCGCCGACACGTCCAGATTTTCAGGATTTTTTCAGGCGTCACTTTTGGAAAGGCACCGCAAGAGCGCCACTCAAGCGCCTAACGATATTCCGAAGGAGAAGAAGTGGCGCGGTTGACGGGGCTCGAACCCGCGACCCCCGGCGTGACAGGCCGGTACTCTAACCAACTGAGCTACAACCGC
>NZ_JAHXRQ010000050.1 GCF_019392335.1 Mameliella sp. CS4
AGCACCAACTGCGCGAGCTTTTCGGCGCCAAGGTCTTTCAGCTTGTCGGTGGAAAGCGCGGGTTTGCGGGCCATGGGTGGGTCTCGGGTTTGGAGATTTTGCCATAGCACCTGCCTTGGGCAGATCGTTGGGGCAAGTCTTGAGGCTTGACTGAGGAGAGACTGCGGGAGGATGGCGGGGTTGCGTGGGTCTGTTGTGCTGTACGGCCGATCTGGCAGCATCTACTTCGGCAGATGCGAAACAGCAGCAACCGAACTTGGTCCGCATAAATTTACCGCCGCTCGGTCAGGCCCTGAGCATGTCGCATGGTGTTGCATTCAAGCGTAAATGGCATGGCGGGCGAATTGGCGGGTATAACCTCTGGATGTAGGTTTTTTCTCTTAAAATCAAAGATTAATGGCGGAGCAGACAAGACCGGGAGCAAACGTTCTCTACCCCGTAAGGCATAGATGCTATTGACTTGCAACGCAGTCAGAGGCGGCATCCGCTGCAAACGCGACTGACATCCAACGGGTGCGTTCCCCTGCGCGGAGCCGAATGACGACACGCTGCACCTCGCCGACTTCTACGGCATCCTGCAGGCCGACGCCTATACCGGCTTCGAGGAACTCGATGAGCTCAGGCCCGAAAGTGTGGCGCGCGTGCGAGAGGCGGCGTGTTGGGCGCATCTCCGACGTAACTTCCAAGACGTCTGGAAACTGAGGCTGCTCAGTGACAACGGCTCCTCCTACGTCGCCAGCGAGCTGGCAGAATATCTCGAAGACAAAGGCTTGAACCATGTCCGAGGCGCGCCCTTGCGCCTACAGGTCCATGAATCGCCTCCCGGGCGGCATGTGATTTGCCCAGCCCCACGGTGGCCCGGATGCCGAGCGTCGGCGCAACGCCATCGTCCGCAAGGTGCCAGTCGCAGACCGAAGCGCAATACTGTTCCAGCAGGAGCTGCAGCCTCGACTGTCCCTCAGCAGCGGTCAGCGCAGGCGGGGTGTAATCCGGGGCGGGAACCTCCGCATCGCGTGGCGGCAGACGGCCGTCCTGCGCCAGGCGCAACTTGTCAGCGATCTTTTTCCGGGCGTCTTCGTGGGAATAGGGGCTGGCCCTGTCCTTGCGCGGGCGGGTCAGGTCCGTGCTGTCGGCGAAACGGTCCAGGCAAGGTCGGCGATGGCCTCGGCATCATAGTGGCGCCCGGCATCGAGAACGTCATGCACAACGTGGAAGGCGATCTGACTCAGCCAGGCGTCCCGCCCGTCCACGACGATGCCGTTCTCGCGCTGGATGCCCGCATGTCCGGGGGCCACTGTCCGGCGGCCACGCGCGGATTACAATGGACCGGGGGCGGCCAGGAAGGACCTGGCCACCTCCGCGTCGATCAGCGGAAAATCGTCGAGGGTCACATTGAGGGGCGTTTCGTCTCCGGGCCAGTAATAGGGCTTCTCGCCAACCCACACCCGCAAGGGCGGCAAGCTCTACCGCTACTACGTCAGCCAAACGGTGTTGAAGCATGGCGCCGGATCGTGTCCCGTGGGTCGTGTCCCAGCAGGCGAGATCGAGGCGGCCGTGATCGACCAGCTCCGCGCCGTATTCCGCCAGCCCGAGATCGTGGCCGGGACGTGGAAGGCGGCCCGAGCGCATGACGGCGACATCACTGAAGAAGACGCCCGCGCCGCGTTGCAGCAGATCGATCCGCTGTGGGACGAACTCTTCCCCGCAGAGCAGGCGCGCATCGTGGCGCTGCTGGTCGAGCGCGTGGAAATCGGCACGGACGGGTTGAACGTCCGGCTCCGGGTGGACGGACTCAACGACCTCGCGCGCGAGATGCTTGCAGGCGGCATCGAGGCGGCAGCATGACCCGCGCGACGCAAATCGCCGAGACCGTGACGCGCACGTCCCGTTCCGCGTGGTGAAGCGCGGCGGGCGAAAGGAGATGCGGTTTCCGGCAGGAGCGCCACATCCGCAGCGCACGGACAGCTCGCTGGTCAAGGCACTGGCCCGCGCGTTCCGCTGGAAGCGCATGCTGGATTCGGGGGAGTTCACAACGATCGCCGAATTGGCCGACCGCGAAGGGATCGCGCCATCTTACATGACCCGCGTCCTGCGGCTTGCGTTGCTCGCCCCAGAGATCGTGGAGGCGATCCTGGACGGGACGCAAGGGCCGGAGATGACGTTAGCGCAGGTGCTGGAACCATTCCCCGGAGAGTGGGAGGAGCAGCCCATCCACTTCGGTTAGTTGACCCAAACCGCGCCCAGAATTTAGCCTACCTTGGACGCTTTGGCAGTGCAGGAGCAGCGAAACTCGGTCCGTTGGTCCCGCGACGGCTAGAGCATGAACTGTGCGAGTGCGTAGGGAATGAATACGGCAACGACGATGCCGACAAGATCCAATCCAGCTCCAGCACGCAACATCCGCGCGCGCGTAATCGCCGGGTAGGCAAAGACGATAGCGTTTGGCGGCGTCGCCACTGGCAGCATGAAACCAACGGAGGCCGCAAGAGCGATCGGCACCATTGCCGAGGCGGCATCCATGCCAAAACCGGTGGCTGTCGCACCCGCGACCGGCAGAAAGATCGCCGCCATGGCCGTATTGCTCGCCAACTCGCCTATCAAGACGATCACGACTGCGAATGTCAGTATGACCCATAGCTGACCCAACCCCTCGACGCGAGCGATCCCTCCCGCCAGCCATGTCGCCAGGCCCGAACGCTCTATTGTTCCGGCAAGGGCAAGACCGCCACCGAAAAGAATGAGGACGTCCCAGCGAAGTCCTTTCGCGGTCTCCCAATCAAGCAGCCGCCCTCCAGATCCGCTCGGAACCGCGAAAAGCAGAACCCCGGCGAGGATCGCGATTCCCGCATCGGTAACCCCAGCCTCGGGAAACTGCCGCTCAATGAGGGGACGAAGCAGGAGGCCGAGCGCAGCAAGTGAGCCGATCCATGCAACACGCTTGGCCCCGATGCTGAGGGGGGCATTGGACGACGGAAGACCGAACAGACCGGCATTTGGCCGATACTGTACTTTGGTCAACAAAAGCCAAACTAGCGGAAGCATCACGGCGACAACAGGCAGTCCGATGAGCGCCCATTCAGCGAAACCAATCACGCGGTCATAGCGCTCTGAAAGGTGTGCTGCGAGAATTGCGTTGGGCGGCGTGCCGATGAGCGAGCCCATACCGCCAATGGTGGCCGCGTACGCGACGCCCAGCAGCGCCGCAACCGCGAAACGCTCGTCCGATGGCCGGCTCGCTGCCATCGCCGCCGCGATGGGTGCCATCACCATTGTCGAGGCCGTGTTGCTGATCCAGAAACTCAGAAAGGCTGTCACCAGCATCAGTCCTGCGATGACAGCGGACGGTTCGCGGCCCACCCGGCTCAGTAAACGGGTCGCGAGCGCAAGATGCAATTCCCAGCGCTCAATTGCACGCGCTACCAGGAAGCCGCCCAGGAACAGAATGATGAGCGGATGGGCGTAGGCTTTGGCCTGGTCCTCGATCCCGCCCAATCCTGCCAGAGGAAAAAGAGCCAGCGGAACGAGTGCTGTCACCGCCAGAGGAAGCGCCTCCGTCAGCCATAGAGCCGCCATGGCGACCGCGAACCCGAGTGCCCGCCACGCGGGGTCGCCCATACCTTCGGGTGGCGGCACAAGCATGACAACCGCTCCTACCAGAATTGAGACGATCAGCCCGAACCGCATTGCATATCCTCCGATTGCAGGGCGCCTGGCCCCAAAAGCCGTACGGACCCCCTGAATTCAAGTGATCCTCTCAGCTTGACGCGGGTTGCGCCACCCGTACCTTCAAGCCCGAACTTGCCAAACTCCTGACCCGAATGCCTTCGGAATTTCGAAACCGCTGCAGGTGAAAATCGAACTCCGCACCACCACCGGACCGACAGCACGCTGTTGAAGGCGTTGGCCCGCGCATTTCGGTAGAAACGAATGTTGGAATCGGGCGAGTTCGCCACCATCTCCGAACTGGCCGAGCGCGAGGGGCTCGCGCAACCAACTACAGGGTGGTCCCGCGCAATCGCTTCTTTGAACTCTTTGACGAGAAAAAGAACGCCCTGGTCGGGCCGACCATGTGGGAAGACCCGTTCGAGAATTTCATCCTGAGGTCGCCTGTCCGCACTGCCGCTGGCGAGACCGGAGAATTCGCCTTCTATGAGGATGTCTACGGCCAGTACTGGACGCTCAAGAAGAGATCGGATGCGATGTGGCGCATCTACTCGCCGAAAACGGATACCGTGCGCGTCAGAACAACAGTTGGCAGACTGATCGACAGCCTTTGCGCTGCCAACAAGGGTGCGACCAACGATAGCGGCGTCATCGGCAAGGTCGACTATCCTTCTGATTTCAAGCTCAAGAAATTCGCGCGTACAGTCTTCAAGGACGGTCTGACCGCCGAAGCCGTTGCCAAGTCCCTGCTAAGATAACGGGATGCCTTCGAACACGAGGCCGAAGTCCGGCTGACCTATTTCGAAGGACAAAACAAAAAGCACGACGACGGCGTCTACAAATACGCACTCGGCCCGCATGCCGCGTTTGGTCGGTCAGCAATCGCATGAAACGTGACCTGGCCATCCGGGCGTTGAACACGGCCATCGCGCTGCGGCGTCCGCCGAAGGGGTGTATCCATCATACAGATCGCGGCAGCCAATACTGCTCCCACGATTATCAGAAAATCCTGCGCCGGCATGGCTTCAACGTGTCGATGAGCGGAACTGGCAATTGCTACGACAAAGCGGCCGTCGAAACCATCTTCAAGACGATCAAGGCTGAGCTGCCGTGGCAGCGGTCTTGGCCCACCCGCCGGGCGGCCGAGCTGGCAATCTTCGAATACATCAACGGCTTCTAAAATCCGCGACGCCGCCACTCTGCACTCGGCTGGAAGAGCCCCGTCGCTTTCGAAGCTCAGGCCGCGGAAATGAGCACCGGGGGCGGCACGAAACCGTGACAGGTCCAGTTCATCGCTTTAGTTCGCTTACTGTGCTTTGAAAACCTTGGTGACGACCGCAGCATTGGTCACTCTGGGCTCGAAGCGGACTTGTCGGGGTGCAGCGGGGCGCTCCTGTCCCGCGTCCAGACATCCGACTTAGACGGACCTTCACCGACATCTTTCAACGACGACCTGTGGTCCGTCGAAGAAGGTATTTTCCGCACCCGAAATTTCGAATGACAGCCCATCTTACAGCGCCGGGCGAACCGGAAACAGCGGACAAGCGTCTGCTTTGGAAGCTGTTGTCGTTGGGGATTGACGTCGGATTGAATGTCGGAACGCGGGGTCCTTGCGCAGTCAGCTCAATTCTCTCAGCAACCATTCCGCGCGGGCGATATGGTTTCGCGCGATGTCGAGCTTTCCTTCCAGCCGGGCCTTCTTGTCGGCAGAGCGTGCGGCGTCGATTTCGGCCCGCAGGTCGGCCGCTTTCACGCGGAGCTTTTGCAGGACCCTCTCAACGTGGCTCGACTTGATCTCGCTCGCCTTTCCGCTTTCGAGGCGCGCTTTGTAGTCTTCGACTTTTGCGGCCAGCTTTTTCAGACCCATCTTAGCTTCTCCAATCTTGATCCCAAAGCCAACCCTAGGCGCGTTTCACAGCAATTTCGTGACAGCGTTGTCCGACCGACCATTACCGAGATGTCTTGGCGTGTTCGGTAACGGCCTCGCTGAGTTCATCTTCGTCGAGTGACAGGAGCCGTTCCACTTCCGCCATCGCGTTTTCCCGTTCGATGTAGTAGCTGCGCGCGGCTTCGATCAGACCCCGCATGGCGCCATAAGCGTAACCGGAATCGTTCATGAACGAGGTGGCGGCCGTGGCGTTCAGCGCGCCCTTGCGGATGAGGGTATCGACGCGCTGCGATGTCATGCGCGCGTCATCCTCGATCTGGGCGCGTTCCTGATCCAGCCAGAGCGCGCTGCGGTTCTCGGGCTCGATCTGGCCGAGCTTCCTGATCTCGACCGCGATCCGTGCAAGTTCGGTGCGAAGCTCATCGTAAAGCTCGGTCGTGACACCCTGGCGACGCACGGTGTAGCGCAATACGTTCTTGCGCAGGTGTTTCACGGATTTCACGGCCTGCACGATTTCGCTGGCCACGTCCCGCAGCGCGTAGACCCGTTCGGCGATATCGTGGTCGACCCTTTTGTCGCCAACCCGCGTCGTGAATTCCACGATACCCGCGTAAATCACTTTCACACGGCGTTCGTAGCTTTCATCGAGATCAAGCTCGAACGGCGTTCGGCTGTGGCGAACCAGATCGGCCACGTCGTCGGTCGCGAACACCTCGTCACGATGCAGGTTGAGACCGTGCAGGATCAACTCGACCGCGTTCTCGTAGAGGTGCAGCACCTCCTTGCGGAGTGCGGTTTCGAGGGTCTGAGGGAATTCGTCCACCGCCTCGTTGAGGTAGCGCGGGCGGCTTACGTCCGGCACGGGCTCGACAATGCGGTGCACGAGAAACGCAATGAGCCGGTTGAGGACCGGCAGCATCAGTGCGACGCCCAGCACGTTGAAGATCGTGTGGAAAACGGCGAGCTTCATCGCGTAGTCACTCGGGGCAATGCCGACCAGATCGCTGATCCAGTCCACCGCGTCGCGCAGCGGGGCAATGAGCACCAGCGCGACAAGCGCGGTCACCGTGTTGAAGATCAGGTGGGCCAGCGCCAGTCGCTTGCCCTGAAAATTCGCACCCAGCGACCCGAGGATCGCCGTGATCGTCGTGCCGATATTCGCCCCGATCGCCAGGGCCAGCGCGTTCTCGTAGCTGATCTGCCCTGCGGACAGCGCGGTAAGGATCAGGACCATCGTGGCATGGCTGGACTGCATGACGACGGTCGCGGCGGTGCCGACGAGGGAATAGACGAAGAGACCGAGCAAACCCGTTAGCGCAAACCGTGTCAGGTCGATCTGGTCCTTGAAGGCCTCGAAGCCCTCTTTCATGTGGTGGATGCCGAGGAACAGGAATCCCAGCCCGGCGAGTGCGTATCCGATACCCCGCAGGGGCTTGGGTTTCTGGAACACCAGGACGATGCTGAGCGCGATCATCGGCATGGCGTAGGCCGCGATATTGATCTTCAGCCCAAGTCCCGCAACCAGCCATGCGCCGGTCGTCGTCCCGATATTGGCACCGAAGATGATGCCCACGCCCCCTATGAGCGAGATAAGTCCGGCGCTCAGAAACGAGATGGTAATGACCGAAACCAACGAGCTGGATTGCAAAAGCGTGGTCGAGAGTATCCCGAACGAGATCGCCCGGACCGTCGAGCCGGTCGCGCGTTCGAGAATCCGCTCCAGCGCGCCACCGCCGAAGAGCTTGAACCCATCTTCGAGCATAAGCATGCCGAAGAGAAAGATCGCAACGCCCGCCGCGATCTCCTGCGCGTCGGGACTGACCCAAAAGGTCAGCAAAAGCGCTCCGACGACGATGGGAAGGTAGTAGCGCGTCATGACCACCCGCAGCGCGCCTGGAACGCCATCGGGCGGACAGGCGCGGACAAGGGCGGCACGCACTCAGGTGCTGCAATCGGATCGGTCTTTCCTTCCACCGCCTGTGGTTCCTTCGGAGTGTTGCAATTCAAAGACATACCGCCGAAGGAAAGCGCTGTCCTTGACTTGGCTCATGGGAGCTTTCCGCAGGCTTGTGATGATGCTGCTTCGATCACGCAAAAGCCTGGGGGACCTGCCGTGTTGAGAACAGAAAAGATCGAGAGTGCCGCGCAGCGGAACCGGGACGAATTGTTCCGGTTCGGAACGGCGTTGCTTTTCATCGTCGGCATCATGCTTTTCACCATCGTCCGGACCGACGGCGGTATCGACGGCATTCTCCTGGTCGCCGCAGCGATGATCGGCGGCTACATGGCGATGAATATCGGGGCCAACGATGTGGCGAACAATGTCGGGCCCGCTGTCGGTTCGCACGCCATCACCCTGACCGGGGCCATTTTCATCGCCGCCTTCTTTGAAGCCGGTGGCGCCCTTATTGCGGGCGGGGATGTCGTGGGCACGATCAAGAGCGGGATCATCGATCCCGATCTCGTGGCGGACCGGGATACCTTCATCTGGATCATGATCGCGGCCCTTCTGGCGGCGGCGGTCTGGCTCAACTTTGCAACTGTCATCGGCGCGCCGGTCTCGACCACGCACTCGATTGTCGGCGGCGTGCTTGGCGGGGGCATCGCGGCGGCGGGCTGGAACATCGCAGATTGGTCCGTGGTGGGCCAGATCGCGATAAGCTGGGTGATTTCCCCGTTGTTGGGCGGGTTGATCGCGGCCGGGTTTCTCATTCTCATCAAACGCACGATCACCTACAAACGGGATGTTCTGACGGCCGCCAACCGCATGGTACCAGTGCTTGTGGCGGTCATGGCCTGGGCGTTTTCGACCTACCTCATGCTGAAAGGCGTCAAGAAGATCATCGCCGTTTCCTTCCCCGTGGCGCTTCTTATCGGGGTGATGGTAGCGCTTGTCGTCTACGTAGCCATGCGGCCCTACATCGCCCGGATGACGGCCAAGCTCGACAACCACAAGGTCAGCGTCAACGACCTTTTCACGGTGCCACTGATCTTCGCCGCAGCGCTATTGAGCTTCGCGCATGGTGCCAATGACGTCGCAAATGCGGTTGGACCTTTGGCCGGGATAAACGAAGCCATCACCGAAGGCGGGATTTCGATTAAAGCCGGGATTCCCCTCTGGGTCATGGCCGTGGGTGCGCTCGGGATAGCTTTGGGGCTCGCGCTTTACGGGCCAAAGCTAATTCGGACTGTCGGCAGCGAAATCACGGAGCTCGACAAGACCCGCGCCTTCTGCATCGCCATGGCCGCCGCGATCACCGTCATTGTCGCGTCGCAGCTCGGTCTGCCGGTCAGTTCGACCCATATTGCCGTTGGCGGCGTATTCGGCGTCGGCTTTCTGCGCGAATACATCAAGTCGAGCTACGCGCGCATGCTCGACGATATCCGCAACCATCATGCAGCCAAAGACCCTGAAGCGGTCGACGCGTTCCTGGCCGAATTCGAAGCGGCGGATGTCGCCACCAAGGGGGACATGCTGCGCCAGATGAAAGCGCAGGCGGCTGCAGACCGGTTGCTCGGGAAACAGGAGCGGCGTGGCCTCGGGCGCGTGCACCGCGTCGAACTGGTAAAACGCAACCTGCTCCTGCGCATCGCGGCAGCTTGGATCATCACGGTCCCGATCGCGGCGGTCCTGTCTGCAATGTTCTTTTTCATGATCCGCGGCATGATGCTGCCGTGAACAGACCCTGAGCTTTGGTCATTCGGCCATTCATTCCGTGGAGAAACAGCAGAGCAGAACTAGGGTCAGGACTCGTTCTCACTCAAAGCCAGAAGATGACGGTTGCGGCGAGTGCGATCGCTGAGAAGAAGGTCTT
>NZ_JAHXRQ010000051.1 GCF_019392335.1 Mameliella sp. CS4
TCCCACATCGACAACCAGACGTTGACAAGACATCGTATCACATGATGCTGCGATGCATCCGAGGTCTCCTTCGAGCCCAAAGCCGACGCATCCTCCAATCACAGCATCGGGCAACATGGGCGGAAAACCGACTTTCAAGAGAACAAGAAATCCAACGAATATTCGGGGGCCAACGTAGTCGGATTTCACACCGGCCAAGGCGATCTGGAGGTTCGTCACAACAGTGGGCATTTGGCGGATGATTTGCCGCCTTTTCGCCGCCCCCAGACCGAAAGATGTTTCTAGTTGGAGTTCGTGGTGTTCGCCATTACGCAGAGAAGTTCGAACATGATCGAGGCACCAAGAAAGGCGGTTGCGCCGGACGCGTCGAAGGGGGGAGAGACCTCCACGACATCAGCGCCAACAATATCCAATCCGTCAAGCAAGCGCGCCACTTGAATGGCCTCGAAGGAGTTGGGGCCACCAACCTCGGGCGTACCCGTTCCGGGTGCAAAGGCTGGATCGACGAAATCGATGTCGTAGGACAGGTATGTGGGGCGGCTGCCAACGATCTCGCGGGCCTCGGCCACCACGTCTTCGGGACCACGGGCGTGGAATTCTTCGATCGGGATCACCCGAACGCCGACCGCATCGGCAAAATCGCGGTCTTCGCTGTCGTATGTTGTGCCACGAATGCCGATCTGGACCACGCGTTTCGGGTCGAGGAGCTCTTCCTCAATGGCGCGTCGGAAGGGTGTGCCATGCGTGTACATCGTGCCGCCGAAGTAGCTGTTGAACAGATCGGTATGGCTGTCGAAATGGATCATCGCGAGCGGATCGGGTTTGCCCAGAGCGCGCAGGATTGGCAGCGAGTTGAGGTGGTCGCCGCCTGCGGTGAGCGGCCGGATGCCGGCATCGCGCACGGTACTGAAAAATGCTGTGATCCGGTCCATCGTGTCGTGCAGATCGGCGGGGTTGGGGGCGACATCGCCGAGATCGGCGCAGTTTGCCAACTCGAACGGCCGCACCCCGGTGGCGCCGTTTTGCGCGCGCATCATCGTCGACATGTCACGCATCTGGCGCGGACCATGGCGCGGCCCCGGGCGGTTGGTGGTGCCCGAATCCCACGGCGAGCCAATCAGGCCGATTTCGACGTCCTTCAGCCGGGGATTGTCGAGGTCCACATGCGGCAGCCGCATGAACGTCGGCACACCGGCGAAACGCGGCAGGTCGAAACCGGAGACGGGGTGGAAGAAGGGATCGCTGGCCATAGTGCTCTCCTGTCAGTGCATCACGCTGCCGCCATTCACGCCGAAGCATTGGCCAGTGACGAAGCTGCTATCCGGGCCGGCGAGGACGCAGGCCATTGCGGCGATTTCCTCGGGTCGGCCGAAGCGATGCAGCGGCGTGTCGAGGTCCTTGGCGATCTGGGCCGGGCTCATGCTGGCGGGGCTGGTCATGTCGGTCTCGGTCGAGCCGGGCGCAATGGCGTTCACAAGGATGCCCGGCGCAAGCTCGCGCGCCAGCGTGCGCGTGAGCGCAATCACCGCGCCTTTCGAGGCGGTGTAGGCGGCCATTTCCTCGCGGCCGAGTATGCCAAGATCGCTCGCGATGTTGATGATCCGGCCGCTCTCGTTGCGGCGCACGAAGGCGCGCGCGGCAAGGAAGGTGCCGCGCAGGTTGACCGCGATAACCCGATCGAATTCCGCGACGACGGTTTGGGCCAGTGGGCTCTCGCGCAGGATGCCCGCATTGTTGACCAGGATGTCGGGTGTGCCCAACGCCTGCGCGGCGAGGTCAAAAAACGCCTCGACCTGGGCTTCGTCGGCCACGTCAGCGACGACATCCACACCGTCCGAACGCGCCTTGATCTCGGCCAGTGTCTGCGCGGCTGCTTCGTCGCCGGGATGGCAAAACGCCACCTTGGCGCCGCGTTCGGCAAAGGCAAGCGCAATGGCACGGCCAATCCCGCGCGATCCGCCGGTCACGAGGGCAACCTTCCCTTCGAGGCTCATGACATCACCTCGCCCCGGTCGACGTTGATCGCCTGACCGGTGATATTGGCCCCGCCCGAGGAGGCGAGAAACATGTAAGGATCGGCCATGTCGTCGGGCTCCATCAGCCCGTCGATCGCCTGCGCCGCCATGATCTCGGCTTCAACCTCGGCTTCGCTGCGCCCGCTTGCCTCGGCCAATTCGCGCAACGAATTCATCGCCGGGCCTGTCTTCACCCAGCCCGGGCAGATCGCGTTCACGCGGATGCCGCGCGGGCCAAGCTCTTGCGCCCAGGTGCGCGCAAGCCCCACCAGCGCGTGCTTGCTGGCCACGTAGGCCGAAAACCCCGGCACCGCGGTGCGGGACCAGATCGAGGCGGTGAGAATGATCCGCCCGCCATCGGGAATGCGGGTCACCAGCGTATCGGTCACATTCTGCGTGCCTGTCACGTTGATCGCAATGATGCGTTCGAAGGTATCGTTGCCGCCCGGATTTTCCCCACTCAGCGGCGTCGGCCGCTCCAACCCGGCGTTGTTGATCAGCACGTCGACCTGTTCGATATCGGCCAGACGTTCGGTGACCATGGCCGCATCGGCGATGTCGCACTCGATTGCGCGCACCCGCCCGGGCAGGGCCTTCGCCGCCTCGTGGATCGCCGCGGTGTCGGACAGGATGGTCAGATCGGCGCCGGCCTTCGCCAAGCCTTTCGCCACCCCGAAGCCGATCCCGCTGCTCGCCCCTGTGATCAGGACCCGCTTTCCGGTTAAGTCGAACGTAAGGCTCATTCTATTCCACGCCCTTCTTCGCGCATCAGGTGCATCAGCTTGCTTTCCAACTCGGCGTAGCCGTCAAGCTTCACCGCGCGCTCCTTGTCACCGATCCGTTTGCCGTTTTTGAAGGCCGGCACGATCTCTTCCTTTACCCGGCCCGGGTGGCTTGAGAGAAACACGATCTTGTCGGCGAGGAAGATCGCTTCCTCCAGGTCGTGGGTGACGATTACCATCGTTGTGTTGGTCTTTTCCGCGACATCGATCATCAGTTCCTGCATGAGCCAGCGCGTCTCGGCATCGAGCGCGCCGAAGGGTTCATCCATCAGCAGAACTTCCGGGTCGTTGGCGAGGGTGCGGGCAATGGCCACGCGTTGGCGCATGCCGCCGGAAAGCTGAGAGGGGTAGGCGTCGGCAAACTTGCCGAGCCCCACTAGGTTGATGAAATGCTCCGCTCGCTCGTGCCGTTCAGCCGGGGCGACACCGTTGATCTTCATGCCGAACTCGACGTTCCTGCGCACCGAGAGCCAGTCGAACGATGTGTAGGCCTGAAACACCATGCCCCGGTCGCGGCCCGGCCCGTCGACGGTGCGCCCCCCGATCACGATTTCGCCCGAGGTTGGGGTTTCGAGCCCGGCCATCATCCGAAGGATCGTCGACTTGCCGCAGCCGGAGGGGCCGAGCAGAACGCAGATCGAGTTGCGCTCGACCGCGAAGTTGATGTCTTTCACGGCCGTCACGCTACGGCCCGCGCCAAGATCGAAGGCCTTGGTGATTTGGCGGATTTCCAATGCGGCGTCCACGGTCATTATCGGGCCTTTCGCAGGTAGGGGAAGGCCCAGCGGTGCAGGGCGGCAAACAGAAGATCGAAGCCAAGCCCGAGCACCCCGATGACGATGATGCCCGAGAGGATCTCGTCGGTATTCAGGAAGCGGCGGGCGCGCATCATCATCGCGCCGATGCCGGTGGTGGAGGCGACGATCTCGGCGATCACGAGGTAGGTCCAGGCCATCGCCAGCATCTGGCGCAGGGCCACGGTGATGTCGGGCAGGACGGCGGGGAAGATCACGCGGGCAACCACGGTGCCGCGCCCGGCGCCGAGGGTGAGTGCGGTTTCCACCAGCTCTTCACGCACGTTCTTGGTGTGATCCATGATCAGCGTGATCAGGAAAAAGATGACGCCGATGAAGAGAAGCGCGAGTTTCGGGGCTTCACCCGTGCCAAACCACATCAGCAGGATCGGGATGAAGGAGGGGGCCGGCAGGTAGCGCCAGGCCGAAACGAAAGGGGAGAAGATCGCCTCGATTGCCGGGAAGCTGCCCATCAGCACGCCGAGCGGCACCGCGACGGCGGCGGCCATGGCGAAGGCGCCAATCACGCGGCTGATCGAGATCAGAACGTCGCTGGCGAAGCCGCGACCAAAGAAAAGCTCGAAGGTCGTCGCGAACACCTGTTGCGGTGCGGGCACCAGCAATTCGTTCACCATCCCTGTGGATGAGGCGAAGACCCAAACCCCGAAAAAGACCACCCAGATCCCGAGGGCCGAGATCAGGCTTTGGCGCCGGCTCACGGGCTTTCGCAGCTGGAAGAACGGTGTCTTGGAACTGGATGCTGGCACGGCCTCGCTCCGGTCTGAGTGAAGGAGGGAGCGCCCGAGCGGGCGCTCCCGGTCGCGTTAGTTTGCCGTCAATGCCTGGCGATAGCCAGAGGCGGCAAGGTCGCCCATCAGGCTGCAATCGATGCCGGCGGTGGCATCGACCTTGTTGGTCATCAGGCCGAGCTTGATCCACCAGTCGTTGGTGAGGGCGATCGAGTCTGCCATTGAGCCATTGGCCATGCCGAACGGGCCGTCACCGTCGATCACACCGCACAGGCGAGCGGATTCGTCGAAGTCGAGCATGTAGATGCCGCCCTCGAAGTCTTTGCCGTTGGTGCCGATCACGTAGCCGATGTCTTCTTCCGGCCACTGCAGGAATTCGGCGAGCAGCTTGTTGGTTTCTTCAACGTTGGCGCTCCAGTAGCCAAGGCCATCCCACCGCGCCTTGAGCACGGCGAGGGCCGCATCACGGTCATCGCTGATGAAGTTCTTGTTCATGTAGAGCGCATCCATGAAGATGCCGGTCTGGAGCACGTCGGCGTCGCCGGTGTTGACGATCGACGAAGCCCCGGGCTTGGCTTCGAGCACCTTCGAGATCCAAGGCTCATACATGTAGGCCGCGGCGAGATCGCCCGACATCATCGGCCCAACGGCCTCGTCGGCGTTGAGGTTCACCCATTCGACCTGGTCCGGCGTGATGCCTTCCGAATCGAGCCATATCCCCATCAGGAGATGGCCGATATAGGCCTGCGGCGCGGCCACCTTTTTGCCCGGCAGATCGGCCGGAGTGACATCGGGCGACAGGATGATGTGATCCACCCCGTAGGACGGGTTGAGGTAGGCCACGTTGACCACATCGGTGCCGCGGTCGACGACCAGCGGCGTGTAGTCGGCGGTGCAGCCGTAGACGTCGAGCTGGCCGGCGGCGAGCGCCGCATGGCCGCCGAGCGGGTCTTCGAAAATGGTGATGTTGAGATCGTAGTCGGGGATCAGGTCTTTCTGGCGGGCGACTTCAAGCATCGCGTAGCCGGGCCACGAGACGCAGATACCGACATTGACGGTTTCGGCAGCCGCCGCGCCGACGCCGCCCCCCGCCACAATGGCCGCAGCCGCGGCGATGGTCTGAATTGGGCGCATTGTCTTACCTCGCAAGTTGGCGTGTTTTCCGTTTGTGATGCTAAATTTTGTATCCGCTAAAAACTTTTATGCAATAAAAATTTTTGCTTGACCAAAGTTGCGCCTTGGCTGAAAGTCGCTCGCAACCCAAGGAGGAAAAGGTGAGCAGCCTGCGTGCACGACAAAAAGAAGACCGGCGCAACCGCATCGTGTCTTCGGCGAAAACTCTTTTTAAAAAGAAGGGTTACGAGAAGACGACGATTGAAAGTATCGCCGTCGCCGCCGGTGTGTCAGGCGTGACTGTCCATAACTACTATGGCACCAAGGCTGGCGTTCTTCTGGCGCTGGTGATCGAAAGCGATAAGCAACTGATCGCGCGTCTCAACGAATCGCTGCCGCGCAACGAAAGCGATATCGTCTCGCTCGCGGTCGCTTTCGCGCGCGAGGTGATGGATCATGCGATTGCGAATCTCGAAAAGGATATCTGGCGGCAGGTGATCGCGGCCGTAACAACCGAGGCAGGCACCCGTCTCAGCACCGCGTATTCCCAGCTCGACGACCAGCTGGCTCATGTGCTTGTGCGCCGGATCGAGGCCGCCCAGGCGGCGGGCGCCCTGCCCGACCACCTGAATCCCGTGCATCTCGGGCGTGCATTGTTCCAGCTTCAGAACGCGCGTTTCATTGAATTCATCTCCTCCGACGCCATGACCCAGGACGAGATCGAAACCCGTCTGCGCCACGACCTCGTTGCGCTGTTCTCAGTCTGTGCCTCGGCACCCTCGACTTGACCGCCACCCCATTCAACCCAGCGGAGACGCCCATGTTCCTTAACCCGATCGACTGGCCCGAAGGCAAGAAGAGCGCCGCTTGCGTGACGTTCGACATCGACGCCGACTCGCTGATCCGCACCGCCCGGCCCGACGATGCAGAGCTGCGCCTGCAACCGATCTCGATGGGCCGCTACGGCCCCACCGTCGCCGTGCCGCGTATCCTCGCGAGCTATCGTCGGCTGGGGCTGACCCAGACCTTCTTCATGCCGGCCTGGGTGATGCAGACCTATCCCGCCACGGTTGAGGCGATCTTGAAAGACGGCCACGAGATCGGACACCATTCATGGATGCATGAAGACCCGATGGGCCATTCCGACGAGGTCGAGGCCGAGCTGTTCGAGCGCGCAATGGAGGTGCACGTCCGCATGACCGGGCGCAAACCGCGCGGCTACCGCGCCCCAGTCTACGCGATCACACCGGCCATGGTCGACCGGTTGATCGCGAACGGCTTTCTTTACGACAGTTCGATGATGGCCGACGATCTGCCGTACCGCGTCGAAACGCCCAAAGGCAGTCTCATAGAGGTCCCACCGCACTGGGGCACCGACGATTGGCCACCCTTCGCGCATTTCGAGGAAATCGACTACCTGATGCCGGTTCGTGCGCCCTCGGATGGAATCCGGGCCTTCGCCGAGGAATTCGACGCGATGTACGAGGCCGGCGGGTTCTGGATGCCGGTGCTGCACCCCTTCCTCACCGGACGTCTCGCCCGCTGGCGCGAAATGGAAAAGCTGATAGAGCGTGCACTCGAGACAGGCAACGTTTGGTTCGCGCCGATGGAGGCGATTGCTTCGCACGCGTTGGAGAACCGCAAGACACTGCGAGTCGAAAGGCTCGAAGACTACGCGGCAGCCGGGACGTCATAAGACGCAAGGAATCCGCACCCGGGCCGTTTTCCAGCTACCGCGTCCGCAGGGCGAGTCTACCGGTCGATTTCAAACTCACGCTTCGACAGGAATTCACGAATGTCGAGCGAGGATTTTTCGTCCATAGACACATAGACCAGCGGCATGTTGGTACGTTCGCGCACCATTCGCAGGGGAACGGCAAGTAGCTTGGCTCGCGTGAGCCGAAAGACGGCGCGGCGGTGCCCACCTGCCACTCGGTCTTGGGCTCGACGTCGACCAGTTCGAGCGCCTTCGCGCCGCACTGCCGCGGGCGTTCGAACGGGACGCCCGCGCGCTTGACGTAGCTGGACTTGTCGGCTCCCTCCAAAAAACCGTCGATGAATTGCGTGGTCAGAACCTGGGGTCCGCGCCCTCATACTCGGGATGCATATGGCTGTGCAGGTGATCGCCGTGCGCGTGGTTGTGGCCGGCGCCGCGCATGATCGCTTAGGGCCGATTTTGTTGAAAAACTCAGTATCCCGCCTGAAAGGACCGAATTGGCAGAACTTTTTCCCGCGAAGGCGCCCCATCGCAAACTACGTATGCCGAACAGCTATCTGCGAGAACAAAGTTCCAGATTTTCAAAGCAAATTTCGAGTTGCAGAGTTTTTCAACACAATCGGCCGAAAGCCGTCCCAATTGGTGAACCGCTCGACGACCGGTTTGTCCGCACTGCTGTCGTTCGAGGATCCAAGATGCTGAACCATGTACGGATGACCGGTCTGGTGAAGCCGCAGCGCAGCATCGGGTCGGCCAACCAACGTCCGGAGTGGGCCGTCACTCCCTCCCTTTTATCCAAACAGGGCGACGGGACCCGCCGGCCTGCGGCGTCTTCTCTGCTTTCCCCTCACCGACACGGGACCAGAACCCTGATTTCCGGTGGTGCGCCTTCTTGAGTTCGGCAATATAGCTGGCGTGGCAGGGAATTTCGCCGGAGCGGGCGGCATCGGTGTCTTCTGCCAGCAGGGCCAGTTTCGCGAGGTATGTCGCACCGTGTCCATAGGCCTTGGAACGCGCGCGGGCGAGGATGTCGTCCAGAAGAGCCCGGTATAGGATCGTCGCCGCCAGCGGATGATCATGCTCCAGAAGCGCCGCGACCCTGGGCAGGGTATGCCAATCGCCGCCGTCCCAGCGATCCGGATGCATGACGATCAGCTTGGCCGCCAGATCCAGCCGGGGCCAGTCGAGAAAGAACTGCAAGGCCGCCTCGGGCGTGGCCTTTTCCAGGGCATAGGCATGGGCGCGGTCTTTGGCCTCGATGTCTTCGAAATCCGGCAATTGGTCGAGGTGGTCCCGCAGGATCTCAGCCGACAGGGTAGCCTCGAAGCACCGCCAACGCAGGGCTTGTGCGGCAGGTGCGTCATCCAGGGCCTCCAGGATGCGCGCCTCCAGGCTGACCCGTGGCGGGGACATATCCCCCTCACCCTCAACAAAAGAGAGCCGCCCC
>NZ_JAHXRQ010000052.1 GCF_019392335.1 Mameliella sp. CS4
GGCCCGTGCCATAGGTGCGGTGCTTCTCAAGGGTGCGCGCGGATAGACTGAGGAACTGCGCGGCCTCCTTGGTCCGCAGATAGCGTGGCGGCAGGGGAGCGTGATCGGGTCGCATGGAAAGCCTCCGTGGGGTCCGTGAGGCCGCCGGACAAAGGCGGCTGATTGGGGCCACGATGGCGAAGTGCGACGGGCGGGATGGAGTGCGAAGATGGGGGTGCGGAAATCGCACATCACAAGGTAATACTGGCCGCCTATGCCATGTGGCGTAGTACCAACCTTGACGAGGCGTTGGGGTTTTGGCCTTCTGCCAGGCATCCTCGTGTAATCGCTTAGCATGCAAACGCAGTAATGCGATTATGGATGCCCAACTTCGAATAGGATCCTCGATGCCGCAACCAAATGAAGAAGAAAAGAATAAAAACAAGGCACTAATTGTCAGGCAGCTGACTATTCAAAATTTCAGAGGCGTCGAAAAGGGATTGGTCGATTTTCAAGGGCACACGTTACTTGTTGGTGGGAACAATGCCGGTAAATCCACAATCTGTGAGGCGCTGGAACTGGTTCTCGGTCCGGAGCGCGCCTACCGCCGCCCCATCGTCAATGAGCATGACTTTCATTCAGGCCGCTATCTCGATGAGGACGGCCATCCCGTCTACATCAAAATTGATGTCGTGTTGCTGCATCTGCCAGAAGAGATGGAAAAGAAACTCTTCTCGAAGACGCGCCCATGGAGCGACAGCAAAGGCGGGTTTGTTGATGAAGATGGCGCAGAGCCTGGGGATGCTGATGGCGAAGATGTCGTCCGCGCTCTGCCGCTGACCTTTATCGGCTATTATGACCGCAAAGAAGATGACTTCGTTGGGACGACGTATTTCGCACACCCCGTTGAAGAGCTTGGCGAAGACGAGGAACACTTTGGCAAGCCGTTTGCGGGGCTGAGCTTCTTCCCGCGCGAGTGGAAAATCCAGTGCGGCTTCATTTATTTGCGCACCCTGCGCACCGGACGGCGCGCTCTCAGCCTGGAACGCGGCTCGCTGCTGGATACGATCTTGCGGCTCGGCGACACCGGGAAGGAGTCGATGTGGGAAAGCACGCTGAAGCAACTGCGCGCCCTTGATCCGCCGATTGGCGACATTCCTCAACTCGAAGGCATTCAGACGCAGATCAAGGATCGCATGGCGCGTTTCGTCGGCTTGTCTGCCGACAAGGATGCGACGGGTTTCTATGCCTCAGACCTGACGCGGGAGAATTTGCGGGAGGTGGTCCAACTCTTCCTGAAGAGTCAGGACAGCAACCATGCCGTGCCGTTCAATCGCCTCGGCACGGGCGCAGTGAACGCGCTGGTCTTTGCGCTGCTGACCCATATCGCGGATTTGCGGGGCAACCGGGCCATCATCTTCGCGATGGAAGAACCTGAGATCGCGTTGCCGCCCCATGCACAGCGCCGGATTGCGAAATACCTGCTGAAGAACATGGGACAGGCCATCATCACGTCGCACTCTCCCTACGTGATCGAAGAGTTCGATATGGCGAATCTGCGGGCTGTGTCGCGGACGGCAGGAGTCCTGTCATCGGATAGTATTCCGGCGGGCGTCATCAAGCACAGCGCGCTGCGCACCAACCGCAGGCAATTGGCGGAAGCCGTCCTGGCGCGCGGCGTGATTGTCGCTGAAGGCGATACCGAAGCGAAGATGCTGGCAGCGGCAAGCTACGTGTATGAAGCGCTCGAAAAAGCTGACGCTTACGCGCCGTTGGACTTGATCGGGGTGAGCGTCTTTGATGCGGGTTCGCAGTCCGATGTCCCGAAATGGGGACCATTCTTCGGCGCATTGAAAAAGACGACCTTTGCCTTCCACGATCAACCCAAACAAGCCTGGACGGCAGATCAGACCACGAAACTGGATGCCTACCACCACAATTTCGAGAGCGCTTATAAGGGCACGGAAGACTTGCTGGCCGCCGAAGTGCCGCCTGCGGTCCATCGGCGGTTTCTGAACCAGGCCAAGGACCATCCCGACTACCCAACCGATAAAGGGTATCTCAAAGGCGGCGAAAGCGATGACGACGTGATCGCGCTGTCCAAAAAAGTCCTTAAAGCCAAGAAGGGCTCGGGCTTCGCTGCGATGCTGATCGAACAATGCGAGACGCTGGACGAGATGCCCGAGACGGTGAAGAGCTTTCTGGAAAAGGTCGCCGCCGACATGGCGCTGCCCAAGCTGGACGATACAGACGGCGATGCGGGAGGCGGCGAGGACGGGCCGGATGATCCCGACCCGCTGGATATCGACGTCGAGGACCTAATCTGAGCCATGACCTTCACGATCTGCGAAAAACGCCAATCGGTCATTGATGAGCTGGGCCACGCGCTGGTTATTGGCGGGCCGGGTTCGGGCAAGACAACGCTTGCGTTGCTCAAGAGCAAGGGAATTCTGGATAGCCTCGGCCCCGGTCAAAGCATTCTGTTCTTGAGTTTTTCGCGCGCTGCCGTGCAACAAATCTTGAAGCGCTGCCGTGAAATCCTCACCAAAGAAGAAATGAAGCGCATCGATGTGCGCACATATCATTCCTTCTGCTGGGATATCCTGCATTGCCATGGGCGCTTGCTGGGCGGACGGCCCTTGAGAATGATGGCCCCGTCCGAGGAAGGCACACGGCGCACGCAGTTCGATGGGGATTGGGCGGCAGAAAGCAAGAGGTTGAAGGACGAGGATGGGACGGTATGCTTTGATCTCTTCGCCGCGGCCACGGCAGAGCTCTTCGAAGGCAGTACGCATTTGCGCTCATGGATGGGACGGCTCTTCCCGCTTGTGATCCTTGATGAATTTCAGGATTCCGATGACGATCAATGGCGTTTTGTCCAGCAACTAAGCGCCGTCACTCAAACCTTGTTTCTTGCTGATACGGAGCAGCGAATATTCGAAGGCTCGTTCCGGCCCGGTGTGCGCGCGGACAGGCTGGATATTCTTAAAGGCGCTATCGAAATGCGTGAAGTCGATCTTCGCGATGACAATTACCGCAGCGGAGACAGCGATATTCTCGCCGTTGCGGATTGCGTTCTGAGCGGCAAAGGCCCGTTGCCTAATAGCGAGGACGTGAAGGCACTCCGATATGAATACCGGAACCAATTCGCGGCAACGGTTCACTTTGCTGTGGCGGTGACACTTGGCACGCTGCGAAAACGCGGGATCGATGATCCGACCGTCGCAGTCCTCGCTAGAAGCAACGATCTGGTCGCAGAAATCTCCGACATTCTTGAAGTCTCGCACGTCTATAACACGAGAAATCTCAAACCCATCCCGCATGACATTGTCTGGGATCAGGAACTGTCAGCATCTGCAGGTGTCGCCATGGCGTCTGCGCTTGAATTCATCTCTCTGGACACACCTGCTGCTCGCGAGGCCATGCACGCCAAGATCGAAGAGTACTTCCTAATCAAGAAGGATTTTTGCCAACGTTACGGCGGGCGCGGCTCGAAAGCCGCGGGCATAAAGGCGGCGCGCTTCGGCAAAGCAAGGACCAAGATCGTGGAAGGCAAGGCGCTGACGCAAGGCTCACCGAAGATTTTCGAGGCTGCGCTGTCGGCCATTCCGGCCCTGACAGGCGATCCCGTCAAAGACTGGAAGGGAGTTAGAACCGCTTTCCAAGCCCATGATGATTTGAAGGCAATCTTTCAGGATGCGCGGATGGTCAGACTGTTCCGCGCCTCCGATACACTGGCGACGGCCTTGGCTGGGCGCTGGATGGAACGCGCGACCTATGAAGGCGCGGCGCGCATGATCCGAAGCGTGCTTGATCAGGAAAAGCTGATTGGGCTTGAACGTGATCCGAAGGGCGTTTCGCTTATGACCATGCATAAATCCAAAGGGAAAGAGTTCGACGGTGTGGTGATAGTGGAGGGTGTATACTCCAGCCCGTTCTTTCTCGAACACGAAGCACCCGACTATGCCCCATCGCGACGGCTTCTGCGCGTCGGGATCACGCGGGCGCGAAGCTTCGTGCTACTAGTTCGACCGCGGAAATCGGAACCGTTGGTAAAGAGCTAAGCCGTGTCCGAACGCCACAGTCATAGCCAAAATGAAAGAAATCAACTCTCCAAACCTGGTCACCAGAGACCCGTGCCAAGACGGCGATTGGATTTTCACCCACGCCGCCTAAGACCAAACAAGGTGCGATACCCTCCGTCCACCATCAACCTCGCATCGCGCAACAACGCCATGACCTTAAAGCGCTCCGGCGCGCTTTGCCACTCGTCCCGGCTGACCCGGGATAGCCGAAAGACCACCTCGGCGATCTCGCGATGCGACGCACCGGCCACGCGCCCGTCAAATGCTTGCAACATGCGTTTGGCGCGCAGTCGCTTCTGGCGGGTGAGGCGTTTGTCGACAGGCACCTTTCTGCCATGCAGCTGCGCGAGCAACCTGTAGATGGCATCGAGACGGGCGAAACCATTCTGATCGAGCGGCACGATCGCCACCAGCGGATTGGTGTCAGGGTCTGATTGCAGAATCTGGAGACGGCGTTGTTCACCGGCATCAAGAAGATGGTGGAGGCCGTCATCGCCGTCTCTGGTTATCCCTTCAGGCAGGATCGTCGGTTCGGCGGTGCGGTTCAGGAGCTCCGGAACCGTCTGCAGCACGACCACCGAGGGATCGGTCCGCGGCTCCCAGAGCGCGCAGGCTTTTGGAGCCGGGAGTTTTGGATCGGCCGCGAAATCGTAACCCCCATTTGTCGAGGAGCGCTTGCTTCAGAGACGCGTCGTCCGGTGCGGCCTTGGATAGGGTCGCGTAGTCCTGTGCGTAGTGCTTGTTTCGGCGCAGCCATTCCCATGCCAGATCAGATGCGCCAAGGCGCTCGACGTAGTCGTAATCGGCCGTGGAACGCCAGCCGGACTGATCCGACGGCATGACAAATCCCGTTCGCCAACATCTCTGAAACGCCCGAAACTATACTCGCATTGATTGATTTTCAGGAGTCCCGCCCAGCCGATATCGGCGGGTTTCGGCGTGACTCAGCCGTTCGGGCCGTCGCCCCCCTGCCGAAGCAATTCCCGATAGCCGTGTTCGGTCATCCAGCGCGCTCGGGCAAGGTGACTATCATAGACACCCCTGCAGCGCTGGGGTTCCACTTTCGGATCAAGGCCGAACAAGACTTCGACCACTTCCCGCCAATCAGCACCTTCCTCGGCAGCATCGAACAGGCGGAGGTATAGGACCATGTGTGAACGATCGTACTCGGTCAACGTGTCGCTGTCCGGTGGCGCATCCAGAAATGTCGTCTCGCCCTGTGCCATGTCCCTACAGGATCGCAGAAACGACCCCCTCCCGAAGTTGCCTTTTCGTACAGGCCCGCCACCGAAACCCACGTCAACCGGTTACGATCACTTGGCCTTTTCCGCCTTGTTCAAGTCGATCAAGACGCCTTCACCCTTGTCCGAACGCAGAAAGGTGATGCCTGCATCCTCGAACACTCGGCGCACCTGATCTTCGGTCGACTCGTAGACACGAAGATCCTTCTCGGATTCGAGCCTCTTCAATGCGGTCAGTGATACCAGGGCCTTATCGGCTAGCTCCTGCTGCGTCCATCCCAGCAATGCGCGCGCGGCCCGTGATTGTCGGGCGGTGATCATGATGATCACCTCCCACCCGGCCATTCACACATGCCAGAACTACGACTATTTTAGTCGCATTCCCCGGGGCTTGCCAGTGATCATCGAGGTCAGCTGCCGTTGCGATCGCCGGATCGCGTGGGAGCCAACCGAGGCGCGACTCACTGCCTATCCGGCAGCTGCGCGCGGCGGGATGTCGCCGAATGATACGAAATGTGAGCGGAGTCGGACAGAACCATCGGTGAAGCCCGGCGGCTCGCGCCGCCGGGTTTCGAAGCGGGTTCAGGACTGATCGTCCTCATCGTCGATGAAGGAGGGATTTTCGTCCTCGGCCTGCTTGGCCTTGGTCAGGAAGTCGACCGTCTCGGCGATGATCTCGCAGCCGTAGCGGTCCACCCCGGCGGCGTCGGTCCACTTGGTGTAGTGGATGCGCCCCCTGACCAGGAGCTTCATCCCCTTCTCGCAATACTGCTGGACCGTCTTGCCGAGGCCGTTGAAGCAGGTGATGCGGTGCCATTCGGTGTCCTGGACGCGGTAGCCGTTCTCATCGCGGACGACCCGGCCTTCGGAATAGCGCGGGCGGGAGGTGGCAAGGGTGAAGGAGGTGATCGAGGTGCCGCCCTGAGTGGTGCGGGTCTCGGGGGTCTGGCCGATGTTGCCGGCGAGGATAACGATGTTCTGCATGGGTTGTCTCCGTTGCTTCATCCGGAGGGACCGTCCCTCCGATGAGGCCCGTCAAAGACCGCGGGACGTGGCCTGCACGGACGCCCCGGCGTCCGCTTGACCCCCAAGGCGGGACGTGGCGCGGGCAGGCGTGGCACACGCCAACACGGGTCTCGCCGCGCGGGGTTGCCGGCCTTGGACGGACGGGCTTAGGGGATCAATCAGGAGGAGGGACAGGTCATCTCGGGGGAGCGGAAACGGAGACCTGGTGCAAGACCATCATCGTCGTTCAGGGCAACCACAGACCCCAGATCGCGCATCCAAAGGCGATGACCCTCTCGCATACCCTGATACCTGCCACCACTGCCCGTATCCGAAGGCCATAGACCGCGGGCAGACCCAAGCGCACCCGGCACCGTTCGCAGCAGCACCTGATGCAAGGGTTCGACGGGTCAGAGGCCCTGCCACGAGAGAGGGATGCTGCTGGGCCCCGGGCCTGCGGGCCCCCAAGGACCGCTCTGCAACACAGTTCAGAACCGCCCCTGAGACGACGCGACGAGGTTCGACGGCAACCAAGGCCTACGGGTAGAGAAGCCCCTGCCCCAACGCATTGAGGTTGATCATCGCCGCAACCGCGACGACCGCGCTGCAGCCGCTGCAGAGAAGCGTCAGCAAGATGCCCGGCTCGAGCGCATGTTTCGCGACACCATGGGCCAGCGCGTAACCCGCCGCGGCGGCAGGCACCGCAAAGAGGCCGAGCGCCCCAAGGCGCAGGAAGGGGTTTCGGGCGAAGCCGAGAATGGCGATCACCAGCGCGACGGATGCCGCGGCCCCCGCCAACCCGGCGAGGAAGGACAGGCCGAAACCGGCACCGCCCTCATGAACATGCAGGAACGTGGCGATCCCGGCCATGACCGGCAGCGCGAAAACCGCGAAGCGGAAGGCAAGCACGCCGAGGGCGACGGACAGAGAGATGGCAAGAAGAACGAGCGACATGGACGCCTCCATAGGTCTGTGACTGTGGGGATTACGACAGGCTGCCCGAGGGTGCGCTCCGCCTGCGACTATGCTGCTTCGCCGGTTCTGCAGTTGTGTTTATACTCTACAATCGTTTGCCACCCAAGCCTAGCTTCGAACAGAGGCGGACCTTGGCGCACGATCCGGCCAAAGACAGTAGTGCTGGATGGAGTCGCCTTTCGCGGCGCGACAGCCAACAACCGCAGACGGCCCTAGATTGACCGTTGTCGCTCGGTTCAGTGACGCCTCAGAAGCAGCCCAAGACTCCGATTGATCAACCGGGCTGCTATCGTGCGGCGCTGTAGAAAGCTGTTCCGGTGCCCAGCGTAGTTCCATAATCTAGCAGGAACATTTCACATTTTCGCAGATAGGTCCTGAAATGGCGCTTTCAGAATTGTACGCAAACACGGGCGCAACTGGTTTCACCATCAATTTCTTTTTGAACGCAGGACCGCAGCCCAGATCGGGGCTGCTGGCTGCGCCGTTCTTCACGACAAACGACCCAATCAAGGCCCTAACCGACAAAGGATGTGATGTCCGGCTGATCGTCCGGTTTTCGCCGATCACAACGCCGGAAGCGCTACGGCAGGCCTTTGAGAATCCCCGGGTCAAAACTCGCTACTTCACAGACGCGAAGTTTCACACGAAGCTCTATATCATCGATGATATCGCGCTCGTCGGCTCCGCCAACCTTACTGACAGCGGCCTGAAAGCAAATCGCGAACTTTCTGTCCTACTGAAACAGGATCGCGATGAGGCCTTCTATGCGTTGCCCGGCCTATTTGATGATTTGTGGAATGACGCAGACGTTTTGAACGAAGAAGTGCTCCGCGAATATGAAAAAGCTTTCAAATCCAGAGAGAAGCCACAGGATGAGGCCGCCTTCGAGAAGTTCATCCACAATTTTGTGAAGCCTGCCGTCCCCAAGAGCATCGTCGTTGGCAGTGAAAAGAAATCGAAAGAACGGGCCTTTATCCAAGGGTTTCGCAGGAAATATGATGAAATTCTGGTGCCTGCACACAATGAAATCCTCGAAGTCGCCCAACGGCACGGCTTTGGGCGGCCAGAATATGCCGGTCAGGACCCCCAGATCGAAATGGGAAGGTTCCTCGGGTGGCTACGCCTCACACAAGGTAGTGGCGATGGTTGGCGAGAGACATCATTGCTCAGCGACCCCAATGACCGAGCCGCGCGGATTGCCGAATATGTAGGCGTCTGGCAGTCTA
>NZ_JAHXRQ010000053.1 GCF_019392335.1 Mameliella sp. CS4
CTGGGTCTGATCATGTCGTCCAGCTACCACGCTGGATTCACGACATGAATCCCTCACCCGGTTTATGCAACAGGGCCCCAGATTGCGGAACATGGTCTCATTGAGCAACTCATCCATTGCCCGGCAGACGATTTGCAAGGCAAATCTGCCGTGAGGGGCGCATCCGACCGTTGAAGCTCTCGACGAACCCATTTTGCATGGGCTTTCCCGGCGCGATGTCGTGCCATTCGATCCGGTGCTCGGAACACCACCCCAGGTTGGCGTTTGAGGTCAGTTCCGTGCCGTTGTCGCTGACAATCATGCCGGGCTTCCCGCGCCGTTCGATCAAGGCGGTCAATTCCCGGGCCACACGACGCCCTGAAATCGAGGTGTCCGGGACCGCCGCGAGGCACTCACGGGTGACATCGTCGACCACGTTGGGAACCCTGAAGCGCTGGCCATTGGCAAACTGGTCATGGACGAAATCCAGCGACCAGCGTGCGTTGGGCCGCGCCTCGACCGGGATTGGCGCCCGCGTCCCGACGACCTTGCGCCGGGCCTTTCGCTTGCGCACCGTCAGCCCTTCCTCGCGGTAGAGCCGATAGATCCGGTTGATCCCCGACGGCTCGCCCTCGCGCCGCAGCAACACGAAGAGCCGCCGGTAGCAAAACCTTCGGCGCTCGTTGGCCAGCGTCCGAAACCGCCCGCGCAGCGCCGTGTCCGGCGCGCGCTGCGTTTGGTCGCGCACCATCTTGCGGTCCGCGCCCGCGATCCGGCACGCCCGCCGCTCCGAAAGCCCGATCAGGGCTTTCAGGTGCGCGACCGCCTCGCGCTTCACGGCGGGCGTCACCACTTTTTTTGAAACCAGCTCCTTCATCGCGGCGAGATCGAGCATCTGCTCGGCCAGCAGCTTCTTCAGCTTCGCGTTCTCATCCTCCAGCGTCTTCAGCCGCTTCGCCTCTGACACCGTCATGCCGCCAAACTTGGCCTTCCAGTTGTAGAAGGTCCCCTCCGACATGCCGTGCTTGCGGCAAAGGACAGCACGCTTTGCGCCTGCTTCGTGCTCGCCCGAGATGCCACTCTCGGCAGCATGCTGCGCCTGCGCCTGCCGGGCAATGGATGATCTGTTCGTCCGTGAATCTCGTTCGCTTCATTGTCCTCCTCAAGTTGGGGTGGACTCTAATCGACGGTGGAGGAAAAATCCCGGGGCAGGTCACGAGGACACTGCCGACGGTCTGTCGCTGCAAGGCAAGGTTCGGCGGCTTCCAAAGTGGCCTGAGCCACTCGACAAGCGGGGCCAGGTGGCACCGCCTCCCAGCAGGCGCAGTCCCCGCAAAATGCACGGGGAAAAACCGTGCGGGGGCAACGGCGCAGTTTGCAGGTGAGGTCGCAGGCGTGTATCAAACCCGGACGGCGGCACGCCGGGGCCAGGCCTCGCCGCACCGCTGCCCCGCCCTCGATCTTTCCTCTGAAGCCGAACGTGTCCAAGATGCCCAACCTTCTGATCCACATCGGCCAGGGAAAGACCGGCTCGACCTCTATCCAGAATTTCCTGAGGTCGAACCCCGAGATGCTGCAAGACGCAGGCGTGCTTTTTCCCGAAACCGGCAAGCACACCAATCATCAGGACATCTTTTCCTATCTCACCGACGATGTGAAACAGCATGATCCAAGTCTGAGCGGTGCCCGCGCCGACGACCGCAAACGGTCCCTGGGAAAGACGTTCTGGCAAAACGCCTGCGAGACGATGCACCAGATCCCCCCGCGACTTGTGATCCTGTCCTGCGAAAACCAGTTCCGCCCCTTCCCGGCTGCCGCGCTCCAGCGCCTGACCAATGAACTACGGCCCCATTTCGGTCGTATCGACGTCTGCGCCTACTTGCGCGACCCGGCTTCACATTTCCTGTCGTCCGCTCAGCAGGACCTGAAGAAACGCCCCGATTTCACGATTCCGTCGCGCAGCTATTTCCGCGACACGCTGGAGCCCTGGAGCCTTCACGGCCCCGGTCCCCTGACCTGCGTGCGCTTCGCCCGGTCCGAACTGGCAGCTCAGGACGTGGTGACGGATTTCTGTCAGCGTTTTGCCGGGATAGACCCTTCCAGCGCAAAGCGTTCGGCGACCGAGGACAACACGAGCCTCAGCCCCGAGGCGATGGAAATCATGCAACGCTATCTGCGCGGCGAGATCGACGCTCCGACCCGCTATCACGCGAAACGCACCCAAAGGATGAAGGCCCTTGTCCAGGAGGCCGACAGCAACTGCCCCGGCTTTTCGCGGCCGCGTCTGCGCGACGGTCTGAAAGAGGCGATTGAGGCCCGGGAACAAGACCTCGACTGGCTGGAGCAGACATTCGGCGTCCGCTTTCCCGAAATCAGCCAGCCCTCCATGCCCCCCCAAGAGGCAGACCTCCGAATTCGCGGCCTGAGCAGGGTCTCGGACATCTGCGTCACTGACCCGGCCCGGATCGAGACCCTGCGGGCAGAGATCGCCCGCCTTGCAGAATGCCGCCGGAGCCTGCTCGACCTGTTCGCGAGAGGGGCGCGCAACTGACGCAGGCACACACCGAAAGGATGGAATGGCCTTCAAAATGATCGAGGCAGGTGGCATTAAACCCTCGCAATGACCGGAGCGGACCAGACGATGCGCGACAGACCAATTGGCCTGATGATCTCGGGCTCCGGCCGTTCGGGAACGACAATCCTCAGTATTCTGTTGTCGCAAGGCGAAAACGTCGTGAACATCGGCCAGTTGCGCGATGTCTGGGTCGGCTGGGCGCGCGATGTCCCTTGCACCTGCGGCAAAAGCTTGACGACCTGCGAATTCTGGGGGGGCATCCGTGCCGAAGCCTTCCCAGGGCAGACCGCGGAAGAGGCGGACCGGATCGACGCCGGGAGGCGCGCTTTCATGACCGAGGCGGCAGGCCTGCGGGACTGGAACGCACCGGATACCCTCGCCCACCTTGCGCAGGCTCATCCCGGCTTTCTGGCTGCGCTGGCCTCCCTGTTGAAGACTCTGGTGTCCAGGACCGGGGCACGCGTGCTGGTCGACAGTTCGAAATCGCCCGAGTTTGCGCTGGCCTGCCACCTGACCGGCGTTGCCGACCTGTACGTCCTGAACCTGATCCGGGACCCCCGAGCCGTCGCCTGCAGCTGGGCGAAACGGAAGCCGCGCAGCATTAACCAGCGGCTGGACGCATGGGGCCAGCGGCAACGCAGGCTGACGGGCTGGCAGGCGGCTGACGGGTTGCATCACCGTTCGCTGCGGTATGAGGATTTCACCGACACGCCGCAACAGACACTCTCCAAGGTGCTGGACTGGGTCGGTGAGGACCTGCCTTCTGGCGTCTTCGAAACCGACCGCAAGGCGCGGGTGTCATGGGCACGACAGCACCTGTTTCCGCCCTCGAACGAAAAGGTGCTTGCCGAATTGCGCACCGAGGTCGAAGTGCGCGCGCCCTCGGACTGGCGCGCCGCGCGGCACTGGCCGTTGCACCTTAAGGCCCTGATGCGCAGTTTCCCACAAGGTCCGGCCTATGTGCTTGGCCTGGACAGCCCCGACAGAAGGCTGAAGTCATGACCGACGCCCCGGTGATCTTTCTCATCTGCTCCGAGCGTTCCGGCTCGAACCTGATCCGGGCCATGCTGGACGCTCACCCGGACATCAGCGCGCCGCAGCCGCTGCACCTGATCCGTGACGTGATCGCGCGGGCCGATACGCTTGTCCACGGCGACCGCGAGGGACCGGTGGCCAGGGCCATGCTGGACCATGTGCATGACAGCCTGCACAAGCAGTTCCCGGCCGCCGTGGCCGACGCCGTCTCCGCGCGCGTCGCGGCGTCCGAGCCATTCACGCCCAGCCAGATCTTGCGCAGCCTGTACGATGGGATCGCCACGGAAACCGGCAGTTCCGTGGTGATGGTCAAGGAAAACGAGCTTCACGAGGCCGCCGCGCAGATCATCGACGCCTTTCCCGACGCCCGGTTCATCTTTCAGACCCGCGATCCGCGCGACTATCTCTCTTCGGCGGTGACGCTCAAATCCGGGGCGTTCGGCAACAAGTTCGGCTCTTTCCGCAATGCGATGCAGGTCTGGGCCGCGGACCAGAAATTCGGCCTGCGGATGCTGGGGCATTTCGGGCCGGACAGGGTGTTCTTTCAACGCTACGAAGACTTGGTCGCCAATCCCGAAGGCGTGTTGCACGAACTCTGCGGGTTTCTCGGGCTGCCTTTTTCGCCCGAGATGCTGGAATATCACCAAAAGGAAAACGTGCAGGAATTCTCATCCCGCCGGGATGCCTGGCGGAACCTGGCCCGCCCGGTGATGAGCAGCAATTTCAACAAGTACCGCAAGACACTGTCCAAACGCCGTATCCGAGCGGTAGAGGCGATGGTCGGCCCGATCATGGACCGGCTCGGCTATCAGCGGGATTTCCCGGCCTCCGCAACGGCGAAGTGGCCGCTGGTCTGGACATCGGTTGTCGAGCCGATCGAACGTTGGTCGAACAAGGCGTGGACGCCGTTTTACACGGTCCAGCAGACCCGGCACCACGACCGGCTGGACAGCCTCGCGGCACCGGTGGCCTTGCGTCATGTGCGGCGGTCCGCGAATGATCTGCGACCGGGACAGCATGTTCCCGACCTTGCCGAACGGCTGGCCAGCTCGGCTGCTATCCACCCGCAGAACATCGCCTTGCGGGTGGATGGCAAGACATGGACCTATCAAGAGCTTTTCAGTGCGGCGACCGCCCTGGCCTCTCGATTGCCGGCAGACCGCCCGGTGATCGGTATCTACGCGGCGCGACACGCCTCGGCCTATATCGGCATCCTGGCCACGGTGCTGGCAGGCGGAACCTATGTGCCGCTGAATTGCCGGTTTCCGGACGCGCGAAATCGCGAAATCCTGCGACGCTCGGGGACTGCGCAGCTGCTTTGCGGCTCGGTGTTCGCATCAACCGCCCAAAACATCGTAGAAGGCACGGCGGCAGAGCTTTGCATCGTTGAGGACAGCACCGCCGGCGGGACGACTGACAACTGGGTTCCGGCCCGGGCACGCCCCGACGATGCCGCCTATATCCTGTTCACGTCAGGATCGACGGGCACGCCAAAGGGCGTGGCTATTTCGCAGGCCAATCTGGGCACCTATCTGGACGCGGCGCTCTCCATTCTGTCGGTCCGTCCCGACGACCGTTTCTCGCAGACCTTCGATCTGACTTTCGATCTTTCGGTCCACGATCTCTTTGTGGCCTGGTCCAGCGGCGCAGCGCTTTGTGTTGCCTCCACCAGCGACCTGGCGGACCCGGCAAGCTACATGACCCGTGAGGGCATCACCCAGTGGTTTTCCGTGCCCACCCTTGCCGGCGCGCTGCATCGGACCGGTGCCCTGAAACCCGGGGTGTTTCCCAGCCTGCGCTGCGCGCTGTTCTGTGGAGAGGCGCTGCCTACGGACCTTGCCCGCGCTTGGAAGGTTGCCACCCCCCAGGCCCGCATCGAGAATTGGTATGGACCGACCGAGGCCACGATCGCCTGCCTGCGCCATGACCTGAACGATGGGGCCGGAACTGGCGTCGTCCCCATCGGCACCCCATTCCCGGGCATGGCCGCGCTGGTGATCGGAGATGACGGCAGGGACGTGCCGGACGGAGAGATCGGCACACTGCACCTTGGCGGCCCGCAAGTGGCCGAGGGCTACCTCAACGATCCCGAGCGCAGCGCGCGCAGCTTTGTGAGCCTGCCCGGTCGGACCGGCCGTTTCTACGATACCGGTGATCTCGTGTCCCGCCACAAGGACGGCCTGCATTTTCACGGCCGCAGCGATTTTCAGGCCAAGATCCGCGGGTATCGCGTCGAACTGGGCGAAATCGAGGCCGTTCTGCGGGCGCAGTTCCCCGGCGACAATGTCGTGGCGCTGACCTGGCCACCCGCTGACACCAACGCGACCCATGTGATTGCCGCGGTCGAAACCGACACCGCACAGCCCGCACTGGACCGCGTGGCACTGCGCGACACCTTGCCGGACTACATGGTGCCTTCCAGCGTCTTCGGCCTGATCACGTTTCCGACCAATGCCAGCGGCAAGATCGACCGCCCGGCCATCGCCCGCGCAATCGAGGAGCGACTGGCCACGCGCGAAGCGATTGCAGGCGGTTCTTTCGAAGCGCGGGTCCTTGAGGCCATCCTGCAGATCAAGCCGACTCTGTCCGCCGATCAGATACGATCCGCCGACAACCTGTTGATGGCCGGCATGGACAGTCTCGATTTCGTCAACCTCACCATCGTTCTGTCCGAGGACTTTGGAGTGGACCTGGACGAGGCCCGCGTGGCCCTTCTGGCGAACCTGCGCTTTGCTGATCTCGTCGACAACCTCCAACGTGGGCGAGATGCCAGCGCCGCTCTGGACGCCATCCCCGATGACAAGATCGCGCGCGCCAACCGGGCCGCCGCCTTCCTGAACAGGGCGCCCGCCCTTCTGGCAGACACCCGGCAGCCGCTTGTTCTGGCCTATGGTTCGTCCGGAACCATGCGGGCAATCGAGACGTCACACGCCGAATCCGTGCTCCGTGCTGCAGGGCATGACCTGCGCGTTCTCAACATCGGCCTTCCTGCGCTGACCGCGCGGGGCCTTGCCCGTATGGCCCGCCACCTGGCGGAAATCTCGGCCGACAACCAAGTGGCGGCCGTGCTGCATGAATTCGACCCCGTGCTGCTCTCCACGGTTCCGCCAAAAGGCGACGTGGATCTCGACGAGGCCTTTTACGCGTCCGCGGGGACGCTCCACAAAGCCAAGCGAGCTGGAAAGGAACTCGACTGGGCGCCGGACCTGAGCGGAATGCTGTCCGAAGACCAGCGGATACCGACAGGCAAGAAGAAGAAAGCCCTTTGGGAGCGAGAACGGGATCACGAGATTGCCGGGGTCTACCGGGGCGCAATCCCCTTCGACCCGGAATCTCTGGCGGCCTGGCGGGCGGCGAGCACCTCGTTGTCTTCTTTCGGGGCGCCTGTTCTTGGCTGGATACATCCGCTGGCCGAGGGCGAGACGGGGGGAGGAACATTCGATCCCGCAGTTGCCGAATGCGAAACGGTCGATTGCCCGCGCATCCTCCGACCAAGTGCCTTCCACATTTCGCCCGAGGGCTTTCTGAACATCAATCACGTGGCCCCTGGTGCGGGAATGCATGAATTGACCGAAGCCCTGATCCAGGAAATTGTCAGCACCGTAGGCAAAAAGGTGTCGGCATGATCCTGAGCCACCGTCACCACTTTATCTTTCTCCATTGCCGCAAGACGGCCGGAAGTTCGATCAGCGCCATGCTCGCCCGGTATCTCGGACCGGAGGACCTGCAGTTGAGCGGCTTGAAGGAGGCTTTTGACGCCGGCATTCCCTACACGACAAGGACATGCCGCGAGGCAGGTATGCTTCCCGGTCGCAGGCGCTTGATCCGGATGGAGGACAGGCTGCACCTGACAGGCTTGCTTGGGCCGGAACGTCGGGCCAAACGCATCCGCAAACGCATCCATTCCCTCTATTCCAACAGACTGGGTCCCTATCCTTACCACGCCCGCGCAGCCGCCGTGGCAGAAGCCTTTCCCGACGAATGGTCCAGTTTCGCCAAGTTCTGCGTGGTGCGAAACCCCTGGGACAAGGCCGTATCGGACTATTACTGGCGCACCCGCAATACCGACACGCCCCCCAGCTTTGAAGCCTTCGTCAAGGCCATGCGAGACGGAGAACCGCTTGACGGGATCGTACCGGGTGAACCGGACAACTGGCCCCTCTACACGATCGACGACCAAATCGCCGTCGACCATGTCATCCGGTTTGAGAACCTGACCGAAGACCTCGGCAGCGTCTTGTCCAATTTGGGAATTGCCTGGGACGGCTGGATTCCACACGGAAAGAAACGCGTAACCAGGGGAAGTTCAGACCGCAATGCAGTCGCCACTTACACGCCGGAATTGACGCGGATCATAGGTGATCTTTTCGAAAAAGAGATCGAGGCTTTTGGCTATGAGGGCCCCTCGTCCTGAACTGGCACGCTTTGGTGCCAGTACCGCCGCTTTACCAAATTGTCGCGAAGAAGCCCGCTCTTCGTGATGGGTGTAGGTCGGCTCTGTTGCATAAACCGGGTGAGGGATTCATGTCGTGAATCCAGCGTGGTAGCTGGACGACATGATCAGACCCAGACCC
>NZ_JAHXRQ010000054.1 GCF_019392335.1 Mameliella sp. CS4
CCGTGCTCAACCGCTACACCGCCCTTGGCATCCCTGTCACAGAGCCCGTAGGATAAGTCCGTCCGGGGAAAGGGGAACCTCGGGTATCACAAGCTTGGTGCAACAGAGCCCTCCAGGATGCGCGCCTCCAGGCTGACCCGCATGCAACCTTCACTCCGTTCCCGGGATCGGTCCCGTCGCCAGTGCCATGCGGCTTGCGGAAATGCCCGAACTCGGAGCCGTGTCAGGGGAACAAGCCGCAGCTCTGAGCTTGCTCGAACCCATCGCAAATGACAGCGGATCGCTGCGCGGGAAACGTGCCATTGCCAGCGGCAGGCGTGCCCTACGGCATGTCCTGTCCCAGGCGGCCCTGGTGGGCGCACATCACTACCAGACCATGAAAGTACTCGCATAACGGCTTCGTAAAGCCGGAAAACCATACAAGGTTGTCATCACAACCGTCGCCTGCAAGCTCGCTACTATCGCGAATGCGCTATGCCAATCTCGCAAACTTGGACCAGTAAAACGGCCTGAGGAATGCAGTTGCCGGTTGGCGACCTAGGGTGAACTATGTATGTAAGCCAGCGCGACAATCAGAGAAGCGAAAACGATTCAATTGGCGCCTCGGATAACTGCGGGCTCCGCTGGGACGGGGAAACCACCGGCACTCGTTCTTCGGGGCGTTTCGGTACGCCTCGGCGGGCCGGCGATCCTGCACGACATTTCCTGTGACATCCGAGAGCGCCGCATCGGAATCGTCGGCCGCAACGGCTCTGGCAAGACCACGCTGGCCCGCGTAATCGCCGGGCTTCAGGCGCCGGAAAGCGGGACGGCCAGGATTGACGGAACCGACATGGCGAAAGACCGCAAGGCGGCGCTGCGCACGGTCGGCATCCTGTTCCAGAACCCCGACCACCAGATCATCTTTCCCACGGTCGAGGAGGAAATCTCCTTTGGCCTGGTGCAGCTGGGGCGCAAGCGTGACGCGGCCGCGCAGGAGACCCGCGAAATCCTGGAACTGTTCGGCAAGTCCCACTGGGCGGGCGCGGCAACCCATGCTCTGTCGCAGGGGCAAAAGCAGCTTGTCTGTCTGATGGCGATCCTGGCGATGCGTCCGGCGGTGATCGTGCTGGACGAACCCTATTCCGGACTCGACATTCCCACGCGCCTGCAACTGATGCGCGTCTTCGACGAGGTCGAGGCCAGCATCATCCAGGTCACCCATGATCCCGACAGCGTGCGGCACTTCGAGCGCGTGATCTGGGTGGATCGGGGTCGGATCCGCGAGGACGGCCAGGCCGCCGACGTTCTAAGCCAATTCGAACACCAGATGCACAATTGGGGGGAGCAGGATGATCTCTCTGACCTCTCCGGTTGAGACCTGGGCCCACCGCGTTCCCGCGGGCGTCAAGCTGGCCGCCCTGTCGGTGACGACCGTAGGGCTGTTAGCGCTGCAATCGCCCGGCGCGCTGGCGCTTGCGCTGGCCGGTGTGGTCGGACTGACACTGACCGGCGGCCCGTCCTTTGCCCGCGCGGCCGCCCACGCGCTGAAGATCCTGCTGCCCTTTCTACTGCTCATCGCGGTCTGGCACGGTGTGACTGGCCAGATCGAGGCCGGGATGACGGTGGCCCTGCGCTTGCTGGCGGCGTTGGCGCTGGCGAATTTCGTGACCATGACGACGCGGCTCAGCGACATGGTGGCGGTCGCTGCGGTCCTGCTCGCGCCGTTCCGCCGCCTTGGCCTGTCGACCAGGGCGCTGGAACTTTCCGTCGCACTGGTCGTGCGCTTTACCCCGTCGATCGCACGCAAGGGCGGGCTGCTGGCCGAAGCTTGGCGCGCACGGTCCGCGCGGCGCACCGGATGGCAGATCATCATGCCGCTGGCCGCGACGGCGCTGGACGATGCCGATCATGTCGCCGAGGCGCTGCGCGCCCGCGGCGGCCTGGAAACCACAGAACCCACGGACTAGGGAAACCAAATGGAACGCAATCTTGCCCTCATCGCCCTCTTTGCCGCTCTGATCGCGGCGCTGGGGCTGATCCCGAAATTCACCCTCGCCTTCGGTGTGCCGATCACAGCGCAGAGCATGGGCGTGATGCTCTGCGGTACGGTTCTCGGGGCCCGGCGTGGTGCGCTGGCGGTACTGCTGTTCCTTGCGCTGGTGGCGCTTGGCCTGCCACTGCTGGCCGGCGGACGCGGGGGCCTGGGCGCCTTTGCCACGCCTTCGGTCGGCTTTCTGATCGGCTTTCCCGTGGCCGCCTTCGTGACCGGCCTGATCGTCGAGCGCTGGCGCGCCGGTCTTGCGTCGGTCGCCGCGGTTGCGTCCCTGGTTGGCGGTGTCGTCGTGCTTTACGCCTTTGGCGTGGTCGGTATGTCCCTGATGCTCGACAAGTCGATCCCGCAGGCGGCGCTGCTGGTCACCGCCTTCATTCCCGGCGACGTCATCAAGGCGATCCTGGCCGGGCTGATCACTGCCGGCCTGGCCAAGTCGCGCCCGTCGAGCGTGCTGTCCCGCGGATGACCGGGACAGGGGGGCAGGACCTGCTGTCTGCGCGGCGCTCGGTCCGGGCCTTTCTGCCCGATCCGGTGCCGCGTCAGGACGTCGAAAGCATCCTGACAGCCGCCCGAACCGCCCCCAGCGGGGCCAACCTGCAGCCCGGTCGGTTTCACGTGCTGACCGGGACGCCACTCTCCAGCCTGTCGCAAGCGCTGGTCGAGGCCGCCAAAAGTGGCCGCCCGCCGGTGGCCGAGTATTCCTATTTTCCGCAGCCCATGCCGCCGGATCTCAAGGCGAAACAACGGGCGGCGGGTTATGCGCTCTATTCCGCCTTGGGGATCAGGCGGCGGGACATTGCCGCGCGCAAGGCGCAGTTCAACGAGAACTACCGTTTCTTTTCCGCCCCGGTCGGCATCGTCGTGACCATCCGTCCGGACATGGGAAAGGGCTGTTTCATGGATCTCGGTATGTCGATGATGGCCCTCATGGTTGCGGCTGCCGACCTAGGGTATGGCACTTGTGGCATCGGGGCCCTGGCCAATCATGCGGATGTCGCCCATGTCCAGCTTGGCCTGAGCGAAAACGAGATGGTCGTTTGCGGCATGGCACTGGGACGCGCGGACCCGGAGGCGCCAGTGAACGGCGTGCGGACAGAGCGCGACGCGCTTTCCGTCTTTGCGACGCTGCGTGGGTTCAGCTGACCGACATCAGCACCGCAGTGCCCAGCCCGCCCGCCGCCGCGATTGTGGCCAGCCCGGTGCCGCCTCGCTGCCGGAGTTCATGGAAGAGACGCACCGCGTTGATCGCGCCCGAGGCCCCCACCGGATGCCCGCGCGCCAGCCCGCCGCCGCCGGGGTTCACAATCGCCGGGTCGATTCCGGCGCCGCTGACGCAGGTGATGGCCTGCACGGCATAGGCCTCCATCACCTCGGCCACAGAGAGCGTCCCGGCGTTGAGGTTCGCCCGGTCCAGCAGCTTGCGGATCGCCGCGACCGGCGCCACCCCCGGCAGATCCACCCGCCCGCCCAGCGTTACCCCCCCGCGATAGGTCAGCCCAGCGTCGGGCAAATGGGCGGCGACACGGTCCGAGACCAGCAGGCAGAAAGCCGCACCATCCGCCGCCACGGCGGCGTTGGCGGCGGTGATCGACCTGCCGAGGCGCGGCGCGCGGGCGGCCAGCCGGGGCGTCAGGGCGCGGGTGAAGGCATCGGACTGCAACCCGCCAAGAGGGACGATCTCCGGCCCCATGTCGGCGGCCAGGGCCTTGCGGTGGCTGTCGATGGCCCAAGCGTCCTGCGCCGCGCGGGAGATATCCAGTTCGGCGGCCAGCGCCTCGGCGGCCTCGTCCATGTCGGGATCGCGGTCGGGCCAAGGCGAAAAGGGCGGGCGATCATAGGCCTCGGGAGGGGCGCCGTCCCGGTCGGTCCGCAGGCGAAGCGGTCGCCTGGAATAGGATTCCACCCCGCCCGCGGCCACGACATCCGCCTGACCCGAGGCGATCAAGGCGGCGCCGATCACCAGCGCGTCGAGCCCGCCGCAACATTGCCGATCCAGCGTCAGCCCCGCGACCTCTTCAGGCAAACCGGCAGCCAGCGCCACCATGCGGGCCGGGTTGCCCCCGGCGCCAAGGGCGTTGCCCATGATCACCTCGTCGACCTGGCCGGGCTCCAGCCCAGCGGCCTCGATCACCCGGCGCAGCACCGGCGCGCCCACTTCGTGGATCTGAAGCCGTGACAGCGCCCCGCCGCGCGGGGCCACCGCCGACCGCAGGGCGGAAACGATGCGGATGCCGCTCATGCCTGTGGGTCCAGAAGGCGTGCGATGGCCGCAAGGTCGGGCTTGCCGGAAAGGGTCAGCGGGAAATCGTCCAGAACCTGCAGACGGCGCGGCGCGGCAAGCGGGCCAAAGGCCGCGCGGCACCGGACCAGCAGCGCATCGCAGAGGTCGGCCTCTGCCGGTCCATCGATGGCCGCGACTAGGCATGTGCCGCGGCGCGCATCGGGCAGGGGGATCACGGCGCAATGGGTCACTGCCGGGTCGGCCAGCAACAGCGCCTCGATGTCCTCGGGAAAGACGTTCTGATCAGCGATCGTGACCATCCGGTTGCGGCGCCCGGCCACCGTCAGGTAACCCTCGTCGTCGAGTTGCCCCATCTCGCCGACGGTGACGAAACCATCGCTCTTGCGCGTCTCGGCGCTGTCGCCCTCGGTATAGCCGTCAAAAAGGTAAGGGCTGCGCACCCAGATCTCGCCAAAAGGCCCGTCCGTGGCGTCGATTCTGATCTCGACGCCGGGATAGGCGCGGCCGACGCTGCCCGCCGGGCCGCTGCCATCGCCCCAGGCAATAAAGCTGGTCTCGGCGGCGCCGTAGAATTCGCACAGGGTCGCATTCGGACAAAGCGCGGCGATCCGGTGCCGCAACTCGGGCGTCAAACGCCCGCCGCCGCAGAGCACATGCCGCAGGCTTGGCAGCAGGTCCCCTGTTTCGCACAAAAGGCGCAACTGCGTCGGCGTCGCATAGAGGATCGTGGCCTGCGCGTCGGTAATCCCTCGAACTTGGTGACGAGGTCGCAGCCCTGCAAAGGAATGAAGATCGGCACCCAGATACGCGCCTTCGACCAGAGCGTAGAGCGCAAGCGAATGAGCCGGAACGCCTAATACAGCGTAGCGATCATCGGCGCCAAGACCCAAGTGGTCGCGGTTGACATGAAAGCTTGTGATCCAGGATGCATGACTGCGGCGGATGGTTTTCGCCGCTCCCGTCGTTCCACCTGACCGGCTGCGGAAATAGCCTTTGACCCCATCCGGGACCTTTCTGACACTACCATCGGGTCCGACAGAAAATTCGACCCCCGTGCGAATAGCGTCGCGCAGCGCAACAAGATCGCGAACAGCGGCTGCATCGCGATGTTCGCTTTGGCCAATATGGCGACCGCGCATATGCAGCTGTACCTCTGCATTCCAGCGAAATGCTGCAGTGCTCACAATAGCGGACGAATCCGGCGAAATGTCGATTATTTTCGATGGCTTATCGTGTTCTATGAAGCGTCCTCCCGCTGCTCTCGGACTGGTAAAACGCGGCGTTGGCGATTGCACATGAGAGCTGGCGTTACTCAACAGCCATGTTCGCGTAGTATCCCTACCGTTCCCTTGTTTCGGAGCGTTGCCAGATTGTCGAGGGCCGCCACGGTTCTCGGTGCGAGCCTAAAGACCAAAACCTTTCGAACATAGACGGCATAGACTAGGTTCATCCCGAAGAAGAACCGAAGCGCCACGATCCGTACGTTGAACGTGCTGGCCGTGACCCCGGTGTCGGTCATGGGCAACTGGTAGGCGCGCAACTCCTCCGGGGTGGCGGTATCCGGCGAATGCCCCAGGAACCTGGCGAAATCTTTGATAGCCGGGATGTGGGACTTCTGCGCCTTTTCGCCCATCCCCCGGAATGCGCATGTCTTCAATCACCCGCGCCCACAGCGGCGAAATCCTCTCCGCGGTCATGGGAACCTCCTGTCTGTCGATTGAGAGGCCTCAATCGTCAGGCAGGTTGGCAAGCCGCCGCAGTTCTTCCATTTCAACGGCCGTCTGACATGCATCGTGGACTTCAAGGGCGGTCACGCTAACAATCGTCAACGCGCCGACAACAGGCACGCTTTCCAATGGCATGGACGCGAGGTTGCGTGCGGCGTTGACGCCCGAGCGTTGAACGATCCGGGCCGTCAGTCTGTCGATTTTCTTGACCGCCGAGTTCGGAAGGCGGGGCGCCTTGCGCAGGTCGTCCAGCTCTGTCCGGAGTTTTCTGATGCGGGCGTCACTTGCCTTGCGGTCCAGGTAGAGTTGGGCCGCGCGTCTGCGTTCGGCATCCAGTTCGCGGCGCAGGTCTTTGGACCGGGTCTTGGCGGCCTTTTCTCGGTCTATCGACGTGGCCAGTTCCGAGGCTGCTGCAACGGCGGGTTGGATTGCAAGCCGTTGGGCCGCAGCCAGCATCAGATTGGCCAGAGGAACGAAGGCAAAGGTCAGGAGGTTGAAACCCTGCGTGCAGACCACGACCAGTAGCACGACCGTGGTCTTGGTGAGTTTGAATATCCGCTTGAGTCCTGCGAGCATTGTTCGTGCAAGCTCCAGTAAGCCTCGTCCTTGGTCAGGGCCGGGTTGAAGTCATGACCGGTCAGCGCCGTTGTCTCCGTTGCCGAGGCATGACAAGGATCGTCTGACTGTGCGAGAAAGAATGCAAAGACGTTTGGATCGGTTGTGTAGTAGGCGACCGCGATCAGCGGAGTCACTTCATCATCCCTTTGGGCATCGACATCGGCGCCCGCAGCGATCAATCTTTGCGCGACGAAAAGCTCATTGGTCTTGTTCTGCGGGACGACGTGCAAGGCCGTGTTGCCTTCAAAGTCTTTCTCGTCGATTGCGGCGCCAGCTTTCAAGAGGACATCGATTTCCGGAAGGCCTGCGCCGACTACGGCACGCTGTAAAGGTTCGCGTCCCGCGCTGTCGTCAGCGTTCGGGTCTGCCCCACCGGCCAGCAGGACGGCAAGAAGCGGTGCCGCGTTCCGGAGGTCGGCGGCCAAATGCAGCGCCGTCTCAGCGCAAGTACCAGCGTAACAGAGGTCAGGCGGAATTCGCTTGTCCACCTCGCTGCCATAGACCAGAAGATAGGATATGACGGTGCCATGGATCGTATCCCGGGCGGCCACATGCAAGGGCGTCAGCCCGTCGGTGGTGGTCAGTGAAACATCCGCGCCTGATCTCAGCAACTCCAAAACAGTATCGGGTGAGGCGGCCGCGACCGAGAGGTGAAGCGGTGTTTCTCCGTCGTCTGTCCGTTCGAACAGGCTGCGGCCTGCTTGCAAGCAGCTATGCACTTCCTCGGGTTCGGCCGATTTCCAGAAATCTGTTTCGAGCCAGTCTGGGCACTCTTCACCGAAGGCCCCGGTTGAGCATGATAGAGACGCAAAAAATGCATTCAAAACCAGCCTCTTGAAGCGCATGCGTAATTTCCAGAAATCGACAGAATAACGCCCTGAGGGTGAGGCCCATGCTCCTACATTGTCAACCGGCATTCCCCAAGTGACATTTCAACTGGGCTTCCGTAGCGTGATCGCATCTGCAAATCGAACACCCTTTTCTTCGAGCAGCCTCAAGGGCCACAACATTGATCCAAGGCTGACGGCACAGGCAGAAATGGAGCACAAGGCATGAATGGCGGCTTTGGTGTGCTGCAGCGCGGCGCTTGACGCGGAGACGGAAGACCTCTGTGGGTGGCTCCTGCATTGCAAGAGTTTTCTGGTGATTTTTGCGGTGTTTTTGTCAGTACCGTCGTCTGTTCGG
>NZ_JAHXRQ010000055.1:2500-6040 GCF_019392335.1 Mameliella sp. CS4
GGCAATCTCAGTTGGTCTCCACGGGCTGCAAAGCCGGGGGAGAGGGTGACTGGCGGTCTAGCCGACCGGCAGGAACTATCCCTTCTGAAACGAGCAATCGTTGTCCAAGTCAAGTACACTAACCACTCATTCTTCTGCTTGCAGAAGGAATGAGAGGAATTTGAAACCGCTCGATGCGGTTTTGAATTCCATGTCCCGGTTCATACACCGGGGCGGGAAAGTATGCTTTGTCCGGTAAGAGGGAAGGGCGGTCTGCCGACCGTGCTTCCAGTCAAGGGTCCTTGCGAACCAGCGGGATACCAAACCTTGCTCTTACTGGATCAAATCAAGCGCGAAAAGGGCGTTTGGTGGATGCCTTGGCAGCAAGAGGCGATGAAGGACGTGATACTCTGCGATAAGCTAGGGGGAGCCGAGAATAGGCTTTGATCCCTGGATCTCCGAATGGGGCAACCCACCTGATATTCAGTTATTATCAGCCGTCAGGTTTTTGATAATTGGGTAAACCAGGTACTTCTTACCTGAATACATAGGGTTTGAAGAGCAAACCCGGGGAACTGAAACATCTAAGTACCCGGAGGAAAGGAAATCAATGATACTCCCCTAGTAGCGGCGAGCGAACGGGGACCAGCCGAGCCTTGAGAGTGATCGGAACATGCTGGAAAGCATGGCCATAGCGGGTGACAGCCCCGTACGAGAAGCTCGATAGGACGTATTAAGTAGGGCGGGACACGTGAAATCCTGTCTGAAGATCGGAGGACCACCTTCGAAGGCTAAGTACTCCTTGCTGACCGATAGCGAACCAGTACCGTGAGGGAAAGGTGAAAAGCACCCCGACGAGGGGAGTGAAACAGTACCTGAAACCGAACGCCTACAATCAGTCGGAGCTCCTTACGGAGTGACGGCGTACCTTTTGTATAATGGGTCATCGACTTGGTCTATCTAGCAAGCTTAAGCCGATAGGTGTAGGCGCAGCGAAAGCGAGTCTTAATAGGGCGTCGAGTTAGATGGATCAGACCCGAAACCGAGTGATCTAGGCATGACCAGGATGAAGGTAAGGTAACACTTACTGGAGGTCCGAACCCACACCTGTTGAAAAAGGTCGGGATGAGTTGTGCCTAGGGGTGAAAGGCCAATCAAACTCGGAGATAGCTGGTTCTCCGCGAAATCTATTTAGGTAGAGCGTCATCCGAATACCCCCGGGGGTAGAGCACTGGATGGGTAATGGGGCCCCACAGGCTTACTGATCCTAACCAAACTCCGAATACCGGGGAGTACTAGATGGCAGACACACTGCGGATGCTAACGTCCGTAGTGGAGAGGGAAACAACCCTGACCTACAGCTAAGGCCCCCAATTCATGGCTAAGTGGGAAAGCAGGTGGGACGACCAAAACAACCAGGAGGTTGGCTTAGAAGCAGCCATCCTTTAAAGATAGCGTAACAGCTCACTGGTCTAAACAAGTTGTCCTGCGGCGAAGATGTAACGGGGCTCAAGCCATGAGCCGAAGCTTAGGATGCCGTAAGGCATGGTAGCGGAGCGTAGTGTGATATAGCACTTATCTTTACTATCGCACATTGGAGACCGGGCACGTGTAAACGTGCTCATGTATCCGATAGGCGGTAGCACAAGATAAAGTGCTTTCAGTGAAGCCGGCCTGTGAGGGATCCGGTGGAGAGATCACTAGCGAGAATGATGACATGAGTAGCGACAAAGAGTGTGAGAGACACTCTCGCCGAAAGTCCAAGGGTTCCTGCTTAAAGCTAATCTGAGCAGGGTAAGCCGACCCCTAAGGCGAGGCCGAAAGGCGTAGTCGATGGGAACCAGGTTAATATTCCTGGGCCAGGAGGATGTGACGGATTGTGGCGGCGTGCGTGCCTTATCGGATTGGCGCGTATCCAAGACAGTCCCAGGAAATAGCCCTCCATGAGATCGTACCCTAAACCGACACAGGTGGACTGGTAGAGAATACCAAGGCGCTTGAGAGAACGATGTTGAAGGAACTCGGCAAAATACCTCCGTAAGTTCGCGAGAAGGAGGCCCGGTACACGACTACCGGGGGCACAAACCAGGGGGTGGCGACTGTTTATTAAAAACACAGGGCTCTGCGAAGTCGCAAGACGACGTATAGGGTCTGACGCCTGCCCGGTGCCTGAAGGTTAAAAGGAGGGGTGCAAGCTCCGAATTGAAGCCCAGGTAAACGGCGGCCGTAACTATAACGGTCCTAAGGTAGCGAAATTCCTTGTCGGGTAAGTTCCGACCTGCACGAATGGCGTAACGACTTCCCCGCTGTCTCCAACATCGACTCAGCGAAATTGAATTGCCTGTCAAGATGCAGGCTTCCCGCGGTTAGACGGAAAGACCCCGTGCACCTTCACTACAGCTTCGCACTGGCATCAGGCACAACATGTGCAGGATAGGTGGTAGGCTTTGAAGCAGGGACGCCAGTCCCTGTGGAGCTTCCCTTGAGATACCACCCTTGTTCTGCTTGATGTCTAACCGCGGCCCGTTATCCGGGTCCGGGACCCTGCGTGGTGGGTAGTTTGACTGGGGCGGTCGCCTCCTAAAGCGTAACGGAGGCGCGCGAAGGTTGGCTCAGAGCGGTCGGAAATCGCTCGTTGAGTGCAATGGCAGAAGCCAGCCTGACTGCAAGACTGACAAGTCGAGCAGAGTCGAAAGACGGCCATAGTGATCCGGTGGTCCCAAGTGGGAGGGCCATCGCTCAACGGATAAAAGGTACGCCGGGGATAACAGGCTGATACTGCCCAAGAGTCCATATCGACGGCAGTGTTTGGCACCTCGATGTCGGCTCATCTCATCCTGGGGCTGGAGCAGGTCCCAAGGGTATGGCTGTTCGCCATTTAAAGAGGTACGTGAGCTGGGTTTAGAACGTCGTGAGACAGTTCGGTCCCTATCTGCCGTGGGTGTAGGATACTTGAGAGGAGTTGCCCCTAGTACGAGAGGACCGGGGTGAACGATCCACTGGTGGACCAGTTGTCATGCCAATGGCAGTGCTGGGTAGCTATGATCGGACAGGATAACCGCTGAAGGCATCTAAGCGGGAAGCCCCCCTCAAAACAAGGTATCCCTGAGGACCGTGGAAGACCACCACGTCGATAGGCCGGAGATGTAAGCACAGCAATGTGTTCAGTTGACCGGTACTAATGGTCCGATAGGCTTGATTTGATCCAGTAACAGCAAGGTTGAAAAAAACCTCGCCAAGGACAAACAGCATACTACACCGCAATACAGGTGCTTGACCTGGACAACACAGTTGATTGATGCCGCACCTGGCATGGTTGGGTGTGGGCTCCCGTGACATTTGCTCCGCAAATGCACTGACGCCCACCAAAACCATCGCCGCGTCGCGGCAATGGTTTTTCCTCGGTTTGGTGGTCATAGCGTGAGCAAAACACCCGGATCCATTCCGAACCCGGCCGTTAAGTGCCACCGCGCCAATGGTACTGCGTCTCAAGACGTGGGAGAGTAGGTCGCCGCCAAACCTAGAAAAAACCATACCTCTCTATGCAAAATACGAATATAA
>NZ_JAHXRQ010000056.1 GCF_019392335.1 Mameliella sp. CS4
GGCGTATCCTCCAGCGCCCGAGGCTGGGCGATCTCGGCAAAGGCGAGAAAGGTCGCGCGATCCGGCCAGAAACACTTGGCCGTGCCCTCGCCCTTGGTCCGCAGCGCGCCGATCACCCGCCGCAGGTTCTCGGACGAGAGATAGGCCAGGTCATCGCAGATCCGGTCCAGCTTGCGCTTGGCATCCTCGGGCTTCACGCCCTTGGGAAACCGGAACCCCAGCCCAGCGACCAGCGCATCCCGCACCCGCCCGCGCTTCGTCTCGATCGTGTCACTGCCCGTCATCGCCTTTCCCCTTTTCTCAGCCAAGTCCCGCCGCCTGCCGCTCTTGATCGGTCAGGAGGTTCGCCGAAACGATGTGCGCCAGCACCCAGGGTTGCAGGTCGGCAAAAGCCTCCGTCCGCCCCCGCCGCCAATCGGCCACCGCCCGCTCCGCCGATTTCGCCACCATCGGGTTGAAATCCGCCGCCTCGCGCGCGCCCGCGCTGGTTATTTCCTGGTTACTTACAGGTTCCTCTCCAGTGGGCTGGAGACGGGTCACCCCCGAAATTGGAGTCGGGTCGCCCCTCAGATTGGAGTCGGCTCCGACTCCACATTCTGGAGACGGCTTGCCCGGTTTCCGGGGCCTTTTCGGCGCCGGTTCGGCCCCTGATTTCCCGCCGTTTCCGTCTCCATTTTCTGGAGACGGCTTTTGCGGTTTGCCCATTTCGAACCCCAAGATGTAGCGGGTCGGACATTGCCGTTTCGTGCGCCCGTCGCGGCTCTGGTGGCGCTTGACCAGGCCCTTGACCTCCAGGCTGTTCAGCACGTTGTTGACGGTGCCGTTGGACACGGCGGCGCGCTCGCGCAGATATGCCTGTGAGGGGAAGCATCCCGCACTCGCATTGTGGCAATCGCAGAGATAGAACAGCACCCGGAACTCCGAGGCCGACAACAGCGCCGGGTCGAGGTCGGACAGCCAGTTGGTCGCCTTGTGGCTCACGCCGCCACCTCCCGCGCCTTGAGCGCCCAGTAGATGGCCGTCTGCGTTGCCAGCGCGTAATGGGCTTCGCCATATCTGAACTCATCCCCAGCCAGCCGCGCGTCCAGGACCGCGTCAACGGACCTGTGCATGGGGCGCAACATGTCCTCGACCGACAGCACCGGCAGGGCCTCATGCGCTTCCGACAGCGCCACGACCAGCGGCCCGGCCGGCGCCATCCCGCCCCGATGCATCGCCAGCGCCGTGGCGCAAGTCACGAAACGCGCGCGGGGGGTCATGCCTCCACCTTCTCTGGCAGCGTGGCGAGCCAGGCGTTGACCTCGCTGGCAGGGATGACGCAATGAACAGGTTCACGCCGCCGTTGTGGCGGGGCACGCCCCGGCCACGATCCTCGGCATTGTTCTTCCCGATGCTTTTCGCGCGCCTCTTCGATCAAAGCCCGGCACCCAGCATTTGTACCGGGGTAAACTGTCCACTCTACATCAGATTGTCCGAAATTCCCGCCGAAGCGAGCAGGAATCGCGTCAATGACCGCATGCAGTGTGGCGCGCCTCGCACGCGCAATCGGCGTCAGCCGCCAGTAAGCTTCTGACTCGTCTGTCATCCCGGACCCTCCGCCATCGCCTTCTCGAACACCGCCAGCTGCGCCGCCGCTTCGAAAAGCGCCGCCGATGTCAGCCCCTCTTCCCCGCCGATCATGCCGCTCACCAGCGGCTTGTCCGGCGCCGGATGCCCCTCCGCCGGGTACAGGCCCCACGTCCCCTGTTCGCCCTGCACCGCCAGTTTCAGCCGCAGATGCGCCAGCGGCAGGGTCATCCGCAGAACACCCGGAGCGCTCATGACGCCCACCAGTGGCGCGGCATCCCGCCATCCTGGTTCTTCTTCCTGCGGCACCGATCCTCGGGCTGATACTTCGGGTTCAGGAACCGCGTCCGCATACCCTGGACCGCCGAATGCGTCAGGCCAAACCGCTCGCGGGCCGCCTTGACACTCTCGTGCGAGATCACGTCGAGGATCGACAACACCCGCTCATCATCCGCGCGGGTCGGAAACGGATTGGTGCGGAAACACCCAGCCGCCCCGCTCATGCCCGCACCTGGTGCCAGACGGTCTCGACCGCCTTGATCGAGATCCCATGACAATCCGCCACCGCGCAGAGCTTGCGATAGGCGCCCTTGCGGGGCGGGATGCGGCTGACCTCCTGCACCAGGGCCTCGCCATGCCGATGCGCCAGCCGCGCGATCAGGCCGTCGCGGCTATGTCTCCCCCCGCCCCGCCCCGGTTCTGACACGGCCCGCATACGCACCGCCTGTTCGATCCCCGCGTCGCGCACCGGTTGGGGCACTGAGGCGCGCGCGCCGTGCGGCACTTCCGCAGGCGGCAGACGCCCACACCTGCGCATGTAGGTGATCCGGTTCGACACCGCCTTCGGGCTCAACCCAACCTCGCTCGCGATGGCCGTCGGCCCCAGCCCCTCGCGCACCATCGCCTCGATCCGGTTGTAGATCTGCGCCGAAACCTTCAGGTACTTCGGTTGCGGCCTGATCCCGTGCTTGCGGCAGATACCCCCGATGACATCCGCGCTGGCCCCAATTGCCGCGCCAATCGCGACGTAGGACTTTCCCTGCGCGGCCAGCGTGCGAATCCGGGCAACCTCATCCTCGGTCCAGATCCGCCGCTGCGCGTTCCGTTTCAGCCGCAGCGTCTCGCGCCACCGCTTGACGGTTGGGGCCGTCACGTCGAACCGGACCGCCATGTCTGCGTCCGACCACCCATCGGCATGCAGCAGTTTCAATTCATCCACGTCGATTGGCATCGCCATCCCCTTTCTTGTCATTTTCCCAGGGCACAGGTTTCAGGCTGACCTTTGAGGGCCGCTTCCCCGTCACGCTAGCCTGCACCATCTTCAGCCGTTTGGCGGCGGTAAGGGGCGTCACCCGGGGTCGAAGAAGGTAGCTCGGTTTCCATTCTGTTTTTCTCACAGCGGATCGCCCTCCGGCGGGCGGTCATCCACGGCAAAGAACACCTCGCCAAAGTCGATGACGCAGGCCACGCCGTCCGGCGCGACCCGCAGGGCCGTCCATTCGCCCAGATCCGGATGCGCGTAGATTTCCACGACAGAGCCCTGCGACAGCATCACCGCCACCCGCCTCTGGCCAAACTCCTCCGCCAGGTCGATCTTGATCCGGTCGCGCTCCGCACAGCCCTGCACCGCCTGCGCATCGGCGCCGGACACCAGGAACAGAAAGACCCCGGCGGCCATGAGGAGCCGCCGGGGCAAGTGCCGCGCGCAAGACAAGGCAGAGGCGCGCAGGGAAGTGACCGCAATACAAAGGCGCAGGCCGGTGACGCTCCTGGGAGGAGTCTGCACGCCCCCGGCCTGCTGGCCGGCGCCATACCCATGCGCCGGTATTCCGTGAGTGACGGTCTGGAAATTCATGGCGCGCCTCCCGCTTCGATCGCGGCAACCAATCGCGCCATTGCGTCCAGCGCCTCGCGCGCCTCCTGCAGGGCCACGGCCCGTTCCGCGCCGTCAGCTGACCCGGCGACGCGCAAAGCCGCCTCTGCCGCCTCGCCAAATTCCTTGGATGCCGCGCCGACGGCGGCGTAGACACATCCGCGCGGATCCGCCCGCGCCCCGATGGCCCGCCCGCGCACGGCGCTGACCGGGTAACGTCCGGCAGCATCTTCCAACGCCCAGACATAGGCCAAGGGCCACTGCAACTGCCCGCTGAGATACTTGGACAGGGTGCCCTTGCCGACCTGCCCGCC
>NZ_JAHXRQ010000057.1 GCF_019392335.1 Mameliella sp. CS4
CTGTTCTCCTCGTCGTTTTGAACGTTACGAGAACAAACTCTACTTTTGAATGGCCCAGTTCTTTGGGGGCAGGTCAGTTCGTAGAGCGGCATGGCGCGGTTGATGTAGTCGAACAGTGTACTGGCATGTGGCCAATAACTTTCAACCGTCTTCACCGGGGAGCCAGAGGCGAGGCTCCCGCGTCCGCCGATCAGCATCGGTGCGCCTGTGCCCTTGACCCCCTCCAGATTGTCGCCGTGGCAGCTTGCGCATTTATCGGCATAGATTGCCTCGCCGGTCGCGAAGTCGCCGCTTCCTGCCGGCAACCCGGTTCCGTCCGGCATAACGTCGATGTCGATCACTGCGATTTCTGCTTCGGACGCGGGCCGGCCAATGCCGAAATCTGCGTCGGTTCCGGGTTTCACAGGATCTTCTGCATATTTCCAAGATGCTGGCGACGGCGGGGCGGGCTCTTCTGCCGGACCGACAAGCATAGGCGGCGATGCGACAGTCCGCGGATCGCTGTCATCGGGCATTGTTGACTGGGCCAACACTGGCGTGGAGAGCGCGACCAGCACCGCGCCAGTCAGAAATTCACGCGTGAACATTTGTCACCTCCCCGCTGGGCGCTACATGCCAGCTCTGAATGGCGTTCAGGTGGTAGACGGACTTGGTGCCTCTCACGGCGACCAGTTCCGACAGAACTGGCTGCGTATAACCAGTATCGTCCGTACATCGGCTTTGCAAAACGGCTTCTTGCCCGTCCCAAACCCACGGCAGACGGAACCGCGTATGGCACTTGGACAGAACAGGCGCTTGGAGCGCAGCCTCGGCCCAAGTCTTACCGCCGTCTATCGACACTTCGACCTTGACGATCGTACCGCGACCGGACCAGGCCAGACCGCTGATCTCGTAGAACCCTGCCCTGGGCAGTTTCATTGCACCTGAGGGAAAGGTGATGACTGATTTCGCATCCATCTCCAGGGAAAACTGCCGGGCCTTACCGTCAGGCATAAGGTCGGTGTATTTCGAAGTTTCCTCGCGCGTCATGAAGGGCTTGTCGCTGACGTCGAGCCGGCGCAACCACTTGATATGCGTGTTGCCTTCGATTCCTGGAAGTAGAAGCCGAAGCGGATAACCTTGCTCTGGACGCAGCGCCTCGCCGTTTTGTGCATAGGCCAGAATTGCGTCGTCCATTGCTTTGTCGATCGGAACCGAACGCGTCATGACGGCGGCGTCGGCCCCCTCTGCGAGAATCCAAGCGGCGCTATCCTGAATGCCCACTTCGCGGAGCAGGGTGGAGAGAAGGACGCCGGTCCATTCTGACGTCGAGGTAAGGCCGTGGGTTCCTTGCACCGTCTTAAGGGTCGGCTTCTCCCACTCGGTCAGACCGTTTCCGGAACATTCGATGAAGCATGTGCGGCTGACTGAGGGCATTCGCTTCAGGTCGGCCATCGTAAAGCGCATAGGCTTGTCGACCATCCCGTGAACCAAAAGGCTATGGGATTCGGGATCGATCGTGGGAATACCGCCATGGTGTCGCTCAAAATGGAGGCCCGACGGAGTAATGACGCCATACCCCGACGCCAGCGGGGTCATGGACCAGCTCGAGTCGAGGCTGGCTGTCGGATAGCGCCAACGGATCGCGTTCTCGAACTGCGAGCGAGAGCCGTACCCACCATCGTCAAGGATCAGTCGACCTTGCTCCTTGGTCGAGTCCGGCTGCACGGAATACTCGACGGCGCCCGGAGGAGCTTCAGCTCGGGCCCGGCCGCTGGTGAGCATCATGCCCGCCATGACCGCACTGCCTGAAAGCAGCCGGCGCCGGCTGAGACCGTTGAACATGCCCTCCTTGCATTCGCACTCTTCTTCTTCGGCGCTTTGGAGGGCCAGTTGCTGTTCTTCCAACGCAACGAGCCCTTCGGCCATCTTCCGTTCGGCTGGGCCATAGCGGCCTGATGAAAATCTGTCGTCGGTCACATCGTCCTCCCTGTCTTTGACGTCCACCATAATACTCATATTTTGAGACGTCACTCCTAAAATATGAGAACATCCGGCCCGCCGTCCACTTAGGTTTGTGGAAGCGGTGGCTGGCGAAGGAGAGAGAGGATGGCCGCTGACCTGCCCCCCTTGGGTCCCTCGTTCATAACGAGAGTCTGCGGGTTTGAGATTGGTAGTCTGGGCGGTCTTTCTGGGCTTGGCATTTTTGCGGGGCGGAATGACGGCGTGGGCGCCTCTATCCGCAATGGCATCGTGGCAATTGCGCGTGTCGTAGGCGCCGTCTGCGGTCACGCTGTCGATCTCCTGCTCAGGTGGGATCTGGCTGAGCAAATCGGGCAGCACTGGCGCGTCACCGATGTGGTTTCCGGTAACCTCGACCGCCCGGATCTCCAGCGTCAGTTCGTCGATTCCAAGGTGGATCTTGCGCCAGACGCGTCGTTTGGAGCTGCCATGCTTGCGCGCGTGCCACTCGCCTTCGCCCTCGACCTTGATCCCGGTGCTGTCCGCTGCCCGGCAGGGCATTTCGCAGAAATGTCCCGAGAGGGGATCAGCAGATGCAGCGGGCCTCTGGAGCCACGATACGGGATGTACACAGCGAGACGCTTCTGACGGCGTGACAGGGAGCTGAAATCTGGCACCGTCCAGTCCAGACCGACCAGCTTCAACAGGCTCTCCACGAAACCCGTGGTCTGGCGCAACGCCATGCCGAACAACACCTTCATGGTCAGACAGGTCTGAACGGCGGCATCGCTATAGGTCTGCTGTCGGCCGATCTTACCGGTGGGCGCAGCGTCCCACTTCATCTTGGGGTCGAGCCAGATCGTCAGCGAGCCTCGGCGTTTGAGCGCCTCGTTATAGGATGGCCAGTTCGTCGTCTTGTAGGTTGTGGGGGTGGGTTTGCTTATGCCTGCCAGCTACCACGCTGGATTCACGAGATGAATCCTTCTCGTGCTTTGTGCAACAAGGCCCCGTGCATGGCGTACCTGTCACCGAAGCCGTGGCATGAATTCGCCCGGGGATAGGGGGAACCTCGGACATCAGAGGCTTTGTGCAACAGAGCCTCGTCTACCACCAAATCGACGCAATGCGCGCAGTCATCATTCTCAGAATGAAGACTAGGCGGCTTTCCTGATACTCTGCTTGTCCCAGAAATTGGGGGTGATCGGCTTGCGCTCGATCGGGGCGCGGCCGCTCAAGATCAAGCGATCAAGGAACACCGATCCCTGGTCCGGCGCCAGGTCTCGGTCCTAGTGTTCCCCGCCTGACGCAGGATTCCCATTTTTGGGCGAGCATGTCATGCTCGGGGCATGAGACGCGATGACATCTGCCTGTATCTGAACCCCAACGACCGAGCCGAGCTGCAGGCTCTGGTCACCGACCGCAACACCCCGCGCAAGCTCGT
>NZ_JAHXRQ010000058.1 GCF_019392335.1 Mameliella sp. CS4
ACGCCGCCGAATGATGGCACGCAAAAGGGGAACAAGCTCGACTTACGACTGGCCCTGAAAAAAGGGGCAGGTCAGGAGGATCAGAATGGCTACGAAGAAACGCAAGCCGGAAGAGTTTGACAGGAAGCTGCGCAGGTTGTGGTGCTTGTCGGGCAAAGCATGCACGGGTGCACTACAAAACCAAGAGACCGCACTGTGCGTTGGGCTACCGCCCTCCAGCCCCTGAAACCATCGCCCCGATGAGCCAGGCGCGGGTCATGCACGAACACGCTACCCAGACCACTCAGCTGGAGCTGATCACGGCTCCGAAAACCTGTCTGGCCATTACGTGCGCATGTGAATCAGCCGGGCATGCACTCTCCGAAACCTCTCCTTGGAACCCTATAGCGGGCTGCTGAAAAGCTCTAACCTCGACGCTCGCCGCGGAACATGATTCACCGTCGCCACAGCGAAGACGGAGGCAGTGATGTGTGGATCGGATAGGATGACGGGATCGCTGTTCTGCGAGGGCAATCTCGAGGAGTGCATTCCGGCGTTGCATCCGCTCTGCAAGCTCGAGGCCGTCGTCAACGACGCGCCACGTTCCTTGGATGCCGAGTTCGACAGGCTTTATTGGGACGAGCGGGCCTTTCCATTCCTCCGGAACGCTTGATCCCGGTCAGCCTATTGTAGATCCGTAACCGCCCGATTGTCTCCGCGGATCAGCGCGACGGCGTCCAGTTCCATGGAAGCAGTTCGTCGAGCCGGGTGATCTTTTGATCATGGATGCGGTCGAGGATGCCGGCGAGCCATGCGTGGGGATCGAGGCCATTCACCTGGGCCGTCTCGATCATCATCATTGCCTGGGCCAGCGTTCCGCCGCCATTGTCTGAATCGGCGAACAGCCAGTTCTTGTGGCCGAAACCAATCGGGCGCATGGCCCGTTCGGCCGGATTGTTGTCGATTCTGACGCGAACAGCCTAAATCAGCGTCCGCGAGAGGGACCACGATCCAAAAAAATGGGGCGCCGCGAACTTCTGTTCTGGAAGCCTCTGGAAATCCCACACTCATTCCCGTATTATAGGAATGCCAAGCCATAAAGTGATACCGTGTAATGAATGACCGAATGCTGAAACTACTGGAGACGATCTCGAGCCTCGGCTCCTCCGCGCCGCCTCGCGAAGTTGCTCAGGAGGCTGACTTGCCGTTGGCAACTGCGTACCGAATTCTCGACCAGATGCAGAAATTGGGAGTGATTCAGAAGGTCGGCCCCGGCTTCGAGGTTGGTGATCGCCTCACCCGCATGGTCTTGGCGGCCACGCCAGAAGAAAAGTTGCGGCACGCTATCATGCCGGATCTGCAAGAACTCGCAGATGAGACGGGAAGCACGGTCTTTGCGGCACGGCTAGCTGGCAACGACATCAATCTCTTTCTCCGTGTCATGGCAGACTCTGGATCTGCCGGGGGCGTTCTGCCGCCTTTGGGTGCGCGACCAGCGATCTGTAGTGCGGCCAAGGCAATCTACGTTCACCTGCCGGAGGACCAGAGAACCAAGGTCATCGAGGCCGCCAATGCCAAGTTTCCAAAACTGGCGTTGCCGAACGGCAGAATTCTGAAATCTGAAGTCGAATCCACGCTCGAAACTGCCTTTGCCACATGCTTCGGTGACGAAGACCCCGATATCGGGAGCTTTGCTACTGCGGTGCCCTTGCAGAATAAGCTGGGTTTTCTAAGCATTGGCATCGTCGGAACGAGGACCAAAATCCAAAAGACCTGGCACGAGACTCGAGATAAAGTCAGACGCTGTGCGGAACAGATTTCCGATCGGGTCGCCCTCACTGTCTGATCGGTGTGCAGAACACCATAGCGGGACACGTGCTTCGTTAAACAAGGAGTATCCTTGTATCTGCGTTCTGGTTTGGCTTCCCATTAGTTCAACCCTTCCCTGCACCGGACTTCTTGTCACCGGAAATCGCCCGAAGCTTCAACGTCCTCGCAACGAGAGGTGTCCACGTCGTCATGTTATTTCTGTCCGACAAAAGGTCTCCTGAAAAATGAGAATACGCCAGCTGTAAATTCCCATAAACCGATACTTAATGACTAATTGTGCCAGGCAATGCCATGCAGCAGTGTCGCCGAAACCGTTGTTTCGGGAGATGGTACATGAAAACACGTGCAGCTGTGGCATTGGAGGCAGGCAAGCCTCTTGAGGTTATGGAAGTCAATCTGGATGGCCCCAAGGCGGGCGAAGTTCTGATTGAAATCAAGGCGACCGGGCTTTGCCACACCGATGAGTTCACGCGCTCTGGCGCCGACCCAGAAGGCCTGTTCCCTTCGATCCTCGGACACGAGGGGGCTGGCGTTGTGGTAGAATGCGGCGAAGGCGTCACGACACTGAAACCCGGCGACCATGTCATTCCGCTCTATACTCCCGAATGCCGTCAGTGCTATTCCTGCCTGTCGGGCAAGACCAACCTCTGCACCGCGATCCGCGAAACGCAAGGCAAGGGGCTGATGCCTGATGGCACAACGCGGTTCACTATGCTGGATGGCACACCGATCTACCACTACATGGGCTGTTCAACCTTCGCCAATCACACGGTGATGCCTGAAATCGCGCTGGCCAAGGTTCGCGAAGACGCGCCCTTCGACAAGATCTGCTACATCGGCTGCGGCGTGACCACCGGCATCGGCGCCGTGATCAACACCGCTGGCGTCGAGATCGGGTCAACAGCGGCGGTCTTTGGCCTTGGCGGGATCGGCTTGAATGTGATCCAGGGCCTGCGCATGGCGGGTGCGGACATGATCATCGGCGTGGATCTCAATGATTCAAAAGCGGAAATGGCAAAGAAGTTCGGTATGACGCACTTTGTGAATCCGTCCAAGGTCGAGAACACCGTCGCCGAGATCGTCAACCTTACCAAGCGCGGCATCGATCAGATCGGCGGTGTGGACTACTCCTTCGACGCGACCGGCAACGTGAAGGTCATGCGTGACGCGCTGGAATGTTCACACCGAGGCTGGGGCGTGTCGGTAGTGATCGGCGTGGCTCCCGCTGGGGCCGAGATCGGCACCCGCCCGTTCCAGCTGGTGACAGGACGCGTATGGAAAGGCACGGCCTTCGGCGGTGCCAGGGGCCGTACGGACGTGCCGAAAATTGTCGACTGGTACATGGATGGCAAGGTCGAGATCGATTCGATGATTACCCACAAGCTGACTCTCGATCTGACCTGCCCCTTTTTTCAGGGCCAGTCGTAAGTCGAGCTTGTTCCCCTTTTGCGTGCCATCATTCGGCGGCGTGA
>NZ_JAHXRQ010000059.1 GCF_019392335.1 Mameliella sp. CS4
CGGCGCCATTCCGAGTTGTAGGACACGAGCGGCGGATTTTCTGTCGCTCGTTTCCGTTTTCGATGGCGCGCTATCGGCCTTGTAGCTTGCCCCACATCGGAGTGCCGTGAAATAGCCAGGGCTGGTAGAGGATCCTCGAGAGATTCGGGAGACGTGGTCGATCGTCCCGACGCCGATCCTTCTTCTTGTCGACAGGCTCCAGGCCTTCCCCTGCTTGTAGGATCTCTTGCTGCACCTCGTCGGGATCGCGATTGGGATCCGCGCTGCCTTCGATCTCCTCGTCCGATCGCACGGATGATGGGGTGGAGTATTGAGCCGAATGAACCCCCATACGCATCGCAGGCGTTGTTCGGCGAACACGGGTCTTGCGCCGCAAAGGGACTTCAATGGTTTCATTGGTTCCCGGCACCTTGAGGTGACGCACGGCTCTGGCCGGTCTGCTGTTCATCTCGCCCTCAGCCTTGCCTGGAGTGGCGGGCTGATCCTCTTCCTGGGCCGTTCTTTCGTCCTCGTCCGGGGATGCATAGGTCCGCCAGTCGAAGAAGTTGTAATAGATCCGCCAGATGTTCAGCATCGCGATCAGGACCCGCGGGTTGTATGCGGAGCCATTGACGTAGCTCGAGCCCTTTCGGGCACTGCGTCCCCCCGCTCGTTCGACGATGCTGACACGATTTCGCAGCGCGTTCTGGAATGTGGACACAGGCTGAAGAGTGGCCATCGTCATTCTTCTGGTGATTGCCGCCCTCAGCTCTGGATCCTGGATCGTATCGTCAAACCCGAGCTTGCGATACTCGGACCGATAGCGCGGCGACAAGATTGGGAACCCAACGACTTTGTCCACCTCGTTGGCGCGGGGAACAGGGCTGCGAAGCCATAGCCGCGGGTAGGCCTTGGAGGCGAAGTTCGGCCCCGGCCATGGCTTTCTGGTGCCATCTCGCAGGGGCCGAAACGCGGGCCCGGTATTCGCCGCAGCCCAGGCTTGAAGCGCATCCCAATACGCAAGATGGGGGTAGGCATTCCGCCAGGCATCGAAGCTCACGTGGAACTCGTCCTTGCGCTGATCAATCCAGTCGCTCGAGGCGTCCTTGTCGAAGGAGACGATCGCCCATTCGAACCTGTCGTTCAGGATATCTTCCCGAAAGATGTGGGGCACGACACGCCCCATCGTGCCTTCCTGCTCGCCAACCAGGGTCATCTTTCCCGGCGGAATCATATCCCGCACGCAGGCGAGCGATGCGGCTTTCGTGTAGGTGTCGCGGGTCATAATGCCTTGGAAACTCCCGCGTCCGTCGCGCTCCTGCTTGACGAAGTTGAACCATTTGTCGCGTAGAAACTCGATCTCCCCGGCCCGCCTTGTGGCGTCGCTTCGGGCCTTTTTTGCATCGGGGGAAAGTGGGAGATTTGCAGCGTCGAAAGCCTTGTCCGTCCGATAGATGAAACGATGGAGCTTGCCGATTGCCGACGCGAAGAGCGCAGGCTCGTCGAAGCGGGCCGTAGGCCGCTGGAAGTGCATCAGTGGCGCGGTGAATGTCCCATCGCTGTTCCGGTATTGCTTCCGGACACTGACAGATTGCGTGGAGCCGAAATAGTGTTCTTCCACGACGTCCAGGGGGTCGACCGTCGGGTCGAAGTCCACATCACAACGGAAGACATAACCTGACCTGATATCCGCGCTGATGGAACAGTTCAGCTGTGTCAGCCGCCGATCGGTCCTCGTCTCCCAGTTCACGTTGATCGAGATATCGTCATGCGCGATCCGGGTGTGGGTATAGGGCTTTCCGTCCTTGATACGTTGGCGATCGACCTTCGCCCGCCACTCCGCCAGTTGGGCGCGCTCATAGGCCAGCAGGACTTTTTCCAGCCAGAAGATCCGATCATACAAGCGCGACATCCCGGGCTCTGTCTCGCCGCGCGGAGTGCGAAGCATGCGGCGCATATCGTGTAGGCTATGGCCGTTCACGATCATCGCCAGAATGCGGAGGTTGTCATCGCGCCTCCTCTGGCGGCGGTGCTCGCTGGAAACCGTGAAGCGCGCGCCTGGGGCGCCCCTGCAGGGCTTGTGAATAACCCTTACCGACCGCGCGCGCGTCTTCGAGCCTTTCTTCCGGCCAACCGACCCCGATGGCTTGCCGTTCGCTCCATTAAAGACGAACTCGTGAGGGGCCTCCAGATAGCCGGTCCCGCAGTTCCCGCACCTGGGGCCCTCCAGGGTGCCATTCTGCGTCCAGAGGCGGTTCAGCTCTTCCTCGTAGGCACTGTTCGACAGCAGCCTCCCGCTCACCCCGCATTCGGCGTTCCCTCGTTGGTGCAAGCAGGTGAGCATCCGGCCGTCTTCCCAAGCCCTGGGAGCACCGGCGAACTCGAAGGCGCTGGTCTCACGGTGGAGCTTCTTGTCACCTTCGGCAGTGATCTTGTAGCGTCCGACTCCCCTCGCAATGGAAGCATCGGACATCGCGGCACGAAGGCGCTTCTCCTGCGCTCCCCTGCCGACGAAGGAATACTTCGTGGGCGCCGGTTCGATGCCATAGTTGCCGCAGTCGGGATCACCGCAGCAGTTGAGATTTGTGTCGCCCGACACGAGCGGGTATACTTGCGCGAGCTTAAGGTTACTGAGGCTCTCCATCTCGTTCGGTCCCTTCGTCCGTTTGGTCAAGAGCTCGCGCGCCTCCTATATTGGCCTTGTGGGCTAATCCCGAAATAAATCACGCTGATGGACGTGCTCCGCGCGGGAAGTTCGAACTTCCCGCCAGGTTCTCCTGAGAGCACGAATTCTGGTCGAAATTAGGGCGTAAAAACAAAAGCCTGCCGACCTATCGGTCGGCAGGCTGCAGGAGTTATGTCCTATGGAACGGAATGGCGCC